>RDYN01000076.1:14158-39555 GCA_004293365.1 Oscillatoriales cyanobacterium | reverse complement strand
TGAATTGGTATCAGTCCTTTCCATTCCTAAGCCGTAAGGTGCCCATTGCGCACCCTACTGATACTAAGCCGTAAGGTGCGCATTGCGCACCCTACTGATGACTAATGACTGCTCACTAATGACTAATCACTAACCAATCAAGAAAGTACCATTACCGTTAGCTTCTAGGAAAGTCAAATTCAAGTTTGCTCCTCCTTCAATCACGCCGAGCACATCTCCAAAACGCTGGATTGACAAATTGTTGCCAACAGGAGTCAGACTGTAACCGTTTAAAGAACTTCCTTGCAGTTGGATCAAATCGTCTGCTACGTTGAAGTTGCGAATCGTAGCTTGACCGTTACCCGTATACAACGCTGTCGCGGAGAGATTCCCGGCTGATGCAGGAACTCCGAGGACGAATGTATCAACTCCGGGGCTGCCAATTAGGACATCGAATTCATTAGTTCCAAAGCTTTCAAACTGTCGGTTGCCGTTGCGATCGATACCGACTTCTACTCCAATCAGTTCCACATTCCCCGCACCAACACCAGTTATAACATCGTTGCTGCGACTGCCGACAAAAGTCGCAGAACGATTGGGCTCATTTTTCCCAAAATTGAAGAAGTGTTCCCGACCGGTTTTCAAGGCTCCAGAGTTGACAAACGGCACGATATCGGGGTTTTCTTTTAAGTATTCCGGTTCAAAAAATGAAGTCCCAAAACGACCTTCTTTTGCCCCGAATTGAATGAAATGCTGGTATCCTGATTTGAAAGGTCCATTGGGGCCGACAAACGATCGCAATTCTGGGTTATTTGCTAAATAAAAATCTTCGTTGTACTCAGGCGATACTTGAGTGCGGCGCTGTCCTTCATCGTAACCAAACTGGATAAAGTGATCGAGGCCAGTCGCAAAAGGTGCGCCTGGATTGACGGTGCGGACGAAGGGTGCGAGATCTGGGTTGGCTGCAAGGTAAGTAGCTTCGTCAAAATAACGCGATACTTTAGTTAAGCCACCTGCTCTACCAAATTTTTCAAAGTGTTCTTTGCCGGATGCGATTATTCCGGCATCAATGGCCGGTTTGATCCAAGGATATTGTGAGAGATAGTATTTTTCATCGAATATTGCGTAGTTAGCCATGTTGTCCCCCTAGGGTTTTGATGAGCTTGACAATCAACAGCAATTAATTTCACCTGAGTTCGATCGCCGATCGCGAACTTATACAATAAAGAGTTTCTACAACCGTTTTAAGTTCCCGGGAAAAATATCAAATTTGCTAATAGCGCACTCATCCGAAAGAACGGTTAAAAATTCGGAATTTATTACTTTATGGGATTAATTAATTGCTCGATCGCCTGTTTAATGAGTTATACAAACTTCGGAACTTTTCTCAGGAGCGTTTTTCTCAAAGATTGGTTGATTTTTTATTTTTTATTCCTATTTTATTCTAATACACATTGACTATCTAATGTCAAGTAAATATTTGTAAAGATAATTTGGAGCATTTGCTCAAGGAATTTGTAAAAAAATGTAACTAAAAATTGCAATAAATTTGTCGAATTGTGTAATTAGCAGGATCGAATCGCCTAATGGCAAGCGTTTTCTGGTAAAAATGCTTAGGGGACAAAAAAATTCCCGATTGCCGAAAACAGCATCTTAAAGGAGCCTAACCGGATGTTCACTCACGTCAAGCCCACCATTCGCCACGTCGTGCCGGAAAACTTGCAGGGGCGATCGCTCATGAAGGTGGTCTATGTCGTACTAGAACCGCAGTATCAAAGCGCCCTCTCCGCAGCGGTTCGAGCGATAAATAACAAAAATCCGAATCTGGCAATAGAAATCAGCGGCTACCTGATCGAAGAACTCCGCAGCCCGGAAAATTACGAGGCCTTCAAGCGGGATGTGGCAGATGCCAACGTATTTATTGCTTCTCTAATTTTCATCGAAGATCTGGCAGAAAAAGTGGTAGCGGCTGTGGAACCGCTGCGCGACAGCTTGGATGTAGCTGTAGTTTTCCCCTCAATGCCGGGGGTGATGCGGCTAAATAAAATGGGCAGTTTCTCGATGGCGCAGTTGGGACAAAGCAAAAGCGCGATCGGCGAATTCATGAAAAAACGGAAGGAAAAGTCCGGGAGTTCCTTCCAAGACGGAATGCTGAAACTGCTGCAAACTTTGCCGAAAGTGCTGAAATATTTGCCGATCGACAAAGCCCAAGATGCGCGCAACTTCATGCTGAGTTTCCAGTATTGGCTGGGCGGTTCCCAAGAAAACTTGGAAAACTTTTTGCTGATGCTGTCACATAAATACGTATTCAAAGGCCAGGAACAGCTAAGTTTTCAAGAGCCCGTTGTCTACCCGGATATGGGGATTTGGCATCCTTTGGCACCGTCGATGTTTGAGGATGTAAAAGCATATCTCGCCTGGTATAATGCCCGCAAAGATATTTCCGCAGACCTCAAAGATCCCCTCGCACTTTGCATCGGTTTAGTGTTGCAGCGCACTCACTTAGTTACTGGAGATGACGCGCACTACGTAGCAATTGTGCAGGAATTGGAGGCAATGGGGGCGCGAGTTTTACCGATTTTTGCAGGCGGTTTGGACTTCTCGAAACCGGTTGAAACCTTTTTCTTGGAAGTTGGGCCCAAAGGTGTGGCACCGCTGCCGATCGTAGATGCGGTGGTTTCTCTGACTGGTTTTGCGTTGGTTGGCGGCCCGGCGAAACAAGATCACCCGAAGGCGATCGAGACTTTGAAAAAGCTCAACTGCCCTTACATGGTGGCTTTGCCGCTGGTTTTCCAAACAACGGAAGAGTGGGAAAATAGCGATTTGGGCTTGCACCCGATTCAAGTTGCTTTGCAAGTAGCGATTCCTGAGTTGGATGGTGCGATCGAACCGATTATTTTGTCGGGTAGAGATGGCGCAACTGGAAAGGCGATCGCCCTGCAAGATAGAATCGAAGCAATTTCCCAGCGCGCCATGAAATGGGCAATGCTGCGCCGCAAACCAAAATTAGATAAAAAAGTTGCCATCACAGTATTCAGTTTCCCCCCCGACAAAGGCAACGTCGGCACAGCAGCTTACCTCGACGTTTTCGGCTCGATTTACGAAGTATTGAAAGCCCTAAAAGGCAACGGTTACGACTTGCCAGAACTGCCGGATTCCGCAGAAAAACTGATGCAAGAAGTCATCCACGACGCAACAGCCCAATACCAAACTCCCGAATTAAATGTTGCTTACCGGATGTCCGTAGCTGAATACGAAGAATTCACTCCTTACTCGGAACGCTTGCAAGAAAATTGGGGCCCGCCTCCGGGACATTTGAACAGCGACGGACAAAATTTGCTGATTTTCGGCAAACATTTTGGCAACGTGTTTATCGGAGTGCAGCCTACCTTTGGATATGAAGGCGATCCGATGCGGTTGTTATTCTCTCGTTCCGCCAGCCCGCACCACGGTTTTGCTGCTTACTACACTTATTTGGAGCGCATTTGGGGTGCGGATGCGGTGCTGCACTTTGGCACTCACGGTTCTCTAGAATTCATGCCCGGTAAGCAGATGGGAATGTCTATCGATTGTTATCCCGACAGTTTGATCGGCAAGATTCCTAACCTCTATTATTACGCCGCCAACAATCCCAGCGAGGCAACAATTGCCAAGCGCCGCAGTTATGCTGAAACTATTAGCTATCTGACTCCTCCGGCTGAAAATGCTGGTTTGTACAAAGGTTTGCAGGAACTCAGCGAGTTGATTGCTTCTTATCAAACTTTGAAGGATACGGGCCGGGGCGTGCCGATTGTGGATGCGATCGTCGAGAAGTGCCGTTTGGTCAATTTGGACAAGGATATCGCCCTACCTCCCGAACAGGAAAGAGGCGTTGCTGCGGGTATGACTTCGGAGGAACGGGACAATTTAGTTGGCTTGGTTTACCGCAAGTTGATGGAGATTGAGTCGCGGTTGTTACCTTGCGGTTTGCATATTATCGGTAAGCCGCCGACTGCGGAAGAGGCGATCGCAACTTTGGTAAATATCGCCAATTTAGACCGCGAAGAAGACGAACTTGTCAGTTTACCGCGAATTATCGCTAACAGTCTGGGACGCGATATTGAGGAAATTTACACGAATAGCGATCGAGGCATTTTAACAGATGTCGAATTGCTGCAAAATATCACCTTAGCCTGTCGGGAAGCCGTCGGCGCTTTGGTGAAGGAACAAACCGATGCTGAGGGCAGAGTTTCCCTAGTTTCCAAGTTGAATTTCTTCAACATGGGCAAGAAAACACCTTGGATTGATGCGTTGCACGCCGCCGGTTACAAAAAAGTCGATCCAGAACCGATTAAACCGCTGTTTGAGTATCTGGAATTCTGCTTGCAGCAAGTTTGTGCCGATAACGAATTGGGCGCATTGTTGCGCGCGTTGGAAGGCGAGTATGTTCTGCCTGGCCCCGGCGGCGATCCGATTCGCAACCCGGATGTTTTGCCGACTGGCAAGAATATGCACGCTTTGGATCCGCAGTCAATCCCGACGACGGGTGCGGTGAAGTCTGCTAAGGTTGTTGTCGATCGCTTATTAGAAAGACAGCGCCTCGATAACGGCGGAAATTACCCAGAAACGATCGCCGTTGTGTTGTGGGGAACCGACAACATCAAAACTTACGGCGAATCCCTCGCGCAAGTAATGTGGATGGTTGGAGTCAAGCCTGTTCCCGACGCTTTGGGCCGAGTCAACAAACTCGAATTGCTATCCTTGCAAGAGTTGGGACGCCCTCGAATTGACGTAGTAATTAACTGTTCCGGCGTCTTCCGCGACTTGTTCATCAACCAAATGAACCTGTTAGATAAAGCCGTGAAAATGGCCGCAGAAGCCGACGAACCTTTAGAAATGAACTTCGTCCGCAAACACGCCTTGAAGCAAGCCGAAGAAATGGGAATCAACCTGCGGCAAGCAGCAACCCGCGTATTTTCCAATGCGTCCGGTTCCTATTCATCTAACGTCAACTTAGCGGTAGAAAACAGCACCTGGGAAAGCGAAGCCGAGTTGCAGGAAATGTACTTAACCCGCAAATCCTTCGCCTTTTCTTCCGACAATCCCGGAACAATGGAACAAGACAGGCAGATTTTTGAATCATCCTTAAAAACTGCTGATGTCACCTTCCAAAACTTGGATTCGGCGGAGATTTCGCTAACCGACGTATCGCACTATTTCGACTCCGATCCGACCAAATTAATCGGCAGTTTGCGCGGCGACGGGAAGCAACCGGCATCCTTCGTTGCTGATACAACCACAGCCAACGCGCAGGTGCGGACGCTATCAGAAACCGTGCGTTTAGATTCGCGGACTAAGCTGCTGAATCCGAAGTGGTACGAGGGGATGTTATCGCACGGATATGAGGGCGTGCGGGAGATTTCTAAGCGTCTGGTAAACACTACTGGATGGAGTGCGACTGCGGGTGCGGTGGATAATTGGGTGTATGAGGATGTGAACACTACTTTTATCGAAGATGCGGAAATGCAGAAGCGTTTGCTGAATCTGAATCCTCATTCTTTCCGCAAGATTGTCAGCACTTTGCTTGAGGTGAACGGTCGCGGTTATTGGGAGACTTCGGAGAACAATTTGGACAGGTTGCGCGAGTTGTATCAGGAGGTGGAAGACCGGATTGAGGGGGTAGAATAGGGTTTTTGAATTAGTGCAGGCGTAAGTTGTGCGCTATGACCAAAGAAACCGGGTTTTTTACCGAGTCTGCGGGTTAGTACCAAGTATTTTCGTAAAAAACCCGGTTTCTGAACCTCGATGCGTGAGTTCAATTATAATAGTGGGGGGGGTAATTGATACCCTTGCACTATTTTGTGAGAGTATTAACGCCCAGACAATAATGAAAATAATTAATGACTCAAATAAACAAACTTCTAGCTAAGCTGATGCTTGGTGCATCCGATGATAGTTTTTCCTTTAGCGATTTATGTCAAATACTCCATGTTTTAGGATTTGAGGTAAGAATTAAGGGAAGTCACCATATTTTTACGGAGGAGGGAGTCGCAGAAATTCTCAACATCCAACCGCAGAAAGCAGATAAATCAAAAGCTAAAGCTTATCAAGTAAAGCAAGTTCGTGCAGTAATTTTGAAATATAAATTGGTTAACCAAGATGATCATGAAGTATGAAGTAATCATTTACTGGAGTGACGAAGACCAGGCATTTATTGCGGAAGCACCAGAATTGCCAGGATGTGCTGCTGATGGTGAAACTTATCAAGAAGCACTCCAAAATATAGAGATTATTATGCAGGAGTGGATAGAAACGGCTAACGCAGTGGGTCATCCTATTCCACAACCGAAAGGTCGCTTGATGTTCGCATAAATACCGGATCAAGGAAGAGTAGAACAATTCAGCTTCTTATTTGATAGGGGTAGGGGCAATTCATGAATTGCCCCTACCCCTAACACAAAATTACTTCATCCTCGTCACATTTTTTTCGGTTTGCGATCGTTATTTTGTTCGCGCCAAGCATCAATTATTTCTACACTACACCCTGCAATCATTGACGCGACTGCGGCGACTATTACACTTTGTTGATAGTAAATAGTCACACCACCTGCAAAGCAAATAATTGCCATCTTGACCAGTAGAATTTGGGTAGCTAAAAACTGACGGCGTTGAGAGTTGGCAACTCTGACACCATTAAAACGTTTGATCTGTGGCATATGTTAGAATTTGTGTGTGTTTTATATTCAATGCAGGCACCCGGTTAGTTAGCGGTGCCTTTTTTCTGAGATTTCCACCGTTGCTTGTTAGCTGTAGTGTCTATCCCAAGAAAACCTATTTTGCTCTGGTCATCCATCCTGAAACGAACTTATCGGCTTTCAACCAGAGTGAACCTCCAATTAAACATAAACCATTTTTTAAAGTTTCTAAATTTACGAAGATTAGATGTTTGCCTTCTTTGATTGACTTATCATGCCCTATTTTTAACAGACCCATCCACTCTTCATGATCTTGTTTCGGGATGATCTGCTCCAGCAATGGAATAAACCATGCAATGAACAGGGCATTCCTATCTTTCTCTGGTATGGCTAACCATCCTCTTTCAAATACCTTCAAGCCAAATGGCGTAAGCAGTAAGAATGAGTAACTGAATAACAAATGGATGCCAAATGGAACTTTGAGAAAAATAACATTAGTCACCAGAATGAATGTACCAAAAAGAAGACTGGCTATCATTGCCTGTTTCAACATTATTAAACCTCGTTTGAACTTCGTACCGTCACCATTATCACTACACATGTTCCACCCCCCTGAAACCATATATAAAAGTGACAAGAAAAGTATGAAAGTGGCAGGAAAAAACAGAAATACTCCAAATAGCGTCTTTGTTAGGGTAGGATTAGAAAAAAGGCACACTATACCCAGCACATCACCAATAATAAAGCTGAATAAAATTAATGAGATGATACCTATGCTGGCGATGATAAGTTGGTCTTTGGTTAACAACATTTTCTCGCTCATTTTATACCCCTCCCCAAGCTGGTTCCCACCCAGCCAGATCGTTAAGAAATTGCTTTTTATCTGCCAGAACTTTCACTCCTAACCCTGTAATTCTGTAGTACCTCCGTCGCGCACCACCTCTTTCTTCCGGTGTCTCATCACCCCAGCGTGCTTCTAAATACCCTTTCTCCTCTAGTTTGTGGAGGGTTGGGTACAGGGAACCAAAGCCGAGTTTGATTTTCCCGCCACTCGCCTCTTTCACCGCCTCAATAATCTCCAAGCCGTAACGTTCGCGGTGAAAGACTGATGTGAGTACAGCTTCTTCTTTTGGCGACAAATCAAAAATGCTATCTTGATTCTTTTTCATACTCTCCTGTCATTTGATGTTCATCTCATATCTCATGGTATATCAAACTATTTGATAGTGTCAAGGGACTTTGAGATCGAGTTACATTAAGCTAGCGTTCGCTTGTTGGATCGCTTATGCCACCGATATTTCAAGATTGGAAGCAGATGAGTAGGAAGCGATCGCCCTTTATGCTATCCTGTAAATACATACAATATGTATATACAATCTCTGCTGTTTGAATATGACTATCTCGCCCAAACGACTTGAAGAATTAGAAAATATTCCAGAATCTGCGATCGATACGTCTGATATTGCTGAGTTAGATGCGAGTTTCTGGGAAAAAGCCAAACTCGCAAAACCGCTGACAAAACAACCTATTTCTTTAAGAGTAGATAGCGATGTCTTAGAGTGGTTTAAAAGTCAAGGGAAAGGTTATCAATCTCTGATGAATGCTGTGCTGCGATCTTATGTTGAACATCAGATAAAGAACAGTCAATAAATGTGCGATCGCGCTCAAGACTTACTCGATATGCTACCATCCTTAATAAAGGTCGTTTAGCCCGCTATAAAATACCGCTATGACTACCCTCACGCTCAACCTCAACCCCATCATTAAGCTGACAGACGATCAGTTTTTTCAACTGTGTCAGGAAAATGAGAATATTAGACTGGAACGGACGGCCAAAGGAGAACTAATTATCATGTCACCAGCAGGAGGAGAGACTAGCAATAGCAATGCAGGATTAACAGCACAAATTTGGAATTGGAATGAGCGAAATAAATTGGGCAAAGTGTTTGATTCCTCAACAGGTTTCAAACTTCCTAATGGTGCAAATAGAGCGCCTGACGCTTCTTGGGTAATATTAGAACGCTGGAATGCACTAACTCTAGAACAAAAAAGGAAATTTCCCCCAATTTGTCCAGATTTTGTCGTCGAGTTAATGTCTCCCAGCGATAGCTTGAAAGAAACTCAGGATAAGATGAAAGAGTATCGAGATAATGGTGCGCGTTTGGGTTGGTTAATTAATCGCAAGTCTCGACAAGTTGAAATTTATCGTCAGGGCGCAGAAGTTGAAGTGCAGGAGTCGCCTGCTACTTTATCAGGTGAAGATGTTCTCCCCGGATTTGTGCTGAATCTTGAATCTATTTGGTAAAGGGCGATCGCACCTGTCCAATGTTCAATAGAGTAAAATAGAGTTATAGTTGTCGTGGAGTATTTGCAATGGTTCAAACCCTGGCGTACAGTAAAGAAGAGCTTGCAGGTTCTCACCTGGTTTTACATGATATCAGTTGGGAAACCTACGAACACTTGTTAGAAGTATTTGCGGAACGTTCAACGCCGCGCATGACTTACTATCAGGGGACTTTAGAACTAATGGTACCTTTACCAGAACATGAAAGGTATAGCTGGACTCTCGGACGACTAATTGTAGCGCTTTCTGAGGAAATTGGAATTGAAATTATCGGATTAAAATCATCTACTTGGCGTTCGGAACCCAAAAAAGCTGGCAACGAAGCTGATGAATGTTTTTATATTCAAAATGAAGCTTTAATGCGGGGAAAGTTAACTATCGATCTCAAAAATGACCCGCCACCAGACTTAGCTGTGGAAATGGATTTGACTAGCTCATCTATTAATAAAATGGCGGTTTATGCGGAACTTAAAGTGCCGGAAGTTTGGATTTGGAAGAAGGGAGAACTAATAATTAATATTTTAAATGATACGGGCTATGTCGAGTCGGAAACGAGTTTGGCATTTGCCTCGTTTCCTGTCAAAGAACTCGCACAGTTTATGAATTTAGACTCAGAAAAGGGAGAGAATGCGAGAATTAGAGAGTTGAGAGAGTGGGTACGATCGCGCTTACAGAATCAGCTACCCTAGGGAAACGGTAGTGCCACCTCCGGCGCGAGCACGGATACGAACACGGCATAATACTTAACCCGAAAGACCGCCAGGGGTTAAAACCCCTGTCTAATAGCGAAAGTCCTCTAAAGAGGACTGAAGAACTCATTAGTCCTCTTTAGAGGACTTCAGCTTTGAGGCAGGGGTTTTAACCCCTGCCGGACTGCGGGAAAGCGCGTTAGTTAATTGGATACGGATACGGCATTGCCGTTTCCCTACGAATATCGCGTTTATCAACCGAATTTGACATCAATTAGAAACATACCGACTGTGCACATACTGTCTCAACACGGGATTCAAACTAAACAAAGTTATCTTTTCCTCTTCTATGGCATCCAATAAAAACCGATTTCTGAGCGATCGCACTGCATTGACTATCTCTGACGGCGACAACGGTATTTTGTTAAAAAAATGAGACACAGCAACGGGTTCAGCTTGACTGGCCAAGTGAGTCACCACGGCCAACTCCGGCTGAGTCAAGCGCTGAAATTGTTGAGATAACTGAGATTGCAACCCTTCATCTAAAATCGGCATCTCGCACTGCAAAAACTCAGCCACCCTACCGCCAAATAACTCTCGAATCAGGGTTGCAGTCAACTCCAACCACAGGGGATTGCCTTGATAAATATCAATCAATGTTTCCCAGGTTTCCTCATCGGATAACTTTTGTGAGTTCAAAATATCTTTAGCTGCTATTCCTAAACTTCCCAATTCAAAGGAGCGAACCGGATGATATGCTTTTTCTAATCGGACAATTTCTCTAGGTTTTTCGGAACTATTCAACATCAAACAACTCTGATGACAAACTTCGGCAATTAGTTTAAAAAATAACTGATAATCTTCACAGTCAGATTTGTATTGTCCTGGGGGTTGTCCGCTGCAAAAAAGCATTTGCACGTCATCGAGGACAATCAGACAGCGATAGTTGCGTAGGTGGTTGAGGAGTTGGGAAATTTTGGTGTCAATGTTTTGGGGAGTTTCTGTTGGTTGGGGAAAGATTTGCAGGAGGTTGGTGAGGGTTGCGTCTAGGGTTGGGGAAAAGCGGAGGCTGCGATAGATGATGTAATCGAATTGGGTTTTGATTTGGTTGATGAGGCCGAGGGAGAGGGTTGTTTTGCCGATTCCGCTGATTCCGAGGAGTGCGATGAGGCGAGTGCGATCGCGCGTTATCCAGTTTTCGAGGGTGGAGAGTTGAGGGGTGCGATCAAAAAACCTGAAGATTTGGGGTGCGTCGCCTAAGTCTATGTGGAGTTGAGTTGGGGTTTGTTGGGGGTTTTGGGGAGGTGTTGGACTTCTCGCCCTTTCTGGACAAACATTGAGGTTATTATTAACTGTTACATGATCTCTACCAATAGCGGGTGAAAAATTGCAAAATTTACCCTTTTTTAATATTGCTCGAAAATTTCTTTTAGTAATCTCTTCTCCGAATCCCTCTGAAAGTATTTGCCATAATTCCGAACCGATATCCCTAGTATGACCTTCACTGGAATGAGTCGCGTCAGCAATTTGTTGGTATGTCCGACCTTGGAATGTCCCTTCTAGGATAGCCTTTTGCAGATAGTCTATATGTTCTCCCGTCTTCGCGAAGATTAGTTCGTCTGCGAGTTTCAAGACTTCTGCGATGTCCATAGGTCAGTCGTGTGCTGGGATTTGTCGTATTATATCCGACTTTCCGACATTTCCGACATAATTCCGACATTTCCGACATTTGCGATCGGGTTGTCTGGGGAAAGTCCCGATCTTTCCAACTGACTGCGCTTAGGTTTGGTTATAAAATATACTTTAATGACCGTAGTTGCTCTACGCCAAAGTAATCCTTAACTTTCCCAATAAATTCCAAAAATATCATGACTGACGAAATAGGCATAAATTTTATTCAAGCTCTTGAAAGAATGCTGGCGAATACTAAAAACAAACGGCTGGTATTCTTTGTAGTAGGTCGTACAGGCTGGGGGAAATCTAGCACTGTCAACTCATTAGTGGGCAAAGAAGTATCTAAAGTTAATCGCTATCAGGCGGAAACAGCAGATGTTGTTGGATTTGATTTTGAGATAAATAATATTAAAGCTACTGTCTTTGATACTCCTGGTTTATGTGATGGAAGTGGAAACGATCAAAGATATATAGATCTAATTCGTTCCAAAGTTCGTACTCCTGACTCTATGTTGTATGTTAGCAGACTAGATGAAACAAGATCGGAAAACGATCTACGAGCAATCAAAATTATTTCATACGCTTTGGGACCTATAGTTTGGCAATATGCTGTTATTGTTTTTACTTTTGCAAATAACATTGAACGCTCGGAATACCAAGAGCAATTGCACATAAAAAAACAAATTATTCTACAAACCATAGCAGACGTAATAGGTGATGGTAATATGCCCTGCCAGATTCCAGTAGTTGCAATAGACAATAAACGCAAAACTACACCTGACGGTAAAGAATGGCTGGGAAATCTTTTTACAGCTATAGTAGATCGAGTATCTAAAGAAGGGACTGTTGCTCTCCTAGCTATGTTAACCGAACATATAACAAAGCGAGCTAATCTTAATAAAAATCAAAAACAAATTATTAGGAGAAAATTTGTGGATGCAGTTCTTCAGTCAGGAGGAACTTCTATAGGAATTGGAATTACTATAGCAGGACTTTTAAATGTTCCAATAATAATAGGTTTTTCAGGAGGTGGAATAGTAGGAACGCTCATAGCAGCATGGTTATGTAAGTATGATGCTGATTAAATTAGGACAAGATAGTTCAAAAGCGAGATTCCTTTTCTTTCCAAAGTGCGAGATCCCTTTTCTTACCCAAGTACGATCGCCCATTTCTTCCCAAAGCGCGATCGCCCATCTTTACTTAAGCCTCAAATGGGTTAATCAGTGTGAGTTCAGCAATCCACCGAAAATCCCCTATATTTCTTGTCACCAAAGTTCTGCCATATACCAAAGCAGTTGCCGCAATAATAGCATCCCCAAGTGTCATTCTCCTCATCTGTCGCAGCAGGACTGTCCGATCGAGTACAGCGTTAGAAATTGGTAAAACCTCCACAACACCAAAGAAATCCTCAAAGTACAATCTATTTTCTTCAGTCAGCCGATGATAACCCAAGACTTCAACGTAACTTACAGCCGATACAACTATGTCATGTTCACCAATAAACTGCCTAATCTGCGCGTGTTCTGGTTGAGAAGCGTAGATAATAATATTACTGTCAAGCAGCATTATTCATCCCTACCTGGAAGTGGACGATCTTGACGTAACTCTCGCTGCCATTCCACCGGATCGCTAATCTCAGCAAAGACATTACTTGCTGCTATTTTTTCCAATATTTCAACTATTCTCTGACGGCGGAACTCAGCACTTAAAGTCGATCGCTCTTCTTGCAAAGTAACGTAAACTTTGACAGGGCGATCGCCCTGTTTTGGAACCTCATTAGCCCATTCTAAAAGGTTTCCCTTCAATATAGCCTCAAATATTCGCTGCATAGCTAATATCAACTATTCTCTATTTTTACTATTATAGCCCTTGAATCGAGCATCATAGACTTCTCCCCGGTTCATACAGGAGATTCTCCCAATTGCCATGCTTCCCAACTCGCTAACGCAAACTCAGCCTCCATCTGTAGCACTTGAGCTTGATACTCTGGATCTTGTGCCATTTCAATCAGTGCTGCATCAATTTCCGATCGTTTACCCTGAGTTTGGGTTGTTACCCGATCGCGCATCAAAGCTGACAATACTTCTAAAAGCTGCTGTTGCTCCTCAGGAGTGAGACTTTGAGCCTGACTCAGTACCTCGCTATAAGTAGACATAGGCTTGATGTTGATATTTTTGGGCTGATTGTCATTATAGCAATTTAGGATCGAAGGAAGTGCGATCGCCCTTTCCTTTCCAACAGGACACTAATTAACTTCTTATATAAGCGGTTTTCTAAACCGATATCCATCAGGTTCTACAACCACAAATGCCCCTTTTAATTCTACTTCAGAGTAATTTTCTATAACTCCTGCTAGTTCCTTATGAACTTCATTCACCATTTTAGGTAAGACTCGAAGGTAAATTACACCTGTTCCGATCGCCCTCACAAAAACCAGATTTCCCTAATCTCTGTCTCGCGTAACCAGGATGCGATTTTCTGCTTGCGCTACTCTCAGTATTTCTTCATCACTTGCTTGCGCTAAACCCATTTGAGCAACAACAATTACATCATGTCCTGCATCAATCAAAAACTTTATGGTGACAGCGTACACATCTTAGTCTATCAGAAACTTCATAAATTTAAGCTAATGCCAAATGCACATCTTCCGCCGCCACCAGTGCGATCGCATAACGCAAACACGCCCGAATATCATCCATTTCCAAATCGGGATAGTAGTCTCGGATAATCTCTCCAAAAGAAAGCCCTTCATTTAGTAATTCGAGAACGCTCTGTACAGTAATGCGCGTACCCACTATGCAAGGCTTACCGAAGTGAATTTGAGGGTTGACGGAGATTCTGTCCATTTTGACCACGCAGCTCTATGTCTCTTCTATTTTAAGTCATCAGGTAGGCGATCGCAACTTGTCTCTTTTCAGCAGTGAGTCGATCGCCCTTTTTTCCCGAAGCGCGATCGCCCATTTCTTCCCAAAGCGCGATCGCCCTTATTTTCCTATCAGGCGATCGTACTCTGCGTGCGTACCAATCCAAAACCACAAAATACCTGTTTTAATCTCAACACCCAACGCCCGATAAGCTTGTCCGACCCTTACAGACCAATAGTCACCAACCTTCTTAAAATGCAGGGAAGGATGAGACGGATCTGCCTTTAGCAACTCATAACTTCGATCGGCTGTAGCTTGTACAGTTGATGGCAAAGCATTGTAACAATCCCAAAACTTTCTCCTTCGTATAGTGCATTAAATCTCTCGATAGTTACCACTCTCAAAATCTGCGTAGGCGACAGCCGAGGCGTTAGCCATCGCTTCTGCTGCTAAAGCATCTAGTTTACCATGAGAAATATCTTTCTCTAGCTGAACATCCCATCGTTGGTAATCCAAATTTAGTAACCACTCTAACAACTTTCCAATCTCGTTGGACGGCAGTTGGAGAATCGCATTTTCTATCTGTTCTACAGTCAACATAGGCTTTCTTAAGTTACACTGAATTTCGTTGATTTTTTTGCTTGTTATTTATTATATCTCAATTCGGGATTCGGGGAAAAGCGATCGCCCTTTTTTTCCCAAAGTACGCCCTTTTCTTCCCAAAGTGCGATCGCCCTTTTCTTCCCAAAGTGCGATCGACCTTATTTATAGACATCACCGCGAGAACCAATCTGGGTCACAACATATACCTGGTTATCCGTATCTTCTACAAAAAGTATCCGATATTTACCCACTCGCAGCCGGAACTCAAGACGACCTTTGAGAGGCTTAATGTCAAGTTTTGTCGAGTCTGTCACCAGCGCATCTAAAGCCTTAACAATACGCACTTGCTCGTCGAGTTGCATCCGTTGTAAATACCGCTGTGCTGATTTTAGGAGAATGTAGTCAGTTACTGTAGGGTGTGTCGCCACAGACAATCTCTGAATGCGATGGATAATCTAATGGATCCACACCTGCGCTATTCAAGGGCTTGTGGAAACAAACCTAATATTTGCAGAATTTATGCACACGCCCGGCCAGAAACCGGGTTTCTACCTAGTTTTATAGTTGAGAAACCAAGATTTTTCCTAGAAACCCGGTTTCTTTACGTAAGTCCTAAGCAATGAAAATTCAATAACTTACAATGCGTGATTTTTCTTGTGGAATGGGCGTCTCGCCCGTCCAGAAAGGGCGGGAAGCCCACCCCACGCTATGAGATTGTTGCTTTATTTTGAGATATTTTCGAGGTATCCACACCCTACAAATACTTATGGAAGGGGCGGGACGCCCGTTCAGAAAGGACGGGCGTCCCGCCCCTTCCACAAATATATGTAAATTATTTAATTCACGATTCTAACTTGTTTATATTAGTCCTATATTTAAGGTGCGTTGCTATGAGATTGTTGCTTTATTTTTAGATATTTTATTGGGCGACGCACCCTACACATCCTGTCAATTCAACGCCGGGGCTGCGCCTTCTACTGGTCTCACAATTGCGGGTTTATTTGTAGATTTTGGCTGAAAAAGTGCCTTCAGCGCCTTGTCGAGATTTTCTGCCATCACAATCCGGTTTTCGTAGGCAACAATTACTCTAATTAAAGTTGGCAAACTATTGCGTTCTGCCTCTAAATATAGAGGTTCCACGTACAGCAAAGATTGTTCGATCGGAATTACTAATAAATTCCCTTGAATCGCTTTTGATCCTTGCCGATTCCACAGAGATATTTGTTCGGAAATCACCGGATCTTGGTTAATCAAAGCTTCTATCTGTTCCGGGCCGTACACTAAGCGCTGTTTTGGGAATTGATACAATAGCAGTTTACCGTAATCATCATCGTCCGATCGCCCTGCAATCCAAGCAATTAAATTATTGCGGCTGACTGGCGTAAATGGCAATAGCAAAATAAATTCTTCTGATGTTTCCGTCGGCAATTTTGTAATCAAATAATACGGTTCTACGGGCTGCTGTTTCCCACCATAAATCTCATTGGGAACTCGCCACAAATCCTCCCGATTGTAAAATACCTGCGGATCTTCCATGTGATAAATTAACAACCGTTCCGATTGAATGCTCAACAAATCTACGGGATATCTAATGTGTTTGCGGAGTGCTGGAGGCATTTTGTCCAGGGGTTTGAAGAGTCCGGGAAAGATAGCCATCCAACTCTTAATAATCGGGTCGGAAGGATTCGCAACGTAGAAGTTGACAGAGCCGTTGTAGGCGTCAATGACTACTTTCACTGAGTTGCGGATGTAGTTAAATTCATTGTTTCCTGGGTCTGAATAGGGGTAGCGATCGCTCGCTGTATAGCCATCGATAATCCAGTAAAGATAGTTGGGAGATTTATCGTTTACCGATGGTGAAGGTTTAATTGCATTGTCAATTTTATCCGGTTTTTTTTCGATTTCGCCTTTGCTGAGATTGGCGTTTGCTACTACTAAATACGGATCGGAATCGTAGCGCAAAAAAGGAGCGATAGCCCGGACTCTTTTGTTAATGTTGCGGCGATAAAGTAACTTGGTTTCTGGTGTAAAATTGCGGGTGAGGGCCATTTGCCAATTTTTGAGATAACTCGCAAACAGCAAGCGCTTCCATATAGAGTCGATCGCAATTCCGCCCGTACCGCTGTAGGTATTGTAAACGTTGTCTTGGCCGCTGGGATAGTCGAATTCCTTGACTTTTGTCGGTGCGATGGCGTCTGTATCGGTGACTTCGCCGTAGTAAATGCGCGGATAGCCGATCGGGATACTGGCCCGAATGCTATCTTTAGTGACATCTAAAACACTCTCTCCCGTCTGGGCTGTAACCCCAATATCCTTGACAAAATAATCGGGTAAACCGCCGGCACCGACTGTGTTTACGGGAGAAAGAGTAAAGCCGTAACCGTGAGTGTACACGAGGTGTTCGTTTACCCAAGTTTGAGCTTCCGGCGCAACTGCTGTGTAATCTAATTCCCGCGCCGCCAGAATTACTTGCTGGCTTTCCACATCTCCTTTTTTTGCTGTGGCGTTTTTGATTGTGTAGCGATCGATATCGGCATCAGGAAATGTATAATAAGGTCGAATTTGCTGTAACTCTCGGTTGGCTTGCAGCAGTGGTTGTTTGTCCCACAGCCGGATGTTGCTAATAGTAAGTTGATTTTTTTCTAAGTCTTCATATGTAAGTTTACCGCCGGGATCGAAGGTTTTAATTTCAATTTTTTTCAGGTCAAAAGCTTGTTGGGTAAAGGCAATGCTGCGCTGGATGTAGCGCTGTTCGCGGGCTAATTCGTTGGGTTTGACTGCGAGTTGCTGCACGATTTTTGGTAGCAGCAAACCTAGAGATAGACTTAAAGTCAAAAATGCTAAGATGATTTTTTTTAAGTTGTTATTGTTGATTTTTAATTGGAAAACAGGCCAAAGCATGAAAAGTGCGATCGCCCCAGCCACCACACTCAAAAATCCATAGACGGGAAGCCGCACTGTCACGTCTGCATAATTCGCCCCGTAGCTAACGTCTCCGCGCGAGTACAGCAAGGTGTAACAGCCCAGCCAGTACCGGAGTGAGACGGCTACCATGCAAGCTGCTCCCAAGCCGTACAAGTGCCGCTGTTGCGATCGCGAAAATCCCAAAAATATCCCTTGACTGAGGCTGTTTCCCGACAGCAAATAGGTTAAAGCACAGGATACTAAACCGTACACAGATACAACAGTCAGCCCGAAACTTAGTAATTCTAAGATGGGCAAAATAAATACATAAAAGCTAATATCTTGATTAAAAATCGGGTCGGTGATGTTAAAATTAGTAGGGTTGAAATATTGTAAAAGTTTAGTCCAGCGACTGGCGGCAATTAGCCCGATCGCCAAACTGAGCAAAAGAGCGATCGCCCGCAGCCAAAAATCCGGCTTAATTGCTACAGCTAACATCATTCCCAGCAGCAAGCCCAACTGCCACCAGCGATCGAATAGCTGCACCACCCCAAGCTGAATTGACTCGAATCCCAACTGAATTGGCGGCGCAGACAAACCCCCGACTATCCTAAAATCACCGATGCTACCGACGGCTAAGAGCCCGCAGTGCATTACTGTTAAACTGGCGATCGCACTTAATCCCAATATCGCCAACAACAGCCAGGGAAAGGCAATTTGAGATTTAGCAGCAGGTAGTTGAGGATTTTTCTTCGTGTTTCTGCCACTTGCGGGCGCGATTAACTGCCGAAAAACAGGTGATTTGATGTTTTCGGTGGGAAGTTGCAAGCGGCGCGATCGGGCTAAATTTCCGAAGAAGAAGGCGGAAGATGCCGAAATTGCGATCGCGCCCAGCAACCCTTGAGTTTTCAGTTTTAACAGCAAAACCTGAAGATATCCAACTTCCTCAAACCACAGCATTTCTGCCACAATCCGGGTAGAAAACTCAAAAACTAACCACAGCCCTACAATCAATAAAATTAATTGACAAATTCGCTTATTAGTCATTAGTTATTAGTTGTTAGTTGTTAGTTGTTAGTTATTAGTTGTTATTTGTTAGTTGTTAGTTATTAGTTGTTAGTTGTTAGTTATTAGTTGTTAGTTGAACTGGTTTTCATGATCCAGCCTGGCAACAAGTAAAACCCTAAATTTGAGTTGATATAGCCTTTCTTAGAAAGGTGAGGTACGTAGTTGGGCTTGGGCCCTCTTATTTTAAGAGTTATAGAAGCTGTCAGTTATACCTCATCTCTTTGAGAAAGGCTATAAACCCCATTACTTAATCAGCAAATGGGAAATATCATGTCCGGTAGATTACCATAAAAATAAAAGTTTGTAGTGCGGACTTCAGTCCGCTCTTCGGCTGCGGACTGAAGTCCGCACTACGAACCAATCTTATTGCAGTCAATCGACCGGAAACGATATAATACCAATTTTCTAAAGTAGCGCTAGATATGACCCCCCCCAACCCCCCCTTATTAAGGGGGGGCTAAGACTTCATCCATAGCATATAGGTCAGAAAAATGGTATAAGTCCTAATTACATTAAAAGCTAATGCAAAACATCACTAATGACAACTGTCAACTGTCAACTGTCAACTGTCAACTGTCAACTGTCAACTGTCAACTGTCAACTGTCAACTGTCAACTGTCAACTGTCAACTGTCAACTGTACTGCTGATTGACATCCACATCCAAATTAAACAGCGTTTGCAAAGTCTGCATCGCCTGTCTGCGCGCCTCAATGTCCTGCTGCGCCCGCAACTGCACCATCGGATCGTGCAAAATCTTATTCACAATCCCTCTTGTTAAAGATTCAATCACATCTTGATGTTTCTCCGAAAACTCGGAACCCAGACGCGATAAAGCTTTTTCTAACTCTTGTTCCCGAATCAATTCGATCTTATCCCGCAAACAGCTAATGGTAGGAACAGTTTCTAGACTGCGCCACCAGACATCAAAAGCCTCTACTTCCTGTTCCAGCAAGCCCTCAGCTTCCATTGCCATTTTGCGGCGGCTTTCGTGATTTTGAGCTACCACTGCTTTCAAATCGTCCACATTAAAGGACTTCACGTTAGCGACTTCCTTTGCATCCGAGTCAACGTTGCGCGGTACAGAAATGTCCACCAACATCAAAGGGCGATCGGGTTTTAAGACAGCTTCTAATTTAGCTTTATTTAACAGCGGATCTGTAGCGGCTGTACTGGTAAACACCAAGTCAGAATCCGCAATTACCTGCATCATGTCCGAGAGCAAATGCAGGTGCAATGTAGCATCTTTAAACAAACCGGCCAATTCCTCGGCGCCTCGCATCGATCGATTGACGATCGCAATATGGCTCGCTCCTTTCGACAGCAAATGCTGCACCAACAAGCGCGACATCTTCCCAGCACCGATAATCGCAATCCGGCTGGTTGCTAAATGCTGACCTTTTAATTGAGCCAATTCCGCCGCCGCCGAAGAAATTGAAACCGCACCGGTACCAATGCTAGTTTCCGTGCGAACTCGCTTCCCGGCTGTCAGAGCTTGCTTGAACAAACGTTCTAAAATTCTGCCGACACCTTTGTACTGCTGGGCGAGTTTGTGAGTTTGTTTCACCTGAGCCAAAATTTGTCCTTCTCCGAGCACCAAGCTGTCGAGGCCAGAAGCGACTCGCATCAAGTGCATCACTGCATCTTCGTGCAGCAAAATGAACAGGTGAGGGCGCAAAGATTGCAACGGAACTTTACTGCATTCGGAAAGGAACTGCATCACCTCTCGCACACCAGGCTCTGACTCGCTGGTAACAATATAAATTTCTAAGCGGTTGCAAGTGCTGAGGATGGCAACTTCAAGAATGTGGGGGTAGCCGCGCAATTGGGCGATCGCCCCTTCAATCTTCTGTTCTGGAATGCTGAGTTTTTCGCGAACTTCAACCGGCGCTGTTTTGTGGCTGAGACCTATGACTGCAATATTCATCTAAAATTTGGGTAGAAACCCCGTCCTTATAGGACGGCTTTATGTTAAGATGTAGATGGTCACTGACCCACCCGCGACGATGGATTCAGACAGCCCGGGCGGGCGAAGTCCAGTAAAACTGGCGGCGCAGACAAATCGGTAGACCGGGAAAAGAGGATAGGGCAATGGTAAACATCCCTAGAATCAAAACAACAGAGAAGAATTCCTTTTAGGTATTCGACACATATAAACCGCTGGGCTAGCGGGGTTAGTCTGTGGAGCGAACATAAGACCATAATACTCCTTGTGGGTGGAGGCAGTTGCTCGTGACAGCAGAAACTCAAATCGTGAGGTTTGGGAATCACCGTTCCTTGATAGTCGGTGAGGATGTCAAATCTGTGATTTGTCACTATTTATTTCTTAGTTATCAACAGTCACCTGCGATTAACTCTTAGTTTATCGCTAATTGTTAATCACTGGTGACTGTCAACGGTTAAAAATTAACATTTCAAAATTAAGATTTCAAAATTCAACTGTTAACCGCTAACTAATGACTAATTCAATTGCAGAGATTTCGGCTGGTCAAACATATGGATTGTATCCACAAACCGAGCAGTCTTCGACTGAGAAGAAATTACCAAGCTTTCTGTACGAGCGCCGCCGCCAAAGAAGCGAACTCCATCCATCAGCGTTCCGGGAGTAATTCCGCAAGCTGCAAACAGCACAGTTTCTCCAGATGCCAACTCTTCAGCATTGTAAATCTTGTCTGGGTCTGTGATGCCCATTTCTTTAAGGCGGGCGAGATTGCTCTCTTTGCTTTCACCGATCAAACCAGTTTTGACAACAGCCGGATCGTAAATTAACTGACCTTGGAAGTGACCGCCCAAGCAGCGCATTGCTGCTGCGGAAATCACGCCTTCAGGTGCTGCGCCAATACCCATCAGCGCGTGGATGTTGGAACCAGAAAACGCGCAAGAAATCGCAGCAGAAACGTCGCCGTCGCTGATCAGTCGAACTCTTGAACCCGCTGCCCGAATTTCATTAATTAAATCTTTGTGTCGGGGGCGATCCATGACCACCACCACCAAATCTTCAATACTGCGGCCGAGACAATCAGAGATAATTTTGAGGTTTTGGGTTGGTGTTTTGCGAATATCTACATGATTTTTCGCAGCCGCAGGAGCAGCCAATTTGTTCATGTAGAAATCCGGTGCAGCAAACAAACCTCCTTTCTCAGAGATTGCTAAAACTGCCATCGAACCGTTTTGACCGTAAGCAACTAGGTTAGTTCCTTCGCAGGGGTCAACGGCGATGTCAATTTCTACCAATTCATCTGGGTTGCAGAAAGTATGAGCATCTTCGCGGGTACAAATACCTACTTGTTCGCCGATGTAAAGCATGGGTGCGTCGTCGCGTTCGCCTTCGCCGATCACGATGCGGCCGCGCATATGAATTTTGTTCATGCGTTCGCGCATTGCTTCTACAGCCACGCGATCGGCTTCATCTTTTTCGCCTTTGCCCATCAAGCGAGCGGAAGCAATGGCTGCCTGCTCGACTACTTCGATAATCTCTAAACCGATTACATTGTCCACGAATTAGATCCTCCCAACTAAGTCCTGCTTGCCTTGTGCTTTGAGTGCACTCCCAGCCATCAAGTTTATCAGAGGCGGGGATCTGTGCGAGCGCAAGCAGTTGGTTTGTTTGTGTTAACTTTTACTTCTTTGAGACTGGGGCTGATAAATTGGGCAAAATAAGCTGAAGGCTCGATCGCCCAAAAGCTTGACTCTGGCGATCGCGATCGTCCTCCAAGAGCCCGCCCGATGGGAAATCGCGGACTCTTGGAGGTGGAGGGGGCTGAGGGTAAGTCGCGATCGTAATGGCAAATCCGGCGTCCCCCAATCGGGATAGACTAAAGTGTATGAGCTGGGAGCAAGAAAAAATGATGATGAAAGCCCAAGATATTATGACAAAGGAAGTTGTCACCATTCGCGGTTCGGCAACGGTAGCTGAAGCAGTGGCGATGATGAGCGAACTCTGTCTGCGCGCGCTAATTGTGGAACGCCGCCACGAACAAGACGCCTACGGCATTGTCACGGAAACGGATATTGTTTACAAAGTAACAGCCTACGGAGTAGACCCGCAAAAAGTCCGCGTTTTCGAGATTATGACCAAACCCTGCATCACGGTGAATCCCGACTTGGGCGTGGAATACGTGGCGAGGTTGTTCGCCAATACCCGCATCCGCCGAGCTCCGGTGATTAAGGACACACTGCTGGGGATTATTTCGGTAACGGATATTTTGACAAAAAGCGATTTTGTTGAGAAGCCGAAGAGTGTGGTTTTTGAGGATGAAATTCAAAAGGCGATCGCGGATGCTAGAACAGTCTGTGCCGAGAAAGGCGCTACATCTAAAGAGTGCGCGGTAGCGTGGGACATTGTAGAGGAAATGCAGGCTGAGGCTGCTCACCAGCGATCGATCAAGCTTGACAAAACGGCTTTTGACGAGTATTGCGAGGAGAATCCCGACGCAGCAGAAGCGCGGATGTACGACAGTTAATTTAGTTATTAGTCATTAAGGTTCGATCGTTCGGACTTTAGTCCTCGGAAGATGCGGACTAAAGTCCGAACGATCGAACCTTTTTTATTCAATTCCTTGAATGCACTCGGGACTGTCTTTGCTGGGACTGTTGACGATCGCACTTACGGCATTTCCTTTCATGGCTGCTGCAGTATAGGGCTTTAACAGCGGCAAAACTTGCTGAGCGCTAACAGCCGGATCGAGCCATTCTTCCCAAGCCTCCTCAGGGAGAATCACCGGCATTCGATCGTGCACGGGCTCGACGGTTTCGTTAGCAGCGGTGGTAATTATACTGCAAGATACAATGTTTTCTGCTTCGGTCGATTCCCAATTTTCCCACAAACCGGCAAAAGCAAAAGGTTCGCCGTCTGCCGTTTGAAAATAGTAAGGCTGTTTTTTCTTGCCCTGCGCTTGCCATTCGTAGAAACCGTCAGCGACTATCAAACATCGCCTGTGCTTGATGGCGCTGCGAAAAGCAGGTTTTTCGGCTACAGTTTCCGATCGCGCATTGATAGTCTTGCTGCCTATTTTCATATCTTTTGCCCAACTCGGAATTAAACCCCAGCGCATAAATTGGAACTGTCGCTGCATTTGTTGGGGAGAAGCTGTGACTGTCGCTACTGGTTGAGTTGGGGCGATATTGTATCGCGGTTTAATTTCGGGAACTTCCGACAGTTTGAAAAATTCGGCGATGATTTGAGCTGAAGCAGTTAAAGTGTATCTTCCGCACATAATTTATAGTTGGTATTAACGCGGTTTTCTATTAATTCCGGCAGTCCAGCATTGGTCTGGTTATCGACAGTCCGGCAGGGGTTTAAACCCCTGCCTCAAAGCTCAAGTCGGTTAAAACCGACTGGAAATACGATCTCAATATCTATTTATTTTAGTCCTCTTTTAGAGGACTTTAGCTATGAGACAGGGGTTTTTAACCCCTGTCGGATTTTCGGACTAAACCGGGCGGGCGGGACACTCCACAAGAAAATTCCTTCTTTGTGGAACAGGCATCTTGCCTGTTCTTTGGATTTACCGTTGGGTGGGGGCGGGTTTTCGAGATAATTGGTTTTAGGCAATTATTGTTGGTAAAGCCCGCCTCTACGAGACATTGCTAAACTGCGGAACATTCGCAGCCAGCCATTCTATCCGCAACTTTTCTATAGCTAATTCTTTGAATTTAGCTTCTACTTCAATCCAAGGAGCTTGATAATAGCACTCCGGCATTTCTGCAATCAAATCGCTGTGGCGCGGATCGCCAAAAAATTCTTTTCCGTTCGATATGTGGACTAATTGCCATTGGGGAACTGACCAAGAAGTGCGGGCTGCTGCGAGCATTTCGGCAACGTTTGGATCGTCGTAACTTTCTAAATGTTCGTGAATGACGTGGTGGTGCGCGTCAAAAACCATCGGTACGCCGGTATCGAGACAAACTTCTAAGAGTTCTGAGGAACTGTAGGCATATTCGTCATTTTCAAAGGTTAAGCGCGATCGAATAGATTCGGGTAAGTCGCGGATGACTGATGTCAGTTGCGAAGTGCGATCGCCCTTACCGCCGTGAATGTTCATCAGCGCGTAGGGCGATCGGGGCTGTTGCAACATATCCATAATTAAAGCATGAGTCGCCAGAATTTTAATGCTGTTTTTAACGACATCGGGCTTGTCGGAACTGAGGACGACGAATTGATCGGGGTGGAACACCAAACGGATATTGAGGTCAATTGCGCGATCGCCCGTATCGATCAATTCCTCACTCATTGAGCGTAGCACTGCTTCCCCCAAATCTGTATCTGCAAAAGGGAACAGCGCAGAAGTCATGCGATACAATTTAATCCCATTGGCGTAGCAGAAATCAAGCGCTTTGTCAAGTCTTTTTAAGTTGTCTGCATACAACTCGCGCAATACTTTTTCTTGTTCTATTTCTGTAAGTTGCAACAGCCGCTTCCGCGTGACTGTGCGGAAACGAACTGCATCCGAAGCCGTAATGCAGACCAATCCTAATTCTGGCTGTTTTTGATGTGATAACACTTGGTTAATATTGCTCATTTTTCAATAATACCTAACTTTAATTGTATCTTAAACAGGTTCTATGTAGGGTGCACAATGCGCATCGGTGCACAGGGCG
>RDYN01000076.1:0-14092 GCA_004293365.1 Oscillatoriales cyanobacterium | reverse complement strand
CGCATCGGTGCACAGGGCGCACCCTACTTGGTTAATATTGCTCATTTTTCAATAATACCTAACTTTAATTGTATCTTAAACAGGTTCTATGTAGGGTGCGCAATGCGCATCGGTGCGCATGGCGCACCCTACTGAACCTATCGCAATAGTCCGCCAGGGATTTCAATCTCTGGCGGACTATCGCGACAGGTGCAAGATGTAATTAGTACCACCTAATTTTTCTCAAAAATCTCATCAACCGCCTAGCAAATAGCATCTCGATGCCAATTTCATCGATACAACTATTGCTGTTCTTCGCCAGACTCAGCCTCATCGCCGGGCCGCGCGGTGGCTGCTGGGTTTTCCATTGCTTCGTTATGGAATGGATAACCGGATGTTTCTTGATTTAGGGGGTCAGCGGGCTGGTCGTCAGGGGATGTTATTTGACCGTTGGTGTTGGTGTTGGGTTTTGTGGAAGAGCCTTTATGGCTGGCGTGACCGCTGCTCATCTGTTTTTCCTCAATTTGGTCGATCGAACAATTTCTAGCTTAGACTTAGCTGCTGCGGGCGATCGCCTATCTGAAGTCAGATATCTGCTGAAGTACATCGCACAGCAGAAAGTGCGTATTACTCTGCCATAGATTCGAGCAGACGACCAACTACAGGGTCAATCTGCCAGTAATCCTTACCATCTTGCTTCTGATTTCCTAAATGCGAGACTAGACTGAGGAGATCCGCCCATCTGAGAGTCTGCTTGACAACTTCAGGCGATACATCATCCAGAACCTCAATTAATTCCTCAACCGCGGCTGCTTCTCCCCATTGGGCTAAAGTTCTCATCACCAGTTTTCTTTGAGGTTCGCAACCGTCAAAACCCATTGAATTAATTAATTTGTCAGATTTATTAAATTGCTTCGTCAGTTGGGCCAAGGAATCTTGCCAGCAATGCGGATTAGCTTGAGAAAATTGATAGAATTTTTGCAGCAGGTTTGACCAATTCCCTGTCACTTTCGTAATTTTTTTTCTTACTTCTAGTTCGCTGGGCAAATTAGCATCTTCCAACCAATGTCGCAGGGCGGCATCGTGCCAAGGTTTGAGGCTGAAAAATCTCATATCCTTAAAGGAATCAAAACCTCTGGAACTATAATTAACTAACTGCCAAGCCTTCTGAGGATCTGCGATGAAAACAAGCTGGATAAACGAGTCTTCTTTCCTCAATCTTTTGATTTTCTGAATGGCCTCATCAACCCAATCCTGACTCCAAGGGGTGCTGGCTGACACAACAATAAGTGTCGTAGTATCTTTCTTGCGACGGGTACTAATTTTTTGCAAGCGCTGCTTGAAATTCTCTATATCTGAGAGGTTTTCTAAATAGTAGAATGGGTAAATTTTCTTACTAAATGCTGATTCCAGAAAAAACCACAAATCGTAAATTCCTGCGGCTTGACACCCAAATATAATAGAGACACCGTACTCGCGGAGCAGAAGATATGATTCCTGTTTAACAGTTAAAGGACTGCGCCGGGAATCAGCTTTATTTTTCACGAAAAGAGGAGAACGAAAAGTAGCAGGTTCGTATTCAGGTTGAGGTTCGCGGTGTCTCAGAAGTTCTGCTTCAATTTCTGGCTGCGTACCCATAAGCAAGGCTAAATTAGAACTTCTCAGAGTGAAGTAACCTGGATTGCTTTCTCGTAAAACTCCTAATCCGACCATTTCTTCTAGTAAAGCAAGAATTTCATCTTCCGATGACCTTCCCGCGAATCCGTCAGACCACCAATACAAGACTTGTTCGCAAATCCAAGATACAGAAAACCCATCCTCCATGCCTGTTTCATTCTCCTGAGAACCATCAGCAATCGAGTAGGCAATTACCTCGTAGCGCGGATCGAGTCCCAGTGTCAACTTAAAGCGATCGCGAATATTATTGCGAAGGTCTTGACTTTGATAAGCTTCTTCTACATGGCGAGAAGCGATCGCGTAAGGCGGACTAATTTTAGGATCGAAAGTAGGGACATCTGGGTTAGTGATGTGCTTGAGTAACTGCTCGCAATAAAGTTGAATCAAGCTCGGATAATAGTTAGTCTGCCAAAGAATGCGCGGAATTAAATCTAGCGATTCAAAACGATAGCCAAGACTGGCCAGCGGACGTTCTACCAAAGCTGTTGCGGCTCGCATTTCACCATTATTCAGCAAAGGCCCAATGCAGATCGGCGTGCCAAAGTGAGCTAGGGGATGGTTTGCTTGTCTAGTGGTTCTCAGAACGTTGTGCAATCCGGCAAAGACCACCTTAAAACGTCGGTTAGTTTCCGTCATTAATTTTCTGAGTTCATCACAGCGCGGGAAATCCTCCTTACCATCAGCTTCCAGGAAATTATCTGCCTCATCCAACAACAGCAAAAAGCGCCGCTGCGTGTCGAATTCCAGCCAACTTTTAATCCGCTGCAAACTGCTCTCGCGGACGGAATTGCGCCGGTTAGTATCGGGAATTTGCAATCTATCCAATTCTTCGTTTAGTAGATGCCAAATCTTATCTAACAGTTGCTTGCGCCCAATTTCTTTGATATCCAAAAATAAGGCGTTCCTTCTCATCTCGGTTGCGTGAAAAGTCCGGTGTACATACTTAAGCAAAACCGTTTTACCTAACTGGCGGCCTCCATAAATTAAACAAGAACCTTCTGGATCGATTATAGATTCCCGTTCTCGTACTCGACCGTAAAACATTTCAGGCGGAACTTCTCCTGCTGCGGTTTTATAAGGTTCCAGGAAAGTAAAGGGTAAGGTACAGTCAAACAATACAGGTAAGCGTGTTTTTTGTTCTCCGCAAAGGTAGAGCATCAGCACATCATCTATAACAATGAAAGTGCTCCGACGCTGCCGACACAAATCAGCCAAATCTCGGCGTTTCTTGACGGTCATTCGCCCAAAATGAAAGACGAATACCGGCCCTCCAAGAGCAGTTTCTCCAACCGCATTGAGGAGATCCTGTTCGTTCGGTCTATCCCATACGCAAAGAATGCGGTAATGACCCTTCGCGGCTGAACCATAGGCAGACACAGGACAGCGATTTTGGTCAGATATCGGCTCGGCATTAACGTCAATCCAGGTATATTGTCCTGATTTTTTGAATCTAAGAAATTTTATGTTAAAACCGAGGTTGCTGAGAATTTGATGAGCATCTTTCTCTGTGATTACTTGATGCTTTCCCTTGGCTTTAAACCAAGCGTCGAGCATTTCAGCGGCTTTTTTGGCTTGAGCCCCCTGCGGTATTTGGATTTTGGCGATACTTTTTCCTTTGGAAATATTGGGAATTAGGTCTTGCTTTTTTTGTCGATCGCGATCGCACTCCTCAAGCACTTTTTCGATCGCAGCATACTTATGCCCAAAGAAGTCTTTAAAAGCATCTCTCTTTTCCTCTGGTTCAGCAAGCGATCGCCCCTGTTGCAGCATATTATTATATTCATTAGCCGTCAGGATATCACCTTGCTCCAATACACTGAAAATTCTGGTATAATCAGCCTGATTTTCAACTTCTTTTCCTTGCTTATTTTCCGAATTTTGATGATTTATCTGAGTTGCGGTAGGCGCTTCTGTTGGTGGAATATCTGGGATATTTTCAGTGGTTGGCTGCGCGATCGCATCCTCTGTCAATACCGCGTTCAACTCTGCTGCGGGTGGTGGTTCGACAATAAGCACAGTTTCATATTCCGGCTCATCAACTAAAGAAGTTTCCTCTAAATTATTGTTAGTAAAAACAGCAGGCGAATCTGGTATTGCTTCCGCCTGGATCATCAGTTTTCCTCTGACTGCTGCCATCGCCAGAGTTCTTCCAAATGATTCAGATACGGCATCATGTAAGGAATCCAAACGCTCGTCATCTGCTTCTTCCCATTCTGCAATTAGTGTTAGCAGTTTGCAGAATGGATGATTGCCGTCAGCCAAGAGTTGGGTGTCGGGATGCAAGTCAGACTCGTGGGATTCGGAGATGGCGCGTTGAAGTTCGCGGGCTTTTTCCTGACATTCCAGCAATGACTGAAAATTGCTCTCTACTCGATGGGCGATCGCTAAAATTCGTTCCAAAACCCTCAAAGCAGAGTCGCGGACAAGGGCGATCGCACTTTTTTCCTTTTCCGCCAAATCCACAAGCTCAAGTACAGACTTGATATCTGCTAAAGAACCAATTTCCTCAACTTTCAGCGTTGTCGATACTGCCAAATATTCAGCCACTTCTAGCACCTTGTCGCGAAGCTGAATAAACTTTTTATGGGACTCGTCAAGTTCTTGAATCAGCTTTTGAGATATAGGTATACCAGGGTCTAGCAACTTTCGACTCGCCTCTGACAGCCGTTTCTCTAATTGGGAAAAAACATCTTCTAGTGCGGTGAGTTGTCTGAGTAAGTCTGCTGAATTTTGTTTCATCGGTTTAATCGCTTTATTTAAGTCATTTTCTGTCAGTTCGGCAATGTAGAAATTATGCTCGTTCAAATTTGCATAAGTGAGATTGTTTTCATTTTCATCGGCACTTGACAGGTGAGTCCGAGCCAACTTTGTTTGTTCTATATTTGATTTTTCTATGAAATTGTTAAAAGGAATTAATGGTTCGGTCGTATTAGCTGTTTCAACTATTTTATCACGAACAGGCTCCTGTAAGAAAGTGTCGCGGCTGGGAGACAAGTTTTCTGAGATGTTGAACTGTCTCGGCTGCATCGGTTTGGCGATCGATTTTTTAGTCTGAGTTTCGTAAATTGGTGTAGGGCGAATATATTCTTTTAAAATACTGTTGCGGTTGGGATGGCGCAATCTTAGTAAAGCCTTAGCCTCAATTTGCCGAATCCGTTCGCGGGTAACATCAAATATATTACCGATTTCCTGTAGAGTTTTTTCCCGGCCATCATCCAAGCCGAATCGCATCCGAATAACGTCACGTTGTCGAGGGCCCAGAGTATCTAAAACGCTTTCTAAATCTTCGGAAAACAAATTTTTAGATGCTTGTTCCTCTGGTGTTTCTCCATCGAATTCAATCAACTCTCCCAATGTAGAACCTTCATCCTCACCCATTTTAGTATCTAAGGAAATGATAGATTTAGCCGATTTAATAACAAAGCGCAATTTGGTAATTGTTATCTCCATTTTAGTAGCGATTTCTTCTTCGGTAGGCTTGCGACTGATTTCTTCAGAAAGCTGTTTGGTAGTTTTCTTAATCTGCGAAATAGTTTTATAAACGTGAACTGGTAGGCGGATAGTCCGCGATCGATCGGCAATAGCCCGCGTAATTGCCTGACGAATCCACCAATATGCGTAGGTGGAAAACCTGGTTCCCATCGTGCAATCAAACTTTTCTACAGCCTTGATTAAACCGAGATTTCCCTCCTGAATCAAGTCTAAGAAATCCAGCCCTCGATTTTGATATCTTTTAGCAATTGAGACTACCAGGCGCAAGTTAGACTCTACCATTTTGTCTTTCGCTTTTCGGCTGCCCTCTAATTCTAACTCAGCAATTATACGAGCTAGTTCAATCTCTTCGTCAGCTTTGAGGATGGGAAATCGACCGATTTCTTGCAGGTAAACCCGAAGCGAATCTGGCGGTAGACGCTCTTTTTTAAATTTGATGTTGTCAGGAATAGTTTTATGCCAAGCTTCATGAAATTCGTCAAAGTTGCTAAAGCCATGATTTTCATGCAACTCTGTCAAAAAAATATTGAAGAGCATTCTTAAATGAGAGTTTGTCGCACTGGCGAATGGGATATCTTTAATATGTTTGACTTTTCCTAATACATCTTCAGATTGATTGCGCTTGTGTTGGCGACGGTTGATAATGGATAAAGTGAGAGTTTCTCCATGCTGAAAAAGAACGATCGCGGGAATCGGTAAAATTTTATTAATCTCGCGGATAATCCCGTCAAGTTCTTCTATAGTGTACGCGCTCCTCCGCAGTGCGATCGCGAAAAACAAGTAGGAAGTAAAAAAAGCACTCTCACCGCTGCTAGTATCAAATTCGACAAACTGGTCATTATCTGCAATTTCTGTCCCGGTAAATTGGAAGAGGAAATCAACCGACAGCCATTCCTCTAAGAGAGCTTTTTGAAAGTTGAGCTTTTGATCTATGTCAAATTCGGCAATAAAATTCTCCGAACTATTAGGATAAAACGGAAGAGTTTTATCACTGCGGTATCCAAGAGCAAAGAACAAATTACGGGCGTTATCGGCAAGTTTTCCCTTGGCAAAACCCTTTAAAGCTTGATTAATAGATGCTTTAGCTTGTTGTTCGCTGACGCTCATTTAATCACCAGCCAGGTAATCAGTTCAAAATCCGTTGTTGCTTTAACCTGATGCGCTTGCTCAACCAATACTGCACGGCGGCTAGACAGCAGATTTCCGATGAGCCGCTTGTTGTAAATACCTGCAATTGAATCAACCGCCCGCTTCAGCAAATCGTTATACAAACTCATATCAAATCCGTTGTTAGTTTGTCGATCGAACAAGTTGCACAACTCTTCATAGGGAACAGTACATCCCGCGCACAGCAACCGATATATTTCAAGTATTTGTTTGGGTTGAGCAAAAGTTAATCGCACTTCCTTATTTTCGCGCACATAAACTACAAAATATGGTTGCAGCGGGTTGACGGTTTTATTATCAAGAGAATCGCCTTTCTGTTTGAGGCAAAAAATTACGCCCGGAGCAATGATCGGGTACTCCGAGTTAGTTGGAACTACTGCATAGAGTCCTAAAGGGGCATCTTGGAGTAGTTTGCGGTTGCTCTCAATATATTTCGCTAGTTCCATTCGGAAATCATCGAGAGTGAATTCCGTTAGGGCGACACTTTCGGTGAAATCTTCGAGATCCAGCACCTCGTCTCTCAATCGCAGCAACTGCTTGTCGCGGTATTTCAAATCACTCTCAATCAGTTCTTGAATCTCCTTTACCTCCAGCAGATTATCTTCAAATGTACCAGCCATGTCCGCTAAAGCCATCCGTGCTTCTACTCGATTTTTCAGATTGATGTACTGATCCAAGTCCTCTGTAGGCCAAAAATTAATTAATTGTACGGTATGGTTGGGGCTGCCAATGCGATCGCACCTACCAAACCGCTGGATAATTCGGACTGGGTTCCAGTGGATGTCGTAGTTAATCAGATAATCGCAATCTTGTAAATTTTGCCCTTCTGATATACAATCTGTGGCAATTAATAGGTCAATCTCGCCGTCTTGCCGCATAGATGGAATTTGGGCGCGTTTCTTGGCGAAAGGTGAAAAATTTGTCAGGACGTGATTGAACTCATTTTTGCCAAAGGTAGTCTGATTTTTCGCCGAGCCACCAGTCACCAAAGCTAAGTTAATTTTCAAGTCTAATGTTGCCCATTCCCGCAATCCTTCGTAGAGATAGACTGCTGTATCTGCAAAGGCCGTAAAGACTAAAACCTTGCGATTTGGTTTGCTATGCTTGTTAGTCGTAGGATGCTTGACTTTCTCGGCGATTAGTGCTTTTAACTCGGCCAGCTTGGCATCGCGTTCAACAGAAATGCTTTGGGCAGAATTGTAGATTTTTTTAAGCTGTTTCTTGTCGTTTTTTAGGTCTTTTAACCAGGTTTCGACATCGAGATGCGCCATTTGAAATATCAGCTTTTGACCTACTTGCATGGCATCTTGCAACTCTTCATCGTCGAAGTCTTCAATCATCAAATCGCTGATAATAACTGTCTGGTTAGCATCACGAGATTGCTGGAATTGCTGAAAACTTTGAATTTTGGTCTCTAGATATTCAATTTTGGTAATTGTGCGTTCCATTGTCAGCGCAAAGGAATGGATGGAGCTTTCTAAGCGTTTGAGAAAATTGACTTTCATCATGCCAATTAAACAGCGTTCGCGATCGCTCTGTCTGAAATTTTGCCCTTTTTTATTTTCATACACCGATCGGTATGGCGACAGGACATATTTTGAAGGGTTAAATACCGAGAGTTGATACTTAGAAATTTCGCTGTTAAGCTGTTCGTAGGACATGAACTCACCCTTTAGGTCAATCTCAGGAAATACCGAGATGGGTTTGAGCCGTTCTGGAAAGCCGCCTAATTGGGCGATCGCATCTTTGTAGTATTTTTGAATGTGTTTGCGCGATCGGGCGATCGTAAGTTCGTCAAGCAGTTTGAAGAAAGCAGAACTTAGTTCTTCCAGAAGTTCGCTAGTTTTGCGTTCCCTACTTTTCTTTGCCCACTTGGTAAATTTCCCTTGAGCATCTGCTAGTGTATCTCGCAGACTGGTAATTCCCAGCAATTCCCTAAACGCAGCATCGCGACCTTCTGTTATAAAATAAAGTTGATTCCGCAAATCCTTTAAATCATTGTTAACCGGAGTTGCTGATAAGAGTAACACCTTAGTTTTGACACCGCTCTTGATAATATCATCCATCAGCCTTTCGTAACGACTCTTTCTAATTAGATTGCCAGATTCGTCCCGTTTGCTCTTGATGTTGTTGCGGAAATTGTGGGATTCGTCAATAACTACCAAGTCATAGTTACCCCAATTAATCGTTTCTAAATTAATGTCGCCAGACCAACCGGAATCGCGACTCAAGTCGGTGTGAGACAGGACTGTATAGTTAAAGCGGTCTTTAACCAAAGGATTGAGCTCGCTATTGTTTTGTGCTAGATATACAGTCCAATTATCGCGGAGTTTTTTGGGACAAAGAACCAAAACTTTTTCATTGCGAAGTTCAAAATATTTAATCACCGCGAGAGCTTCAAATGTTTTACCTAAACCAACGCTGTCAGCAATAATACATCCGTTATATCGTCGGATTTTATTGATGGCTGCCTTAACTCCGTCTTTTTGAAATTCAAATAGAGATTTCCAGATTTCTGTATCAAATAGGTGTAGCTGTTCGCTGAGAATATCGCTTTTTTCTAGGTCATCTAGAAAAGTCTCGAAAATATGAAACAGAGTTTTGTAGTAGATAAACTCAGGAGTATTATTCTGGTAAAGTTGCTCTAGATACAGCAGCACGTCTTGTGTGACATCTTCGATGAGTTCGGCATCATTCCAGAGTTCATCAAACCAGGCTTTAAGGTCGCGGGTATCCCGTTTACTATCTACTTCTAAATTGAGTTCAATATTGTTGTTTTTCCTACCTAATCCCAGTCCCCGCATGGTAAAATTAGAACTGCCCATAATAGCATTTTCAGTTCCGTTATGAGCAATGTGATACATTTTGCCGTGCAGTAAATTAGATTGCTTGACCGACCGTATCTGGACTTTTTTTTCAATCCATTCTGCACATTCTTTCGCAACCCGTTTTTGCTGCAACCGATTCTGTAGCTGCAAGCCCTGATCCTCAATTTGGAACGCCTTTTTATCGGTTTTACTGGGGTCAAGGGACTTGATGAAGCGCGGTTCACCAAACAAAAATTTCAAGCTTTTAATACCTAGAAGTTGTTCCTTCAAAGCATCAAAGGCATAAATTGTAAAGTAAGCAGAAACAATGGATAGGGTTGAGTTTTTCTCGACCTTGGCTTTCAAAAAATTGCCCACAGTTCCGCGATGACGGTTGTCTCTAATTGCCGACTTTGGGAGAGAAGAATCATGCTGTGACATAGCCTACCTTTGTTCGCTTGTTGTATTAGGCTATATTCTACTGGTACAACTACAGTCCTGGACGCAAATTTTTTATTTTTACACTATCCATAGTAGTAAGGTGCTCTTCGGCGCACCCTACTTAGGTTCGTAGTAAGGACTTTAGTCCTGAATTTGGAGGGACTGAAGTCCCCACTACGAACCTTTTAACTCCGCAAGCGGCCCGATCGCATAATGCTAATAATCAACCAAAAACCCAAAAAACTCGCCGCGCCAAACAAACCGTTGCTCAAAAAAGATAGCTGAGCAGTTTGCGCGTTAGAAGAAATAATTGCCGCCCCTACAATCAGCGAACCTACGACAATACTAAAAGAAAGTCGGTTCGCAGAATCACCCAAAGTTCGGCGCAGCGGATCGAGTTCTTTTAGGGTCAAGTTCCACTTCAAAGTTTCGGAAGTCACCCGGTCTAAAAGCACTTCCACCTGTCGTGGAGATTGCAAAGATAAGCTTTTCAGATCCAGGGCAGTTCTCAGCAGAGCTTGCACCGGGTCATCTCCTAATAACTGACGCCGAAACATATCGGTCATTAGGGGTTTCACTTGCTCTACAATATTGAATCTGGGATTGAAAGAGCGCGCCAGTCCTTCTAAATTAGCTAGAGTTTTTGCATACAAACCTAGATTGCTGGGCAGCCTAATTTTATTGCGTCTGGTGATTTCCAGCACTTCATAAAATATTTCCGACAAGTTCATTTGCGACAAGCTTACATTGTAATACTTCCGCAGCATTCGAGCCAAATCGTTTTCAAGAATAGCTAAACTTTTAGGTTGAGCAAATTCTGCCATTTGCAATGTTAGTTGAGCGCAGCGCTGGGCGTCTAAATCGACAATTGACAGCAGCATTTCTGTCAAACTCTGCTGGGTGCGCGGGTCTAATCTGCCGACCATGCCGCAGTCGAGCAAAGCTATCCGACCGTCTTTGAGATAAAATAAATTGCCGGGATGCGGGTCGGCGTGAAAGAATCCGTCGATATACAACTGCTGGAAGAAAACGCGGCAAAGCATGGTTGTAATTTCTTCGCGTTCGGCATTGATATCTCCTTTGTGACCAATTCCTTGCAAATCGCCTAACAAAATTGGAACTCCGTTGAGCCATTCCATTACTAAGAGTTTTTTTGTGGTCAACTCCCAGTGAATTTCTGGTAGCACAACTTGTTTGGGGTCAAACCATTTACTTTTAGATAAGTTGGTACGCAGTTCGTCGGTGTAGTTGGCTTCTTGAATGAAGTCTAGTTCTGCGCGCAGGGCGATCGCAAATTCTTCGGCTAGGGCGACAATATCGTATTGTTGACCGAAGTCTGTCAGCATGACAAGTTCTGCTAAGCCTCTGAGCACGGCGATGTCTTGTTCGATGACAATATCGATACCGGGGCGCTGAACTTTTAGGGCGACTTCGCGGCCGTCTTTTAAGGTGGCTTTGTGGGTTTGGGCGATCGACCCTGCTGCGATCGCCTGAGTGTTAAATTTAGCGAAGGTATCTTCGAGAGATTGCGTGAGTTCCTTGCGGACGATAATTTCTACTTCCGACCACGGTACGGGCGGTACTTCCGCTTGTAGGGTGGAGAGGGTTTCGATGTAGGCGGCCGGCAACAAGTCGGGGCGGGTACTCAGCAATTGCCCTAATTTGACAAATACTGGGCCTAATTCGACAAGGATGTTGCGGAGAACTGCGGGAGTTGGGAGACTGGGTGCGTCGGTTTTGCGGCCGGTTAGGAGGCTTTTCATGTAGTCCCAACCGTTGCGGAAGACGACCTCTAGAATTTCTCCTTTGCGAGAAGTGTTTTGAACTAGGCTGAACACGTGGTGGCCTCCGGGTCGATCGGGTTTAAGGGCTATATAACTACTAGGATAGCGCTGTTAACCAAGCTGACCATTGTCTTGAGGAATAACTTTGGTAGAAATAGCGGGAATGGGTGCAATTCCTGCTGGGGATAGCTGCGCCGCGCGTACTTTGGGGTGTGGGGGAGGGCGATGGCGTTCCGCCCCGCAAGCTACGGTTTTTGGCGGTGGTATTAATCCTCATGCTAATATTACAGTTAAACCAGACACGATATTTTTATGATTAAATTTATTGAGTTGAAAAGTTGTGTCAAAAACTTGAATGAGTAAGTTATTACAATCCAAATTCTCAAGGTGTTTCAAACCCAATAAAAAACATGATTGCCATCCAATCTCCTGCAACCTCCATCGAATTATCCATAGATTTAACTGACGAGCAATTTTTTCAGCTTTGTCAGAAGAATCGCGATTATCAATTTGAACGTACAGCATCAGGGGAATTAATTATTATGTCACCAACAGGCAGTGAAACTAGCATACGTAATGCCGATTTAACATCTCAACTTCGAGTCTGGAACCGAGAAACTAAACTGGGAGTTGTATTCGACTCTTCTGGAGGCTTTACACTCCCGAATGGTGCCGATCGCTCTCCTGATGCCTCTTGGGTCAAAAAAGAACGGTGGGATGCTTTAACACCGGAACAAAAAGAAAGTTTTGCTCCTTTATGTCCCGATTTTGTAGTTGAGTTGCGCTCAAAGACTGATTCCTTAAAAAAACTGCAAGAAAAAATGCAGGAATACATAGATAACGGTGCTAAATTGGGTTGGTTAATTGACAGGCAAAATCGGCGGGTTGAAATATATCGCCCCGATCGCAAAGTTGAAATAATCCAAAATCCTGCTACACTCTCAGGGGAAGATGTATTGCCGGGTTTTGTATTGGATTTAGTAGAAATTATGTAATTCTAGAATTATAGATATCGAGTAGGGACACTCCGAGAGCCCAAAGCGTGTCAACTTAAGCCTGAAAGCCTTGATAAATCTCGTTTTTACCATAGTCCAGATCCCCCTAAATTCCCCTGGTTGTAGGGGGGACTTTGAGTACGTTCTTGTCCCCCCCTTAAGAAGGGGGGCTAGGGGGGATCTGGCCTTAATAGTCAAACAACCGTCTCTGACTGGGTTTAACGTTAAGTTGACACCTATGGGCTCTCGGAGTGTCCTCGGTTATTTACAGTAATTCTTTCAATTTGTCATCTTCTCCCAACACCTTAATCACCTGTTTAATCTCCTGAGTTCTATCCTTTTTCACAATCAAAGTCACATTCCCATCTCTGACAACGACGACATCTTCTAAACCGATTGTGACAATTACTTCATTCTCATCCGCCGCATAGAAAATAGCGTCTTTGGTATCAATTCCGATGTGTTTTGCTAACTCGACATTCGGCTTGTCTCCTTGCAGCAAACGACCGATCGCATTCCAATCTCCCAAATCGTCCCAACTAAAGCCCACAGGCAAAACACAGGCCTTTTGCGTCTTCTCCATCAGCGCGTAATCGATGCTAATTTTCGGCAATTCGGAGTAAGCAGCAGCACCTTTGGCTTCCAAAGCTGCCATCATTTCCGGTACATGATTTCGCAATTCTGTCAAGACTGTGCCGACTCGAAATACAAAAATGCCGCCGTTCCAGCTAAACTTGCCGCTGGCTACAAATTCCTCAGCCGTCGTGCGATCGGGCTTTTCGGTAAATCTCGCCACCCGATACGCCGGAAAACCGCCAAAACTGCCGATTTCCTCGCCTTGTTCGATGTAGCCGTAACCAGTAGAAGCATAACTCGGTTTGACTCCCAAAGTGGCGATCGCACTTTCCTTCGCCGCCAAATCCGCCGCCGCCTCCAAAGTCTTGACAAACTCCTCCGGTTCCCCAATCCAGTGATCCGCCGGGAAAAACCCGACAACGGCATCTTCGCCGTAACGCTTGGCAATTTCGATCGCACTCCAAGCCACCGCCGGCGCAGTATCGCGGCCTTCGGGTTCCGCCAGCAAATTCTCAGGAGGTAGTAGCGGCAATTGTTCGCGCACTCCCGCAGCCAGCATTTCCGATGTCACCACCCACAAATCTTCCCAACCGTTACCTAATGTTAATAGTCGATCGGCTGTAGCTTGCAGCAAACTTTTGCCGCTACCGTCGAGACTGAGAAACTGTTTGGGGCGCTGCTTGCGGCTGAGGGGCCAGAAACGTTCGCCTTTACCGCCGGCGAGGATTACGGGAATTAAGGTTCTACTCATGGTTTAAAGTTTAAACAGTTGATGTCTATTTTGCTTTGATATCGGTAGGAACACGGCAATGCCCATTGGTGTCAGCTTAAGCTGCAACCAGCAGTCCGGCAGGGAATTAATTCCCTGCCTCAAAGCTGAAGTCCTCGCTCAGAGGACTGATGAGTTCTTCAGTCCTCTGAGCGAGGACTTTCGCCCGACGCCAGGGAATTAATTCCCTGGCGGTCTTTCGGGCTAAGCTGACAAAAATGGGCAATGCCGTGTCCTTGCCCGTAACTTAATTTCTAATTCTACCTTCTATCTTCCACCTGTCACTTTGTCAATCCAACTAGCATAAAACCCACATTCCGCAGATATTCGATCGGATTTAATTTCAAAAGAATTCAGAATTCTCAAAACCTCAAATAATTGCTCTGCAATCATTTGAGGCTTTTT
>RDYN01000075.1 GCA_004293365.1 Oscillatoriales cyanobacterium | reverse complement strand
GCATCATTACAATGCTAATTTACAACTCTAAATGCCTACTTTTCTTTGACGTGAGTTTTATTCTCTCGATCCTTTCCTTCAGGGCACTACCTGAATTTGCGGACTGAAGTCCGCACTACGAACCTTATCGATGGCGAGCAATAGTAAGATTAGTTTGTAGTGAGGACTTTAGTCCTCTGAATTTGCGGACTGAAGTCCGCACTACGAACCTTATCTCATCCAGTGACTACTTATTAAGTATTAACTCAAAATTCGATCTATCGTTTGATTCGCCTGCGACTCGTAACTCCCGCCAAACAAATTAAAGTGATTCAAAATATGATATAAGTTGTAAAGCTTTTTGCGCTTTTCATAGCCTGAATCTAGCAACCAAACTTCATTATAACCCCGATAAAACGCTGCGGAAAAACCGCCGAACAGTTCCGTCATTGCAATATCAACTTCTCTGTCGCCCCAATAAGCAGCCGGGTCAAAAATTACTGGTTCCCCCGCAGCAGTTACCGAGGCATTTCCTCCCCACAAATCCCCGTGAACCAGCGAAGGTTGAGGCTTGTAACCCTCCAATAACTTGGGAATAGCTGCTAGCAAAGTTTCCCCCCGATTGAAATTTCCGCCGCGGCGCCTAGCTAACTTTAACTGATAACCAATCCGGTGTTCTGTCCAAAATTCTGCCCAATCTGCCGTCCACTTATTAATTTGAGATGTTGAGCCGATCGCATTATTAACACTCCAACCAAAATGTCTCTTCAGCAAGGCAGAATCAACCTCTTCTCCCCCCCTTAGCCAGGGGGGGCTGGGGGGGGTGAATTGGTGCATTTGAGCCAGTTTCCGCCCCATTTCTTCCCAAGCTTTATCGCCCCCGCCACTTCGCAAATCCAGCCATTCCAACACAATATAAGCAGAATTGCCCTCAGTTCCCCAGCAAATCGGTTGAGGAACTCTAATAGTCTGGGTTTCTGCCATTTGCTGCAAACCCAGGGCCTCAGCTTCAAACATGGCGGCTTGGGAAGCTTGATTGATTTTCGCGAAATAAGTGCGGGTACTGCTGTTGATAGCATAGCCTTGGTTGATGCAGCCACCGCTGACTGAACGGCGGTTGTCGATGGAAAAGCTCTCTCCGGTTGTTTCGGAGATGTGTGCTGCAATTTTGTGCCACATAGCATCAAATGGTTTTGAGGGCGATCGCCATTAGTGTATCTGACTGGCGACACTTTACTGCGATTAATCGATCGCACATCAAATACAATATAATACCATTTTGACAAAAGATTGCTACACAATAAATGTCGAACCTGTTTGATCGTTCGGACTTTAGTCCTCAGAAGAAGAAGGACTGAAGTCCGAACGATCGAACCTGTTTGTTCGTTGGTGGCTAGACAATGTAAGGAGAGTCGATCGCCTTGGCGCGATTAATTGCTACCAATGTCTGGTAAATCAAAGCCGAAATCTCGGCGCGGGTGATGTCTCGCTGCGGCGAAAGCCGATCGCGCGCCGGATAGTTTACTACAATCTTCAAAGCAGTTGCTGTGGCTGCGGCGCTTAACGCAAAATTAGGAATTTGAGCGCGATCGCTGTAAACTTTCAAAACATCGGGATTGCCACCCTTAAGTTCCAAACCGTTAACCAAAGATACGATCGCCTCTGTCTTCGTCAAATTCTGATTCGGGCCAAACTTCAACCCAGGAAACCCGGACAAAAACCCCGCCCGATTCGCCCGTTCGATCGCACTTCTCGCCCAAAAACTAGCAGAAACATCCACAAAATTGGTAGCTGCCACCTTCGGAATCGGACTAAATGCACTCACCAACAGCGCCGCATATTGAGCGCGATTTAAACTGTTGTCAGGCCCGAAAGAACCGTCAGGAAAACCGCTAATTATATTCGCCGCAGCCAAAGCTTCTATAAACTTTTCTGCCCAATGTCCCGAAATATCGCTAAACCTAGAACCGCCGATATTTGGATTGCCACCAGCCTTTCTTACCGCAGCTTGCACGGCTTTAAAAGCATTCACTTTCCCGTAACCAAACCAATCGCTGCGGCGGCTGGTAGCATCGTAATTTCCCCTGCGATTTCCCAACTGCGGATCGGGATCGGGATCGACAATTTTGTCGGCAGTTTGTTCGAGAATTCCCCGCACTTCCCGCGCTGTCAAACGGGGGTTAGCCGAAAGCACCAAAGCTGCCACTCCAGCGACTACTGGAGTGGCGCTGGAAGTGCCGCCAAAGCTATTGGTGTAGTCCCCCGAGTCGTAGCCGACAACCCCCACTCGATCGGCAGCAAACACCCCCAAACCGGGCAAATACTGCGACACCTCCGGCCCAGTCGCAATAAATCCGGTTTCCGGCAGCCAAGTTCCCGGCGGCGCGTTGTTGCTGGGCGCGCACACCGAGATGCTGGTGCCCCAATTGCTGTAGGCTGCTTTTTTGTTGAGGGAAGTGGAAGCAGACACCGCGATTACATCCGGGTGCACGGCAAATCCAGCCAGCCATTTAGTTCGATCGCCAAACATATTATTTGGCCAGCCTTTTTCGTCAACCGCGCCGTTGACTGGGCGGTTGGCATTCCCCGCAGCGAACAAAATCACGCAGCCTCTACCGCCCCGCCCTTTGGTAGCTGCTTTGGTGATGGCGGCGCTTTGACGCAGGGAAAGCGGATAGTAAACTGCGCCAGCCCCCCAACTGCAAGAGATGACGGCGGCACCTTTTTCTACAGCCCAATTGAATATTTTTTCGATCGACTCGTCATCGAGAAAACCCGTGGTACGGATGGGCATCAGGGCGCATCCGGGGGCGACGCCGACAGTACCTTGGCCGTTTTCTTCCGCAGCGGCGACACCGGCGCAACTTGTCCCGTGGTTGTCCGATTCAGCAACCGGCATCGGGGAAGTGTCGCCGTCTTTGAAATCGATGGGCGAGACGATTTTGCCTTGGCCTTGAAAATCGGGGTGCGTCAGATCGACTGAATCGTCGGCGATCGCAATTACGATCGATCGCGCGCCGCGAGTTATATCCCAAGCTGGTTCGGCATAAATTTGAGCGCCGCTGACAACTCCGTCACCACCTTGGTTGTTGAGATACCACTGTTTGGGATAAAGCGGATCGCGGGGTGTATAATGCTGCTGAGTTTCGATTAAAATGTTGGGTTCTGCGATCGAAACTTCTGGATATCTTGTCAGGCGGTTGGCAATTTTAATCGGGTTTTCGGTTGCTTGTTTGGTCACTTCACAGACGAAGGTGTTGGGAATGCCTTCGACTGGCCGGACTATTGTTAAATTTGCTGCATTGGCGATCGCCCAACGCGATTCTTCGTTTACTTGTTCGCCAAATTGAATAGTAATTCGATCGGTTAAATAAAAGAATGTACTCGGATTGTTCGCCGGACAATAAACGTGGCTAGCAAAAGCTACGGCATCGCTGGCGCGGGCGGCTTGCATTGCTAAATCTAGGTTTTCCGGCACCACTAGATATTCTTCCAGATTGCTTTGTCCGACGCGGCGGTTAAGTTTTGCCTGAGTTTTTGCAGCCCAATTGTTTGATGCTGATGCTGTTGCTGACGGACGGACTGTAAAGCGGTTAGGAACTTTTGACAGCAGCAATTCATCGCCACCTCGCTGCAAAATCACCGCCAGACTTGCTTCGGGAACTCCGATACCTTGATAATTTTGGAGGATGGCGGATGTGGGTTTGCTTGGTTGTACCATTAGAAATGTCCCTGTTTGATTTGGGAGAGAAAACCGGGCGGTTGAAACCGCGGCGACACAGACAAAACCCGCGGAGGCGGGTTGAAGATACCAGGCGGTTTCAACTACCGTCTTATCTTATCTCCATCAGTCGGCGTCCGGCGAACATCGTTTTTCTAGACGCGGTTGAAACCGCCATCTTATCTTCAACCTGCCTCCGCAGGTTTTGTCTTTGTAGACGCAGTTTAAACCGCCGTATTCATTTTTATACGATCTCTGATCTCAAATAAACACGCTAGGATTAACATTAAAGAATTCTCCCAGCGCCTTAGCTTGCGCCTTGCTAATCGACCGTTTCCCATTAACCACCTCAGATACTACTCCTTTGGAACCAATCACGCCCACTCAATCGGCTTGTTTAAGTTCGCGAATTTCCATGAAATGCAATAGAACATCTTGGGGAGTCACTTCTGGATCTGGGTAATATTTTGATTCGTATTGTTCGATCAACAGCCCCCAGAGACTCAGTAAAGTTTCTTCTTCTACTGTTAATTCTTCCTTAGACATCAGAAAATCGACTTCTGCGAGGGCAAGATCGTTATCTTCTTCGTTCAGGATGGGCTTAGGCTGAGATTTCGCCAGCAGTTGACCGTAGACTGTTTTCTCGATTGTCATATTCATGGTTCATTTTATTGTTAAATTAGATAGATCGAAACTTACGCATCAAAACCAAAGAAACCGGGTTTTTCACCAATTTTAAAGCCTCAAATGCAGTATTTAGGTAAAAAAACCCGGTTTCTGCCTCCGGGACTAAATCGCCGGGATATGTCCCATCCCCCACGATTTCCTTTGTTTAATCCAAAATCGATCGCACCCTTTGACATTTGCACATTGACATTTGAACAAAATTGGTTTACACTTAGCCGGTTGCGATCGCCAATGGTAAGATCGGCTCAAGCTAAATATCTTTTTAAAGCGCCGAGGCGCAAAGTAATTTCATGGTATACTCTGCAACTGTTTGCTGGCTTCGCTTCACCGCCCGGATGACGATCGGGGCGATCGCAGTTTTGACCCTGTTGCAACCGCTCCAAGCCCAAGCACAACAACCTTCTCGGCCAGATAACCAACCGCAAGTCGAACCCGCCGACGACCCCACAGACCCCAACAACCTCCGCCCAGTGACGCAAGACAGCAGCGTACTCAGCATTGCCGGAGGTCAGCGTTTGATGACAGAAGCCAGCAATGCTATTTCCAGTCAAAATTACACGCTGGCGGCTCAAAAACTCCAAGAATCCCGCCAAATTTTCAATCAACTCTCCAACTTCTACCAGCAACTGGGCAGCAGTTTTGCCGGAATTGACATCCGCTTGGCTGACAGCAACCGCACCAAAGCTGTGGAAACAGCCCAAATGCGCGACGAAGCTACCTACCGGCTGGCGCTGGTACACCGCGCACAAAATAAGCCGGAACTGGCTGTTCCCCTACTGATTCAGATTATTCGATCGCAGCAGCCAACTCGCGACTTGGGCAAAAAAGCTTACCAGCAGTTACTGGAATTGGGTTTTGTGGATGCGCCCTATCCCCGGCCTGCTGCAGCTCAACCGCGATCGTCTAACAAATAGTTCCACTAAAATACTCAATACAGCCCTTTATCACAAATACCAATGGTTACACCGTCTCAAGTAGCAGAAATGATTAAGGCAGAGTTGCCCGACGCTAAAATACAAGTTGACGATTTGACCGGCGGCGGCGACCACTACCAGGCGAGAGTAGTCTCTGCCGCCTTTGAAGGGAAAAGCCGAGTCAAGCAGCACCAACTGGTTTACGGAGCTCTCAAACAGGCAATGGCTAGTGAAGCTATCCACGCTTTGGCATTGGAAACTTTAACTCCGGCAGAATGGGCTGCCAAAAGTGAAGTTGCTTAGTTTTTCAGTTGCAATTGTCGATCGCACATTTGTGCTTGTGTCAATAGTTGCTTGAGAAACAGTTGCTAACCAAAGAAACCGGGTTTTTCACCGGAATCTATGGCTGTAACAAAAGATTTTCGTTAAAAACCCGGTTTCTGTCTCATGAGAAACAACTGTCCACGTTTAAAATTTTTCAAACAATATTAGGAGCTACCATGAGTACAGCACAGGAAAGAATTGACGACTTGGTTAAGCAAAACAAAATCATGGTGTTTATGAAGGGCAATAAGTTAATGCCCCAGTGCGGTTTCTCTAATACTGTGGTGCAAATTCTCAATACTTTGGGAGTGCCTTACGAAACAGTTGATGTTTTGGCAGACCAAGAAATTCGTCAAGGCGTTAAAGAGTATTCCAACTGGCCGACAATTCCCCAAGTTTATATCAATGGCGAGTTTATTGGAGGCTCGGATATTATGATCGAGATGTATCAAAAGGGCGAATTGCAAGAAGCCGTAGAAGTCGCTTTAGCTTCTTAAATCAAAGGAAGGGAAAGAAGAAAGAAAGTTTTGAGTTTTAAATTGTGAGTTTTATATTGTAAGTTAAAGACTTAAAAATTCTGAGCTCCGAACTTAAAACTTTCGCAAATCTCTAACTATAACAGCAGTAGGGCGGACACGGCCCCGCCCTACTAAACTTCTATTTTGCAGCTACAGCTTCCGAATTTCTGACTCTCATACCATGTCCGATTATTTATCGGTTGTTTGTAGTAAGGAATGCAAGTCCTTATTCATTAAAAGCGTCAAGGCAGGACTGAAGTCCTCACTACAAACCTAGTAGGTTTATTAAACCAAATTTGGTGTTTAATAATAGTCTGATTCAGCTTGTGTTTGTGTCTGTGGCATTTCAAAATTGGAAGGATCGTGAATGTAACGCGCTGCTTCTTCTTCTAATCTGTGAATCAGATAGGGTTCCAGGCTGTTACAATGTCGCAGGGCTGCGAGGTAGCCATCTAAGTAAAGCCGCAAGTCATCGAAACGATAACCTCTATTCCACATTTCGACGAGGGCGTCGGTGAGTTTTTGGTAGTGCCGGATTGTTTGGGTGTCTTGTAGCATGGTGTGAGTTTGAAATCCTTTGTGGTGTATAATGACGGCGGGATTTAGGAACGGCCCGGATTTATACTGAGCAAGCTCAGCGCCAGAGGCGATCGCTAAATAAAAGTTTTTACCCTGCTCCACAGGCTACCCTCCATAAAAAATTTCACTCGCTGCAATGCAGTTGCTCGAATCTTTCGCGCGCACCTAGATAATTCGCCGTGCGTTTAAAAGAGTCGGGATGTTGCTGAATTTGGCGATCGAACTGAGTGAGTGTTCCGGCTACCGAGCGAACGGTTGCACGCATTTTAGTTTCAGTTACGCGATTTGTCAACTTCCTGGGAGTGGATACCCTGTCGGGGGGTTCGGTCAAAGCAGGCGGCTGGGTCATAGGCTCGATCGGCTGTAGACTGTCTTATTTTCATTGTAAGCTCACCGCCAGAATGATTTAACCTTTCTCAGGTCTGACGATCGCAACTTGACCAAATCTTTAAAATTCATCCCCTGGGTTTGTTCGCCGCTTTAAATGCAGCTTATGCTTGAGTAGCGATGGTTACAAAACCTTGACAAAAGCTCTGTTAACCTGGTAGCAATTAGTGATAAGGGAAGCTCGCCGTTGTGGGATCTGCAAGTATTTCAATTGTTGAAGGAAATCCGCACCTGCGATCGCTCTTGGGCTGGCATTTACAGCAAGTCGGTCACTGGGTGCACCAATCAGCGGATATCAGTCATGCTAGGGAAATATTTTTCAGCCGCCAGCCAACCCTAGTCATTCTCGATGCCCAATTGCCGGATGGGGACGGTTTGGAATTTTGCCGCTGGCTCCAACAGCAACAACAATCGCTGATTTTGATGCTGTCGGCGCGGAATTCAGAAGCGGATATTGTGGAAGGTTTGAAGTCGGGCGCCGACGATTACCTAACTAAACCGTTTGGGATGCAAGAGTTTATGGCTAGGGTGGAAGCCCTGATGCGCCGCAACCGCACGATGGTACCGCCCGCGATGCTGGAATGCGGGCGGCTAAAAATTGATTTGGTGCAGCGCCGAGTCAGGCTCCATGAAGAACACATCGAGCTGACTCCCCAGGAATTCAGCCTGCTCTACGTGCTGGCTCAAGCTGGAGGAGTCCCGCTGTCGCGCTCCGATTTGCTGCGTCGGGCGTGGCCTGATGCAATTGACAACCCGCGCACGATCGACACTCACGTACTCTCTCTGCGGAAAAAAATCGAAATCGACCCGCGACAGCCGAGTCTAATTCAAACTGTGCGGAATGTCGGCTACCGGCTAAATTTGGAATTGTTGAATGCGAATCAACAACATTCACCCGTATTCGGCGCTCCGACATCTGAAACTATCATTAGCCGTTGAATCTGATTTTAGGTTGAGAATTGATGTGCGATCGCATCTGTTTTTGCCGCCATAATAAAATCATTGCGGTGCAATCCCGAAATCGAGTGAGTCCACCAAGTAACGGTAACTTTTCCCCACTCGGTTAACAGTGCGGGGTGATGCCCTTCAGTTTCTGCTGCTGCGCCGACGCTGTTTGTAAAGGCGATCGCACTTTTGAAATCCGGGAATTTGTAGGTGCGCTCTAACTGGGGAATACCATTTTTTTCAATCAAATTCCAGTCGGGAATTTGAGGCTTAAGTTGGATAATTTCGTAAGCCGTGACGCGGGGAGAGTTTGGGAGGCAGGCGGCACAGATTTCTTTTGCTAAAGGTTCCATAAATTGCGGTTGGACGAGAAGATCCTAAAAGATATTATGACACTTGTGATGTGACTTATTTTGGACAGGGCAAATGCCCGTTAGGAGTTACAAAGACATTGTGATTGAAGTCGTTAATAAAACAGATCAGCAATCCGTCTCGGTGAACTTTGCGTCTCTCATTCCACTGCACCAGCTCAGTATGGGCGGTTGTCCGATATGGATACTTGTCAATTGATTCTAGTACACTGTGGCCAGGAGCGATCGCCGCATTCACATCCACCAAAATTTTATCAACTTCTCCGGTTCGTTTGCCGAGTTCGTTGACTGTGTGGTTGCGGAGGATAAAGCTTTTGACATAAATAGGTTGAGTTGAAGTATTTGTCAGCCGCAGCAGTCCCGGTTTTACAGTTTCTACTCGCAAAACATAGGTGGGTGGAATGTAACTAGCCAAGGAGGCAGAAGCCATAATCGCTGGAACGGCAAAAAATGATAAGATTTTTTTCATTATAATATAGTCAAAATTGCCTTTAATCGGCGATTTTACTACATCGAGAGTCTGCTTGTAAAGTGAATCAGACTTAGGCACGGTTGGTCGGAAACTGGGTTTTTTAACGAAAATATAAGGGCTTTAAACGCTTAATCTCGGTTGACAAAACCCGGTTTCTTGGTTCGTAGCGCGTAAGTCTGCAAAAACAATTCACGAGCATTAACCGTTCAAGAATCGATCGGGATCGATGCCAGATTCCCGCAGTCTTTGCATCAAAAATTCCAAGCGAGCTTCAGCAGTCTCTGCACGCTGTCTTTCCTGCTCGGCAAGCCCTTGTGCATGCTCTGTCCGCCCTTGTGCCTGTTCTGCCCGCTCCTCGGGAGTCGGAATCCAATTGCCCTCACTATCGTACCAGCGCAACCACAGTCGATCGACTCCCAGATAATCCCCGTGCCACAAACCCAAGCCTAAATCAATCTCAGGCATCCACAGGCGCGAGTCAGAGAGTTCTAATTCTTCATAGCGAGCTCCATCCAATTTAAAAGCCCTCAATCGATTGGTGTAGCGGCTGAAAACAACATAATAAGGAATTCGCAAAACCTGCTCGTAAACCTCCCATTTCCGCAGAGGCTTTTCCGAAGTCGGTTCGCGGTTGATGTTACCATTACCTGCTATTTGTTCAGGCGCCGACGGTAGATTTTCCCCCTCATTTTCTCCCAAATCTTCTTTTTCTGTTCCCGGCGAGAGCAATTCTACAATCACAAAAGGATTCACACCCTCTTGCCAAATAACGTAACTCAGCCGCATATCAACTTCATCGTACAACCGGGAAACTCCGACAACTCCAAACCAATCCGGGCGCTTGTACCAAAGCGGGTGACGCACGTCATAATAAAGATTCATGTCGCTTCCGGTAAATATTTGGGAAGCCGAATAGCTGCCAGGGCGGAAGGTGTAGCTCAGCAACTGCGGTTGCAAGCCGTGAAATTCATCAGGCAAACCAGGTTCCTCCGGATTTTCGCTAGGTAGATCGTACATCGTGGGGAGCGTTTCTTTGGGCGATCGAGGGGGTTCTGTTTGAGGCACGGGATATTTAAGTGGAAACATAAGAATTTCGGGGAATAACTTACATTATTTTAACTCAATCAACATTAAGCAGGTGGCTAATTTCCCAGCCTCTGATTTCCTTAATTTCCCAAGCAAGGTTTGTAGTGAGGACTTTAGTCCGCATCAAATTCTGCGATTTCCTTAATTTCCCAAGGTTTGTAGTGAGGACTTTAGTCCGCATCAAATTCTGCGGACTAAAGTCCGCACTACAAACCTGTGAGAACTTTAGTCCGCATCAAATTCTGTGATTTCCTTCAAAGGTTTGTAGTGAGGACTTTAGTCCGCATCAAATTCTGCGGACTAAAGTCCGCACTACAAACCTATTTAATCCAGCTAACAATTGTAAGTGTTGGTTAAGCCCCGCCCCTTGTATATTGAAAGGAGTATCCCGTTCAACCGATAATTTTCTTAATCAAATCCAACTTACCTAGATAGGGAGCGTACCGCCATTTTAAGTCAAGTAAAAACGACTTTTGCAGCACACTTTTTTGATGTGAAAAAGTATCAAAACTAGCTTTTCCGTGATAGCTGCCGGTGCCGCTGTCGCCAACTCCGCCAAAAGGTAAAGTTGTGACTCCGACTTGCATAACCGTGTCATTAATGCAAACTCCGCCGGAAGAAGTTTCGCGCAAAACTCGCTCTTGTTTCTCTTTATCTTTCGAGAACAAATACAAAGCTAGGGGTTTGGGGCGGGCGTTGATTTGGGCGATCGCATCTCCGAGCTCTTCATACTCCAAAACGGGCAAAATCGGGCCAAAAATCTCATCCTGCATCACCGGCGACTCCCAGGAAACCTTGTCAATTACCGTCGGCGCAATATATTTGTCTTCGACGCTGGTTTGGCCGCCAGCTACAATTTCGCCATCTTTGACAAACTCAGCCAAACGTCGTAAATGATGCTGATTGATAATTCGCGAATAGTCGGGACTTTTCTGCGGATCGTCGCCGTAAAATTCGTGAATTGATGTTTTGATTGCTTGCATCAAAGCGGGTTTAACTTTTTTGTCAACTAACAGGTAATCGGGAGCAATACAAGTTTGACCTGCATTGATGAATTTGCCCCACGCAATGCGTCTTGCAGTATATTCAACTTGAATGTCTGAGTCTACAATGCAAGGACTTTTGCCGCCCAATTCTAATGTGACAGGTGTCAGGTGTTTGGCGGCGGCTTCCATGACTACTTTACCGATTTTTGTGCCTCCGGTAAAGAAGATGTGGTCGAATTTTTCGGCTAATAATTGTTTGCTGGTTTCGACTCCTCCTTGGATGGCTGCGATGTAGGCGGGATCGAAGGCTGTGAGAATCATATCCGCGACAACTTCGGAGGTGTGCGAGGCGATTTCTGAGGGTTTGAGGATGGCGCAGTTGCCGGCGGCGATCGCCCCGACCAAAGGTGATATCATGAGCTGAAACGGGTAATTCCAAGGCCCGATAATTAAAACGACGCCCAAAGGTTCCGGGTAAATGCGGGCTGAGGCGGGGAATTGATCGATCGATGTCGGCACCTTTTTCGGCTTGGCCCACGATTCAACGTTTTTGATGGCATAATTAACTTCTGCGATCGCAGCAATTTCAAAATAAGCCTCATACTCGGGCCTGTTCAAATCTGCCTTGACAGCATCCACAATCCGTGATTGATTGGAGGCGATCGCACTTTTGAGATTTTTGAGTTGTTCGATCCGAAAATCCACATCTTTAGTTTTCCCAGTAGCAAAAAATTGTCGCTGCTCCCGGATCGTATCGCTGACACTCAATAGCATATTTTCTCCTGTATCTATCTACATAAATGTTACAATAAAAAAATGAAAATATCAAAAAGCCATCTTTTATATTCCTGTATATCATTGCTTTGCTTGTTAGCAGTCACAAGCTGCAATTCGAGTTCTCAAAAACAAGTTGTAATTTGCTCGAAAGACTTTTCCGAGCAAGTCATTTTAGCCGAAATTTTAGCACAGCACATCGAAGCCAAAACAGATATTAAAGTAGAACGCGAACTCAACCTCGGAGGCTCGCTTTGCCATCAATCCCTAACAGCAGGAAAAATTGACTTGTACGTCGAATATACAGGTACAGGTTTTACCAATATTCTCAAACAAAAGCCTATTTCTGACCCCAAAAAAGTCCTCAACTATCTCAAACAAGAGTATCCCAAACAGTTTAAAGCCGAATGGACTGAGCCGCTGGGATTTAATAACGGTTTTGCGATTATCGTGCGGGGAGAAGATGCCAAAAAACTCAACTTGCAAACTCTCTCACAACTAAGCAAGGCTGCACCAAAATTGCGCGCTGGTTTTGGGCCAGAATTCAAAGACAGAGAAGATGGATTTCCGGGATTAGCTAAAACTTACGGGATTAAATTTGCTGGAGAACCGAAGGAGTTGCTGTTAGGATTGCTTTATCAAGCGCTGCAACAAAAAGAAGTAGATGTGATTGCCGGTAATACGACGGATGGTTTGATTCAAAGTTTGGGTTTGGTAATACTCAAAGATGATAAGAACTATTTCCCGCCCTACGAAGCTGTTCCGGTTGTGCGATCGCAAATTTTGGAAAAATACCCAGAATTGCGTCCAGTGCTCGCTGAGTTGGGCGGCAAAATCTCGGAGGAAGATATGCGCCAACTCAACTATCAAGTTGATGGAAAACAGCAGGATGCTGCACAAGTAGCGCGACAGTTTTTGCTGCAAAAGTTGGGCGACTCCCAGCCTGGGACTCCGGCGAAATAAGGGCAGGAATTATGCAAAAAATGGTTTGACACGCTACATCTAGTAAGGTGCGCACTGCGCACCCTACATATACTTCTCGCGGATGCCGGCGTTAGCTTAATTTGCCAAGCTGCAAAACAGGAGCTTTGATTGATTCAATCTGGGACTCCGCAACTTCAACTGTAATTGCTTCGACATTGAAACCCTCTAAGCTATAACCGTCTTCTTGACCTTCCGGCATCGGGTAATGCTCAACAATAGTTGCTATAGCACCTTTTTTTAGATTGTAATTCGGGATGTCTTCGCGCAATGCTACTTGTGAAAAAAGTGCAAACTTCATGGCGGATTACCTCTTGTTAATCAGGAACTAATGTAACAAATCTCGTTTCGGATGGAGTAACTATCCAAACGGTTTTGACTTGTAAAGTTCTACCGTTTGGCCCTGTTAAACTGCCTCGAATCATGTACTTTTGACCGTATTTTGTGTTGGTCATTGGCTCTGCTTCCAATGAAAGTATCTGGACTCTCAAATCTCGATCGAGCTGCTGCCAGTTTTCTAGATCGTAACCACCCCGAGCGAGAAACTGAGATTTGTCATCTTTCAATACTTCGGACAGTTTTAGATGCGATCGAGTCTCCGAAACCCTTGCTGGCTATATGCTGGACTATTTTTTCAATGTTTGACTTTGACCCACTCGTTGCAGAAAATACGTAAAAAATGGCATGGCTGACTACGTAAGGCTTACAGGGCTGTTAAAAAACTGTCCGAAGTATTGATCTTTAGGAAGCCGGATTAATAAATAGTTCGTCAGCTTTTCTGAAGGAATCACGGAGTTAAGGCTAAGTTGTACCATGCGGTAAATTTTCTCTTAAGTTCCTTCACTCAGCTTCGCTCAGCCTGCGCAAATTCAAAATATCGCTCATCTTTTTAATTTGCATACAAGTCCGCTCAAACTGTTCTTTATCCTGGATATCCATGCACAAGTCAATTAATGCCGGCAATCCGGGATATGTTTTGACTTGGGCGCTGCGGACGTTGACTTTGTTGTCCTTCAAATGCGATAATACATCGTTGAGAACTCCCACTCGATCGAGGGCTTCTACTTGAATGTTCACCGGATAAGTATTGGGGCGAGATTCATTGCGGTTGGTGGAATTCCAACTCACAGGAACTAATCTATCTCCCGGGACGCTTTCAACATTTGAACATCCTTGGCGGTGAATCGAAATTCCTCGGGTGCGAGTCACAACTCCAATAATTGATTCGCCGGGAATCGGACAGCAACAGCCGGCTAAATGATACAGCAATCCTTCTACACCTGCGATCGGCGATTTGCTCGGAGACGAACTCGGTACGGGCTTGGGTGCCGCTGATGCAGGTATTTGCACGGGGGATTCCTGGATTCCTGCGGGTGCAGCTTCTATTTTTTGCTGCACTTTGACTAAATCTCGCAGTCGGTTGACTACGAGATTTAGGGTGACTTCGCCGTAGCCCAAACCTGCGATTAAATCTTCGACGCTGTGGTAGTTGCAGCGCTGAGCCACTGATTGCATGGGTTCAGATTTCAGCAAGGATTCTAAGCCGTTTTTACCTAATTCTTTTTCCAGCAATTCCCGCCCGCGAGCGAGATTTTCATCTCGGTGCGATCGCTTTAACCACTGGCGAATTCGGTTTTTTGCTCCGTTTGTCTTGACAAAATTCAGCCAGTCGGAGCTCGGATGACCGTTTTTTTGGTTCAAGATTTCTACAATGTCGCCATTCTTTAAAACCTTGTCAAGTGTCACCATTCGCCCGTTGACTCGGGCGCCGGTGCAGCGATTGCCTATTTCACTGTGAATGCGGTAGGCAAAATCTACGGGTGTTGAGCCGCTGTTGAGTGCAATCACGTCTCCGTTAGGAGTAAAAACGTAGATATCTTCGTCAAATAAGTTGTCTTTAATGCTTTGTAAATATTCGCGATCGTCTTTGAGATCGGTTTGCCATTCTAGCAGTTGTCGCAGCCAGGTAAATTTTTCGTCGTCGCCGGTGACTGTGGTATTGGAACCGCCGGTTTCTTTGTATTTCCAGTGGGCTGCAATGCCGTATTCTGCAATGTGGTGCATTGCTACGGTGCGAATTTGTACTTCGATGGGGCGGCCGCTGGTGCCGATTACTCCGGTGTGCAAAGATTGATAACGGTTGGCTTTTGGTAAACCGATATAGTCTTTGAAGCGGCCGGGGATCGGGCGGAATGAATCGTGGACGATCGCCAATGCGCGATAACAGTCATCATTGGTTTCTACTATGATCCGCACCGCAGCAATATCGTACACTTGGTTAAAGCCTTTTTGCCGGCGCTGCATCTTCCCATAAATCCCGTACAAATGTTTGGGACGGCCGCTGACTTCATAGCATTTAATGCCTAAATTGTCAAGCCTTTCTCGCAAACAATCTGTGACTTCTGCGAGTTGGGTTTCTCGATCGCCCCGCTTCACCGCCACCAAGTCCTGAATTTCGCGGTAAGCTTCCGGTTCCAGGTATTTAAACGCTAAATCTTCCAATTCCCACTTAAAGCGCCCGATACCCAAACGGTTGGCCAGGGGAGCAAAAATCTCTCGGGTTTCTAGGGCAATTGTGCGCTGCTTTTCTTGGGACAAATGCTCCAAAGTCCTCATGTTGTGCAGTCTGTCTGCGAGTTTGACGACAATGACGCGAATATCTTTAGCCATTGCGAGGAACATTCGGCGGAAATTTTCGGCAAGGCGCTCTGTTTTGCTGGAAAAATTAAACTTAGAAAGCTTGGTGACACCTTCGACTAACTGTCGCACTTCTGCCCCAAACCGCTGTTCTATTTCTTCGAGAGTAATATCTGTATCTTCCACAATGTCATGGAGGAAACCTGCGGCAATCATGGCACTGTTTCCGCCCATATATCGGAGTATTCCAGCTACAGCTACCGGATGGCAAATGTAAGGTTCTCCAGATTTGCGGTACTGTCCTTCGTGCAAGTCGCGGGCAAATTCAAAGGCCCGACAAATTAAGCCGTTGTCAGCGGTGCAATTTGGGTTTGGGGCCTCGTCAGGTTGCGATCGAGCGTTCAGGCATTCTTGCAGCCAATCGGGAACTATGCAAGGATCGATCGCGTTCGAGGGAGTCAGAGTATTCGCGTTCATGGGGTACACCTTTAAAAATTAGAAATACAAATGGTTAAAAGCCGGTTTTCGGTTGAATTGCCGAATTTCTGTGTTTAGTTATACTAAACTAATTGAATGCCACAATTTGCAATCCCAAAAAATAGTCGATTTTTGTGTTAACTATACCTATCTAATTGCGAGCTGCCCCCCCTCTGGGGTAGGAAAATATAGTGACTCCACTGCGGCCGCTGCGGTCGGTCGATCGGGTAAGATAAGAATATTTTGGCGGCAGCAGCGGACTCCGGCGGGCGATCGCCATTTACAGGCAACGCTAAACTCAAAGCAGAAGCCAGAGCGATCGAGTGACGCCCCCCAGTGATGAAATTTTCTCTAAAAACAGGGAATTGCTGCAAAAAGGCAGGGCTTCCTTGAATACGAGCAAAGCTTAAGCAAGAATCTACTTTGATTATAAAGACAAATTTGTTTGCAAAATCATGATATTGTCCGAAGACCGCCGCCATTGCTACGAAGAATTACAGCAAGCACTCGAACAGCTACAAAGAACTGTTGCACAGGATAATCTCGATCGGGCAGCGCTGGCGATCGAATACAAAAAAGTGCAACAATTTTTCGGAAACCAAATCATGAGATCCCCCAGCGCTGAGTTAGACGCCTCAGAGCCCCCCCCAGAACAGTCATATTTGACGGAAATTCACAAGCAACTGCGGTTATTGGGAACAGATGTCACGTTTTTGCAAGTAGCGAAGCAGCCAGCAACAGCATCCGCAAGGCAAACTGCGACGGCGGAGCGACTTAACACGCTAATTGGCTACTGCGGTGCGGTGCTCCAAAAAAAATCTGGTGCGCCCGGGCCCGTCCAGATGCAAAATTAATAACTGAATTAACAGGGAATAGATAAGGCAAGGAGAAATAAAGCGGTGGAATGTCCAAAATGTAAACATCCCAACTTAGACGGCGGCACCTTAGCCGGCAGTATGTCGGTGCAGTGGTGTCCCAACTGTTACGGTATCTGGATTCCGGGCAAAGAATACGAAGCTTGGCAGAAAGAGCACAGCCAGTGGTACAACAAATCCCAGAAGCCAGATGCGACAGGCACTCTCGGCATAGAATTCACGCCGTCTCCCTACGACAGCAAAGCAGCGCTGTGTCCCGAAGACGGTCACTATCTCTCCCGGGCGAAAGTTCCTTTCAGCAGAGTGCCCTTTTACATAGAGCGCTGTATGTTGTGCGGGGGCATTTGGTGCGATAACGGCGAGTGGGATATTCTCGAAAGTCTGGGATTCCACACCGAGATTGACAAGATGTTTTCTCCCAACTGGCAAGCTAAGGCCCGCGTGCAAGAACTCGCTGCTCGGGAACGTCAGGTGCTGACTGAGAAGCTGGGCCCGGACATCGCCGGATATGTGTTGGAACTAGCGGAAGTTTTAGCAGACCATCCCCACGCTGATTGTGCGGCTACTTACATATTGCGGAGAGCTGAGTTGAAGCGAAAGGAAATTTAGTCATTAGTCATTAGTCATTAGTCATTAGTCATTGGGCAAACAGGTAATTGGGGAATTGGTAATTGGGGTAATATCAAATCCGTTAGATCCGAATTATATTCTGCAAGCGATCGTCCCCGCTTGGTTCCGCGTTCAAAAAGCGAGCGGGGACGATCGCACTGCAATCCCCAAAATATGATCCGATGCCAAGGTCAACGAGATTATCTCCGAGTGCGAGCTCTTAAGCTCGTGAGTATTCCAAAAGCGAGCATCCCGCTTGGTTCCGCGTTCAAAAAGCAAGCTCTTAAGCTCGCACTGCAATCCCCAAAATATGATTCCGATGCCAAGGTCAACGATAGAATTGGTAATTTGGGTGCTATGAGTTATGAAGTGAATTGAATTAACAAAAAAATTAATAATTATCCTGCCTGCCAATTCCTCAATTACCAATTACCAATTACCAATCACCCATTACCAATTACTAAGGACTAAGGACTAATGACTAATGACTCTTCTCTATTTTCGGTTGAAAATCTACGAGTAGCTTATCCTCAGCGGCCAGGCGTATCCGGTTGGGCCGTTGATGGGGTTTCCCTGGCGCTGGAACCGGGGGAAAAACTGGGATTGGTTGGGGAGTCTGGCTGCGGTAAGTCAACTTTGGGACGGGCGGCGATGCGGTTGTTGCCGGATTCGACTTTGGTTGAGGGGCGGGTTGCTTTTGGGGGAGAGTCGGTGTTTGAGATGGATGCTTCGCGCCTCAGACGGTTTCGGGGCGAAGCTGTGGCGTTGATTTTTCAAGATCCGATGACTCGTCTCGATCCTTTGATGACTGTCGGGGAACACTGTATGGAGACTTTGCAGGCTCACAGACCGAATTTGAATCGCAAGGAAGCTAAGCAACGGGCGATCGAGATTTTGGATGCTGTGAAAATTCCGGCGTCTCGCTGGGATCAATTTCCCCACGAATTTAGCGGCGGAATGCGCCAAAGAGTGGCAATTGCTTTGGCTCTTTTGCTCGATCCGAAGTTAATTGTGGCCGACGAACCGACGACGAGTTTGGATGTAACTGTCGCCGCTCAGATTTTGCAGGAATTAACCCGACTTTGCGCTTCCAGGGGAACGGCGATTTTGCTGATTTCTCACGATTTGGCGATGGTGGCTGAGTATTGCGATCGCATTGCGGTGATGTACGGCGGCAAAGTCGTGGAAACTGGGCCGGTGTTGGATGTGTTTGAACGCCCGCAGCACGAATATACTCGATCGCTCCTGAAAGCAGCTTTGCACATTCAAGCTGATTCGGGTAAAGGGTTAACATCGGAGGAAAGAAGGACTGAAGTCCTCACTACAAACTTAACAAATTCACCTCTGTTGACTGTGACGAATTTACAGCAGCACTACAGTTTAGAAAGCAGTTTATTAGATCAATTATTTTCGCGGAACCGCCAGGTAATTAAAGCCGTAGATGGCGTTAGTTTAGAGCTAGAACGGGGAGAAATCCTCGGGCTAGTAGGGGAGTCAGGCTGCGGCAAAAGTACGTTATCTCGCACGATTTTGCGGCTAATTCCCCCCACGGGTGGCAAAGTTGAATTTCAAGGAATAGATATCACGGCTCTCAGTCCCGATGCTGTCAGGAAACACCGCCGCCAAATGCAAATGGTATTTCAAGACCCCCACGCTTGCTTGAATCCGATGATGACAGTCGGGCAAAGTATTGCCGATCCTTTGTTGATTCACAAATTAGCTAATGGAGAAGAAGCTAAAAAACAAGTAATCCAAATGTTAGAGCGGGTGGGTTTGACTCCAGGAGAGGATTTCTTTCGCCGCTATCCGGGGGAACTGTCGGGGGGACAACAGCAGCGGGTTTCCATCGCCAGAGCTTTGATTACTCGGCCGCAACTGATTATTTGTGACGAACCGGTGAGTATGCTGGATGCTAGCGTGCAGACTCAAGTATTAGAGCTGATGTTGGAGTTGAAGCAGGAATTTAATTTGACTTATCTGTTTATTACGCACGATTTGTGGGTGGCGAGATTTTTTTGCGATCGCATTGCTGTAATGAATTCAGGAAAAATTGTGGAAATCGGGAAAACTAGGGATATTTTTACTAATCCGCAGCACCCTTATACTCAGCAGTTATTGCAGGCTGCTCCTTTGCTGGCTAGAACTCAATAAAAATGTATAAAATTGGTGCTATCTGATATCAGTCACGAACTTCTAGATGGATTTCGGAAATTTCTGATTAAATTGGTTACAGTGAAGGGATACTTTTCAAATCATCCCACGGACACCAAGCACATATGGCAAAATCTGACTTAGGCAGTTTTGCGGTGGCATCCGAAGCCTCACTCGCAATCGCAGAGGATGAGGACACCGAGATCGATCGTCCGACGGTAACAAGATCGTCAGCATACAACAGTTGGTCTGCCGACGATCCCGTGGGAGCTTTGTTCAAAGAAATGGCTCGCTATCCTCTACTGAGTGCCACCGAAGAGGTAGAGTTGGCGCGCCGCGTTCAAGAATTGGTAGCACTTCAGGAACTAGAAGAGCGTTTAAAGCAGGAATTGGACAGAGTACCAACAAAAGCTGAAATCGCCGCTGCTTTGGGGGTAAGCGAAACTCAACTACAACAACTCCGCTACCAGTGTCAGTCAGCAAAACGGAAAATGATCAGCTCGAATTTGCGCTTGGTGGTTTCTATCGCCAAACGCTATCTCAATCGGGGCGTACCTTTCCTTGATTTAATACAGGAAGGAGCTTTAGGTTTGAACCGCGCCGCCGAAAAGTTCGATCCTGAGAAGGGTTATAAATTTTCTACCTATGCCTATTGGTGGATTCGCCAAGGAATTACCCGCACCATTGCCAATCAAGGGCGGACAATTCGGTTGCCAGTTCACATTGTCGAACAGTTAAATAAACTCAAAAGAGTTTATCGGGATTTGAAGCGTTCTCTTCAACGCAATCCCACTGAAATTGAACTTGCTAAAGAAATGGAAGTAACTGCCGAACAGCTTCGGTATCTCCAGCAAGTACGCAGACAGTCTCTTTCTCTCAACCACCGCATCGGCACGGAAGAAAGTTCGGAACTTTTGGATGTTATTGAAGATAACGCAACGCAATCTCCCGAAGCTCAGATGAATGAGATGATGATGCGCCAAGATATTTTGGAGGTGTTGGATAATATTTTGACCGAGAGGGAAAAAGAGATTGTTGCGATGCGTTACGGTTTGATCACTGGCGAACCTTACACTTTAGAAGAAGTCAGCAGTTTGTTTAATTTGTCCCGCGAACGAGTCCGTCAAATTCAAAATAAGGCAATGCGAAAGCTGCGCCGCCCTCAAGTGACGGAACGGTTGAAGGGCTGGTTGAAATAAGCTCGAAAACATTGAGTTTGCATTTTGAAAAATCTTAAAGATCGGACGGCGAAGGTCATTCGCGTCTATACAAACATGCACGCGCATTGCCAAGGGTTTAACTGGTTTTAACTGGTTCCAAGGCTCTGCCTTGGAACAAATATTCAGAGGCTCTGCCTCGGCTGGGAAAAAAAGTTTCATAAAGTAGCGCTAAATATTACCCCCCCAACCCCCCCGCGATTTCGGGGGGGCTAAGACTTCATCCATAGCATATAGGTCAGAAAAATGGTATTACCAGGCTTCTGCCTGGTAAGGAGTAATTTTTGGGATTTTTTATGGATCCGCACCCTACAACTTGGGCGGAGTGAAACTCGGGGTTGTTTGTCTGGTTATTGAAAAATCTAGGTGCGTCGCTATGAGATTGTCGATATATGTATGGGATTTTTAATGGCGACGCACCCTACAAATAATGACTAATGACTAATGACTAATGACTAATGACTAATGACTAATGACTTCTGTTATATTTAATTGTTGATTGTCGCTTACTACTGATTGATTTATGTCTGATGAGGTGATTTTGCGTCCGGCTACCCGCGCCGATGTGCCGGTGCTGTTTGATTTGATTGAGGCTTTAGCTGAGTACGAAAAGTTATCTCACGCGGTAACAGGTAATGCGGTTGATTTGGAAAATCATTTGTTTGGCGATCGCCCTTTTGCTGAAGCAATTCTAGCAGAATGCGAAGATCGGATTGTCGGCTGGGCGCTATTTTTTTACAATTATTCTACTTTTTTGACTCAGCCGGGGATTTATTTGGAGGATTTGTTTGTGCTTCCTGAGTTTCGCGGGCGCGGAATTGGTAAGTCTTTGATTGTTTATTTGGCGCGGTTGACGGTGGAAAGGGGCTGCGGGCGCTTGGAGTGGAGTGTGCTTGATTGGAATGAATTGGCGATCGGATTTTACAAGGGAATCGGTGCTGATGTGATGCCCGACTGGCGGATTTGCCGGGTGGCGGGCGAGTCTTTGGCGAGTTTGGCCTCGAAGTAATTTTATCAGTTGGCGATCGCGCTCCGACTCTCATAAACGACTCTCAGAAACCGGGTTTTTTGGTGAATCTGCCGTCTGTAACGGGTATTTTCGCGAACAACCCGGTTTCTGGGCACCTCGCGGGTCAATTTTTTGTTGCGTAAATCCTAGTAAATAATTGGCAAAAATATAGGAAAATTTAACTAACAGTAGATTTTGACTGAGAGAGCAGATCGTGATTATTTGGGTAAACGAGCAAATCGATCCGTCGGGTATTCTTTATGCTTGCATTGCTTGTGGCGATGAGACTCAAGCGAAGCAATGCCACGAATCTTTTGAGCAGAATTTGACGGCAGAGCAAAAAGAACAGGGCTGGGTTGCTACATTGCGAACTGTTACTTCTTGGGATGAGGTGCCTGTTAATTCTTTGAAATTGAATTGATCGGCACAATCTAATCAGCAGATTTAGTCTCGCCGTGTTTCGGTGTCAAGGAAAGGACAGGAAAACACAGCACATCTGTTCGGAAAATGTAAGACAAATCCTTAGCCCAGCACGCCCCTACGGGGGCTGGGCTAAGGATAAATCGCTTTTTTCCAAGGGGTTTGGGCTTTACTATTAATCAATAGAGACATTTCAAATTGTCAAGTTAAGTTTTTATGATTGAGACATTATTTCACGCTTATACGCCTCTAGTTATCTGGACAGGCTTGGGACTGCTGCTGTTTCGGTACATCCCAGTTGATTTTCCCAAGCTGCTGAGCCGCTTTCTGTTCTGGATTGGGATACCGCTGCAAATTGCAGTTTTAGCCCGTCAGAGCGATTTTTCCGGTGCTGTGGGATTCACGCCCGCGATCGCCATATTCGTATTATTTGTCAGTACGAGTTTAGCTTGGTTGACTTGGGTGTTATTGCGGCGGGTGAGCGCCCGCCACGTCAAAAAGCCATATTTTGAGGGCAAACATTCTTTAGTTAATTTATTTCTATTAAATGTAAATTCATTGACGCGATCGAGCCAAGGTAGTTTTATCCTAGCTGCAATGTTAGGCAATACCGGCTTTGTCGGATTAGCAATCACCCCCGCCATCATCAGCAGCGATAACAACAACTGGGCAGTCTTGTACAGCGTCACCAACAACGTGATCGGAAGTTACGGATTCGGTGTATTTCTTGCTAGCTATTTCGGGCATTCCGACGAAAAAAATCACTGGTGGATTCAGCTTCGTGACGTGCTGACAGTTCCCGCTCTCTGGGCATTTATCATAGGTTTTTTTACGAGAAGTATCCCCCTACCCGAGACAGTAGAATCGGGATTGCAGGCGGCAGTTTTCGGGGTAATTGCTAGTGCTTTGCTGCTGGTTGGTATCCGCCTGAGATCTATTAAAACATGGCAAAGTTTTGAACTAGCGTTAATCCCGTCGCTGTTAAAAGTAGTAATTGTGCCGGTGCTGATCGGATTGGGTGCTAGTTTTTTTGGATTGAGCGGCGATCCGAGGTTCGTGTTGGTATTGATGTCGGGAACGCCCACGGCTCTTTCGGTGCTGATTTTAGCAGAAATATATGAACTCGATCGCGATTTGTTAGCTAGCAGCATCGCCCTCACTTCTGTCGGTTTGCTGCTGATGCTTCCCTTGTGGTTAGCTGGGTTTAGTTGACTGTTGGACGATCGCGTGGGGCGCGTGGGAATTAGAAACCGGGTTTCTTTTCAAAATCTCGGTAAGGATGCGTAAATAATCGCTCTAACCCGGTTTCTTGGAGTCTGTGAGAAGTCAGAAACCGGGTGGGTCGCCGCCCTTAAATCCTCAATGAAAATCGACAATCGATGAGCGACGCACCTTACTCTCAGGGTGAGCGCAAACAAACCAAAAACAATGATTGTTGCAAGAGTTTTGATAATTATTATAATATAGAAATAACTTCTAGGAAGTTAGAGGCATGACAAGCATATCCGACGAACAAACAGTTATCATCCGTACAGAAAGAGGACTGACGATCGCAGGTACGCGCATCACGATCTACGACATCATGGACTATGTAACGGCTCAATACCCGCCTAAGTTTATCAGGGGATTGTTTGACCTTACAGAAGAACAAATTAACGCGGCTTTAGCTTATATTGAGGCAAATCGCGCTGATGTTGAAGCTGAGTATCAAATGGTGCTTAAGAAAAAGGAGATTGCTTTAATATGTTAACTAAATACATCCAAGCTGCCATGAAGCAAGCTAAGTATGAAATTTTCCCTGATGATGGGACTTTCTACGGAGAAATTCCTATCTGTGAGGGAGTCTATGCAAATGCTGTAACTCTCGAAGCTTGTCGAGAAGAATTGCAAGAGGTATTGGAAGACTGGATCTTACTTAGTCTCACAATGAATCTTTCTTTACCTGTCCTTGATAATATCGACCTTACAGTTACCAAGGAAGTTGCCTGATGCCTCCTTTAAAACCAGTCAAACGTCGAGACTTAATTTATTACCTGAAACAACTGGGATTTGACGGCCCCTATTCGGGAAAAAGGCATCAGTTTATGTTAAAAGATAACCTTCGCGTCACCGATCATTATTTTTTTAGGCTCCATTTACAATGTTAATCGTGCTAAGCTCTGACGCTTTACTAATTACTTTTTGTCGCAACTTTTCAGGAGTTAAGTTATTGGGATTTCCTCCTGTTTCATTCCATAATTCAATGCCTAACTTGATTGCGTTGGTATCCTTAAAGTCTAAATTGAATTTCCCTAAATCATTTAAACTTGCAGCAGATTGTAGCACGAAGTCAGAATACCCAACAGCTTTTCCAACGTAACCATAGTGAATATTTGACCATATATCATAGAAAAACTCACGATCGCTATTCCCCCAGACAGGATAATAAACATCATTTGAAGCTCTCAACTTTAATTTATCGTCTAATTTCCACTTATGATCCCATTCTCCATTGTCACGAACTTTATTTACCCATAGACCATCAGCCGTGCCTTGAGATGCAGGATTCCACCATTCATTTTTCAAGCGTTTTATGTTTTTAACATAATCACTTGAAGCATTATTTTTCATCTCTTCGTACATATATTGAAGAGTTGAATCACCATCTGCATAATTCAATCCGCCGCGATTTTTATCCCAACCATTATCCCAGGAAAAATCAAAAGACGCAGCACCTTCGTTTTCAAAAACATAAGCCCAAACATAATGATTGCCACTGGTGGTAGGCGTAAAACTATATTCCTTAAAAGTCTTATAGTTGTCATTATTATTGTAAGCATACTCCCATTGATTCATAAAACTCTTCCAATTTTCTCCATCGGGACTCACAAATAAATAAAATCCATCATCGGCTTTGACTCGAAACTTATAGGTTTTATTGGCATCAAAGTAAGAGTAATTCCACATTCCAGCAATGAACTTGTCCGAACGTCCCAGGATTGATCCGGTTCCCCAGTCTACATTTACACCATTTAATCGATCATTACGCTTGGGCAAAGTAGTATCTCCTACTTTATTCCAATTCCAGTCCCAAACAGCCGTTGTCCACGCTGAGGCTGATGTTTCGACTAAAATAGGCTGTCCATTGGGACTGATAGTAACTTGGTCATTTTCAGATTTTAAAGTCAAAACATCAGCCGGACTCAAATTAGTTCCTCGAACCAAAGCTGAAAAAATTTCTCCTTCATCTCCTACAGAATCGATTGCATTGACACGAGAATCAACGGAATGACCGATTTCTTCAAGAAGGACACTAGCGATCGCGTCAGGATTATTGGCATTTCGCAGCAGGAAATCTTCAGAAATGTAAAGTGTATTTGTTAGAACATCAAAAGCGCCATTATAGCCGTTGATATCTTTAAGTGAAAGAATTTCAATTTGAGGTAAAAATTGACCATTAGATAAGTTTTGAATTAAAGATGTAGCAGAGTCTAAATCAATTCTTTCTCCAAAAGCGATAGTCATCTTTTCAGAAAAAGCAGGCTCATTAACAAACTTTTTAAGTTGACCGAGCACAGTTTGCCAACCCGAGGTTAATATTGCATTAATATCCGGCTCTAAAGAACTGTTAAATCGATTGCTTGAAACATAGTTACTAGCAACTAAATCTGCGAATTGTAAAGCAGGAAAAGTCGGAAATACAGGTATTTGAGGAATGTTGGGCTGTTCAGGGAATACAGTTTTAGCTGGAGTATCTTGAGGCAGAGAAGAAACAGGCGAAACAATTTGTCTTCCTTCTCTCGCACCATAATTAATTAAGTGGTCAAACAACTGTTCCCCTGTGGTCAATCCGACAGTCTTTAACTCTGGATTAGCAGCACCATAAAAGTTTAAATCAACCTTGGGAGAGAAGCGACGTTTTTCATTAATGCCATAAGTAATTAAATGGTCAAGTAACTCTTTGGGATTTTTCAAACCGATAGCCGCTAAGTCTGGATTCACTGCGGCATAAAAATCCAAGTCAACATAAGGCGAAAAGCTCCGCCCTTCATTCACACCAAACTGACGGAACTGGTTCAATAATTGTTCTGGATTTACCAAACCTGCCGCTTGTAAATCAGGATTCATTTTGGAGTAGTAGCCAGCATCAAAAACTTTAGATAGTTCAAACATGATATGACAAGTAATACTTTTATCAAGGAAGGTAAGTCTTGCTTCAGTCAGCTTAGTTTATTACGCAAAAATATTACAACTCTAAAAAGTACGATAAAGTCAGGAATTTTTTGATTTTCTAGCTAATAAGGTATGATTGCGTTGTCAAGGTACGGAAAAGTATGATAAATTAAGATAACCTTAAGCTATACTTCAACTCAAACTCAGCCTATGAATAGTGAGGAACTCTTACAGTGGGCGGATGACATTGTATTTGCCAAAGCTGAAAAACACCTGGATTCTCTGCAAATGGCTATCCTAGAAGGGGCTTGGCAAGGATTAAAATATGAAGAACTTGCTAAAAAATGCCATCGCAGTAAGTCCCATGTTAAAAATATAGCTGCCGAATTATGGCAGACTTTATCAGATATGTTAGGAGAAGATATCAACAAGGTGAATGTTCGCTCTATTTTAGAAAGAAAAGCATTATCTACCATTTACAATTATGGTCACTCTTCACAGATTGTTAGTAGTAACATTAATAGTCGTATCAATATCTGTGCAGAAAACCGACAATATCCAGAAGATACTAAAGAGCGATCGCCCTTTCCCCCAAATTCTCCCCAAAATAAAAGTCAATCCCCAATCATCAATTTAACCGACGCACCCGAATTAACAAGCTTTTACGATCGCACCTCAGAACTCTCCACCCTCAAACAATGGATTTCACAAGCCCACACCCGCTTGATTACCGTCTACGGCTTAAGCGGAATTGGCAAAAGTGCGATCGCCCTCAAACTCATCGAACAAACTCAAACTCAATTTGATTATACTATTTGGTTAAGCCTCGCTGACACACCCACACTTTCAACCCTCCAAACCGAACTCAAGCAATTTTTTGGGCGATCGCCACAACCCCCATTACCCACAGTCATCGATTATTTTCGATCTTCTCGCTGTTTAGTAATCCTTGATGACGTACAGAATATTTTTAAAAGCAGTCAATTAGCAGGTCAATATTTAGCAGGCTATGAAGACTATGGCAAATTTTTAAAACAAATTGCCACATCCTCTCATCAGAGTTGTTTAATCCTCCTCAGTTGGGAAAAACCCAGAGAAATCACTACTTTAGAAGCAGTAAACCGACCCGCACGAACCTTACACCTCAAAGGCTTAGGAGAACAAGCCGCAGAAATTATCAGAGAAAAAGAATTGACAGATGAGGAAAAATGGTCAGACTTAATCGCCCTTTATCAAGGTCATCCTTCCTGGTTAAATATCATAGCTTCAACAATCTTAGAATTATTTGACGGTAGCGTTTCCCGGTTTTTAGCAGATAAAAATGATATCTATTTAGGTGATTTAGAGCCATTTTTAGAATCTCAATTAGAGCGTTTATCGGAGTCAGAAAAAAAGGTAGGCTACTGGTTGGCCACTCAAGATGAAGCTGTAGATATTTCACAACAACCTGCTGACAGTGAATTATCCAAATCTGAATTGTGGCAAGCCATACAATCTTTAGCACGGCGCGGCTTAGTGGAAAAAGTGTTAGTAGGAGTGCGATCGAAGTTTCAGATTAATCCTGTATTTAAAGCATATATTCAATCTCATGCCAATTTAATATGAAGTAGCATATATTTCGATCCCCCTAAATCCCCCTTAATAAGGGGAGTAGGGGTTGACTTTGACCACCCTCTTGTCCCCCCCTTATTAAGGGGGGTTAGGGGGGATCGGATTCTATGCAGCCTCATAAAAGATTGGTATAAATAACATTCCACCCCTTTATTTCTTAGTCCGCGGAGGCGGACGAAAGTTTGTATAGACGCGGTTTCAACCGCCGGGTTTATATAATAGCAGTTTCAACTAAATCATCGATCGCATAAAAGCATTCACCGCATCATATTGGTCGGCCATCCGCGAATAAAACTCGATCGATCGCAAATCCAAATCCGGCAAAAGTTCGCTCTTACTCACCAACTCATATCCCGTTGGACGCAAACAATAAACCGAAATTACCCCATCCTCCCAAAACCAAACCTCCTGCACTCCCACACGACGATAGATTTCCAGCGTATCAATTCCACCACTCGTCACTGTTATCTCGATCGCCAAATCTGGAACCGACTTGCGCGTACCCAAACAATAAGACTCATCTGGTTCCTTCCGTGCACCCAACTCCTTCATCCCGATAGTTGTACTACCACGGGCGTAGAAACGAATTTCCTTCGTCCGCATATAAATCTCTAAAACCTGACCTAAAGTTTTTTTAGGTTCTTCATGAGCATCAGATAAAGGAGCCATAATTTCTAAACACCCATCCAAATAAGTTAAGCGCGCCCCAGTTTGGGCCAAATCTGCATCCAACTTTTCCAGAGTCTCCCATGTCACGTTTGACAGGAAAGCCGCACCTGTACCCAATCCTGCTTTAGAAATTGCGACAACCATCTGACTTACCTTTTACGATCGCTTTTCCATATTAGCGAATATTAGCTAAAGTTTCAAATTAGATTGCTCTAAAATTTCGCAGTACAATGAACAATAACTGCACGGGAAACGACGATGAACGAGACAAAAACTGCTACAGGTTTGCCTCCTGCATTCCCAGATCATACCCAACTGCCAGAGGAAGACGGTACCTTTGTGAAGAATTTTCAGGAGCATCCCCAGAGTATCATTCTGACAGATTCGATCGGGCCGGTTGTAGAGCGGCTGCATCCAGACGGACAATATGCGATCGGGCAAGATTGCGGCATTTACTGGCGAGAAACTGACCCGCCAGAGCGAGGCGCAGAAGCACCGGATTGGTTTTACGTACCCAACGTACCGCCAACAATCGACGGTTATCGCCGTTCTTATGTACTTTGGCGGGAACACATGGCTCCGTTCATTGCTTTAGAGTTTGCTAGCGGGAATGGAGATGAAGAGCGCGATCGCACTCCGCTTGCTGTGGCCGCTGACGGTACAACGACTAAACCGGGTAAGTTTTGGGTTTACGAAAGAATTATCCGCATTCCTTACTACGGCATTTATGAAATTAAAACGGGCAATTTAGAAGTCTATCACCTGATAGATTTTGTCTATCGCAGGATCGAGCCAAACGAACGCGGTCACTATCCCATTCCTTTATTAGATGTAGAATTGGGACTTTGGCAGGGAAGTTATCAAAATCAAGAAATGCTTTGGCTGCGGTGGTGGGATTCCCAGGGGAATTTGCTGTTAATTGGCTCCGAACAAGTTGAAATTGAGCGGGCTAGAGTCGAACAAGCAGAGCGAAAAGCCGAACAAGCAGAGCGAAAAGCCGAACAAGCAGAACGAAAAGCCGCTCAGTTAGCCGATCGACTGCGAGCAATGGGCATCGAGATCGATGCTGAGGATTGAGATCGAATCTGATGGCCTCGGAGTTATACTGAGCGTGCGATCGTCATTTCTGGCGACAGATTGCGAAATTTGGCCGCCAAACAACTCAAAAGCCGAAAAAGTTTGAATTGGTTTTACCGGGACTGAGGAACAGACAGCAGAGTTAGTGCGATCGTTCCCCGAACAAGGATGAACAATTGCTGAATTTTCCTCGGTTATATAAAAACTAGAAGATATTTCGATCGAACTCAGCTACCAGCAAACAGCTTTGGTGGCTAGAAACCGGGTTTTTTCACGATAATTATTCGCTCTCACCCACATTAGGTAAAAAACCCGGTTTCTTTGAGGTTGATGCGTCCAAGACCGAGCTTGAGAGCGAACAGAAACAGTCAACAATCCTATCTATCTATTCCCCGATGACAAACTCAGTTTTGATCGATCGTTTAGGTAACTGGAATCCGCAACTGCTGCGGGAACTTCGCGGTAGACTCAAACCCCAAACAGTCATTGCAGCGGTCTCGTGTTCGGTCATCTTCCAAATTATTTTACTGCTGATTATCTCGTCAAATTCCGGCTCCGTCCCAGAAATCGGCTGGCTGCGCTTGTGGCAAATCATCACTTGGATGCTCCCCTACGTGACATTTACCCTCGGCAGTTATTGGATTGTCAATGACATCGGACAGGAACAGAAACGGGGAACTTTCAATTTTATTCGCCTGAGTCCGTGTCCGGCGTGGCAGATTCTGCTGGGTAAAATGCTGGGCGTTCCCGTACTGCTGTATATTTTCTTAGGGCTGATGGTTCCCCTGCACTGCTTGGCCGGCTTGCAAGCGGGGGTTTCGCTGCCCCTGATTGCCAGCGTCTATCTGATGCTCCCGCTGGGATGTGCTATCTGCTACAGCGCAGTGATGCTCTGCGGGCTGCTAAGTGAAACACAGAGAATGGGGAACCCACCAGAGGCAACAGCCTTTGGAATTGCGGCGATCGCCTGTTGCGCGATCGCGCCATTGTACATGAGCTGGAACACCGCCATCACATGGCGGCCGCTGTTGGCGAATTCAGAAATATTCGGACACCAACATCCTGTTGTTTCGTGGTTTTTGCTCCCGATTAACAACATAGGTTTGGTATCTCACACTTTTAGTTTAGCGGTGTTAGGCACTACTGCGTTTGTGCTGTGGCGAATATTGTTGCGGAATTTCAACAAACCTCGATCGACTGCGATCGGCAAACGGCAAAGTTATGCCATTTTAGCTGGTGTAGAAATTCTCGCTCTAGGCTTTTTCCTACCCGCAAGCTTGGTGGATGCCAATAACGCCACATTGTCAGCTATCTTTATGTACGTTTTGACCGTTATCCTGCTGCTGGTTTTAATGTTGGCGATCTGCCCTCAACGCCAAGCTTTATTAGAGTGGGTACGCTACGATTCTCCGGGCTGGCAAAGCTTAATTTGGTCCGATCGAAGCCCTCTGTTGCTGGCTGTTGTTATCCATCTACTCGTAGCAAGTGCGCTGTTAGTACCTTGGGTATTTTGGATAAGTATCGGCACTAAAAAACTTGTAGAAACAGGTTTTTTAGTTCTATGTACGACGAATACGATCTTAATTTACGCCACCTTCGTCCAACAAGTTTGTGCGACGAAAATTCGCAATCCAATGGCGTGGGCGATCTGTGGATTGAGCATTTGGTCGATCGCTGCTCCCCTAATGCTCCGATCTTGGGAACTCATGCCCGATCGCATTCCTGCAACCGCCGCACTTTGGACGCTATTCGGCTATGGGTTTTGGCAGTTCGACAAACCAACAGCAATATCTTTTGTGGGATTGGGAATCCTTGCTCAATGGCTGTTTCTGGCATTTCTGCTGAGGAGATTTCAGAAAAATATGCTGAAATTAAAAGCAGGAACTTAGTGCAATTTTAGATTTTAGATTTTAGATTTTGGATTGGGAAAGAGCGCGATTCGAGTTCTATACTAGGGCAATCCCAATTATTTCGCACAAATCGTAAGTCTGACGCACCTTCCTTCTAGTCACAAACCACAAAGCTTATGGAAACCAAACCACCTCTACCGCCCTTTACGCTGGAAACAGCAAAAGCCAAAGTTCAAGCCGCCGAAGATGCCTGGAATAGTCGCGATCCAGAACGAGTAGCCCTAGCTTATACAGAAGATTCTCAGTGGAGAAACCGCGCCGAATTCTTCAGCGGACGGGAACAAATCAAAGCTTTCTTAACACGAAAATGGGCAAAAGAACTAGATTACCGTTTAAAGAAAGAACTGTGGAGTTTTACAGACAATCGAATTTCTGTTCGTTTCGAGTATGAATGGCACGATGATTCGGGCTATTGGTATCGCGCCTACGGAAACGAACAGTGGGAATTTGCAGAAAATGGGTTAATGCGAAGACGTGAAGCCAGCATCAACGATGTTCCAATTCAAGAGTCTGAACGGAAGTTTAGATAGAAGTTATTTGTGAGTTTGTAGGCGCAGGTTTGTAGTAAGGACTTTAGTCCTGATTGACTAAACGCTAGAGAGAGGACTAAAGTCCGAACGATCGAAGGATAGGTTTGTAGTAAGGACTTTAGTCCTGATTAACTAAACGCTAGAGAGAGGACTAANACTAAAGTCCGAACGATCGAAGGATAGGTTTGTAGTAAGGACTTTAGTCCTGATTAACTAAACGCTAGAGAGAGGACTAAAGTCCGAACGATCGAAGGAAAGACGCTAAATTTTCTAACTTCCTCAATCGGTAAGCAAACTAGGAGAAGTGATCACAAAAACATCCCTAGTTCCCACCCCTTCCACTTCCGGTTTAATCGGCGTAGTAAAGTGGAAAAACTCGTGGTCATTCACCAACAGCAATTCCCCCGGATGCAGAATTTTATTAAAAACAGGCTTCTCTTTTTTCGCCAAATACAAATGCGTTTCCCCGCCCACAATATTAGTGCGATCGACCGAGAAAATCCCGATAAAATCAGTACCGTCTTGGTGAATGCCTTCCGGTGCGGGGTTGCCGAAATTGTGCGGCGAACAACTCGTCCTGATTTGATGCACTCCGATTTCGGCTTCTGGGTGAATTTTGCAGGAGTCGAAGAAGGCAAAAATCAGTTGTTTGAAATTATCGAGGGCGATGAGCCGATCGTCCAATTCAGCAAATTCCCGCCGGATGTCCCCCACCACCGGATTGTACTCTTTACTTTGAAACAAATAGCCGTGAGGCAACTTAACTAACTCATTCCCGTTCACGACAAACCGCGACAATCTTCTGGAACGATACTTGCCTTTAATATAAGGATCGACAGGCATATCGTTAAAAAATGGCTTGAAACCTTCTAGCTTAATCGAGTTTACCTTTTTGAAAGTAAACATGAAAGCATAGTCCAAATGAATGGATTCTAATACGGTTTTCATGGATTATTCTCCGTTAAGCCTTGCTCCCCTCCTAAGTTTTGCCTTGAGGAGGTGTATGCTTCTACTCTAGCTCAGGTTTTTTGAATGTGTCGTAAAAAATATTACAAAATTTGCAAAGATATCGTAAAGAAGGAAGTTCGGCAACGGATTGTGTAACGGATGTAACGGATGGATGCTCTAGGTAAGAAGGCAGAGGGAAGAGTATTTGTAGGGTGTGTCGCCATTAACAATCCCTTGCATTAAATCGACAATCTAATGAAGCATTTACAGTGCTGTCGTTCCGCTCAAAAAAGGTTCGTAGTACGGACTTCAGTCCGCTCTTTAAAAAATGTTTATTGCAAAACTGAGATGCTCCCGACGCACCTTCAGAGGCCTGTGGAAACAAACCAAAAACTTGTTTTGTAGCGCAATTTTTGATAAATGACATTAACTGCGCACTGCTTTGACTAGGGACTGACAGGCCCGCAGGAAGACGGCAACATCGACCCCAACTGCAACGTACTGAACGCCAGCATCCATCCACTGCTTGGCGATTTCGGGGTTTTCGGCAAAAGTACCCGCCGCTTTCCCTGCTTTGCGGATGGTTTGCACTGCTTCCTGCATCATGTCGATGACTCGGCGATCGCGAACTTGGCCCGGAATGCCGATCGACTGTGACAGATCGTAAGGCCCCAAAAAAATCACATCAATATGAGGGACAGTCACAATTTCCGCCAAGTTGTCGATGCCGCCTTTACCTTCGACATGAACCACAACTAAAGATTCTTCGTTGAGTTTGTCAGTGATATTTGTACCTGCGGCAGTATAAAGTCCCGCCCGCGTAGCGAAGGAAAGGCCCCGCGCGCCCAGAGGACTGTATTTAGCGCTTTTTACAGCAATTTCGGCATCGATTTTGCTTTCAATTTGAGGTATTTGAACCCCTGCGCTGCCGATGTCGAGAGCTCGTTGAATTTGCGGCCCGTCGTTTTTGCGGACGCGGACGATGGGTGCAATGCCGGCGCAGTCGGCGGCGCGGCACAAATCTTCAGCAGCAAGCGGATGTAAGGGGCCGTGTTCCATATCGATGACGGCAAAATCAAATCCAGCGTGACCGCAGATTTCGATGAATGCGGGATAGGCGCAGTTCATGAATAAGCCGAGGACTGTTTCGCCTTGTTTGATTTTTTGTTTGAGTTCGTTTTGACGCATAAGTTTGGATTTTTTAACCGCAGATGAACGCGGATAAACGCGGATTATTTTATGTTTTATAGCTCAAAAATTCCCCCTCCAAGTTACTTTATGTTAAGAGGATTGAGATAAATCTTATAGCTGACTTTGCTTCTATTCTAAAGGGAATCAAGCACAAAAGCCAGCCGAATAAAAACATTCCTAGGATGGGAACAAATATTGGCCCCACTGATGGTTCTACGAACCAAGCAAATAAAGCAAACATTCCAATACTTCCAGTTGTCCACAGCCAAAGAATCATAAATGCTATGACTATGTTATGTAAACTCATCTTAATTTTGATGGAACAACCAAACGGTTGAGAATAAATCTCTCCCTTGATAATTGGCAAAAATGAATTGCGCCCGGTGATGATGCGATTGATTTTGAAGGTATTGCCAGAAATTGTTCCTTCATAAGGTTTGGCAGGTGGCGGGCCGAAGGGTAGAGTTATTCTAAAAAGTTTGGGAGGAGTGACAACTTCGTCCAACCTTTGCAAAACTTCCGAAAAAGTTAAACTGGTCGTAATTGTTAAACTCTCAAAAGGAATCAAGGATCTCAAAAATTTGACGATTTTAAGCATAAGGTTTATTCTGCTTTTTTATAGTTGTTGATGGTATTAATGCCTTTTATATAAAAAAAAGTTTGCCCTGACAGCACCGCGAAATACCAGTATACTGCAAAATAAACATTTGGATGCGATGAGTGTTTTTGACTTATGTCTAAATTGATTCCACAATCTCCGATGAAACTGCGACGGTATCTATTTTCGCTCAAAGGTCGATCGCTCGTCACCTTCACCCTAAGTCTAATTGCCTCCCTCTCGGCTATTACCCCAGCCTTTGCCGCGCTTCCTCGCAATCCCGACAAAGAGGAAACTTGCGACATTCTCGTAGCAGGCGGCGGGCTTGCAGGTGCTGCTACCGCCTACGAAGGTTTGCTGGCGGGGCGCACGGTTTGCATCACAGAAATTACTGACTGGCTGGGCGGTCAAATTTCCTCCCAGGGAACTTCGGCACTAGACGAAAGAGACACTCAGCGATCGCTCTTATTTTACCCGCGCGGCTACCTAGAACTGCGGCAGCGAATTAAGGAACATTACGGGAGACTAAATCCCGGCGGCTGTTGGGTTAGCTATTCTTGTTTCATGCCCTACAACGGCCACAAAATTCTATCTGACATCTTGCAGGATGCGGCCGAAAGAGGCAATGGTAAGCTGAAATGGTTTCCGAATACGGTGATTAAAGAATTAGCAATTACTCCGGCCTCGGCGGGTAATGCGGTTGGGGGCCAACAAATTAAAAGTGCGATCGCCATTCAACACAAACCGGCCCCCAACACCAGGCCAATCAACACCGAAACTCTGTCTCAAACTATCGAAGACGCCTATCGCTACGAAAACTCGGCGCGATTTAACAAAACTATTATTAGGTTTACTTCCAAACCGCCCAACCAGTCAAAATCAAAACCGAGAGGTGCGGATTGGTTCGTGATAGATGCGACTGAAACAGGCGAATTGATCGGACTTGCCGATGTTCCCTACCGCCTCGGAATTGACCCGCGTTCCCCTCTCGAACCTTCCTCCGCCAGCCCCACCGGCGACGCTTACTGCACCCAAGGTTTTACCTACACCTTTGCGATGGAGGCAACGAAGGAACCGCAGCAGCATCAAGTGCCGTCTTTCTATCAACAATACGCTCCTTACTACAGTTACGAACTGGCTAGATTGGCGAGTTTTCCGCTAGTTTTCAGCTACCGCCAAATTAGGAGCATGAGACCGGATGAGCCGCGCCCTTCCGATCCGAAGCAATTCCCGATTTATCCGGGGGATATTTCCATGCAAAACTGGACTTGGGGGAATGATTACCGTCCCGGTTCGGCTCAGGATAATTTAATTTATTCTAGAGCGCAATTGGCAGCAAACGGTCAACTGCAACCTGGGGGCTGGATGGGCGGTTTGCGAACGGAAACTTTGCGCCGCGGCGAAGAAAATGCTCAAGGATTTTTCTATTGGCTGGTAGCAGGAACCACTGACTCACAATTAGGTAATGGAGTGAAAAAGCCTTATCCCAACAATCGCTTTTTGAGCGGGTTGGATTCGCCGATGGGGACGGTGCACGGACTTTCTAAGTATCCTTATATGCGCGAGGGGCGGCGGATTATTGGGCGGCCGACTTTGACTCAGCCTCAAGGTTTTACGGTGTGGGAAGTTGATATGTCTCGCAATGATTTTAAGACAGATTTTTACCGCCAGAATTTGTCGGAACCAGAGTATCGCAATTTGTGGCTGGCTTTGGGAGGTTTGAATGCGCCGGCTTTGGCTGTGGGAATTCAGTCTGTTGAGGAGACAAAATCGCGATCGCGCGCGACGATTTATCCTGATAGTGTGGGTATCGGTCATTACGCGATCGACTTTCACCCCTGCATGACCAACAGCCCGCCGGAAGCGCCGGGAAACACCGAACGCGAAGGCACTCGCAAAGGTCAAGGATCGGCTTATCCGTTCCAAATTCCGCTGCGGGCAATGATTCCTCAAAAGATTGACAATATGTTAGTGGCGGGTAAAAGTATTGCGGTTAGCCACACAGCCGCTGCTGCTTATCGAGTGCATTCTTTTGAATGGTCTGCCGGTGCGGCTGCGGGAGTTACGGCTGCTTTTTCCCTGGAAAATGGGATTTTACCCTATGAATTGGTGGACGAATTGCCCTCCCGCGAACCGAATTTGGAGGCGTTGCAGTTGCGGTTGCAGCAAAATAAGAATCCGATCGCATTTCCGGGTACTTCTATCTTCAATAGTTCGTGGCAAAACTGGAAATAATCGCACTTGGTAAGTCGATTACTATAACAAAAACCGTTCGTAGTGCGGACTTCAGTCCGCAGCGTTTTGCGGGCTGAAGTCCGCACTACGAACCTTACTTATTACCCGTTCGTAGTGCGGACATTACCTGACCCCGACCAATTTGCCATCTACCTTTTGACAGAAGCACTCAGCAACTACTTTAGTCAAATAATAGCAATACGATCCCCAAAAACTGATTAAAGCTAAGGTTGCTGCTGCGCGAACCAGCACAGGAAACCAGATGTTTTGCATTATCAAATGGCGATCGCCGCCAAACCCCTTCCTACTCCCCCAAGATAACGGTCATGTCAACTTCACAGATCGCAGCCAATCCCAATAATATTTATGCCAAACAGTTACTCAAAACCTTAGTAGCTGTCAAAAAAGGGGACTTTTCAGTGAGGATGCCCATAGACCAGACCGGTCTTGCCGGGAAAATTGCTGACGAACTTAACGACATTATCGAACTCAATCAGAGAATGGCCGCCGAACTCGATCGCATCGGCACAGTTGTGGGTAAAGAAGGCAAAATTTCCCAGCGGGCAACCATCGGCAGCGCTGAAGGTTCCTGGGCAGCTAGCGTAAATTCAGTCAACACCCTAATTACAGATTTAGTGCAACCAACCTCTGAAACCGCCAGAGTAATTCGGGCCGTAGCAAAAGGAGATTTATCGCAAACCATCGCCTTAGAAATAGAAGACAGACCCCTCAAAGGAGAATTTCTCCAAACAGCCCAAATTGTCAACACAATGGTAGACCAATTGAGCTCCTTTGCTTCGGAAGTAACCAGGGTGGCTAGGGAAGTAGGAACCGAAGGCAAATTAGGCGTGCAAGCTGAAGTCAGAGGAGTAGCAGGAACCTGGAAAGATTTAACGGATTCAGTTAACTCGATGGCCGGGAATTTAACAGCCCAAGTCCGCAACATTGCCGAGGTGACAACCGCTGTAGCAAATGGCGATTTATCTAAAAAAATTACTGTAGATGTCAAAGGCGAAATTCTCGAACTGAAAAACACGATTAATATCATGGTCGATCAGTTGAGTTCCTTCGCATCGGAAGTAACCAGAGTTGCTAGGGAAGTGGGGACGGAAGGTAAATTAGGCGTGCAAGCTTACGTGCGGGGTGTCGGGGGAACTTGGAAAGATTTAACCGACAATGTTAACTTGATGGCGGGGAATTTGACGGCGCAGGTGCGGAATATTGCGGAAGTGACGAAGGCGGTGGCTAAGGGCGATTTGTCTAAGAAAATTACCGTTGATGTCAAGGGCGAAATTCTGGAGTTGAAAGATACTATTAACGTGATGGTGATCGGCTTAATTCCTTTGCTTCTGAGGTGACGCGGGTGGCGCGGGAGGTGGGAACTGAGGGTAAATTGGGCGGTCAAGCTGAGGTGAAAGGAGTTGCGGGAACTTGGAAAGATTTAACCGATAACGTAAACTCGATGGCGGGGAATTTGACGGCGCAAGTGCGGGGTATTGCTAAGGTTGTGACGGCGGTGGCGAATGGCGATTTGAAGCGGAAGTTAATGCTGGAAGCTAAGGGAGAAATTGCGACTCTGGCTGATACGATTAACGAGATGATCGACACGCTGGCGACGTTTACGGATCAAGTTAGTACGGTGGCGCGGGAGGTGGGAATTGAAGGGAAATTGGGGGGTCAGGCGAAGGTTCCGGCCGCGGCGGGGACGTGGCGAGATTTGACGGATAACGTGAATGAATTGGCGGCTAATCTTACTACTCAGGTGCGGGCGATCGCAGAAGTGGCAATTGCTGTTACCAGAGGCGATTTAACGAGGTCGATTTCCGTCGCCGCTGAAGGAGAAGTTGCCATTGTTAAGGACAATATTAACCAGATGATTGCCAATCTCCGGGAGACTACGCAGAAGAATACTGAGCAAGATTGGCTGAAAACAAACCTCGCTAAGTTCACTCGAATGCTGCAAGGCCAGCGGGATTTAGAAACGGTTTATAAACTAATTATATCAGAATTAACGCCGCTGGTTTCTGCTCAGCACGGCGTCTTATTTATGATGGAAGCTGTCGAACACGATCCGTTTCTCAAACTGTTAAGTACCTACGCTTACCGCGAAGGCAAGCATCTGGGAAATAAATTTAATTTGGGCGAAGGTTTGGTGGGACAGTGCGCCCTGGAAAAGGAACGAATTTTGTTGACTGAAGTGCCGGACAATTACGTTAAAATTAGCTCGGGACTGGGAGAATCTATGCCGCTGAATGTGGTGGTTTTACCCGTACTGTTTGAGGGACAAGTGACGGCAGTAATTGAGTTGGCTTCGTTCCGCCGGTTCAGCGAAATACACTTGACGTTTCTCGACCAACTTACAGAAAGTATTGCTATTGTTTTAAATACTATTGCGGCGAGTATGCGGACGGAAGAGTTGCTGAAACAGGCGCAATCTTTGGCAGAAGAGTTGCAAACTCAGCAAAAGGAACTAACGGATACTAACAAGCGGCTAGAACAGCAAGCGCAGGTGCAGCAGGCGAATGAGGAACTGCTGAAGAAGCAGCAGGAAGAGTTGCAACAAACGAATGAAGAATTAGAGGAACAAGCTGAGTTGCTGGCGCTGCAAAATAAGGAAGTTGAGCGGAAAAATCGAGATATCGAACAGGCGAGGGGCTTGCTGGAAGAAAGAGCCGAACAGTTGGCTCTCACTTCTAAGTATAAGTCGGAGTTTCTGGCAAATATGTCTCACGAGTTGCGGACTCCGCTGAATTCGCTGTTGATTCTGGCGAACTTGCTTTCTGACAATACTGATGGCAATTTGACTTCTAAGCAAGTTGAATACACGCGCACTATTTACTCGGCGGGAAATGATTTGTTAGGGCTGATTAATGATATTTTGGATCTCGCTAAGATTGAATCGGGCACGATGTCCGTGGAAATTGAGCAGGTGTTGTTTGCGGACTTGCGAGAGCAGTTGGATCGCACTTTCCGCCAAATCGCTTTGGATAAGAAGTTGAGTTTTCAATTAGAGCTTGAGGCTGCGCTGCCAAAAGGTCTCTATACTGATGCTAAACGGCTGCAACAAGTTTTGAAGAATCTGCTCTCTAATGCGTTTAAGTTTACAGAGCGGGGTGAGGTGAAGTTGGGTGTGGAAGTAGCGCGGGAAGGGTGGAGTTTAGAGATTGAAAGTTTAACGAGTTCCCCTAGGGTTTTGGCTTTTTCTGTTAGCGATACGGGGATTGGAATTTCTGCTGAAAAACATCGGGTTATTTTTGAGGCTTTCCAACAAGCTGATGGTAGCACTAGCCGCAAATATGGGGGTACGGGTTTGGGTTTGTCTATTAGTAGAGAAATCGCTAATATGTTGGGCGGCGAAATTAAGTTGACGAGTCGCCCTGGTGAGGGTAGTCGGTTCACGCTTTATCTGCCGCAAACTTACCAGGAATCCCGCATCATGAACGATCGCGAACCGGGAAGCGACAAGCCAAGGGCTGAGCTACCGCCTGCTATTTCTGCTGCTGTTGCTGCGCCGAATTTCCATTTGCCCGCGCCTTACCCTTCACCTTCAATCTCTGACGATCGCGAAAATATTCAGAGCGGCGATCGCATCCTTTTGATTGTCGAGGATGATGTCAACTTCGCCCGCATTCTGTTGGATCTGGCGCAGGAACAGGGTTTTAAAGGTTTAGTGGCTTTGCGGAGCGATGTCGGTTTGGCGATGGCGCGAGACTTCAAACCCACTGCGATTATGCTGGATCTAAATTTGCCTGTGATGGATGGCTGGACAGTTCTCGATCGCCTGAAACACGATCCAAGTACGCGCCACATTCCGGTTCACATTGTATCAGTGGAAGACGGGCGGCAGCGCAGTTTGCAGTTAGGGGCGATCGCGTACTTACAAAAGCCTGTCACTCGCGAGGCTTTGAGCAAAGCTTTGACTGATATTAAGGGTTTTGTGGAGCGCCCCGTGAAGAATTTGCTGGTTGTGGAAGACGACGAAACGCAGCGCCTCAGTATTGTGGATTTAATCGGCAATAGCGATGTTTCTACAACGGCTGTGGGGAGCGGTGCAGAGGCGCTAGCAACTTTGAGAGCGGGGAATTTTGACTGCATCGTACTCGATTTGGGACTGCCAGATATGACTGGTTTTGAACTGATCGAGCAGATCAAGCAAGACGCAAGTTTGAAAAGTCTGCCGATTATTATTTATACGGGCAAAGAGCTGACGAGAGCTGAGGAAACTCAACTCAAGCGCATGGCGGAAACAATTATTGTTAAAGATGTGCGATCGCCCGAGCGTTTGTTAGATGAAACTGCTTTGTTCTTGCACCGAGTTCAAGCAAATTTGCCGGCACCGAAGCGCCAAATGCTAGAGCAATTGTATCAAACAGATGCGACGCTCGCGGGCAAAAAAGTCTTGATTGTTGACGACGATATGCGGAATATTTTCGCCCTCACGAGTATGCTGGAGCGCCATCAAATGCAAATTGTGTTTGCTGAAAACGGCAGAGAGGGCATTGCTCAATTGCAAAATACGCCTGACATAAATATTGTGTTGATGGATGTGATGATGCCGGAGATGGACGGTTACGAAACAATGCAAGCCATTCGCAAGATGCCTCAATTTGCTTCGCTGCCGATGATTGCTCTGACTGCGAAGGCTATGAAGGGCGATCGGGAAAAATGTATCGAAGCTGGGGCGTCTGATTACATTACTAAACCTGTGGATACGGAACAGTTGCTCTCGCTGCTGCGTGTTTGGCTTTATAGATAATGGAAGAAGGAAGTTCGGCAGCGAGCAATGTGCGGGATGTAACGGATGTAACGGATTGACCGAAGATGGAATACTTGTCTGTTCGTAGTGCGGACTTCAGTCCGCTCTCCGGCTGCGGACTGAAGTCCGCACTACGAACCGTTTTTGTTATGGTAATCGACTGCACGTGATATGACCAATTACCAATTACTAATTACTAATGCCCGAAACCCATGAACTTGAAACAATCGAAATTCAACTCCTACTAGAGGGAATATTTCGCCATTACGGATTTGATTTTCGCAATTATGCTCTTGCTTCTCTCAAGCGGCGCATTTGGAACACTATTCGCTCGGAACGGCTCACCACTGTTTCTGGAATTCAGGAAAAGGTACTGCACAATCGGGCTTACCTAGACCGTTTCCTGCTGGACATTTCTGTCAATGTAACGACGATGTTTCGCGATCCGAGCTTTTACATTAGTTTCCGAAATAAAGTGGTGCCGTTGCTGCGTACTTATCCTTTTATTCGCATTTGGCACGCTGGATGTTCGACGGGATAAGAAGTTTATTCAATGGCAATATTGCTGCAAGAATAAGGGCTTTATGACCGCTGTCGGATTTACGCTACTGACATGAATGAACTTGTTTTTAAACAAGCCAAAGTTGGTACTTCTCCGGTGAGATAAATTCAATAATATACGCAACTCTACCACCGAGCCGGGGCAAAAGAGCGTTTTATGAGTATTACACTGCTGCCTATGAAAATGCTATTTTTGGTGCTTCGCTTAAAGATAACATTGTGTTTGCTCACCACAACCTAGCAACGGATACTTCTTTTAATGAATTTAATGCGATATTGTGCCGCAATGTGATGATTTATTTCAATTCATACCTCCAATAGCGGGTACACAAGCTTTTTTATGAGAGCTTGGGAATGTTTGGAGTTTTAGGATTAGGACATCAGGAGTCTATCAGTTTTACACCTTATGAAAAACACTATGAAGCAATTGAAAGGAGCGATAAATTGTACCGAAAAATTAAATAAAAACAATTTTGAAATTGTGGTGGTTGGCACGTCTTTGGGAGGGCTACAGGCTCTGACGGTTTTGCTGGCAGATTTGCCGCAAAGCTTTCCTTTGCCTGTGGTTATTGTCCAACACCGCCACAAGAGTTCTCAGGATAGGCTTTCTGATTTTTTACAGCAGCAAAGCTCTCTCCAAATCACGGAGGCCCAAGATAAAGAGCCGATCGCCCCTGGACGCATTTACCTGGCTCCCGCTGACTATCACTTGCTGATAGAATCGCCCTCTGAGGCTTTGTTTAGCGTTGATGAAAATTACTTTACAGGATGGAGGAGCGCGGTGGAGCCGATCGACAATTCCAAATCCCCAATCCTAAATCGCGTTTCTCCTACATTTGCACTATCAACTGAGGCTCCTGTCTGCCGCGCGCGGCCCTCTATCGATGTGCTGTTTGAGTCTGCTGCTGATGCTTTTGGGGAGAAAGTTATTGGCATAATTTTAACAGGAGCTAGTTCTGATGGCAGTGAAGGGCTGGCAAAAATTAAGGCTGGGGGAGGATTGACATTTGTGGAGGAACCTGATTCGGCTCTATGCGGGACAAGGCCCGCGTCCGCGATCGCAAATGTTGAAGTAGACTGGATTTTACCGCTCTCTAAAATCGCTCCGTGTTTAGTTAATTTGCTAACAATTAAAAATTAAAAAATTTATGAACGTGCAGCACTCCGATCGAGTAAATGTCCTTCTGGTGGACGATCGCCCAGAAAATTTGGTGGCTCTGGAAGCTATTTTGAACAAGCCGTATTACAATTTAGTCAAAGCAACTTCGGGGGCCCAGGCTCTGAAATGTCTGCTGAATCAAGATTTTGCGGTAATTTTGCTGGACGTGCAGATGCCGGGAATGGATCGATTTGAGACAGCTACATTGATTCGCTCAAGAGATCGATCGCGATCGACTCCGATTATTTTTATCACAGCATTCAGCAGTAATGACACCCACGTGTTTAAAGGTTATTCTCTGGGTGCGGTGGATTACCTCTTCAAACCGTTGGAACCGTCCATATTGACATCGAAGGTGCAGGTTTTTGTGGAATTGTTCCAAAAAACAGTCGAGGTGAAGCGGCAAGCAACAGAGTTAGCTGCTGTTAATCATGAACTAAGTAAAAGTGAAGAGCGGTTTCGCACTTTGTGTGCTTGTTCGCCGCTGGGAATTTACTTAGCTGATGTTGCAGGCCGCTGTACTTACATGAATCCGCGCTGTGAAGCGATTTCCGGGTTAATTTTGGAGGAAAGTTTGGCGTCAGCTTGGCAGCGGTGGGTTCATCCTGAAGATCGCGATCGCGTAGTAGCAGATTGGTTAGCTTGGATTAAAGAAGGTCAGGAATATTCTAAGGAGTTTCGATTAGTTGATAACGAGGAAACTGTGCGTTGGATTAACTTGCAGTCGTCGCCAATGTTTTCGGATTTGGGAAAGCCGATCGGTCACGTTGGCACGGTTATAGATGTCACAGAGCGCAAGCAAGCAGAGTCCGAACGCGGCCGACTAATTCGCGAACAAGTGGCGCGGCAAGAAGCTGAGAGAGCTAACCAGATGAAGGATTAATTTTTAGCTATTCTCTCCCACGAACTCCGTACTCCTTTAAATGCCATTCTCGGCTGGTCTCGGCTGCTTCGTTCTAAGAAGCTTGACTGAGAAACTATTGATAAAGCTCTAGAAACAATTGAGCGCAATGCTAAATCTCAGGCGCAGCTCATTGAAGATATTTTAGATGTTTCGCGGATTCGGCGCGGGAAACTAAGTTTAAATCTGCATCCGATTCAGTTGGAATATGTGATTGAGATGGCAATTGATTCTCTGCGACCGCTGGCAAGCGCAAAATCAATTGTCATAGAATGGGAATGCAGCCCAAATGTCGGTAAAGTTCTAGGCGATATCGATCGCTTGCAGCAAGTTGTCTGGAATTTGCTTTCAAATGCGATTAAGTTTACGGACGAAGAGGGTAAAGTAGAGGTGCGGTTGGAGTTAGTGGGCGATGAGGCCCAAATTCAGATAATTGATAGCGGAATTGGTATTGCTCCTGATTTTCTGCCTTATGTTTTCGATCGCTTCCGCCAAGCTGATAGCACTACAACTAGATCTTACGGGGGTTTGGGGCTGGGATTGGCGATCGTCCGTCACTTGGTGGAACAGCACGGCGGTAAGGTGGGCGCAGAGAATAATGCGGGCGGTGGTGCGAAATTTACGGTTTCTCTGCCACTTGCTCAGGAGCAGGGCGGAGGCGATTTTGATGATTTCTCTGAATTCAATGAGGCGACAGAGGCTCTCCCAGCTCTGGCTAATTTGCAATTGCTGGTGGTGGATGATGACGATGACACGCGGCAGTTTATGATTGCTTTATTGGAACAGGAAGGAGCTGTGGTGCGATCGGCAGCATCGGTGGCTCTAGCTCTAGCTGCACTGGAGAGTTTTTGGCCGGATGTGCTGCTGAGCGACATTGGAATGCCGGAAGCAGACGGCTATGAGCTGATCGCGCGGGTGAGAGAAATGGAAGTGCACCGCGGTGGAAAGATGCCTGCGATCGCCCTGACGGCTTACGCGAGAGAGTCGGAGCGCCTACAATCGCTGGAAGCTGGTTTCCAGATGCACTTATCTAAACCTGTTGAGGTAAGTCAGTTAATTGCAGGAATTACTAACCTCGCAGGAATGCTCAGAAATCCGGTGAGGCTAAAAGCTGTTGAACCAATCAAGTTAGGAGGCCAGAGTTCGGAGGCTCGCCCGGACTCGGCGGTGGAAACCGTTTAGCGAGTCAGTCGATTTTAGATTTTAGATTTTAGATTTTAGATTTACTTGCAGCGCAGAGAATCAGGGAGCAGGAACAGGAGTCTAAAATTTTAGGAGATCCACAACTCTCCTGCGGGGGTTGGTAGCGGTTTTGGGGCGGGGTCATATGATGTCCGGTCGATTACCGCAATAAGTAACGTTCGTAGTGCGTCCTGGCTGCGGACACCAGGACGCACTACGAACTGAACTGCGTCCTGGTGTCCGCAAAATGCAAAATGCTGCGGACACCAGGACGCACTACGAACTGAACTGCGATCGAGATCGAGGCGGTATTTAAGCCGGATTTGGTCAGTTGTTGTGAAAAAATATTAAGCTAGCTTAAAGGACGAGCGATCGACAGCTCGGAACAACACACCCGTTTTTCCCCAAAAAACCCGATATTTGCCGTTTTTGGCTTCAACCGCCCTCAAATTACAAAATTACCTGACATTCAATACATGAATATTTTTAGCAGTCTGCTTTCTGGACCAACTAAACAACCCCAAGTCACAAAACAGCGTCGAGGCATTGAAATTAAGTCGGAACGCGAAATCGAAATTATGCGGCAAGCATCGAAAATAGTCGCAACGGTACTGAAAGAAATTTCTCAACTTGTGAAACCGGGAATGACTACGGCTGATTTGGATGTTTATGCCGAAAGACGCATCCGCGAAATGGGTGCAACTCCGAGTTTTAAAGGCTATCACGGTTTCACGGGTTCGATTTGTTCTAGCATTAATAACGAAGTTGTTCACGGCATCCCCAGCCCCAAAAAAGTAATTCGGGCGGGAGATGTTCTGAAAGTAGATACGGGAGCATATTACCAAGGTTTTCACGGCGATTCTTGCATCACGATCGCAGTTGTGGAAGTGACACCGGAATCGGCCAAATTAATTAGAGTTGCAGAAGAAGCTCTCTATAAAGGTATCGAACAAGTCAAGGCGGGCGCTTATTTGCTCGATCTCGCCGGTGCGATCGAAGATCATGTTAAAAGCAACGGTTTTAGCATTGTTGAAGAGTTTACCGGCCACGGTGTCGGGCGGAATTTGCACGAGGAACCGTCGGTTTTCAATTTCCGCACCCGGGAAATGCCGAACGTGAAATTGCGATCGGGTATGACATTGGCGATCGAACCGATTTTGAATGCGGGTTCTAAGTACACTCGGACGCTGGCTGACAAGTGGACTGCTGTAACGGTTGACAATGCTATGTCTGCTCAGTTCGAGCATACTGTATTGGTGACGGATACCGGTTATGAAATTTTGACCGATCGTTCAAAAGTTTAAGTCCGAAGGAGACAAGAATAATTGTGAGTTTTGAGTTTTGAATTTTAAAATTATAGCAGTTTTCAATTCTCTGAAATACAGCTTGAGACTTAGGCACTGCCTTTCGTCGTGTCAACAAACACGTCAAACGTATTGCTGATATTCTGTCTAGCGATTAGGGCCAGATCCCCCCTAACCCCCCTTAATAAGGGGGGGACAAGAGTGTTCTTGCGTCCCCGCAACGATTAGGGGGAGTAGGGGGATTTAGGGGGATGGGGCAAGAGGCTACAAACGAGAGTTATCAAGGGTTTTAAGCGATTGTTGACACGGCTTTGGACACGGCGCCGCGTCCAAAGCCGAGCATCTGTAATTCACTCAACTGAAAACCGCTATAATAACTTTCTAATCGTTCGATCGAAACCAAACTCAAAACTCAAGAGTTTGATCGCAAATTTTTGAGTTGCTTCTATAGATGGAGTGAAAAAATAGTTGAATTCGGCTAAATTAAAAGATAATAGCGGTAAAACGTAAGGGTAAGGGATATGTCAGCAAGATTATTATTGGTAGATGATGAACCGGGTTTGCGGGAAGCGGTACAAGCTTATTTGGAAGATAGCGATTTTTCGGTTGAGGTTGCCAGTAATGCTCGGGATGGCTGGGAACTCTTGCAGCAGATAAATCCTGATTTGGTGATTTCAGATATTATGATGCCGCAGGTGGACGGTTATCAGTTTCTCAAGCAAGTGCGGGAAGATCCCCGCTATAAGGCTTTGCCGGTGGTGTTTTTGACGGCTAAGGGGATGACGGGCGATCGCATTCAAGGTTATCAAGCAGGCTGCGATGCTTATCTTTCTAAGCCCTTCGATCCCGACGAGTTGGTGGCAATTGTCACTAATTTGCTGGCGAGGCGCGCGGCGGCTAAGGAGACGGGCGGCAATGCTGAAAGTCCTGATATTGCTGCTTTGGCCAGCCAAATGGCGAGAATTGAGTCTTTGCTGAGCGGGCGGAGTGCGATCGTCCAAAGTAGTTCGTCGGTCAAAATTGATTTGACTCCGCGAGAGCAAAGTGTTTTGGATTTGGTTGCTCAAGGTTTGATGAATAAGGAAATTGCCCGCCGTTTGGAAACTAGCGTGCGGAATGTGGAAAAGTACGTCAGCCGTTTGTTTAGCAAAACTGGTACTAACAGCCGTACTGAGTTGGTTCGCTACGCTCTCGAACACGGTTTGACAAAGTAGGAACCGTCTGACTTTTGCTGGTGGCTCTTCCTTGCCACTCTGCGTTACCAGGAAGAGCCTGGTAACGATAATTCTACCAAAAATTATAATTTTTAAGTATTGACATATATGTTGTGAATGTGGTATGTAGTTGGGCTGGGTCCCTCTTGAGACGTATATATAAAGAGGGCCCAAGCCCAACTACGTACCTATTTACGCTCTCTGGCGTGTATTTGTAGGCCGATCGCACTTTTCGCCGTTTTCAGCCTGAAATAGAGACTCGCCCTCATTTCCCAAATTACTTACAGGAAAACCTGATTGTTTAAGAGTTTTCACCAAATAAATGAGTCTGAAGCCCCGTCCTTTTAGGACGGCTTTAATTGTCTTTAAATTTTCCGGCTTTTATTAGCAAGTCATAGTACAATAGAGCAAGTAAGCAACAAGAAGGAATGAAAGCAAGGTATCAGTTCCGTTTCTATCCGACCGACCAACAACGACAGAGCTTAGCTCAGTTGTTTGGCTGTGTTCGTGTAGTCTGGAATGATGCCCTTGCGTTATGCAAACAGTCAGATAAAAAGCCCAAATCGGCAGAGCTTCAAAAAGTAGTAATAACTGGGGCAAAGCAAACCGTTGAAAGAGCTTGGCTGGAAGATGTTTCATGTGTCTCCTTGCAGCAGTCTGTAGCGGATCTAGAAACGGCTTTTAAGAACTTTTTTGATTCTTGCAAGGGAAAGAGGAAAGGGCGTAAAGTAGGCTATCCAAAGTTCAAAAAAAGGACTAGCAGCCAATCGGCAAGACTTACCCGTCGTGGCTTTTCCCTGAAGGAAAATGGCGGTGTTTATTTAGCCAAAATTGGGATAGTCAATCCTATATGGTCTAGAGAGCTACCATCATATCCTAGTTCAGTAACGATCGTCAAAGATTGTGCCAACCGCTATTTTCTTAGCTTTGTAGTAGAAGTTCAACCTATCAGTATTGACGCCCAAAACCAAAACGTCGGTATTGATTTAGGGATTAAAACTTTTGCTGTAATGAGTAACGGGGAAAAAGCCCAAAGCCCTAGCTATAGAAAGCTAGACATAAAAGTTCGCAAGCTCCAAAAACAGTTAGCACGTCAACAGAAAGACTCAAAACGTCGCCATAAAACCAGGATTCAAATAGCAAAAACACACAATCAAATTGCCGACTTGCGTAAAGACTTTCTACATAAACTATCAACCAAAGTGGTAAGTGAAAACCAAACTATTATTTTGGAAGATTTGAATGTATCGGGCCTGGTCAAAAACTGCAAACTTGCCAGAGCAATTAGCCAGCAAGGATGGTACGAATTTCGAGCTTTGTGTAAGGCTAAATCTGAAAAATTTGGTCGTGAGTTTAGAGTAATTAGTCGCTGGGAACCAACCAGCCAAGTGTGTGCGGACTGCGGGTTTAAGTGGGGGAAATTAGACCTTTCTATTCGTTCAGTGCTTTGCTTAAACTGTGGCATTGAACAAGACAGGGATGAGAACGCTGCGAGAAATATACAAAAAGTCGGGATAGGGCATTGCCACGACTCTAAATGGACACAGAGGAAGAGTAAGACTACTTCGGTAGCATCATCCGATGAAGTGTCAAGAATCACCGCGCCTGATAGCCGGTGAGTATGTCAAGTAATCAATATAAACGGGAAGAGCTAGCCGGATACCCTCCGTCAGGCAAACTTGCCCCGAAGTGTCACAGATCGGGGTATATTTTGTCGAAAAATAAGCGATTATTAATTAATAGCAGCGCAGTCAAGTAGTGGCGGATGTTTGAATTTATAGCAGCACCAAAATTTAGTTGATACTAGGAGGAGATTATGAGGAAAAGCACGGCGCGACAAAGGATAAGTGCAATGGTAGCACTGCCGATCGTACTAATTGCCAATACAACTCAAAGTTTGGCCGCCGATACCAGTCAGAAAATCGAGCCAAATAAGCAAGTGTCTAATTTAGGTGATGAGCTTGATTTAGAGATGGCGGCACCAACCACAACAATCCTCATTGAAGAAAGCGAAGATTGGGATCGACCTGATTTTTCAGCTACTAATTTAGATATGGAGATTGATAAATTTATGCTCGAAAATGTGCTCGAAAATGTGCTCGAAAATGTGCAAGTTGTCATTGAGGAACCGCCGCCCGTAGTTTATCTCAGTGCGGCGAGGGGCCAGCAAAGCAGGGAATGCAAGATTTCAGCCGTCTGTGAATAACTGCATCGGATTTGTGGGATTTTTGGCGATCGACTTTTTTGCTCGGGAGAATGTGAGCCGCCGAGGGTAAAAAAAATCAGTAAAATCCGGTGGATTTTCCTGAGATTATGATAATAACAGAGTATGTATTTTTTGGGGTATGCTTTAAGGGCGCTTAAAAGAATCGGACAGTTTCAGAGCTGAGGTACGGGCAGCTAGAAACCGACTTTCTACGAGTTTTAGGTTTAGTAACGAGAAATATATAGTCGTTCTCAAAAATATAGGGTATGTTGTTGGGCTTGGGCCCTCTTGGTTTAATTGGTTATATAAGCTGTCAGGCATACCTCATCTTTTTGAGAAAGGCTATATTTATTATATCGTTGACCGTTGCATAGGAATGATTTAATCGCAGAGAACACAGAGGACACAGAGAGAGAATAGAACTCTGAATAATTGTGATGTTAGAGGCTACTCCCGAATCCGATCCCCCCTAACCCCCCTGGTGGGAGGGGGGGACAAGAAATATCCTCAAAGTCCCCCTTCAACCAGGGGGATGCGAGGGGGATCGAGATATATGCAATGACCCATTAAATTGGTATCAACTGTCAACTGTCAACTGTCAACTGTCAACTGAAAGCATCTACATCTATCAGGATTTTCAAATATTATGGTTAATTCGCACTGCCACCAAGACACCGCAGCAGAGCAAAACAAAAGTGCGCTGCAAACTCTCTCCCGGACTCTTTCAATGTCTCAGGGGCAATTTTCGCTGATTTTGGTGCGGTGCAATTACAGTGCAATGCGAGAGCAAACTGTACGGCAATTGCGGCAGCAGTCTAATGTCGAAATTCGAGAAATTGTCCTCCCCAAATCTGTTAAAACTCTGTACACGACGATCGAAACCGAACTTGACGGCAGCCACCCCCAAGCTTTAATGGTGTTTGGATTGGAGTCGGTAAGTGCGATCGATCGCGTGTTGACATCTACCAACTACGTCAGGGAAGAATTTCGCAATAATTTTCCCTTCCCAGTGGTGCTGTGGGTGACAGACAAAATCTTAAAAAAACTGATTCGGTTAGTCACAGATATCGAAACTTGGACGACAAGCGTTGAATTTGTACTCGGCCCAGACGAGTTGGTGGATTTTTTGGGCAAAAGTTGCGATCGCATTTTTGCTAAGATTTTAGAAAGCGGCAAATGGCGTTTAAGTAACTCTGCCATTCTCGGAGCCAATTCTTTAGCTGAATTAGAGTCGGCGAGACAAGACTTGCAAACTTGCAACATCAGGTTAGAACCAGCTATTGAAGCAAGCTTGCAATTTATTCGAGCCCGAGACGAATATGCCTGTCACCGCATCCATGCGGCTCTTGAATTGTATCAAAAAAGTCTCAGTTTTTGGAAGTATCAAGTAGCATTTATCGGCCCAAAAACAGAATTTAGCGATTTGTTATTTACCGTTCACCCTGCACCAGTATTAGAGGGAATTCTAGTATTTTACATCGGTCTTTGCTACCGCTTCCAAGCAGAAAAGCACCGCAGCGGCAACCGTCCTTACTGGACGGAAGCTAAAAATTATTTTCAGCAATGTATTGATGTTCTCGAACGCGCGGGACAGCCAGATCTCGTCGGTATATTCATCAATCAACTCGGCGAAGTATTGCAGCATTTAGAAGATTGGGATGCACTCTGGAATTTAGCTCTCAAAGCTCGGAGGTTACATGAAAATATGGAAAACTCAACAGTTAATTTGGCTCAAGATTACGGCTTTTTGGCTAGAGTAGCCTTAGAGCAAAAGAATTGGCAAGGGGCGAAAGAATGGGCTTTAGTCGCCCTGCAAGCTCTCAACTCAAAATTTGAAGCAACGGGACACGGAACGCCTCTAAAATCGCAGCATCAAGGCTTGTATTTGTTAATTTTAGCAGAGGCCCAGAGCGAGTTGGGCGAGGTTGAGGAGGCGATCGCGCATTTAGAGCTAGCTCGATCGCAAACCGAAGCTTGCTACAACCCGCAACTGTATTTGCGGGTTTTAGAAATGCTGCGAGGATTTTATTTTCAGCGGGGAGAATATCTCAAAGCATTTCAGCTCAAGCAAGATTATCGATCGGTAGAACATACGTATCGGTTCCGAGCTTTTATTGGAGCCGGAAAATTGCAGCCGCACAGAGAAGCGATCAATCCCGCCGAAACAGTTGCCGCCGCTCCTACTATTGCTGACGAAATTACCGCTTCCGGCAGAGAAGCAGACCTCAACCGCTTGATATATAGGATGAACAATACCCCGGACAAACTGACAGTAATTTACGGTCAGTCTGGAGTTGGCAAAAGTTCAATTGTCACCGGGGGATTAGTGCCCGCGCTCAAGCAAAAAAAGATCGAAATGCGGACTGTTTTGCCGATAGTGCTGCAAGTTTATAACAACTGGCCGCGGGAATTGACCAGACAGTTATCTGCCGGAAAAGCTGAAATATTCGATCCGGAAATTTTCGATGCAGTACCGGGAGAAGCTTCGGGAGATTTGACCGCAGCAGGCCCAGTCAACGGCAATCTGCGGCAAGAATTCAACGGCGGCTCGGTTGGAATCAATCAGGATCGGATTGAGCAGTCACAGCCTGTAGAAGTAATTGTCGAAAAACAGGCGATCGAATACGAAAAAATCATCAAAGAGTTGCAAACAAATTCAGAACATCTAGTGACAGTTCTGATATTTGACCAGTTTGAAGAATTCTTTTTCGTGTGGAAAGAGCCTGCGGAAAGACAGATATTTTTTGATTTTTTGCGGGAATGCTTGACAATCAAGTATTTAAAAGTCGTCCTGTCTTTGCGGGAAGATTACCTGCACTATTTGCTGGAATTTGCCCGACCCAAAAACCCGACAGAATTGATCAAAAATGATATTTTGGCGGACATTCTCAGCAAAGATATTCTGTTTTATTTGGGTAATTTTTCCCAGGGCGATGCGCGATCGGTAATTCGTACTTTAACTGAACGATCGCAGTTTTACTTAGAACCCGAGCTGATCGAAGAATTAGTCAAAGATTTAGCTGGAGAATTGGGAGAAGTCCGCCCGATCGAACTGCAACTTGTGGGCGCTCAACTCCAACAAGAAGACATTAGAACTTTAACTCAATATCAGGAACTGGGCAAAAATCCGCAACAAAAATTAGTCGAAAGATTTCTCGAAGAAGTCATCAAAGATTGCGGGCCAGAAAATGAAGGAGCTGCCCGCCGAATTTTGTATTTTCTCACAGATGAAGATGAGATTCGACCCCTAAAAACCCGCGCCGAATTAGCCTCGGATTTGGCTATATTTGCAGCAACTGACAAATTAGATTTAGTCTTAGAACTGCTAGTCAAATCCGGTTTAGTTTTTCGGTGGACGGAACTGCCGACAGAGCTTTATCAGCTCGTTCACGACTATCTAGTTAGCTTCATCCGCCAGCAGCAGGAATTAGATAAAAAGGCAGAATTCGAGGAACTCCGCAAGCAAAACCAAATTAACCGAGATGAAATTGAACAAATTCGTAAAGACAGAGAGCGAGATGCTTTGCTGTCGGAAGCTAGAGAAAACCAGCGCTTAGCTAGAGACAAACAGCACCAAGCGGAAGCTCAACTTTATCAAAGTCGGAGATGGCAATTGCGGGCGGCGATTCTAGGAGTGCTGGTACTCGGAGGTGTTTCTTGGATAGGATTCGAGCAAGCAAAATTAGCAGAAAGCGCGCGGCAAGAAGCAGAAACAAGTCGGACTGATGCCCTAAATTCGGCGTCGGAGGCTTTGGTACTTTCTAATGAAAAGAATCAATTAGGAGTGTTAGGAAATAGTGTCAAAATCGGCAGTGATTCTCTGAAAAGTACAGCGCTGCCTGTGGATACTAAAAATAAAATTGCTGAAAGGCTCAGACAAGCAGTTTCGGGGGTGCAAGAACGCAACCGTTTCGAGCAGCACAGCAAGTTTGTTTTGGATGTGAGTGTGAGTCCAGATGGCAATTCAGTTGCTTCGGCAAGTGCTGACAAAACTGTTAAATTGGTCAGCAAATCAGGTAAGTTATTAAAGACTTTCAAGCACGGCGATATCGTGACGAGTGTTAGTTTTAGCCCGGATGGGAAAACGATCGCGACTGGTGGCGCCGATCGCACAATCAAAATTTGGCAAGTGGATAATGACAAAAGTGCGATCGCCACTTTATCCGGCCACCGCGATATCGTCACCAGCGTCAGTTTCAGCCCCGACGGCAAAACCCTAGCTTCCGGGAGTCACGACAACACCGTCAAAATCTGGAACCTAGAAACAAAAAAATTGCTGCAAACCTTAACCAAACACAAAGACTGGGTGCTCGGCGTCAGTTTCAGCCCCGACGGCAAAACAATTGCCTCAGCAAGTGTTGACAAAACTATCAAACTTTGGAATCGCAAAGGTAAAACCCAGAAATTTCAAATTAATCCCAAAACATTAACCAAACATTCTGACATTGTTTACAGCATTAAGTTCAGTCCCGACAGCCAACAACTCGTCTCAGCCAGTGCCGACACCACAGCCAAAATTTGGAATCGAAAGGGTGAGGAAATCAAAACTCTCAAAGGACACAACGATGCAGTTGTCAGCGCGAGTTTCAGTCGCGACGGCGAAAAAATTGTCACCGGCAGCGCCGACGATACGGTGAAAGTTTGGAGTCGCAGCGGCACTTTGCTCAACACTTTTCGAGGACATCAAGACGACGTGAGGGCCGTAAATTTCAGCAGCGACGGCACGATTGCTTCCGCCAGTAAGGACAAAATGGTGAAACTTTGGCAACCCAACAGCACTCCGTTAAATAAGATTTTATCGGGGCATGGAGATTGGGTTTATAAAGTCAGTTTTAGCGGGGACGGCAAAACAATTGCATCTGCTAGCGGCGACAATACGGTGAGACTTTGGCATCCTGATGGCAGTTTAATCAAAATCTTGGAAGGTCACAAGGATTCTGTTACCTGGACGAGCTTTTCGCCGGACAATAAAACTGTGGCTTCTGCCAGCGATGACAAAACAGTGAAAGTCTGGAGTTTAAACGGGAAACTGTTAGATACTCTGCGTCATAGCGGCATTGTAAGAAGCGTGAGTTTTAGTTCGGATGGCAAGATAATTGCCGCCGCCAGTGCCGATCGCAAATTGTACCTTTGGCGCTGGAACGGTACTAAAGCAACTTTGCTTGCAAAACTCGATCACAGCAATCCAGTAATTAGCGTTAGTTTCAGCCCCGACGGCAAAACTATTGCTACTGCTACCGCTGCTGAGAATAAGGCAAGTGGAACACAAAATGATGCTGAAACGGCTGGAGAAAAGAGAGTTTACCTCTGGCAATTTAACGGTACATCGGCGAAGATGCTGAAATCTCTCGATCACGCAGACAGTGTAAGAAATGTCAGTTTCAGTCTAGATGGTAAGACTGTTGCTGCTGGTTGTGCTGACAAAAAAGTTTACTTGTGGGCTTTTGATGGTAAGGCGGCAAATTTAACTGAAAAACTCGACCACAGCGATACTGTGGAAAGCGTGAGTTTCAGCCCAGACGGCAAGTTGATTGCGGCGGCGAGTGCGGGAAATACTGTTAAGCTGTGGAATTTTGACGGCAAGCAGGCGCTGCTATCGAAGACTTTGGAATCGAGCGATCGGGTGTTGAGCGTTACTTTTAGTTCTGACAGCAAAATTCTAGCTTTTGCTAGCAGGGATCGGACTGTAATTCTGTTGCCTGTGGAGAATTTGGAGCTAAATAATATGATTGCTCGGAGTTGCGAGTGGTTGGGGGATTATTTGCAGAATGACCCGAATGTCGCTGAGGGCGATCGATTGCTTTGTCTTGGGTTTGGCAAGCAGTCGTTAAATAAGAGGAAGTAAACCTGGTTTGTAAAATAAGAGGAAATAAACCCGGTTTGTAAAATAAGAGGAAATAACCCAGGTTTGTAGTGAGGACTTTAGTCAGGTTTGTAGTGAGGACTTTAGTCCAGGTTTGTAGTGAGGACTTTAGTCCAGGTTTGTAGTGAGGACTTTAGTCCAGGTTTGTAGTGAGGACTTTAGTCCTTTCTTTTGGTGGAATAAATAAGGACTGAAGTTCGAGGTTTGTAGTGAGGACTTTAATTTTTTATTTTGATGGCATAAATACAAACAGAAGTTCGAGGTTTGTAGTGAGAACTTTAGTTTTTTATTTTGGGGTGAAGAAGGACTGAAGTCCGAACGATCGAACCTTTTAAGAAGGACTGAAGTCCGAACGATCGAACCAAGAGTGTAATTGAGATTAAAACATCTATCTATTGATTAATTTTTTGGCGGTAAATTTGCGGTAAATTAGAGTAATAAACTGAACGTCGCATCAACTCGCAATTCAAACAAAAGGTAAACCGCATGGACACCAACTCCCAAAATATCCAACCCGTTCCGCCATTTAGCGAGAAAAATGAGGAAACGCCAGACATCGGCGGCGGTTTGCCCGTAATTGAATATTGGGCAAAGCATACTTTGTCGCCGGAAGGCCCGAAACTTTGGAAAACTTTGCTGCACAAAAGTGCTTGTTTGTCTTGTTCTTGGGGCACTGGCGGGCAGAATGGAGGCTTTACTAATGAAGATGGCGAAAAACTTCAGCGCTGCATGAAAAGTGTTGAAGCAATTTCGGCTGAAATTAAACCTGCTATCTCGACTAACTATTTTCAACAGCACAGTATTGCAGAACTCCAACAATTAACTTCCAGGGAAGCAGATAGGCTGGGAAGGTTGAGTTTTCCGATGATTTTGCGAGCTGGTTCGTCTTATTACGATCGCATTTCGTGGCAAGAAGTCTATGAAATTGCCGAGGCTGGATTTCGTAAAAGCCCGGAACGAGTAGCTTCTTACAGTTCCGGCCGCTCTTCCAACGAGGCGGCTTTTCTGCTGCAATTGATGATGAGAGCCATGGGTTCTAACAACTTAGCAGATTGTTCCGATCTCTGCCACGCTCCCTCAACAACCGGGTTAAGCGAAATGTTTGCCACCCGCACCTCGGTAGTGAGTCTAGAAAACTTGAAGCAAGCCGATTGCGTCGTACTCGCGGGCAGCAATTCTTCCTACAACCATCCCCGCTTGATGAACGAATTAATTAAAATCCGCGACAAAGGCGGTAAAATAATTGTCATCAACCCGGTGATGGAAATCGGATTAGTCAAGTTTGGTTCCCCGGCATTTCCAGTCAAATCGCTCATCCCCGGTTCCGATATTTCCTCGCTGTATTTGCAACCAATTCCCGGCAGCGATACAGCCCTATTTGTAGGAATTCAAAAATCGGTAATCGAACAAGGATTGCTCGACGAAAAATACTTGCAAGCCCACACAGAAGGCTGGGAAGCAGCAGTGCAGCACGCCCGCGAAACCGACTGGGAAACTATTACTAAAACCTGCGGAGTTTCCCAAGCCGAAATTGAGGTCGCAGCTAAAATCATCGGCACTTCCAAGCGAGTTGTCTTCGGTTGGGCGATGGGAATTACTCAACAAAAAAATGGCGTAGATAATGTGTTCAGCATCGCCAACACTGCTTTGATGACGGGAAATCTCGGCAAAGAAGGGGCGGGATTGATGCCGGTGAGAGGACACTCAAACGTCCAAGGATTTGGCTCTATGGGCGTGACTGTGAAGCTGAAAAAAGAAATCCAACAAACTCTCGAAAAGTTGTTAGGGCGTCCTCTGAGCCCTGTTAAGGGTTACGAAACTCGATCGCTCATTGAAGCAGCAGATGCAGGCAAAGTCGATACACTAATCTGTCTGGGCGGCAACTTGTACGGGGCGAACCCGGATTCAACTGAGGCAAAACGCGCTTTAGGCAAAATAGAAACTATTATTTACCTCGCCACTAAACCTAATTTGGGACATTTTAGCGGATTGGCTCATCACAATACCATTGTGATTCCCGTCCTAAATCGCTTTGAAAATCCCTACAAAACAACGGTGGAATCCGGCAATAACTTTGTGCGTTTCAATGATGAAGGCGAAACTCATCTCAAAGATTATGATTTAATTTCAGAAGTGCATTTTTTGACAGAATTAGCCAGCAGAATTCACGGCACTTATCCGGTAGACTGGCGCCAGCTTCAAGATACCAAGTACGTGCGGCAATTGATTGCTAAAACAATTCCCGGCTATGAAAAAATGGCAACAATTGATGAAACCCAAGAAGAATTTACCATCGGCGGGCGGATTTTTACCGAACCCAAATTTCCCACTGATTCCGGCAAAGCCAAGATGTTTGTCACGCCTTTGCCTGTGCTAAAATTACCTGAAATCAAAGATTTTGGTGCATCGGAATCGGTGCGGGGTTTAGTTGTGGCATTGATGACTGGACGCAGCTATTCTCAGCACAATACTGTGGTTTACAAAATTGATGACAAGTACCGGGGAATGCCGCACCGCAACTGCATTTTGATGAATCGCACCGATGCAGAAAGTGCTGGTTTGCAAGAACACCAGCGGGTTACGGTGCAGGGAAATGTGGGGAAAATGGAAAATGTTGAGGTGATTTACGGGGCGGTTCGTGCGGGTGCTGCTTTGATGTTTTATCCTGAAGTTAATGTGATTTTTCACCCAGAGATTGAAACGCGATCGGGCACGCCTGCTTACAAGCGCGTACCTGCTTTTGTCTATGCGGAAATGGGGATTAGTTGACTTCCCTGTAAGGTGCGCACTGCGCACCCTACCTATAGGTTCTGTGTCGTAAGGTGCGCACTGCGCACACCTATAGGTTCTGTGTCGTAAGGTGCGCACTGCGCACCCTACCTATAGGTTCTGTGTCGTAAGGTGCGCACTGCGCACCCTACCTATAGGTTCTGTGTAATTTTTGTCAGCCCAAAAATTAGGGATTAATTATTATTAATTTGCAAGGCTCTCCCGCGCCAAGTCCATCCCCAACCTGTTTCGGTTTTGATCGCAGAACCGATCGCAATTGCCGCAATTAACGTCCCTCCCAAACCTCCCAACCACCAGTATTTGGTCGGACAGTCGGAAATTTCGGCACCCAAACGGCGCAAAGTGTAATGGTACCAAATTACGATCGCAGATAAACCAATAGTTAACAACGCAATCGGCAAATGGTAGTTGCTAATTGTTAATTGGCGATCGGTAATTATGTTGGCAATTTCGCCGTTAGCCAGCAAAATAGCTAATGCCAACCACGGCATCGGATAAAGAAATAACATAATTGCGGCCATGTAAATCATGCTGCCCCAACTGCGGTTAGCACCCAGATACAAATTCTTTGTCCAGCCTTCCCACAATGCACTCCAAGACCGATACATCCGCACGGATGCCAAATTTGCCCCCGAATAAAGTCCGAGCTTTAAACTCGCACGTTTGATACGTCTAGCTAATTCCACATCTTCGACAATTTCGCCGGCAACTGCTTCGTGTCCGCCGATTTTTTCGTAAGCCGATCGCCTAAACAGCATAAATGGGCCTCCCGCAAAGGCACTATCTGTTTTTGCAGCATCATTAACCGCTGTAAAATCGAAGCAAACAGCTAGGTGATTGAACATTAAAGGCTGCACCAACCACTCGGGAAAACACCCGCAAACCAGCGCTGGCATACAGGTTAGTAGGTCTATTTTCTCAGTTTCGGCTGTGGCGATCGCGGTTTCAATCGCCCCCGGTTTGAGGCGCACGTCGGCATCGATAAATAATAGGAAGTCTCCGGTTGCTTCCCGAACAGCTTGGGCGCAGGCCCAGTTTTTGCCCGCCCAATATTGGTTGGCAGGTCGCGCCTCACCTGCTAATATTTTGAGGCGGGGATCGTTGAGTTGTTGTTGCAGAGTTTGGGCGATCGCCTTTGTGTCGTCTGTCGATCGATCGTCTACAATCAAAACCTCTAGGTTGTCAGCAGACAGGGCTGTACTCTCCAAAATGGCGATCGCGCAATCCTGAATATTCTCAGCTTCGTTGTATGCTGGTACGATTACCGAAACTTTGGGGAAGTCACCGGCCGACGGAAATAACTGCTGAGCCCCACTGCTGTTGGTGCGAGGCGCATTTTTGACCGATTGGCGCAAATTCTTGGTGTAAGCTCTACTTACTATGAGAGAAAAAATTACCAGGGTTAACAATATCAAAGCGAACTGACCTCAAAATTTAGGTGCACAATTTCTGTCCTTAAATATTAAAAAATATTAAAACAAAAAGCTAGTCGATCGCCCAAAAAGCCCAAAAAGTTATTTTGAGCATCTCCTTTGCTATAATTTGTGAGCATCTTTCGGCTCTACCGCAGCAAGGGGCAACACCCCTCACCAAGTCAGCGACTCAAAAGCCGAGGATAGATATCAGTTGTCAGAGGATCTTGCAATGGGCGAATTTGTTTCAGTGGATGTGTTGGCGGATACCATAGCAATACTCGGTGCTTTGGGTTTTTTCTTTTTGGGATATCAAGCTTTGCAGATGTTGAAAAAATAAAGTATGGCAGATGAAGAAGGAAGAAGGAAGAAGGAAGAGGATCGATGTGAAGAAGGAAGAGGATCGATGTGAAGAGGGAAGAAGGAAAGAAAAAACTATTCCCTGTTTGCCCAATTCTATAATGCCCAATGCCCAATGCCCAATGCCCAATTCCCAATTCCCAATTCCCAATTCCCAATGCCCAGGAGCAACTAAGTTATTATCATGGTGAGCCAACTTTTAGATGGACGCTATCAAATCATTGAAGTCATAGAAACAGGAGAATTTGGACAAACATATCTGGCCAAAGATACTCGCCGCCCGGGCGAACCGCAGTGCTTTGTCAAGCACCTGCGTCCCGGTACCAGCGAACCGAAATTAATTAATACTACGCGCCGTCTTTTCCAAAAAGAAGCAGAAGTTCTAGAAAAGCTCGGTCAACACGACCAAATCCCTCAGCTATTCGCTTATTTTGAAGAAAATGAAGAATTTTTCTTAGTAGAATCCTTTATTGCCGGTCACTCGCTATCAACCGAGATCGTACCGGGAAAACCTGTTCCCGAAGAAAAAGTGATTCCTTTGCTGAAGGAACTATTAGAAATTTTAGTTTTTGTACACGGACAGGGAGTAATTCACCGAGATATTAAACCAGCAAATTTAATCCGCCGCTATGCGGATAACAAGTTAGTTTTGATTGACTTTGGCTCGGTGAAAGAAATTCACATCGCTCAAAGACAAGCACCGGTAACTGTGCGGATCGGGACGCTGGAATATATGCCGATCGAGCAATTTCAATACAACCCGCAGCTTAACAGCGATATCTACGCCTTGGGAATGATTGGCATCCAAGCCATGACGGGTTTGCCGGCTTACGATTTGCCGAAACTGCGGGATTTGAAAAATTCTAATCGAGGCGAAATTGTTTGGCGGCATTTAACCACTTGCTCCCAAGCCCTAGCCGATGTTTTGGACAATATGGTGCGCTACGATTTTCGGGAGCGCTACCAGTCGGCGGCGGAGGCTTTGGCCGATTTGCGGAAAATTGGCGATCGATCGCGCGCGCGGGTACCCAAACTCACCATCTATCGCGAAGAAGTCGATCGGCGCAGCAGCAGTCGCGGTGACATTACAGTCGTCGGTAGAAGAATACTAGAAGAATTGCGCGTCAGTTTGGAATTGCAATCAGAAGAAGCAGAGGCGATCGAAGATGAAGTATTGAACCCTTACCGCAAATACAGGCAAAAAGGCGAACGCTACGAACAATCGCTGCAAGAAGCCATGCAGCAAGAATATCCCTTTTCTGCCAACACTCGCGAGGAATTAAAACGGTTGCAGCAAGTTTTAGGGCTTACCGACGAAGATGCTGCCAGAATCGAAGAATTAGTCGTGCCTAAATCTTTATTCGGTAAATTGTACAAGGCGATCGCCACAGTTTTGGAAGGACACCGCAACCCCAACCCCAATCTGCGCTCAGCTAGCAGCACTCTTCCGCTAGGAGTGCAGGCAAATTCGGCGGCATCCCCAGAGGTAAGTTTGAACGGAAAAGGGAATTTGTCCTTAGCGCAGCCCGCCCCTACGGGAGGCTCATCAACGGAGAGGATCGCCAGCGCCAGCACCAGCAGCGCAGCAATTGTCCCCAAAGAAACTCGCAAAATCAATCCTTATCTCGCCGGAGCAACCATTGCAGCCCTCTTAACTGCGATCGGCAGCATTTACGGATACCTCAAATGGCAAGAAAGACAGCAGCAAGTGCAGCAAGAAACCCAACAATTCAATCAAATCGACGCTTTTTACAAAGAAAGCAATTATGAAGGCTGCATCAGCCAAATCCCAACAATTGCCAAAACTTCCAGCACCTATACCTCCGCCCAAAACTTACAAGAAAAGTGCCAAGCAGGTCTCCAATGGAAAAACGCCAAAGTCAAAAACTTCGCTCAGCATTCAGATGCAGTTGGAGCTGTTGCTTTCAGTCCAGACGGCTTAATGTTAGCCAGCGGTTCCAAAGACAAAACCATCCAAATTTGGGATTTAGCAACAGGCAAATCGATCCGCACTTTTGGCGGAGATTCATCCACCATTTGGTCTGTTGCCTTCGACGCACAAGGTACGAAACTGGCGACAGGAACAGGTTTTTGGAGAGTCATGCTGTGGGATTTGAAAACAGGGCAAGCTACTCGGAGCCTCGATCATACTGCATCTGTGTGGTCAGTCGCTATCAGCCCCGACGGACAGGTCGTTGCTAGCGCCAGCGGAGACAAAACCACGAAGATTTCGGATGCAGCAACTGGCAATTTGATCTATAATTTACCAGACCATACAGATTTTGTTTATTCTGTTGCTTTCACTCCCGATGGCAAAAATTTAGTTAGCGCTTCTAAGGATAAAAAAATCACAATTGTGGATGTAGCAACGGGCAGGTTGCTGAAAACTCTTGAGGGACACGGCGACGCGGTAAGATCGGTTGCTGTCAGCCCGGATGGCAAGACAATTGTTAGCGGTTCCTACGATGAAAGTATTAAAATCTGGAATCTCGAAACAGGAGATTTAATTCGTTCGATCAAGGGACATTCTGACGATATTGTCTCGGTTGCTATCAGCCCGGATGGGAATTTTATTGCCAGCGGGAGCAAGGATAAAACTATTAAAATTTGGGACTTTGCTACCGGAGAATTATTGAATACTTTGACGGGACATACCGATGAGGTTTATGTGGTGACTTTTAGTCCCGATGGCAAAACTATTGCTAGCGGTTCTAAAGACAATACTATTAAGTTGTGGCTCCGGTAATTTGAAGTCATTAGTCATTAGTCATTAGTCGTAGAGTGCGTCGCCATAAAAAATCCCTAACTCAATATCGACAATCTCACAGCGACGCACCTGTGCTTACAGTCGTACTGGGAAGCCTAAAATCCTTTCCGGTAAAGGATCTATTCCATGCAGCGGAGAAAGAAAAATGGTATCAGTAGGGTGCGCAATGCGCACCTTACTACGAATACTTATCATAGGTAATTTAATTGCAGGTATCAGTAGGGTGCGCAATGCGCACCTTACTACGAATACTTATCATAGCTAATTTATACCATTTTGCTAAAATCGTGCAACACTCTTCCACCCCCCCTAGCCCCCCGCAAGGCAGCGGGGGGGAACAAGAATACTGTTGCATTTTTTTTTTAAATTGGTATTAATTGCTGTAATTCAGCTCTTTTTCTAAGAATTTGGGAAAGTGCCAAGCAGGCGTTTCTATTTCGTCCTCAGCGGGATAACTCTCAGTTGAATCCTCTCGACTTTGGAAAAAGTAGTAGAGGTTAGCCACAGTTAAATCGGATATTTCTTGCCAGTTAGAGGCAGCTAAAGCTGAATACCCAGTTGCGATCGCCTGCTGGCACACATAAAATTCGTATCCCCGGCGCAGTTCCGGCTTCAGGGCGAAGGCTAGCTGGTCGCGCAAGGATAGAAAGTGAGACTTTTGCTTTAAACTTTGATAAAGTGAAGGTTCCGCAGTTAATACCGCGAATATCGTGTGGATGCTGCTTTTTATATGATGCTCGCCGCTGAGTTTATCTAAACTAGCTAACTGGTGCTGCTCTTTGGGAGACAAAGTTTGCATCCAATCTACCTCGTTTTGCCAAAATTCTATTACACTTAGATCGTGACCGAGAATCCTGGTAACTTCAGGAAATAAAAAATCTAGTTCCGATTCCGATTGACATCCTTTTACAACAGTGAGAAGATCGTGACGAATTTTTGATTGAAGTTTGAGCAGGCGATCGCTCACCGTATCGTAAGCCCGCTGCAACTGAAACGTGATCCCCAGCGCCAGCTCGATCGCCCAAACACATTCCATTTGCCGGAGTCCTCCGGCAGAACACAGCCCCTCCAACAAACCGGGATTATCGTAAATTTTTAAAGCCTCAAACAGCATATCTCGCGCCTTATTAATTTCCGAATTCCGCAGCTTGAGATCCGGCACTGTCAGGGCTGACTGGCAGCGTTTAATAGCTTTAGAAAAAATATCGTAACCGTTAACCAGTTTCTGGCGGTGCATTTCAAAATTAGAGTCGTGAGCCACCTTAAAAATCTGCTGAATTACCTCTACTCCCTTATCTTTGAGAATATGCCTGAGATCGATAAACCCGTCTTTAATTTTGAGCTTCTGATGTTTTGCCTCTTCTCTGATTTTTAATACTTGGTCGAGGTTTACTGCTGACAAAACTGTGTTCGATACAGCCCCAATACCAATGACAGCAGCAGTCGCTTGCATCACCGCCAAATTAATTTTCAGACAGTTAAGCATTCTGTATATTTTCTGAAACCCCTGGTGACTTTGAGCAAGCTGCAACGGCGCGACTGTCACGTGCACGGGAGCTATCAGTGGCTGTAGGGGCCCGCCTCCGCCTAACTGTGCGAGCAATCCTAAAACTCCGCGATCGCATAGAGTTGTAGTTGTTGATGGATAAAATATTTTGGCGATCTCTACAAACTCGCCTGTCACCGGATCTCTAGCTGCGGGGAGCAATTTTCCTGTTTTGGTGGCAGGCTGTACGAGGTTGCCAGTATTGAGTCTAGCCGCAGTTGCAGGGGTGAATACATAATCCATGTTGTGACACCAGTTTAAAACAAGAATGCAACTGTAGGCCCGCGCTCCAAACCCTGATAGTCATCAGTCATTCCCATTCCCAATTCTAAAATCTAAAATCTAAAATGGTCTGACTCAGTTTGCATTCAAAAAGGCAGATGTTCTGTATTGTATGCTATTTAGGGAAAGGAGGCATGAAAGGAAATGAATGAGTATCTCAAGGTATTGCAGGCTATTACCCAGTTTAGCGATCGATTGCTCGCAGATGAATATCAATCCGTGGAGATTAAACAGTCAGCTACCCACCTCAGTCTAGACGTGGAACCTTGTATTCAGGAAATCAAGCAATCAGCCCTCAGGCTCAAGGCCTTAGTTCACGTATGTTTCAAAGATGTATCTCAGGCTGAGGATGTCTGGAATAGCAAGCCGAGAATTGCTAAAGCATCTGCTGTTGATGTCTGGGAGCAAATTGGCGAACTAAGCGGATGCGACGTGAGAATTCGCAGCTTGGGAAAACAAGGCAAATATGACGCTGTTGTTAAAGTTCGCAAATCGTGGAGCGACAAAGCTACCAAGTTAAAAAATAAGTGGTTTTTGTGGGATCAAAACCATCAAGTGTTTCAAAGAGATTCTATCGGTTTTTTTGACAAAGATAATTTGTACAAAGAGTTGCGAAATGAAGTAGACTATCAAAGCGAGCGAGTAATATTAATTTTGGAAAATGAACTTAATTGGATTTTTAAAGAATTACAATCTATTGATATAGAAAAAGTTGAATATTGTATTGAATGCTTCGATTTCAAGAGTCAAGCGAGATTTAGAGAGCGACTGCAATCAATAGGCGGCGAGATTGTATCGAAGTTTACGGAGCCTCTGAAATATTTGCCGGAGTCTTATATGAAGACTTTTAAAGAAACGCTGAGAGATCCTGTAGAAACTCTGGTTCATAAAAGTAAAATGGGAATCAGTTTGATCGATTTTGAAGAGTCTTGTAAAGTGATTGGCTCAATCCTAGATAATTTGGTTTTAGAAATTTTTGAAGAGCGCATCAAACTAGCAATTCAAACAGTTGAAAAAGCGATTATGTTCTACAATAATTTTTTAGATAAGCAGGCGCGGTACCAGCAAGAGACACCCCAACAGCGCGGGGCGGAAAAAGATTGGATTGAATACCAGCGGCAGCAACTCAGGGAAGTTGAGCAGTATATTGAATCAGTCATTAGTCATTAGTCATTAGTCATTGGTCATTAGTCATTAGTCATTAGTCATTAGTCATTAGTCATTGGTCATTGGTTAAAAAATCTGGTTTCTATATACTCATTCGTCCATGACTGTAGCGGTTATCAGAAAGAAGAGGTACGTTGTTGGGCTTTAGCCCTCTTAGGATCGCAAATTAAATAATTTACACATATTTGTGGGATGGGCTAGAAGATCCCGTTCTTTCGGGACGGGCGGGACATCCCACAATAACAATAAAAATTGTAAGTTATTTAATTCTAATTCCTTAGTTTAAGTGGTTATATAAGCTGTCAGTCATAGCTCATCTTTTTGAGAAAGGCTATAAATCAATACGGTTTACTTAAGATAGTCCGAAGAGAGGAACGAAGCAATCTCCGTATCTATTTCTCATAGGATTGTACCCCCAGGGCGCTATATCAGTAAACGGTATTGGGCTATAAATTACCAATTACGCAAAATGCTAGCTTACCGCACTGTTTCTGAGAAAGGCTATGCAAGCCACAAAATTAAGTCATTGACGCACTGAAAAATTAGATTTTAGTTCAAACTCCTAGTAAAATCTGTGGAGTAAATCTAAAATCTAAAATCTAAAATCTATTGACTTTAGTTCAATCTCCCAGTAAATGCTGTGGAGTTAATCTAAAATCTCAAATCTAAAATCTAACATCTCAAATCAAAAACCTAACATCGATTGACCGCTAAGTTCGTAAACGATCGCGCCCAAAGACGCCAAACTAGCTAAAATCAGCATCCCAGCGGGCATAAACTTGCGAGTTTTGACCAACCGCAAAACAAAAACTACTACTAAAACAGCCGAAATTGCTGCTGCTAATGTTAAACCCCAAGTTTGTCCCATCAGTTGGGCGGTGCCGGCAAAAATCAGCAGCGAACCGCTAACGATGCCCGAAATGAGCGAGGCTTGGCTTTTGGCTTTGATGTAACCCATGATGCCGCCAATCAGTGTCAAAACGCCGTAGCCGATCGCCGCTGCTGTACCTAAACTCATTTTTAATGCCCCAATTTTCACAAGTGCATCTCAATTTATACAGCGATAGCTGCGATTGCGGTCACAAATTGTTAGAAAATTTATTAAACCCAGTCAAGATATCTAACTGTTATACAATTGCCATTATGTCAGCCCTAACTTCTGGTGCGATCGCCCAAATCCGTTACCTCCAACGCCAAGCAGCATCCCTGCTGCTGTATCAATCAGTCCTCAAAACCCCCCCGGGTCAAGCTTTTCTCGACTTGCTGCAAGCTCTCCACCACAGCGAACTCAGCGGTCTAGAGTGTCAGGTAGCTTACGGTAACTGGTTCAAAATTCAAGCAGCTCAAAATTTGAGCTGGAAAGATTCCCTGATTTTGCAAATTCTCAAAGACGAAAACCCCTTTTCTCACCTAGCTCAGCAAACAGATTTTGCGAGTCTGCCACCTGCTTTAGTGGAAGCAGCCAGACATGATTTAGAAGTCTTGCAAAATATTTACGACTGCACCAGCGAGCAGTTGAGTAAGTGGGTGCGGGTAGCGGGTCAACTTGACGCAGTGCCTCCGATTTGGAATTGCGAAACTGTACCAGAAAACGCCGACAAGCCACTGCACGGAAAACTCGAAAAATGGCCGAGCGCTGCGGAATCTTTGGCAGAATATTACCGACAGTTTGGCACGGGTTTGTTTGCCGAGTATCGTGCTTTTCGGTGGAATTCCGGGCAGTTAGCGAGTATTCCGCATCCCGATCGCATAAATTTGAAAGATTTGGTTTGCTGCGATTGGCAGCGCGATGCTCTGGTGAAAAATACAGAGTTTTTGCTAGCAGGTTATCCGGCTTTGCACGTCTTGCTGTACGGAAGTCGCGGTTCGGGTAAGTCTTCCTTGGTGAAGTCGCTGTTAAATGAATTTGGATCTCGCAATTTGCGTTTGATTGAAGTATCTAAATCTGACTTGCAAGATTTGCCGCTAATTGTCGAGAAGTTGCGGGGAGTTCCTCAAAAGTTTATTATTTTTGTCGATGACCTTTCTTTTGAGGAAGATGATGATGCTTTTAAATCCTTGAAAGTGGTTTTAGAAGGAAATGTCACCGCCCGGCCTCAAAATGTGGTAGTTTACGCCACATCTAACCGCAGGCATTTAATTCGAGAGTTTTTTGATGACAGGCCTCGCCCCCGCGACGGTGATGAAGTTCATGCTTGGGATACTGTGCAGGAAAAACTCTCATTTAGCGATCGCTTTGGCTTGACTTTAACTTTTGAACCGGCGGATCAAAACACTTATTTAACAATTGTCCGGCATCTGGCCGAACTAGCTGGCATCAAGCTCGCTGTGGAGGATTTGGAACACCGCGCTAAGGAATGGGCAACTCGCCGCAACGGGCGCTCTGGAAGGACTGCACGGCAGTTTGTAGATTTTCTGAAAGCTGATTTAGCTTTGTTTGACAAGTAGATTGTCTGCGCTGGGAGAGCGAGTTTTACCATAAAAAATTGGTTTAAAGCCTCTCCTCTTGCTTCCAGATCGAGTGCTGTCAAATGTCAACTGTCAAAGGATTTTAGATTGTGGATTTTGGATTTTGGATTGGGGATTGAAGATTTTTGATTGCCAACTGTCAACCCTTCCTTCTTCCTTCTTCACATCGATCTTCTTCCTTCTTCCTTCGTGTCAACTGACAACTGTCAACTGTCAACTGTCAACTGTCAACTGTCACCCGCCCTTACAGCGCCGAAGACAAAAATTAAAAATCTTAATTTTTTCATAATTTTAGTGATAATAAATAACTCAGCAGATTTGATATAATTGTTGAAATCCCCAGCCAAGGAAGCTTCCAAAGCCAGAGCCCATAGGGACTCCATGAATCCACTACTAAAAAATGAGGAAAGTATTATGGGTTTATTTGACAAAGTATCGCAGACTCGCCAACAAACTGATGTCACGTTAGGGCCTGCCGAAGCATTTGCGGCGATCGCGCTAATTGCCGTAGCAGCCGACGGTTACATCAATGACAGCGAAAGTAAAGCGATTAGCATGACACTATCTCGGATGCAACTTTTCCGCAGCTATCCAGATGATGTGATGCGAAAAATGCTCGATCGCCTGCTGAACATTTTGCAACGACAAGGAGTTCAGGTACTGTTTAATGCGGCTTTGGCAACACTTCCCGACGAACTTAAAGAAACAGTTTTTGCTGTGACAACTGATATCGCTTTAGCAGATGGCGAGGTTTCAGAAGAAGAAGAACAACTTTTGAACGATCTTTACTGTGCATTGGATCTTTCCGAAGAAGTTGCCCTCAAGATTATAGACGTGATGTTGATTAAAAACAAAGGTTAAGAAAGCACGGGAAGTGGAAGGAGTGAGGAGGGCGAGTTTGAGAATATCAAAAATTCGTGCCTGCTGAATTAGCCTATCGCTGCTGCAAAAGTGCTGGTTTACCGATATGATGGTTGGTAAAATTTAGCTTTAATTTGCGATCGCCCGCGACTACCTCAAATGCCTTTTACTTACACCCGCACTGTGCGCTTTCAAGATACCGATGCTGCTGGAGTAGTTTACTTTGCAAACGTTTTGGCGATGTGCCACGAAGCTTACGAGGCATCTCTAGCAGCATCGGGAGTCAATCTCAGAGCGTTTTTCAGCAATTCCGAGGTTGCCTTTCCGATAATTCATGCTAGTGTAGATTTTTATCGTCCACTGTTTGCGGGCGATCGGCTGACGATTCAATTGACGCCCACACAAGTTGCACGCGATGAATTTGAAATTGCCTATCAAGTATTTTCAGGGGAAGTTGCAGGAAGAAGCGCGGCTAAAGCTCTCACTAAGCACGTTTGCATCGATGCAGTTAGCAGAACTAAAAAACAGCTATCTGAAGACTTAATGCAGTGGATGAGGCAATTTGAGACTTGACATTTTAGATAACTTCACTATTTAAATAATAGCAGGGAATGACAGTCAAATTTCTGTTTAGTTGAATTTTTTTTGTGAGTTGTTGATATTAAGTAGTTTCACTTAATTAAACGTGAAATACAGATGACTTAAAAACGAGTGGTTCTAAGCATTCTTCCTTCTTCCGACTTCCCTCTTCCTTCCTGATGACTAATGACTAATGACTAATGACTAATGACTGCTGACTACTGACTGCTGACTGCTGACTGCTGACTACTGACTGCTGACTACTGACTAATGACTAATGACTACTGACTTCTTCCTTCTTCCTTCTTCCTTCTTCTTATGACAAATCGCAATTATGCCATAGTCGGCACGGGAGCTTTAGGCGGATTCTACGGTGCTAGACTGCAAAAAGCTGGTTTAGAAGTTAATTTTTTGCTGCGAAGCGATTACGAGCGCGTCAAAAAACATGGTTTGATTGTCGAGTCTCCCGAAGGCGACTTCACCCTCCCGCAAGTCCGCGCCTACCGCGAAGCGCACAAAATGCCTAAGTGCGACGTAGTAATTGTCGCGTTGAAAACAACTCAAAATCACTTGTTGCCCAAACTTTTGCCTCCTTTATTAAAGGATAACGGCGCGGTTTTAGTATTGCAAAACGGACTGAATACCGAACCGGAAGTAGCTAAAATTGTCGGTGCAGAACGAGTGGTGGGCGGGCTGTGTTTTCTCTGTTCTTATAAAGTCAGCCCCGGTCATATCTGCCACCTAGATTACGGTACGATCACGTTGGGCGAATATGCCAAGGACTACAAAGCCATCGGTATTACTGATAGATTGCACCAAATTGCTAGGGATTTTAAACGCGCTCACATTCCTATTAAAATGAGCGAAGATTTGCTGTTATCGAGGTGGAAAAAGCTTGTTTGGAATATTCCTTATAACGGGCTGTCTGTGATTTTGCAGGCGAGAACCGACGAACTGATGGCGAATCCCGATACTCTGATTTTAGTCGAGGAAATCATGGGGGAAGTGGTAGCGGGGGCCAAAAGTTGCGATCGCATTATTCCCGATGATTTTATCCCGCATATGCTGGAATACACTGAGAAAATGAAGCCTTACCGCACTAGCATGAAAATTGATTACGATGAATCGCGCCCGCTGGAAGTTGAGGCTATTTTTGGCAATCCGATGCGGGTGGCTCAAAAAGCAGGTATTAAGTTGCCACAAATAGAGGTACTTTACCGAATGTTGAAGTTTGTGGATTTTCAAAGACAAGAAGCAGAGAAGACGAGAAGGCTGTTAGGCGTGGAGTAATAGATACAGGTTCGTAGTGAGGACTTTAGTCCTTGGATTTATGCGGACTAAAGTCCTCACTACGAACCCTTTTTATTGTAGGTTCGTAGTGAGGACTTCAGTCCTTTAATTGGTGCGGACTAAAGTCCTCACTACGAAGGTTTTTGATTGACTACGAAGGTTTTTGATTGCAGGTTCGTAGTGAGGACTTTAGTCCTTTAATTGATGCGGACTAAAGTCCTCACTACGAAGGTTTTTGATTGCTAGTTCTTGTAATTGTTCTCGATTGACTTTACCTTGAGCATTTCGGGGCAGTTGTTCCACAACAACCCAATTTTTCGGCCGCTTAAATTTGCTCAACTTATCTTCTATTGCGGCTTGCAGATTTTTGACAGTAACTTCGGAATTAGTAGGAACGTAAATCGCGGTGATAACTTGACCCCAATCTTTGTCGGCTAAGCCAATTACAGCAACATCCGCTACTAAATTGGTATTCTTAATGGCCGCTTCGACTTGGGCAGGAAATACATTTTCTCCGCCTGTGATGATTTTGTCGCTGCTGCGTCCGACGATATTTAAGCAGTTATTGTTGTCAAAAAATCCTAAATCGTCTAATTGGAAATATTGGCGATCGCCAAATCGTTCAGGATAATAACCCAACGCTAAAGATTTAGCATCAACGGCAATGTTACCAATTTGATTGTGGCACAAAATCTCGCCACTAGCACTGCGGATAGTTATTTTTGCGTGAGGTAAAGCTTGACCAGAAGTGTTATTCCCCGCGAGAAAATCTTCGGGTTTGAGTGTAGCGATTTGCGATGCAGTTTCTGTCATGCCGTAAGTCGGCGCTAATTTAATTTGATGGTTTCTAGCTGTGACCAAAAGTTCCGGCCAAGCGGGAGCACCGCCCAAAAGTACGGCACGAAACCGGGACAGCCAATTAGCTGTATCTGGGTTTTGCAGCAGCCGTTGCAGTTGAGTTGGTACTAAGGAAATGAAAAATTCTTCGGGTTCGATATCGCATTTTTGACTTGTTTCTAGTGCTTTGAATGATGCAATTGCCAGTTTTCCCCCGGTTGTGAACGATCGCATAAATTGCATGAGACCGCTGACATGGTATAATGGTAATACGCAGAATGAGTTAATTTTGTCAACTTGAAAATATTCTTGAAAACCTTGGACTGAGGCTGTGAGGGTTTCCGAAGTGTGGATGGCAAAACGGATTTTTCCCGAGGAACCTCCCGTGGGAATCATTATTGTAGCTAATTCGTCAATTTCGGGTGAAGGTAATTCTCGTGAATGATGGAATTCCGGCGAATGATTGAGTCCCGGCGAATGATGGAATCCCGGCGAATGATTGAATTCGGGTGAATGATTGAATCCCGGCGAATGGAATTCGCGGCTATACAAACGAAGTCCGGATGGTGCGCGGACTGGGAGAGGGGGAAATATTTTTTTAATATCAGTATTTTGTTCTAAAATTAGGTCTGGTTGGACTAAATCAAAGACTTGTTCCCATTCTTCTTTTACCCAGTTGGGATTGCACAGGAAAATCTGACATTTGGCGGCGCGGGCGGCGATGAAACTGGCAAGAAATTGCAGGGGTTCTGGTTCGGCTAGGCAAATTTTGGGTGGTGTTTCTCGTGATTGATTTTGGGTGATTTGTTGCAATTGCCGATCGACAATTCGAGCAAACTCGCCGCTGTCACCACCGATTAGCCAATTGTCGGGGAAGTCACAGGGAAGATTCAAGGTATTTACTGTGAGATTTTCTGCCATAGATGCTGTAACCAGGTGTCTTGATTGTCGTCGAACCAGCTATCGGTACCGAAGCCTAGGGCTCTATTATTTACAGATAAGTTTGTTGCTAAGTTTAAGGCGGCTTGTCTGCCGATTTTGGTTTCAAATACGGATGAGAAAACTGCGTCTATATTGTGAGTTTGACAAAATTTTACGAGTTGGGATGGGGAACCGCCAATCGCTGGTTTGATGACGAAAATTCCCCGCCAGCCTTGGGTGTAGCATTCTTGGATGCGATCGAGATTGGCGGCGGATTCGTCTAGGGCGATCGCCGTTGCGTAAGTAGCATTCAATCGTACCATTTCTTGAAACTGTGCGATCGGCAGCGGTTGTTCCAAAAATTCAATATCTGCGGCTAAGTCGGGAGTTGCTGTCACGCTATCGCAAGCTTCCAGCCATTTTTCAGCCTGGGAGTAGGTGAGTCCCCCATTAGCATCTAAGCGCAAAAGTGCTGTTTGGCGATCGCACAAAGCGTTCATTTTAGCAATTAGCCGCTGAAAAATAGTTAATTCTTCCTCAATTCCAGCAACGCCAATTTTCCATTTAAACGTGCGAAATCCTTCCAACCAAAGCTTTGGTAAAACCTGCAAAGCTGTTTCACCTGCGGGTAACAAACCGCTACACTGATTTTTCGGAATTTTGTCTTGACGAGGTGTATTTTCGATTACTTGGCTGAGATTTTCCCAAGCTGACTCAAAGCCAAATTGACAAGCAGGTAATTCAGCGGAAATCGCAAAAATCATCTCAGATGAAATATTAGCAGGTAAGTGTTGACAAAAATCTAATGCTTGGTCAAAAGTTTCCGAACCAAACCAACTCAGCGGGGCAATTTCTCCCCAGCCAATGCTACCATTTTCGTCAATCAATCGGAGGATAATTCCCGATCGATTATCCCAAATACCGTGACTTGTTTGTAGCGGGCGCTTAAATTTTCGCTGATAGGTGCGAAAGTCTAATTTATATAGCATTTACTTTTTTATTAATCATAAAATTGTCTCGATTTATCAATGGTAGGGTGTGCACTGCGCACCAGTGAATCACAAAATCTCCAGGTTGTTACATACCTCTAAAGAATGTGCGCACTGCGCACCCTACGAGAAGAATGTGCACAACTTTTATTAATCATAAAATTGTCTCACAACTGATGCAAAGTCATCAATATTTTCAAAATGGATATTGTGACCAGCGTTTGGTATAATCTTGAGAGTAGCAGCCGGACACAAGCTGGCAATTTCTGCATTGATACGTTGAAATTTATCATCATCTTCTCCCGCTAGCAAGAGAATGGGGATTTGATTTTGGGCGAGTTTTTCCCACAGAGAGGGCTGGTTGCCGGTTCCCATGTTGCGCAGCGATTTAGCTAATTCTAAGGGATTGTTGGCTAAGCGGCTTTCTATGAGTTTCTCGAATTTGGGAGATTTTTTTAAGGATTTGAATAAAGGGCGATCGTACCAGTTTAAGATAAAATCTTTGATGTTGCTATTTTCCAGGTTTTGTGCTGTTTCTGAATCGGCTTGTCGTCTGCGCGATCGATCTTTTTCACTCTTCAATCCCCCAGAAGCTGACTCTAACACGACTTTCTCGAATCTGTCTGGAAAATGTAATGTCATGTACAGCGCCAATCGCCCGCCCATTGAATAGCCCAACAACAAACATTTGTCTATTTGTAAATTATCTAATAAGTGGATCAATGCTTGGGCTGTATTTGACATATTGTAGCAACTTTCGTCGCCGGTGACTTTGGTTTTTCCGTGACCGGGAAGGTCAACAGCGAGACAACAATAACTTTGAGATAATAAGGAAATGATTTGGTCAAAGTCTTGACTGTCGCAGGTAAATCCGTGGAGTAATAAAATTAGTGACTGATTTTTGTTACCAGTTAAAGAATAGTGAAATTGATATTTTTTAGATTTGTTCATCTACACCATTAAGCTCCTATTTTTATTACAATATCATTACTAGGTTGTCAGGTATCAATCCAGTATATTCTATTGCCACCGATTTTCCATTTCTTAATGACAGCTTACTATAAATTTCATCGCGTTCTGTTGCATGGGCTAAAACTTCACCTCGAATTACACTCAAATCCTCATCTAATTCAGTGTAAGCAATTAGCACCCACTCATCAGGATACAGACTGAAAATTTCTTCTAGGGTTAGGATTGGGCTAATTTCTACTGGCGTACTCATGATTTGTTTCTCCTTGTTGGTGATTCAAGATCAAACTGTTTGCAGTCAGGACTTTAGTCCTTATTGACTAAAATCTTAGTGAAAGGACTAAAGTCCTGACTGCAAACCATACTTCTATTTTACCGAAATTTTCGATAATCGCCCAAACTACAACACAAACCCCAGCGCCAGCAGCAAACCGCTCGCAAAATGCAGCGTCACTGCGATAAACTTAGAGTTGCTGACCTTTGCGGGTTGGTCGTGATAGTCTGCGACATGGCGGCAAAGGTCGATCGCAAAAAACAAACTCCCAAAAATCAACAGCGTCCAAACTGGGAACATTCGCAGCGCCACAAATAGCACAGTCAAAGCATAAACGCTGCCGCACAACCACTGCAACAATTGTGCACCTTTTTTCGTACCGATTCGGACAATCGGCGATTTTTTTCCCGCCGCCAAATCGTCATCAACTTGATGGAAGTGGGAACAAAATAAGATAATACTCGTAGTAATTCCCACCATTGCCGAAGCTGCAAAATTAGTAGCAGACCAAGTTTGAGTTTGACTGTAATAAGCAGCGGCTAAAGCTAACGGCCCGAAGGTAAAAAAGCAGATAATTTCCCCTAAACCCTGATATCCCAAACGAAACGGCGGCCCTTGATATGTGTAGCCCAGGGCGCAGCACAAAACTACTAGCAAAATTACTGTTGGGTCTTTTTGCCACCAGGAAATACCGCATATTCCCGACACTCCGATTGCTAAAAATAGATTGGCAAGCCAGAAAATTAAAGCTTTATTTCCGGTTAAGTTGACTAGGGAATGTGCTTTATTTTTATCTATCCCTGTTTCTGAGTCAAATACATCATTCGTGAGATTCAGCCATGCTATAATTAAAATGGCTGAGATTAAAAATGTCGAAAAAATTGACGAATTAATCGTTTGAGTTTCGGCAAAAGCAATGGCAGTTCCTACAGAAATAGGAATCACTGCAACGCTGTACATGGGCGGCTTGATTGCCGCCAGCCACAATTTACTATTTGAGAGCTCAATTATCTTTGTTGTCATTACACAAACTTGATGCAATTGATAGCAGCTTGGTAATTTTACAATTTTATTGGTGAAGAATGTCTGCTAAGTCTCCGCTTGAGTGCGCCTCCGGCATCCGTTGATAGCCTTTGCGGGCGATCGCACGCCCGGGAATGCCCGCCTGCAAACAACAGCGGGGTCGATCGCCTTTTGGGGAGACTTGCCCTCTCAATCTTAAAGTTTTGTGTCTAAATGTTTCGATCGATCGCGCGATCGTCTGTTTTGTGCCCGCAGCGTGCCCAAACTGTCGGGAAACTCGAAAGGTCATGTTTGGCGATCGCCCGAGCGTGGTTAGATCGAAATAGGGATTATAGCGGGACAAAACCGCACTCTTTCTGACAAATCTGCTATTCTCGATTTCATGACAGTAATACCGCACCGCGCCAATCTTTTGCAAGACCGCAATCAACTGCATCAGTTGCTGTTAGATTGCCAGCAGTCTTTAACCGAAAAAGATCAAACAAAAATAGTTAGTATTTCTCAGGAAATTTCCCCCGTCGATCCGCTAGCGGTACTGCAAGAAATTGCCACACCCGATGACAGACACTTTTATTTTGAAAAAAGAGACCCCATTGTCGGCAACAGTTTTGCGATCGCCGCCCTAGATTCTGCCATCCATCTTACAGTAGCAGGAAGCGATCGATTTGCCCTCGCTCAAAATTTTATTCAATCTTGTCTAGCCCGGACAATTACCATCGGTACGGAACGTTTGCCATTTAGCGGGCCGCACTTTTTTTGTAGCTTTGCTTTTTTTGATGAGAATGTCGCCACCAATTCTTACTTTCCCCCCGGTACCGTATTTTTACCAAAGTGGCAGATTACTCGCCTGAAAGATAGCTGCATAATTGTCGCAAATGCCATCATTAATAGAGATATAAATGTTAAAATTATTACTGAAAATATCTTCCAAAGATTTAATAAAATTGCCTCTTTGAACTACAAAACAATAAAAAATGCTGGAAAAAGCTCGATATGTTTAAAACAAATTCCTATGAATGATGCGGCTCAATTCAAAACATCGGTCAAGTCTGCTTTAGAATTAATCGAGTCTAAATATTTCAGTAAAATTGTGTTGTCCCAAGCCGTAAATGTCATTGGTCAAACACCTTTTAGCGTAATAGATTCCTTAAATAATTTGCGCCTAACCTATCCAGGTTGCTACGTATTTTCTACCAGTAACGGCAAAGGTCAAAATTTTATCGGTGCCAGTCCAGAACGCTTAATTAGCATTCACAACAATCAGTTGATCGCAGATGCTTTAGCCGGTTCTGCACCGAGGGGAAAAACTGAAGCGGAAGATGGGAATTTAGGGAAAGATTTACTCAACAGCGAAAAGGATATTCGAGAACATCAAGCTGTGATTGACTTTATAGTCGATCGCCTGTCGCATCTCGGCATCCATCCCGACTTTTCCCCGCTACCGAGACTGCTGCAACTATCCAACATTCAACATTTGTGGACACCCATTACGGCAAAAATTCCCCCAGATATTCACTTGTTGAAAGTTTTAGCGCAACTGCATCCAACGCCAGCGGTGGCGGGCGTACCGAGGGATATTGCCCTACAGCAAATTCGGGGCGGCGAAAGCTGCGATCGCTCTTTGTATGCAGCACCCCTGGGCTGGATCGATCGCACTGGTAACGGCGAATTTGCTGTCGGCATTCGATCGGCATTAATCGATGGATCTCGGGCTATACTCCATGCTGGTGTTGGAATTGTGGCAGGTTCTGAACCCGAGAAAGAACTAGCAGAAATTCAACTGAAACTGCAAGCACTTTTAAATGCTTTAGTTTAGGAATATCTCATAAGTAGGTGGGGACAAATTTGGTAATTTAAGACTTAGACATGGGTGGCCAGAAACCGGGTTTTTCACCCAATAATTGCCAGCAACCCTCAATCTCGAAAAAACCCGGTTTCTTGAGCTTTGATTGAGAACCGTTATGTGTCATAAAATATTATCGATCGCCAAAACAACAAAATGCTTGACTTTCGCAACACAAACACTCTTTGGGCTTCCATAATAGCCGAGACATTGCAGCGACTGGGACTAACAACAGCCGTAATTTGTCCCGGTTCGCGATCGGCCCCGCTAACCATAGCCTTCGCCGAGAATAAGTTAATAGAAACTATCCCCATACTTGACGAGAGATCCGCCAGTTTTTTCGCCTTAGGAATTGCCAAAAAATCTGGTGTACCAACTGCGCTAATTTGTACCTCTGGAACAGCAGCAGCCAACTTTTATCCGGCGATTATCGAATCGAGAGAAAGTCGAATTCCGCTGCTAATTCTCACAGCAGATAGACCCCCCGAATTGCGCGACTGTCACGCCGGACAAGCGATCGACCAAATTAAACTATACGGCAATTATCCCAACTGGCAAGCCGAATTAGCCATCCCTGCTGCGTCCATAGGGATGCTAGACTATGTGCGGCAGATGATGGTGTATGCGATCGAGCGATCGACCTTTCCCACACCAGGCCCAGTGCACCTCAACATTCCCCTGCGCGATCCTCTGGTACCCATTCCCGATTCTGCGGTAGAATCCTTAGAAACACAATTTAATCCCCAAGAATTCTTTGCTGGAGTAGAACCCATTTTTGCGGGAGAAACCTCTACCCCCCCCAGCCCCCCCTTGTTAAGGGGGGGAGAAAGAAGTACAGTCAGAAAATGGCCCGAATGCAGCAAAGGGATTATTATTGCAGGCGTAGCCCAGCCTCAAGATGCAGAAAAGTATTGTAGTGCGATCGGGCAAATTTCCCAACTATTAAACTGGCCAGTCTTAGCTGAAGGATTATCCCCCTTAAGAAACCGCGCCCAACTCAACCCCTATCTAATTTCCACCTACGATATCATCCTGCGAAACCGCGAACTAGCAGAAAAATTAACCCCAGAAATCGCCATTCAAATCGGAGACTTACCCACAAGCAAACAACTGCGAAACTGGCTAGAAAAAACCCAACCCAAGCGCTACATAATCGACCCCAGCCACCACAACTTCGATCCCCTACACGGCCAAACAATACACCTGCGAACCTCCATAGAAAACCTCGCAACGATATTAATTCAAGTCCCCCCCCTTCCCCCCCCTTAACAAGGGGGGGCTAGGGGGGGTTCTTACCTCTGAGTCAAACTCTTCTCCAGTCCCCCCCCTTAACAAGGGGGGGCTAGGGGGGGTTCTCACCTCTGAGTCAAACTCCCCTCAAATCCCCCCCCTTACCAAGGGGGGGCTAGGGGGGGTTCTCACCTCTCCATCCCACGAATACCTCGAACTTTGGCACAAAACAGAAACCAAAGTCAGACAAACAATTGACGAAAAACTTGCAACAATCAACAGCATAATCGAACCAAAAGTTCCTTGGCTGCTTTCCCAAATATTGCCACCAAAAACACCAATATTTATTGCTAACAGTATGCCCGTCCGAGATGTCGAGTTTTTCTGGAAACCGAACAACTTACAAATAAAACCTTACGTCAATCGGGGCGCCAACGGCATAGACGGTACGCTGTCAACAGCATTAGGAGTAGCCCACCGCAATCAAAGCAGTATTTTGTTAACAGGTGATTTAACACTTTTGCACGATACCAACGGTTTTTTAATTAAAAATAAATTTGTCGGTCATCTGACTATTATTTTAATTAATAACAACGGCGGCGGAATTTTTGAGATGTTGCCGGTTGCTAAATTTGACCCGCCCTTTGAAGAGTTTTTTGCTACGCCCCAGGATATCAATTTTGCTCAATTGTGTGCAACTTACGGCGTGGAACACGAGATAATTGACGATTGGGAACAGTTAAAAGAAAAACTGTTTTCGCTGCCTAATAACGGGATTCGGGTCTTAGAATTGCAAACAAATAGGCGTACAGATGCTAAATGGCGGCAAGACAATCTAGGTAAATTTGCCAAAGGTTCGTAGTGAGGACTTTAGTCCTTTCTTTAAGAATTTAAGGACTAAAGTCCTTACTACGAACCTCATAGGCCAAAGGTTCGTAGTGAGGACTTTAGTTTTTTCTTGGGAAATTTAAGGACTAAAGTCCTTACTACGAACCTCATAGGCCAAAGGTTCGTAGTAAGGACTTTAGTCCTTTATTTGAGAATTTAAGGACTAAAGTCCTTACTACAAACCTTTTATGAACAGTATTTAAACTGCTGGTTGAGCTAGCAGCGCATCTAATTCTCCATCGCTATCAAGTTTGTGAATGTCATCGCAGCCGCCGACGTGTTGGTTGTTAATAAAGATTTGGGGCACGCTGCGCTTGCCGTTAGCGCGATCGGCCATTGCTTTTCTAGCAGCTTCGTCGCCGTCAATTTTGTATTCCGTGTAATTTACGCCTTTCCACCACAGTAAGGTTTTGGCGCGGATGCAGTAGGGGCAGGTTTGCCAAGTGTAAATCTCAACATTGGCTTTGATGCGATCGGGCTTGCGGCCCAAAATGGGATTCAGAAAATCAAGCATTTTCGGTACAGGGGTAAAATTTCAACTGGTTGAGAGATTAAATCATTTTAGCGAAACGCCATCAATCCCGCGTTCTACCAAAGGTTAGGCTGGGATGCAATTACCTGCCGCAGCTGTAGTGCTGTGATTCGTGTCACACATTTACTCTACTCCGATCACTTGCTTTCATCCAAAATAATCACCTGCGGAACCTACTTAATATCACCGATCTTTTGAGGAAACCAAGGGATTATGAATATATCGAATTCAACCGCACTGCCATGAAAGCTTTACAACTCCTCCCCGGCGCTATCTCTGAAATCCTCGCTTCTGTAACCGACACAGGCGTTTTGACATTAGCCGATCGCTACGGTTTGATGGCCGCCACCTTAGACGAGTCGCTGAATGACGAAGATAGATGCTGTGTCAACCGCCTGTTGCGGGCAGTGCTCAGAGGCCGGGTGAAAATTGTCAACGAACTTTCAGCAGCAGCGTAACAAGTATTTGCAGTTTTGTTCTGATGGTAAGGTGAGTCAGCGGTAGATTCTGATGGCGAAATTGGTTGGCAGCCGATCGCCCGCCGGAGTCCAAAAGACTTGATATAACGGCAATTTGAATTCGATTTAAAAGTTTTCTCCTCCAACAAAACAACGGTTTTTTCGATTTGCAGCCTGTTACGGGCTGCTTTTTTTTGGAGTTATATCATGTTCGATCGATCGTCGTAACAAAAACAGTTCGTTCGTAGTGTGGACTTTAGTCCGCTGATGATTGCGGACTAAAGTCCACACTACGAACCGATCAGATCGTTGTCAATCGACGGGAGACGATATTACGTCTTGAGTCCTCGTGTGTTTTTCGGGGAACGGCTAATCGCGGATTTCGATGTCGTACTGGCGGCAGAGGGCCATCAGTTTTTGTTGGAAGCGATCGCGCACTTTCTGGGGCGAGACAATAACGCAATCTTCGCCGTAACGGAATACCTCCCGAATCAGCCAGAAGGGATTGGAGATGTGCCGCACGACTTGTCGCACCTTAGTTTTCCCCTCTCCTAAGACTTCATCCTGAATATCCTTGTCCACTCTCCGTTCATAGGCTTTGATCATTCCACCTCGGAAGTGTAAGTACACTTTCAGATAATCTAAGCCTTCGCACCGCCACTGTCCGCTGATAGGGACGATCGCTTTGATGTTGTCGAAGCGCAGGCAGCGGTTGTGGATGAGTTCGGGATAGTCGGGATTTTTGATGTCATCAGTCTCTTCACACCAAATGTTGAGGTAAAAGCGTTTTTCCTCAAAAGACACCTGGGCATATCGCACAGTGTACTCTAACTCCTCACCTTGGTTATTGCGATAAAGAAGGCGAAATGGCTGTTGAGTATTAATGAGCTGATCTGCGCGGGGACGCCATCCTTCGTTAGGTTGGCTGACCAGTTGCAGAAGTGATTGACGCAGGGGAGCATCGAGTTTGCCCCGATCTAACATTAATGCTGCCAGAATTTCAGCGTTTGCCAGACCGCCTGAATCAACAAGCAGTTTAGTGGCTTGCTGCAAGGCTGCAACTTGCGAGGGATTGAGGGCGAAAGGTTCGCCGACTGCGACTTGCTGTTGGGCGATCGCCACCAATAACCCCGATACGCTGGGACTTTTGCCCCATTTGATATTGAGGCGAAGGGCGATCGACTCTAGCTGCTCCTTAGTGCCGGACGGTATTGACAGTGTAATTGTCTCTTTTTTGCGAACCATCAATAAAAGTGTAATTACATACTTGACAAATCAGGTTTTAAGTGCCACTATAATTCTAGTGCAAGTACAAAACTCGTAGATAACAAATGTTGCTGTGCAAATTATAGAGCCAACAAAAAAAGCCAGAGGCTAGCTCCGGCTTTCAAGCCCTAATAGGTATTTGTGTGAAAGACAAGGTTATTGTATCGATCGCGGTACTGTTTCAATTCCTGAAAGGCATTTGTCTATCTATCCTAGCGTGAAAGCGATCGATCAGTCAAAAAACTTCTCTTAATCGCTGTACTAACCCAAAAAATATGGTAGAGTAAAAAGCAAGCCAGACATAAAGCCAGCTCGCCCGTGTTTAAATTACTTAACTTCTAGAATAGAGCATGGCTGGTCTGGTTGCAAACCTACGCAAATACAACCATGACAGATAATCTTCCGAGTCAAATGCTTCGGCTGATGTCCGATGGGCAGTGGCATAGTGCCAGCGAGCTCATCGAGAGTATTAGCCATCGGTTCTCAGCAACTATGCACATTCTGCGGAAACAAGGCTATCAGTTTCAGAAACGTCGCCTGAGCGGACAGCAGCACGAATACCGACTGTTGCTCAACGGCAATAATTAGGGTGTAGCGAGATTCGATCCGGGGTTGGGGGAATTTTTCTCCGGCGTTGCTGAACTTGAGTAGGAATTCACATTTTTTACTATCGAGCAAAACACAGACTTTTTGGGTCGTTGAGCTTTTGAGTAGAACTTAATTCCTACCGTCAATCAGCAACGCCGAATTTTTCTCCTTGTACCCCTGTAAAGAGAAAGTGTCAGAGGCGAACTCTGATGACGACAGAAAATTTTCTGTCCTCGTCCTCGAATTTGTTTACTCTACAAAAGTTAACTATGCTCCAAATTTCCCCAACGCTGACTGAACTTCAGGAAATTGCTTCACAACTGCCCGAACAAATTCCTTACCTCAAAATGCTAATTATCTTTGGTTCTCGTGCCAGAGGTGATATCCACGCAAAAAGTGATTGGGATTTTGCCGCCCTTTACGATGTAAATTTCAGGGAAGAATATTGTCAAAATCGGGGATTTTCTTGGTTTGAAGTTCCTGGCATTCTCGGGCAAGTTTTTAGCCTTAATAGCGACGAGATTGATGTCGTCGAATTGAATCGGTGTTCGTCGCTAATTGCTCATTTTGTTGCGCGAGATGGAATTTTACTGTACCAATCAGAATCAGGTCAATTTGAAGCTTTTAAACAACAATGCTTGATGACTGATGCAGAACTAGAAGTGCTGCGCCAGAATCTGCGACAAAAAATCGAGGTGGCGTTGCAAAGGAGGGGAGTATGAAAGAGATTGAGCCTGCGATCGTCTTAGCTAAGCTGGATTTTATGACAGACTATCTAGAGAGTTTAAGTTCTTTTGAGTCGATTACTTTAGAAGAATATCTCAGCGATCGGGGAAAGCAGTTAACGATCGAACGATTGTTGCAACTCATTATTCAAGTTGCAATTGATGTCAATCGATATTTACTCAAGCGATTGCAAGTCCAGCAACCAAATAGCAACTTTGATGTCTTTATAGAAGTTAGCAACTGTGGCATTATAACAGCAGAGTTAGCTAGAGTCCTATCTCAATCCGGTGTTTTGCGTAACCGTCTGGTACATCTCTATGACGAAATCGATCCTGTTAAAGTGCATCAAGCGATCGATATTATCTTGCAGAAATACCCAATTTATCAACGGCAAGTCACTACTTATTTAGATTCTCTCAAATGAAGCGATTAGAGCAAAATTATGTCCCCAAAAAGTTTGCTTTTTGACGAAGAAACAACAACTTTAGACGATCGCTATTTTGCAGAAGTGCGTCCCCGACTCTACGAACTGCATACCAAACACTCACAGTACGGCAGTCGCCAAGGACGTACCCTCGCCGAACATCTCGATTCTGCTTGTCAATTTGTCCTGACTGTTAGCAAACTTGCCAAAGTTCCCGACGATAAACGCGCTTGCATTCTGGCTGCAACCGCCGTTCACGATTTGAATAAGTTGGCAGACGACGGACGCAATGTTAAAACTTTAGCGCGCGATCGCACTTTTCTCAAACAACAACTCGATCGCGCTTGTGTTGCCCAATTCGCCCAAACCGACGAACAACTAGAACTCATCCGTCGCCTGATAGAACGCCATTCGGGACACAGCGCTAGCGATGGAACGCGCTTTTTGCCGGAAGATCCCAACATCAAACGTTGGGCCGCGATGTTGATTGGGGGTGACTTATTCGACTTGGGAATTGAGGAAGACACACGCATTCGCAAAGTCGAAACCGAGTTAACAGTTGCCTTACAGCGTCCCAGTAAGTTGTTTCATGTCAGCCTTTCCGAAGACAGAGGTTATCTGACTTCGCTGTTGCTGTCAGCTTGTGAAGAAGTTTTGCACGATCGCAATTTGCATACTCTTGCGATCGATCCCAACGGCCAGATTTTTGTCGGTGAAGCCTTTCCCGACGGCGATTTAAGCAAAATCATCGCTCAAAAATGGCAGCAAAAGATCGATCGCGTCTTTAGCAGCAACGTCGAACAACTCGTTAACGCCACCAAAGACGGCATCAAAATCGACCCGCAAGCCATCCAACAAAACCCCGAAGGAACCTTAGATGAAGTAGATAAATTATTGGTAAAAAAAGCCAGCGGTTACAAAGTCGAAAAAGTCGCCAAAGATATTAAAAAATACGGTGGTGATGCTGGAGAAACCGCCGTTAATTCCGCCGCAGCCGTCGGCTTGCATCCAGTATCAACTGCCGATGAATTCGCCATTTCTGAGGGACTAAAAACTGTTTATCTCAGCTATCGGGCCGCTGAACTGGGCCCCAAAGATGTTTGGGATCGAATTGCCGCACAAGTCGGGCTTTCTCCCGAACAGCGGGCGGCATTGGAACCGTTTAACGCGCAGTACGGACGCTGTTTGTTTGCGGCCAAATCGATCGAGGGCGATCGCGAACAGATGTTAGAAAAAGTATTTGCGGCCTTAGAAGACTCATTTTTACTCCGCCCAACAGCCGAAGTAGAAGTCTCCGCAGAATTGGTGAATGCGGTTCGGCAATTGCTTAACTTTTCCACACCTGCAAACTGGCAAGGTTTTAACGAACTAACTGCATACATTGAAGCCAACCCGCGCCAGCGCTGTTCCTTGGGAACAACATCGCTGCAAGTCGGCGAATTGAGTTCCCCAAAAATGCCGCCGGGAACCAAAGTTCAAGCTTTTTCCAATCGCCTTCCCGGCGGCGCCATCGCCGAACCAAAACGGCGGGCGGATAATTTGTCAGCCCTTGGTTATCAGTTGATGGCAGTTGGTGCAAACTTCCCGAATGCAGTCAAACAAGACCCGCTTTATCTACACTTTGCCATACCAAAAGGTTCGAGTGTGGAACTCAGAACAATTTGGCAAAACTTTCTGAGAAACACCGCAGCTAAGAACGAGGACGGCACAGTAACAGTTGATGAACTGCAACTTTACCGCGAAAATCGGCTAGTTTTTCAATCTAATAAAATGGTTGGGTTGGCACTGCCAAAACGTCCTGAATTTATCAACTCCACGGTAACAATTCCCGTGCTTTGGGGAGAAGTTAATAACTCTGTGGCGTTGCTGAAATCGCTCAGGCTGGCATTGGAAATGAGTTTAGCCTTTGATTTAGGTTTTCCGTTTGTTTTGAGTGCGAATCTGGAAATCGAACCAACTTGGGATGTTTTCGGAAAAGTTGATGGGATTCCATCATCATTGCAGCCGCTATTGGGCAACGGTCAGTATCGGCGGGAAGGTCATTTTTCTGAAAAAGAACGATGTGCGGTAGTAACAGCAGAAAAAGTTTTAGAAAGGCTGCGCTGTGTTGGCAAACTAACAATTTCTGTAGCAAGTCTGAAGAAAAAAGATGATTGTCTGTACGACTTGGTGCGGGCAGCAACTCGTCCTCTTAACTTGTATTACGTCCTGCTGCGGTGGATTTTGCGAGAACAAGACGACCCGAATTTGGAGGCAATTTGGTCTCGCATTCGAGAACCTTTGAATACTTTATTGGAGAGTTTGATGTCAGAAGAACACGATCGCGTTTCTAGCTATCTCAAGCAAGCAGCGCACATTGCCGAATTTGCCAAGCTGCGGGGCAGTTCCTTTCGCCGCACTGCCCAAACCGAGCCGTTTTCAGAGTTTATCAAAGCCGTGCGATCGCGCAAATCTCATATGGATTGGGACACGATCTTTGCCGCCCTCGCCCAGCAATATCACAACCGTCTCGATCGCATTCGAGAACATGGCGTGGGTGCGACAAAATACGAGCAAATCAAGGAGTTTTATCAAGTTTTGAAACAACTGTTTGAGGAGGTTTATCACTCGCGTTCAGAAAGGTTGTTGACTGATAGCAAAACTCTTGAAGCTGCCTATTTGTTCTTTTTGCAAGAAGCCCGCCAAGAACTGAAAGCTAAAACCGAAAACAAGTCTGAATCCACATCTGAAAACAACTAGGAGAGTTCAAAATGTCGATCGCACAATTACAACCATTCCTCGCACCCAGCTACGAAAATTTTCCCAAAGGCCGTACCATTGGTGTTGTCGTCCTCCGCACAACGCAATCGGAAACAATTTTCCGCACGGAAGGAACGGGCGAACCCATGTGCAGCGAATACGTGCAAGCTGGGATTGAAGATACCGAATCAATTCCTCGGTTGGTGATGACAAAACGCAAACAAATTGCCCCAGAAAGACGCAAAGGACGGGAATTTTTACGATCGCACAATCTCCTTTACCCCGCACCGAAAACCAATGAAATTTGCGCCCTCAATACTAATGCGCCTTGCGAAATGTGCGTTGATTGCTTCCTCTACGGCTTCGCGGCGGGTGGAGAAGGCGCACAAAAAAGCCGAGTCTGGACGGAAGATGCGTTTAGCGTACTGCATTCTACAGAACTAATTGGCGATCGCACGATCAATGCTATCTTTGAAACTGGAACAATGCGCGATGAAAAAGGCAACGCTTCGACGGCATTAAACACCAGCGAATATATCAAACCAGGGGTTCATTTCTTGGATATTGTCACCCTCAAAGATGTCACCGCTGACGAACTGCGCTACACCCTCGGCAACATTTTGCTAACAACTCGTTACGGCGCTGTTTCCAGCCGCGTCGGACGCATGGACAATCAAATTCTCGGTGTCTTTGGTGGCATTGCCGAATTGCCCAGTTCTCTCGAATTGGTACAGGGAGTTTACGACAAGCTGAAAGCCAAAAATACCGCCATCGAACATCCTTTCAAAACTCAATATTTAGTGGATGCAACTCAGGAAATTATCAGCACTTGGACAAACAAACGAGGTATTTCTATGCAGTTGTCCGCTACCGAATGTGACGCGCTGATTGCTGATGTCGATCGCCATTGGTCGTTACCCGAACAAGAAACTTTCCTCAAACGCCTCGATGAATCCTATGCCCCGTGGCGCAAGGTGAAGAGTGAAAACAAGAAAAAGGGAAAAAATAAGGATTAAAGATAAGACGGCGGTTAAAACCGCGTCTTGTCAAACGAACTCCGGATGGTGCGCGGAATGAAGAAAATAACGTAATTTTTACCGTTCGGTCTTTAACCCGCGCACCATCCGGGTTTGGTTTGTATAGAGGCGGTTTCAACCGCCCAGTCTTCTTTAATTAATCTCAACCATGACGCAATTAGAACTTGATTTTAATTTTTCCACTGACAAGATTTCCTATTCAACTGCACGCTTAATCGAGCTTTGGTGTGCGGAACCCGTGTTCTTTGCTTCGCGAGAACTTTCTGATACTTATTATACCGAAAGTGCGATCGGCAATTATGCTTTAGCCTACGCTTTGGGTTGGGCCCGATCGCCCTATCGACTCACCGGACAAGACACCGGAAGACCCCGATATATTGAGGATTTAACGCCACTTTCCGGTCACAGCTACATCCTCCCCGCGTGGCCCGCCAACGGCACTGTATCCTTGCGATTCGAGCGGTTTAACGCCCTTTCTGACTCCTATTGGTATGCGATGACGAACAATCGCGTGGCAACAGCGCGGGAAGATGTACCGCTGAGTCGATCGGGCAAAAAACCCAGTACCTACCGCCCCAGCAACTTCCCTCAAACAGGGCGATTGCGAATGATTGAACGGGGAAATCGGTTTCAAACATTAGTATTTGGCGATCGCGAATTGCCAGAATACATTCGCGTCGGCAAATTTACCAGCAAAGTCCGCGTTGAAATCATTAAAAAATTCGATGTTGTGCAACTTCCTAGGGGCGACTATCGCTGCAATACCTATCTCAGCGCCGCTGATTTGCCTGCTAATATCGAACTCCTCGCTTTTGATTTAATTTCGATGCCGCCCGCATCGTTATTGAAGAACCTTTCCTTTCGCGGTGAGGCGCTACAAGCCGGCGATTTCATTCTCCCAGCTAACCTTGAATTTTGCGGTAGCAATCACAATGGATAATCTAAAAATTCAACTCGAACCTGCCAGCATTTCTGCTTGCGGTCAATTGCCTCAACAACTGGAATTCATGGGACAAGCATTGCAGCATCAAGTCGATGTTTATGAAGCGTCTAAAGAGAATGATATCATTCTCGACACCGCGCCGACAGGAACGGGAAAAACGAAAGCTGGATTGAGTGTTTTGCTGCACAATCCTCAACGGAATGCGATTTATATCGCGCCGACAAATGCCTTGATTGACCAGCAAACAGAAGCCGCAGAACAGTTTGTTCGGGATGCAAATTTGTCGCATCTTGTGAAAGCAGCTTCTGCTAAGCAAGTCAATTTGTGGCCGGACAATCTAGTTGGCAAACGTTCTGGGGAAAAAATCTATAACGTTTTGCGAGAACCTGCCACAATTTTTCCCGAATGCGGCGGCGGTAGACCGCTTTTGTTGGTGACCAACCCGGATATTTTTTACTACGCTGCATTTTTTCTATACAATCCACTCGATCGTAGCAACATTGCCAGCGAATTTTACAGCAATTTCTCAACAGTAATTTTCGATGAATTTCACCTTTACGATGCCAAACAGTTAGTCAGCTTGTTTTTCTATCTCGCTTTATCCAAAGAGTTCGGTTATTTTCAGCACAACCGAAAAATTGTTCTGTTAACGGCAACGCCAGAACCTGCTTGCGATGAAGCCTTAAATGTCCTGGGAAAAAATGGTGTCAGAATTTATCGAACTGACAGCAAAAATCAAATCGATCGCCTGCTTCCTTCTCAAACTCAAGTCAATCTCGAAATTCGCAAGCAGCCAGAAAAAGACAATCTGATTGCGGAAATCGTCGAAGAAGTTGTGCGGCGGCTTCGTGAATTTCCTGACGAAAACGGGGCAGTGATTCTGGATGCCAAGGATACATTAGGTCGTATTTATAAACAATTGTGCGATCGCGGATTTGCCGATTTCTGCGGGCGGATTACGGGCGATAGGCGGATTACGAGCGATACACTGAAGGAAGAACGCCACCTTGCTGCCCAAAAACAAGTGATTCTGGCTACGAGTACCGTCGATGTAGGCTTCAACTTCGATCGCGATAATCCGCCACCCAGACAAAATCTCGATTGGTTGATTTTTTCAACGCGCGATCGCTTTTCATTTTGGCAGCGCATCGGGCGTGTGGGACGGGTTTTGGGGAAAACGCAAACCGATATTGCTTCAGAGGCGATCGGCTATTTGCCCGATCGGGCGTGGGAACAAGGAATTGCACAACTTGACTGTAGCGGCGGGCGCAATTCCCTAACAGAAATGCTAGCAAGTTTAGAGTGCATGAAACGTCCGTTTCTAGAAATTTACTGGCGATCGGAAGCCTTTCTAGAAATTGCCAAACCCTTACTAGAACTAGAAATTTTGCTGGAAAAATTGCCCGAAGCAAGTTTAGTAACGCAGTTGTATCAAACAATGCAAATCGTCTTGGGAGGTAAGCGAGATTGGAGTTATTACCGCCAGCGGATGAAGGTATTGCAAGGTGCAGAAAATGTAGCTAAGTCTACCATCAAACAAATTCAAAAAGAGTGGCAGTACGTTAAAGGCGGGCAAAACTGCGTTAAGAGTTTTATGCAAGCCAACTATCCCGAAGATTGGGAAGAAATTAAATCGGGGAGAAGTTCGATCGAATTAGTTGAGGAAAAGATTCGCAAACACCAAAAAGTCGCCGAAGAGTTGAAAGAGTATGCAACGATTCTGAAAGTCAGCTATGCCCCGCTGTTTAAATTTCGAGAAAGCTTGTTTGAAAATGTCAAGATTTACGATCCGCACAATTTCTTACTCGATGAAGTCGGCGAAACAAATCTCGACCCGATTCACCTGCTGAGATTCTTTGAATTTGCTTCCGATAACAATGGAATTGTACTCACCGATCGCGTCAAGCAAACCTACGGACTCAAATTTGCTTTGCAAGTTCCCGATTTAGAAGAATTTGCCAACAACTATCTTTGCAAACTTTATGCCTTCAAAAATTGTACGATCGAACGGACGATCGACAACTGCGTGCGTCCGACAGCGCTAATTTCCCAACTTTCACCGCCTTTAATGCCCGGTGTTATCGTCCAAGAGCACCGCAAAAATCCCTGGGCAATTCTCAAACTCAGAAAACAAGGAGTCCAATGCTATCCAATTGCAGTCAAAGATAGCTTTGCTAACGAACAAGAGTATACATTTTTTCCGAGTTTATCGGGAATTTTGGCGATCGCCTCCGCTGGCATTGCCTTAAAATGTCCTGACAATCAAGAATTCTGGGTAATCTAAACTATGCCGCACAGCCTCATCCTCAACCTTCTCCCCCTCTCCCCAATATCCCCCGGATACCTAACGGGAAGACACCTGCACGCCCTGTTTCTCACCCTCGCGAGCTCCGTTGACAAAAAACTCGGCGACTACCTCCACGAAGCCGCAGCAGATAAAGCCTTCACCCTCAGCCCTTTACAAACTAAAAAATGCCCTTTCAAAAAACACCATTCCCTGCAATGGGAACACGCACAACCTATTCCCGAACATACCCTCTGTTGGTGGCGAATCACTCTCCTCGATGACACTTTATTCAGCAAATTAACTCACCTGTGGCTGAATCTCAATCCCTCGAAACCGTGGCATCTGGGCCCTACTGATTTGCTGATTACTAAGATTCTGGGAACGCCGCAAGTAGATCTGCCTTGGGCTAATGCTTGCGATTACTCTCAATTGTACGAGCAAGCTTCTGATACTAATCGTTTGATTGCGTTCAGTCTGGCTACTCCGACTACTTTTCGTCAGGGCAAATTTGATTCTGTTTTGCCGACGAGAGAATGCGTTTTTAACAGTCTTCTCAGTCGCTGGAATAAGTACAGCGGTATTGAAGTTTCGCCGCTGGTACTGGATGCAGTTTTTTCGAGCTTTGTCAATATCAAAACTGAAGTTGTGACTAATTATCACAGCAATTTAATTGGGATTGTTGGGGAGGTTAGCTATCGGATTTTAGGGGATGTAGATCCGTTATTGATTAAGCAAATTAATGCTTTGGCTGATTATGCTTTGTACTGCGGATTGGGAAGGAAAACGCCGATGGGTATGGGTATGACGCGCCGTCTACCCATTCCACTTTCTGAAAAAATTACCAAGCAAAATGCAGAATTTACCTCCTCAATTCAAACCTAGTCCGACGGGGGTTTAAACCCCCGTCTCATAGCGAAAGTCCTCTGAAGAGGACTGATGAGAATGATTGAATCTTCAGTCGGTTTTAACCGACTTTAGCTATGAGACAGGGGTTTTAACCCCTGGCGGATCTGACAGCTAAGGAAAAACTTTCGATCGATAATTACCGCAAATTATCAAGATTATGAATGATACTGATGACTATATTTCGATCGCACTTCTCAACCAATACTCCTACTGTCCTCACCGCTGCTGGCGTATGTCTTGCGCCGGAGAGTTCACAGACAACCAGTATACCGTGGAAGGGACGACTTTGCACGATCGCGTTCACACTATGGGCGAAATCAACCGCGATGAAACTTGGCAGGTGCGGGCGATTTGGCTGAAGTCGGAGCGCTACAAGCTGATTGGTAAGTCGGATTTGATTGAATCGGAGAATGGTGAGTTGTATCCGGTGGAGTACAAGCGGGGGCGCAAGGGGGAATGGGATAACGATGAGTTGCAGGTGTGCGCTCAGGCTTTGTGTTTGGAGGAGATGACGGGGAAAAGTATTGCGACTGGATATGTGTATTACGCGCAGTCGCACCAGCGGCAAAAGGTGGAGATTTCTGAGCAGTTGAGACAAGAGGCAGTTGTGACTATTTCTGCAATTCAAGTTTTGATTCAGACGGGAAAGATGCCGCCTGCTAGTTACAGCAAACGCTGTCAGGGGTGCAGTTTGTACGCTCAATGTTTGCCGCAAGCTGCTGACAAACTTCGCCGCTATCAAGAAGCTAGCTAACAAATCGACAATCCTCAGTCTGTTTTATGATTCGGCGATTGAAATCGCTTCTATACGAACAAAGTCGGTCTCCGCCGACTGAAGAAGCAAGGAGACTGGTAACTAGGATTTGAGATAAAAAAAGACAGCCAATACACAACTTTAGGAATCAAAAATGGGAACGCTTTACATCAATCAAGAAGACGCTTTTATCGGTAAAGTTGACGAACGGCTGCACGTTAAAAACCATGAAAAAAAGTTGCTGGATGTGCCTTTGATTCATTTAGATGGAGTTGTAATTTTGGGACGGGCGACTATTTCGCCTGCGGCAATTGCAGAACTTCTCCAGCGCAAAATTCCTCTGACTTTTCTCACGAGTAACGGTCAATATTTAGGAAGGATTGAACCGGAAATGACTAAAAATATCTTTGTGCGGAACGCGCAGTGGCAAGCGGCGGGCGAAACTCCGCAAGCAATTCACGTTGTGCAAGGCTTTATTCGAGGTAAGTTGAAAAATTATCGGAAGTGTTTGGCACAAACTCAACGTGACCATTCTGAACTGACACTAGATTCGGCAATAACTCAAATTGCTAATGTTATTGCCAAACTGGACAAGGCTGATAATATCAATTCCCTGCGCGGTTTGGAAGGTGCGGCAAGTGCAGCTTATTTTGGTGTTTTCAGTCAGCTTATTCGGGCTGAAGGTTTTGTGTTTAAACCGAGACATCGGCCGGCTACGGATTCGGTGAATTCTTTGTTGAACTTTGGCTACACTCTGCTGCGTCACGATGTACAAAGTGCGATTAATATTGTTGGTTTCGATCCTTATTTGGGATACCTGCACGTTCAGCGCTACGGCCGCGTCGGGCTGGTGTTCGATTTGATGGAGGAATTTCGGGCTGTGGTTGTCGATAGCGTGATTTTAAAAGCTATCAATCAGCGGGTACTGACTCCGAATGATTTTGATGTGGAACCTGTCAGTAATGTGGTGCGGCTTTCGGAAACTGGGCGGCGTGAATTTCTGACGCTGTACGAGAAGAAAAAACAGTCTGAGTTTAAGCATCCGGTTTTGGGACGTAAGTGCACTTTTCGCGAAGCCTTTGAGATTCAGGCGCGGCTGTTGGCGAAATATCTGATGGGCGAAATTGACCAGTATCCTCCTTTGGTGTTGAAATAATGATGCACATTCTGATTTCCTACGATGTCCCTGAAGATAAGCGGCGGACGAAGATTCACAAAATTCTCAAATCCTACGGGCAGTGGATGCAGTACAGTGTATTTGAGTGTACAGATTTGACGGAGACTCAGTACGCTAAGTTGCGATCGCGCTTGAGCAAAGTCATCAAGCCCGAACAAGACAGCATTCTATTTTTTCCCCTGTGCGCTTGCTGTCAGGCCAAGATTGAGCGTATCGGTGGGGTAGTTCCAGTAGATAGGACTGTGTTTTTTGCCTAAAAATGCGGGAGTCGGTAGGTGTAAAATTTGGGGTGTCAGATTTTTCGGCTATAATGTAGATGCCGCAAGGGTTTGATGCTCCTATCTTCTAAAAACGATTCCCGCAATCCCTAAAACCCATGCCAGATAAGAGTTTGAATGCTATATGAAAAATCGGGTATTGACAGATCGAAGGCTGAAATGGTACTTTTGGATTAGATTCCCGCAACTGAACCTTGAAAACCAAATACACCAACGGTTTCAAAGGCCGGCGGCCGCAATCAAACTAAACCCCTATTAGGGATTGAAACATTTTGCCCAGACTGGGAGCTACGGAATTCCTTAGGCCGCAATCAAACTAAACCCCTATTAGGGATTGAAACGTAGACCATGCCTCAAACCTTAGGCCCTAAAATCGCCGCAATCAAACTAAACCCCTATTAGGGATTGAAACGCTCTAACTTCAAAGCTTCCTGAGCTTCTGTAACTTTAGCCGCAATCAAACTAAACCCCTATTAGGGATTGAAACAATTGAGAACAAAGATAGAGGTGTCTTTATTTTCTCGCCGCAATCAAACTAAACCCCTATTAGGGATTGAAACTTCCTGAAGTCCACCGCTTTGTTGTTGGTGGTAACTGTCCGGCCGCAATCAAACTAAACCCCTATTAGGGATTGAAACTTAAGCAGACAACTAAAAAACCCACTTATTTCCTGCCGCAATCAAACTAAACCCCTATTAGGGATTGAAACAGGAAGTTTAGCTTTATCTGTAAAAGATGAAGCAATATTGCCGCAATCAAACTAAACCCCTATTAGGGATTGAAACGGCGGCCGCCTTCGGCTAAGGTGGACAGCAAACGCCGCAATCAAACTAAACCCCTATTAGGGATTGAAACCTGTAAATTTTTTCTGTTGGGCGTCAGTCAGTCCCCCCCAAGCCGCAATCAAACTAAACCCCTATTAGGGATTGAAACATAAAATTTTTGCTTAAGCTAACCCAACAAATCCCGGCCGCAATCAAACTAAACCCCTATTAGGGATTGAAACGCAAGGTTATCGGGGACGGCATCTATTTCAAAATGTAATAAAAGCCGCAATCAAACTAAACCCCTATTAGGGATTGAAACAAAGACTTGATTGAAAACTTGCAGCGCTTGCCCGAAGCCGCAATCAAACTAAACCCCTATTAGGGATTGAAACTTAGGACAGCAAGCTTTGTTTCTCACAGAGAGCGGCCGCAATCAAACTAAACCCCTATTAGGGATTGAAACTGACCACTTCAATCGGTGAAGCGTATCTGTTAGCCGCAATCAAACTAAACCCCTATTAGGGATTGAAACGCGTGTCGAGCAAATAACTGCTAGTTTAGTAATCAGGCCGCAATCAAACTAAACCCCTATTAGGGATTGAAACCATCAATCAAAAAAGTCCCGGCCGTTAGACCGGGAAGCCGCAATCAAACTAAACCCCTATTAGGGATTGAAACTTCTGCCCAGTCTTGCCATTTTTCAGGCACGTTCTTTTTTGCCGCAATCAAACTAAACCCCTATTAGGGATTGAAACTTGATAAAAAAGTATCTGTAGGCAACTCTGGATTGCTAGCCGCAATCAAACTAAACCCCTATTAGGGATTGAAACTTTGAGGCAATTCGTTACCCAGGAGGGTGCCGGGACGCCGCAATCAAACTAAACCCCTATTAGGGATTGAAACCCGTTTCATACTCTTCAGGAAAATCAAGAACCGAGAAAGAGAGCCGCAATCAAACTAAACCCCTATTAGGGATTGAAACCCTTGCAAGCCTTGACCCATTCATCATGTTGTAAGGGAGCCGCAATCAAACTAAACCCCTATTAGGGATTGAAACATTCCAGTGCGCTCGTAGGCAACTGCTGCATTCGCTGAGCCGCAATCAAACTAAACCCCTATTAGGGATTGAAACAGACGGCATTGGCAATAGTATTGTATTGCCAAGCCGCAATCAAACTAAACCCCTATTAGGGATTGAAACCATAATGCACAGCGGGAATCGGACTGATGAAACCGGGCCGCAATCAAACTAAACCCCTATTAGGGATTGAAACGAGGAACTTCGAGCATAAGTCCTGTATGGCAGTCTCTACTTTAGCCGCAATCAAACTAAACCCCTATTAGGGATTGAAACATCAACAGCTTCTCGACCACCAGTGATGGTTTTGAGCCGCAATCAAACTAAACCCCTATTAGGGATTGAAACTCGATGACCACTACTTTTGGTATTTCCGGTTCCAGCGCCGCAATCAAACTAAACCCCTATTAGGGATTGAAACAACGACCCTTATGGCGTGCGAGCTGGGTCTGCTGAAGCCGCAATCAAACTAAACCCCTATTAGGGATTGAAACGACGGGCTAGGAAATCGGATTGAATCTTTCACCGAGCCGCAATCAAACTAAACCCCTATTAGGGATTGAAACATCAGCATCTCTATTTAGAAAAGCCGATTCGCTACTAGCCGCAATCAAACTAAACCCCTATTAGGGATTGAAACATGGAAACAACTAAAAACCATTGAGAAGATTAGAGCCGCAATCAAACTAAACCCCTATTAGGGATTGAAACGCGTTCTTACTATGTACCGCCTCGGTACAAACTGGCCGCAATCAAACTAAACCCCTATTAGGGATTGAAACATAAAACCAGCCAGTATTAATTTTACCTGAGCCGCAATCAAACTAAACCCCTATTAGGGATTGAAACTTTAAAAACTGAACAATTATAGGATGAAATTTTATGCCGCAATCAAACTAAACCCCTATTAGGGATTGAAACTTTTAGCCTATACAGTGTAAGGCTTTCAAAGGTTTGTGCCGCAATCAAACTAAACCCCTATTAGGGATTGAAACTTTCGCGGCTAGCTTTCATGCCACTGCTAGATTCTAGCCGCAATCAAACTAAACCCCTATTAGGGATTGAAACTCAATTGTCAATAAGATTAGAATGATGATTATACAGGCCGCAATCAAACTAAACCCCTATTAGGGATTGAAACCCACTTAGAAGGATGAATATAATCGTGAGATTTATAAGAGCCGCAATCAAACTAAACCCCTATTAGGGATTGAAACAACCTTACCTTTGATGGTATTAAAAATTGCAGGCCGCAATCAAACTAAACCCCTATTAGGGATTGAAACACAGTTTCCTCCCCCAAAGCAACCACAGCAAAACTGCGCCGCAATCAAGCCGCAATCAAACTAAACCCCTATTAGGGATTGAAACATTTTTCACCGAGCAGAAATATTGTTGCCTAAAGCCGCAATCAAACTAAACCCCTATTAGGGATTGAAACAGGGCCGTCTAAAAATCCCGCCGCCCGAGCAATCAGGCCGCAATCAAACTAAACCCCTATTAGGGATTGAAACTCCCAATCCCTAAACTCTTGCGGTTGGTATGTTTCAGCCGCAATCAAACTAAACCCCTATTAGGGATTGAAACTTTGAGAATCTTAATTTCTCCTTGGCCTGCCTCTGGGTGAGCCGCAATCAAACTAAACCCCTATTAGGGATTGAAACAAATCGTGTGACCAGACAGTCTGTTTTTTGATTTGCCGCAATCAAACTAAACCCCTATTAGGGATTGAAACCCAGACTTAGGCAAGTACAAGGTTAGTATTAGCCAAGCCGCAATCAAACTAAACCCCTATTAGGGATTGAAACAATTTATTCGTCCATTTGATTAAATATGCAACTAGCCGCAATCAAACTAAACCCCTATTAGGGATTGAAACCCAAAATTCCACCTACGATCGCACCGACACCTTGCCGCAATCAAACTAAACCCCTATTAGGGATTGAAACTTCTGCAATTTTTCTGTAAGTTCCCTCGTACATTTTACGCCGCAATCAAACTAAACCCCTATTAGGGATTGAAACGCATCTGCGTAATCATTGTAGTATAAGCCTCCAACGGGAAAGCCGCAATCAAACTAAACCCCTATTAGGGATTGAAACAATTGACCGCTCTTACTACTAGAGCGCCCTTTTGCCGCAATCAAACTAAACCCCTATTAGGGATTGAAACTGATAGATTATGCTCTCTCCGGTGGTCTTGGAAAGCCGCAATCAAACTAAACCCCTATTAGGGATTGAAACATTTCAACGCAATCCACCAAGTCAGCAACAACCACGCCGCAATCAAACTAAACCCCTATTAGGGATTGAAACTTTGAATTCTGTTATTAATGCACATGGCTTTCCTTTGCCGCAATCAAACTAAACCCCTATTAGGGATTGAAACGGAAAATCAATTGCAGGAATTGAACCTGATTTCAGCCGCAATCAAACTAAACCCCTATTAGGGATTGAAACCAAGCTGGTGCCAAATTCGCCTAACACAATGCAGGCCGCAATCAAACTAAACCCCTATTAGGGATTGAAACCTCTTCATTAGTTTGCGGGAACGTAGGTGAATGAACGCCGCAATCAAACTAAACCCCTATTAGGGATTGAAACTCTTTAGCAACTTCTGCTTCTTCCAAAACTCGATCGCCGCCGCAATCAAACTAAACCCCTATTAGGGATTGAAACACAGCCATCATTGCCCAATCCTCCTACGCGGTCCGGCCGCAATCAAACTAAACCCCTATTAGGGATTGAAACAATTACGGCCATATTCACTCCTAAAAACTTAAAGCCGCAATCAAACTAAACCCCTATTAGGGATTGAAACACTTAGTACAACCGGAGAGGAGTTTAGGCTGCGAAGCCGCAATCAAACTAAACCCCTATTAGGGATTGAAACCTTAATTCTTGAATGTCGGACGCTAGCAATTCTGCCGCAATCAAACTAAACCCCTATTAGGGATTGAAACTTCACTAAGAAGGTGATGTGCTGCGATTTATCCTCGAGCCGCAATCAAACTAAACCCCTATTAGGGATTGAAACCCTCGGCAATCCGCGCCTCATCCGATGCCCTGCCGCAATCAAACTAAACCCCTATTAGGGATTGAAACTGCAGTGCAGCACTCAGCGCCAGACGCTGATGTTGCGCCGCAATCAAACTAAACCCCTATTAGGGATTGAAACAAAACGCAGAGAACAGCGGAAACAGAAAGAAGTAAGCAAGCCGCAATCAAACTAAACCCCTATTAGGGATTGAAACTCGAAATAAATCTCGCTGCGAAATTGTGGCTTTGCCGCAATCAAACTAAACCCCTATTAGGGATTGAAACCAAGCGATCGTACAAAGACTTCGGCACTTTCGATGCTGGGCCGCAATCAAACTAAACCCCTATTAGGGATTGAAACATCGGGTAAGGACTGACAAAATTCCACGAGAAAGCCGCAATCAAACTAAACCCCTATTAGGGATTGAAACTTGTGGTGCAGTAAACTCGTAAGGTATTTCCAAAGCCGCAATCAAACTAAACCCCTATTAGGGATTGAAACCGATCGCCTCCACAGCTTGCGGTATCGGACTCCCGCCGCAATCAAACTAAACCCCTATTAGGGATTGAAACATGGGATTTATTTAGGAGATTCTTTTGATGATAGCCGCAATCAAACTAAACCCCTATTAGGGATTGAAACCTTTGGGATATGATAATAATTTATGTAATTTGCCAAGCCGCAATCAAACTAAACCCCTATTAGGGATTGAAACTTCCTATTGAGATTACTTCTATGCAATCTCTTATTGCCGCAATCAAACTAAACCCCTATTAGGGATTGAAACCATGTACAAGCACCAAGTATCAAAAAGCTGTTGCGCCGCAATCAAACTAAACCCCTATTAGGGATTGAAACTTAAAACCTGCGTTCAACATTCAGCACCAAACCCTAAGCCGCAATCAAACTAAACCCCTATTAGGGATTGAAACTTGAGAGGAAACAGGCTCTATTTCGCGTTTCAGGCCGCAATCAAACTAAACCCCTATTAGGGATTGAAACAATTGCTGGCTCCACTGGACATCTACTTTTTGTGCCGCAATCAAACTAAACCCCTATTAGGGATTGAAACAAATATCCTGTAGACAACCCATCAAAAGAAAAACTGCCGCAATCAAACTAAACCCCTATTAGGGATTGAAACCTCAACCTTTATTGGCTACGCCATAGGAATTATAAATAAAACGCCCGCCTTCAACAATTATCTGCAAATCACCACTCCGACTTTAAGAATTAATATTTTCAATAATTATTAGCAATTGGTAATTGGCAATTAGTGGGAGAATCTCAATCAGTGCTTTTGTCGTGCCAGCGTCCCCGATCGCAAATCTTGTATGTGTAGCGAGCGAAGACGCTCGCACTACTAACAAAAAAATGCTTTTCACATTCATTGAGATGCTCGGGTAACTAGCAACCAGAAATTACCCATTACCAATTACCCATTACCAATTCCTTACTTCATCACCTGCCAATCCATAATCCGCCACTGTCCGTCTTGGCGGATTAAGTCGTAGCGGATACGCAGATTTTCGTCGCGGGAAGTAACTAGCCGATCGGCATCGAAGGTTTCGGCTTTTTCGCTGACTTGGGCTTCTACTTCGGCGCGATCGGGATTTGTTGGATTCGCCTTAACTCCTTTAACTTCTAGCTTGTGCACGTAACGCTGGTGGGCGTTGTTTTTCTGTTGAGCATCTGCCATCAACTGCCAGCGAGACAAAGCCGGTTCTGTGAGAACTTTCTGTAATTCTTCCACAGCGTGATTGGGGCCCAAAGCCGCCGCTTTCGCCGACAGCCAGTCTTGAACTATTTGTTTGGCTGCTTCTTCCGTCATTGCTCCCGACACTGGGGCGGGGGCGGAGGCACCAGGCTCTGGAGTCGGGGCTAGTGCGGGGATTTCTACGGGCGGTGCATCCAGGCTGACGGAGGCTTGTTCTCCTTGCAGGGATGGGCCCGACAGGGCTTGCATGGCACTCGCCAGCAGGCTGAGTATCCACCACAGGATTAACAGGCTCAGGACGCCTGCGACGACAAGCAGAGCCAGCTTGTTTGGTGGCAGGGACTTGATTTGGGCCCCAATTTGGGCTGCTAGGGTGCGCGCCCGATCGCCAAAAGAGCCTGTTAACCCCTGACCGATCGCTCCGCTGCGCCGGCTCGAACTCTGGCTCCGGCGCGGTTTGGAGGTCGAGGTCGCAGGCCGTCCCGCCGTAGCTGTCGGGAGAGAGACGGCCGCTGCCGCCCCAATTCCTGCCGCCGTTGCCTGGTATTTCGGCGCTGAAGCTGCGCTGGAGCTGTCGGCCGGTACGGGGGTCAAGGTGACACTACTGGCTAGCTGTTTGGCTGCTGGCGGCTGTGGTGGTGCGGGCGGACGATCGCCCGCTGGTTGCAGTTTCCCCGGAGGTTTGCCCGATCGGGGTTGCACGACGACCCATTCGTTAGCGGTTTCTGCATCCGACGGCAAAGCTTCTAGGTAAGCTTGGACTTTCGGGTCAGCAAAATAATCTTTCAAAGAAACTGACTGGGAAGCCAAGTCGCGGAAATGAGGAAACACTTCTTCTTGCAGCCAGTGTTCGGCGTACAAGCAGAGTCCGGGCAACAAATCGGGAGAATCTTGGGAATGTTCCCGAATGAAGGCGAGGGGTTCTTTTTCCGAACTGAGTTCGAGAGCTCTGCTGGCTTCTTCTGTTTGGCCCAGCAGCAGCGAACACACGGCTTTTTCGAGGTGAACGTCTTGGCGGCGGCCGAGCTGCATCAGCATCAGCTTGGCGCGGCGGATCATCGCGGGCCCTCTGGAGGCAAATCCTTGGGCTAACAGGGTGTAGACCGATAGGTAAGTGGCGACTGCGGAGGGGCGGCCGGCTTCAGCCTCAAATAGGGTCTGCTGCTCGCTGCTGGTTAGGTGTTTGCGAAGTTGCTGGACGAAGCGGAGGAAGTCTTCTATTCCTAAACCCGAGCGATCGTCCCCCGAGCCATCAATGCCGCCCCGTTCTTCGAGCATTTCTCGCAGGATTTGCAGTCCCTGGCGGCGCTCCGAGACTTTTTCTTCGGGGAGCGATAGTAATTCTAAAATGTTGTACGGACGGAGTTTGTATATATCGGTTTGCATTTCACCCCTCACGCTTGGAAATAAGCTTTCGCGCAGCAGCAGTTCTTGACCTGCGTCTAGTGATTTTGCCGCATTTTGGTATTGACCTTGCTGCCACTGTTCGCGGCCGAGTTCTAGGCACGCCAGGGCTACGGTTAAAACTATGTCTGGCCGGACGAGCTGCGGGTCGCCGAAGCGGCCTTCGTCGATCGCGATGCTGCCATTGTTGAGATACGGGCGCCCCAGCTTCTGTACGAGTTCGTATTCCCCCAGTTCTTGCAGTACGAGCAGGGCTCCTACGAATTGGTTGTCATCGATTTCAATACTTGGAGTGTGGGGGTCGGGAGCAGCGTCTAAAGCCTTAGACTCTGCAGCAACGGTTTCTCCTGCATCTTGCAGGACTGTGGCCGGCCCAGTAGAGGTTTTCGACCTCTGCTTGGCCGCCATGGCTGCTTCCGACTCTCGATCGTAAGTTTTGGCTAAAAAATTGACATCATAAGCTTTGCGCCCGTCTGAGTCTGACAGAACGGCGCAGGCTTCATCGATCAGTTGTTTGCGGGCGACGATCGCAACTTCGGAATACTCCCGACGTGGAAGCTGTAAAGTGCGATCGCCGTGAGCCTGCTGCAACTGTTCGGCAGTAGCTTGAATCGGTAGACCCAAAATACGGTAGTAATCTAGTGGAATAAGCACAGTCCACTTCCCCAAAGCGCTAGCAACTGAATTAGCCTATCTTAGGTGATGCTCTCACATCAAATCTCAAAAATATGATTTTGATGTGAGCTTCTGAGTCCTGTTAAGGATATCGAGAACTTCCTTCAAGGTACTCCGACTGTTTCCCTCTACGGCGTTTTAGAGTGAGGTTCGCATCCTGCCCCACTTTGAACAAGACCGATCTTAAGTTTTAGAGACAACCGCAGCCGGTCGATGTGGCAGTTGGCTTTCCCAATTTTGGCAAATTTCCCATACTAAGCTCATTTTAACAATGCTTGCAACTGCTGTTGGGAAAATGTTCGCCCATTTTCTGCTGCGGTTGTGTCCACTCTCGGTTTACATTGAGTTGAGTATTGCAAGATATCACCTGTCTAAGAAGCCGATCGGGTATTAATTTTTTATGGAACGGACTTTACCAGTTTTTGACGCACAAAGCGTAACTATTTCTCGGGATGAGGGCTTGATGCTCTACGAGGATATGGTTTTGGGGCGCTTTTTTGAGGACAAGTGTGCTGAGATGTACTACCGGGGCAAAATGTTTGGTTTTGTCCACTTGTACAACGGACAAGAAGCTGTCTCTACTGGCGTGATTCGATCGATGCGCCGGGATAGTACCGATTATGTCAGCAGCACCTACCGCGATCACGTTCACGCTTTGAGCGCGGGCGTACCAGCGCGGGAAGTGATGGCGGAGTTGTTCGGAAAGGCCACCGGTTGCTCGAAGGGCCGCGGCGGTTCGATGCACATGTTTTCGGCAGAACACCGGCTGTTGGGAGGCTATGCTTTTGTGGCTGAGGGGATTCCTGTAGCTACGGGGGCGGCTTTTCAATCGAAGTACCGGCGCGAAGCTTTGGGAGATGAAAATTCCGATGGCGTGACAGCTTGTTTTTTTGGCGATGGCGCGGCCAATAACGGGCAGTTTTTTGAGTGTTTGAACATGGCTGCCTTGTGGAAATTGCCGATTCTTTATGTTGTGGAAAACAACAAATGGGCGATCGGCATGGCCCACGAGCGAGCTACTTCTGACCCCTTGATTTTCAAGAAAGCTCATGCTTTTGGCATGGCTGGCGTCGAGGTTGACGGGATGGATGTTTTGGCGGTGCGGGAAGTCGCCAAGGAAGCTGTAGCGCGGGCGCGGGCCGGCGAAGGCCCGACTGTAATTGAGGCTTTGACTTATCGTTTTCGTGGCCATTCCTTGGCAGATCCTGACGAATTGCGATCGAAGGAAGAGAAGGAATATTGGTTCCCCCGCGATCCGATTAAGAAGTTGGCTGCTGATTTGATCGATCGCACTTTGGCTACTGCTGAAGAATTAAAGGCGATCGACAAAAAAATCGAAGCTGTCATTGATGATGCGGTAGAGTTTGCCGAGAAAAGCCCCGAACCCGATCCGAGCGAATTGTATCGGTATATCTATGCTGAAGATTAGTAATTTTTAGCGATAATTTGCGTGCACTTGCAGCCTACAGGTTTTAACCTGCGGCTGCAAGCATTTCAAGCTATAATTGAAGGTATACTTTCTGTACGCAAAGAGAGGCGGTATGATAAATATCGATCGCACTAAAATTCAACTCAGCAACAATATGGGTGCAGTTCGAGTCAAAGTAAAGCTAACCAATGCAATTGATGAAGCCTTAGTGAGGCGAGGATTGCTCAATCCGAATCTGTTGCGGGTGTACGAAGCAGAAGCATTAATAGATACGGGCGCCGTCAGAACTGCTTTACCAGCCGATGTAGTAGAATACCTCGGTTTAAAAATGGGTCTTCTGGGTTTGCGGTGATAAGAAAAGCTAATTAGAAAAGCAAGCTAATAGTCGATCTCGAAAATTGTCGAAATTAACAAATCCATAGGCTTGA
>RDYN01000011.1 GCA_004293365.1 Oscillatoriales cyanobacterium | reverse complement strand
TTGTGCATCATTACAATGCTAATTTACAACTCTAAATGCCTACTTTTCTTTGACGTGAGTTTTATTCTCTCGATCCTTTCCTTCAGGGCACTACCAAAAGTTAATCCATTGGCGATAGCTCTTCCTGCCTGAAAACTCTGATTATTCCGATAATATGCCTCAATGTCAGCATGAGATTTTGCCCCTGGTGGGTACAAGAGATCAGCTACATCCTTGAGGATACCGACACCATTTATGAGGGAGTGGTAAATGAATCCTTTGAGAAAATCTATGACAGCACGTTTTCCCTGTGCCATCACCCTACGAAATTCGCGAATAAATTTCTGTATTTTGTCCTGATTTGGTGAGCCACCACCACCAGAACCACTAGACGGATTATTAGCTAAATTATCATTCCCACTTCCACCGGAAGTAGAATCAGAGCCACTACCAAAAACCTCTTTAAACTGAGGCTCTTTAATGGGAATAAAAGTCGGTGCCCAAATATAATCACTCGGCTTAGGTTTCTTATTCAACTCCGGTGGCACCTGTTTTTTCGGAGCCTTAGTCAACCGCGGCGCCTCCCCAAATTTCGGCAAATCATTAATCTGCCCAGTTTTCTTAGGATCGAACCCTCCCCTTTTCGACTCATACTCACCCGGCAAATACTTACCATCTTTCCAACTAGACTTCGACCAACTCTCACTCCAATCATTTCTCCCATCATCACTGGACTGTGGGGGCGATCGGCTTTGGGTAAATTGTGCACGAGGGCGATCGACTATTGGCAATTTGTACAAAAGTGCGATCTGCCATTCAACTTTTTATTCTTACTTACTTCTCTTTATTTTTTCGCCTGAGTTCTTGCACGTAAACATACAAACCAGAACGAGCTAACTCTTTTCCATCTGAGAGGATATATCCAATATCCAGGCGAGCCTCTGACCAAGTAATTGCTAATGCCTCCTTGCTCGCTTCGCATGAAATCAGAGGATAAAGCTCTGTCAGACGTTGATACATTATACTTGCCTGAGTATGTCGCTCCTTTCTTCTGCCCACGCCCTGAGCTGTTTCTACTGCCAATTCAAAAGCCTTTTTTTGGATATCTTTTATTTCCTGCTCTACTTGAGAAGTTGTATCTAAGTCAGTCAAAGCTTGTCGATCGACGGGAACTTGAGAGATGGGGCATGGATTCTGAGGAGGTGCAATATCTGCGATGACTTCTATTGGCTCGATCTTCAATTCAGTTGACTTACACGCACAAATTGATACCATTATCACTACTATACTTAACTTCCCAATATTATACTTACCTGATTGTAAAATATCGTCAATCTCCTTTTTTAAAGATGTTTTAAAACTTGGATGTGTGTGCTAGTTGTTTAGATATTTGTCTAACGGTGTCATACTCTGCTATGCTTCTTTGCTATCAAAATTTAGCTGGCGCTCCTTCAAATTGTGCGCGAGGGCGATCGGCTTTTGGTAAATTGTACTGGCTAAGAAAGGGCGATCGCTCCGCCAACGTTAATTTAAGAGTTGCAATCGCTTTAAATGAGGCTTGTTACCGACGTGCAACTGCTTCCAGAACTGCCCGAGTCCAATTGCAATCTTCTGGAGAAACCACAACCACTTGAAAACCATACTTTTTTCCCTCTAATTTCACCCCTTCAGAATCATCCACATGCAAGTCAATACCAAAGGCTTGTGGATTTTTACTAGGTAACGAATCGCCTGAATAGTGACGCAGATGAGCTCTGTGGATATTTTGGTTGATTACCCCTGCTACTTGAATACCGTAGCAACGCAACCACAAACTTACCAAGCAAGGGGAACGATAGGAAGTTGTATAAATCCATATTTCATGTCCTCGTTGTTTCAATTCTTTTATCAATACACGTGTTCCCAGTCGCAAGGGTTCGTTAATCCAAGGTTTGAGGAAAAACGGCACTCGATTGGGTTCCCTGGGAACCTCTTTGTGATTACAAATTAGAGTATCATCAAGGTCAAATGAAATTCGCATATTTTTACACAGTATATCGACCTTTTGACTGTGCGGGCGATCGGGCGCGAGGGCGATCGGATTATAAATCACCCACTTCTAAAAATTCACCGACAGGTCCAACTACTTAGATTCAGGATTCCAACGCATCCCAATAATTGCCATTCCCGTTGGCCCGCTTGTTGACAAAATTATCGTCCCATCTGAACTATTCGCAGTTACAAAATTCGTAGAAGTGCGCCAGTGATGAGGAAATATATCTTTGCGATAGACATTATCGTCCACTACAAAAGTTTTCTCAACGCGATCGCCCTTGTACCATACAGCGCGATCGAAACCATACACCAAGGTGCGATCGCCCTCAACAGCAGCCACGCCTAATTTTAGTGGAATAGGAAATCGCGATGGGTCATCATATTCGATAAAAACTCGCTGCGTTGTACCATTGCTAACGCAAACATCAGCCGATTTATCGTCAACTATGACAGAAACAAAGGCATCGCCTGTTGGGGTAATTCCAGCATTTTCTATAGTTAATTTAGCAGCCAATCCTCCTGTATTGTAATAATTTAAAGAACCACCAGTAATATCTCCAGTGAGGAGCCGATCGTTTGAAAATGACAACAGCCCTCCTCTTAGTTCGCGAGGCAGTGAAAGAAGAGGATAACGCTTTTTGCCATCCGGTTCTAAACATTCTACGCGACGTATAGCGTCTCGATTTAAATGACAAATAGCTTGTTTTGACGCTACTGAAGCAGCAAATCCCCCCCACGGATAAGGACCGCGCACCTCACCTTCAGCATTCACAAACCAAGCTTGCAGATCTAAGTCCATCACCCAAACAGCATCTTGTTCAACACCTACAATCTCTACGCCAGGAACTTTTTCTACAACTCGTTTCAAAGCTCCTGTGCTGTCATAGTGAGATAGCGGGTAATTTGTCCATACCCCACCATCGCTGCGAGCGCTAAGTTTGCTTGGCGGTTCTAGGAGCTTGATTATTCTGGTAGTCTTTCCAATTAAAACTGCCATTGGTAGAGTTTCTTGATTCCCCCGAGAAACTATGCTCGCTAGCCCTGCTGAGTTAGCAAAAGTTTGTTTTATGTAAGGTCTCATTGGATAAGACTTAGGGCCAGCTATATATGTACCTCGAGCTACACTAGGGTCTGGCCACCCCACATCTACCACATCTAACTTAATTGGATTGTCCCATTCAAGGAAAGCAATAGGCCAAATATCTAGTTTTCGACAACTCACAGCACTTTTTTGTTCCTCCGATTTTAAAAGAGGTATGCTTCCTATCGTTAGAATTAGGAACGCACTTAAAAACACTAACACAGCACACAATTTTTTCCACATATCTTTCTCCAACTACCAAAGTATATCCTTGAAAAAATCTAACGAGTAACCTACCTGAACATAGCCTTTGAGTTGGCTGACATCAATAATCTGTATGGTGTTATTATTGTTCGGTTGGTTCCACAAACTGACAAGTTTTGTAGGAGTGAGTGCAATAGCTACGTGATCGGCATTAGCTGATCGATCCGCATTTCCTTTAGGAAATTTACCATCCGATGTAGGATTTTTAAAAAATACAAGTTCCCCCGGCTTGGGTAAACGTGTTGTCTGATTAGGAACTCCTCGGTTGGGATAGAAGAATAAACCGTCTTGATACCCCATTATGTCTATCATAGCTGAGAAAGCAGGCTTAGTTGTATAACCTACTTTTTGCATAGCAGAGCGAATTCGATCGGCAGTCATTTGATTACATAAAAATGCCGCATACCAAATCATTTCCCAGCAGTTCATTGTCGCATTATATGGCAGAGGTAGTACGTTTTTTGGCTCGTTAAAATACTTACTAAAATCATTGGAAGGAGGGTTAGTCCACCATTGACTTCCTTTAAGCAGAGCTGCCATAATCGCAGTCGCCATTTCAGGTTTTTGACTAAACTTCTGTACAATCATTGTCCGCATATCTAGATCGCCAACTACTAACCTCAACTCACCCTGATACTTAGGGTCAATAATTAAAGCAACAATCGTGTTATAGTTGGCGATCGCCCCAGTATTCAGCAGTTTTTGTATTTGTTCCTTAAAAGTAGGTGGACGATTGACTGGAGCACCAGAACCAGCAAACAGATTACCTGGAACCTGCGGTGGTTTTGGTAGATTAATCTCAGTAAATTCTTGACTCGGCGGAGGAACCTTCTTCAAATTTTCCGGCACCACCCGCTTCGGCGCCTTATTCAACCGCGGCGCATCCCCAAGCTTCGGTAAATCATTAATCTGCCCAGTTTTCTTCGGATCGAAAGACCCATTTTTCGAGTCCGACTCACTCGGCAAATACTTGCCATCTTTCCAACTAGACTTCGACCAACTTTCACTCCAATTATTCCGTCCATCATCCCAAACAGTTCCGCTACGAGTCCAAGTCCAACTGCTGCTACTACTCGAAGAAATCTTACCTTTAGTCCCAGATTCCGAGTCATAACCGCTGATAGTTTCAGTCCAAGTATAACCTCCTTTAAACGACGACTTGCTGTAACTCGTACTCCACCGCGAATACTTATCAACTGCACTAACTAGACCTTTACTATCATCTGTCCTTTCGCTCGACCATTTCTCGTAGCTGGAATTACTGTTCTCATCTTTCCTGCCATCTTTATAAGTGGTAACTGTTTGTGAATTGCTGGTGCGAGAAGTATCGCTACCACTAAACCAATTCGAGTTAGTCCCGTTATTACTGCTGTTGGAACGACTAGCTGTGATTGTCTGTTCGTCGCTGCTACCTGTGGTGGTATAAGCATCTATTTTGTACTCGTTTTTCCTTTGAACGGTATTCTCTGAGTAAGTTTCTGAATTGTTCTTTGATGTGGTTTTGCCGTTGCTGTTGCTGCTGGAAGAATCTGACTTAGTTACTGAATAATTATCTGTTTGGCTGCTGTTGGCTTCGGGGCCGGACTTGTAACTTTGTGTGTCATTCCCTTGACTTACTGAGTAATTGTTCCCTCGATTGTTCTGCCAGTATGAGCTGCCGTTACTGCTGTTGGTTTCTTGGGATTGATTGACGTTGTAAGTGTCTCGATTGCTGGTATTGTTATATTTGCCGTCGTTGTAACTGCTTTGATTGTTGTTGCTGTTTTCGGAGTAAACGTCGCGGGTGTTACTGCCGATTGTTTTGCCGTTGGTTGTGGTATTGTCCCAGGTTGATTTGGTGACATCATAGTTGTCGCCTCTGCTGCTGCTTTTTGATGGGCCGCTGTTTGTACTGCTAGTGGAATCTGATTTGTTGACTGTGGTTTCTTCGCCGCTGTGGGTGTTGTTGGAATCGTTGTTGTTACTGCTGTTTGTCCATTTAGCTTTTCCTGCTGTTTGGCTGGAACTGTTGCTGGTGGATACGCTATTGGTGCTGGTGTTTCGGGTGTTATTGGTTGATTTTGACCCCCAATCATCTTGACGATCGCCGTTAGATATGCTCAGATTTGTACCGTATTGACTGTTAGATTTCGATTTGCTGTTGCGATAACTTTCTGAAGCATCATTTCTCGTGTAAGTGGGAGTGGTATAGTTGTAAGAACTGCGAGATTTCTGAGCCGATTCGCTACTATCGCTGCGAGTTCCTTCGTATTTGATTCGGCTGCGGTTTTCCTGCCATTGATTTTTGTTTTCTGTTGAGTTTTGGGAAAAGTTTTTGCTGGTATAGGTAGCAACATTTGTCGTGGAATCGCTGGTGGATTCATCAAAAGATTCGCCCTTGTAGTTGGTTTTGGTATTGCTTTTATCCCAATTTGACTGGGTGTTTGCAAGGCTGCTAAGAGTGCGAGAATTGGTGTTATTTGTGCCGTTGGAACTGCTGGTATAAGTGGTTTTGTACGGTGCTAAGTCACTAATATAGGAATTAGTACCGACGTTATAATCTCCGGTTGAGGTACTCGTAACTTTTGGCGTACCGGGGGCAGTGGTTGTAGTTGCAGTTGCTCTTTCTGAGGGTTTGGCTGCTGTAAAATTGGGAGAGTTACCAATATTTGCACTAGCACCAATTAAGGGTTTGATCAATAGTTTTGCGGCGGCCAATACTGGAATTGCGGGGATGGTTTCGGCTGCTGTTTTAATTGCTAATTCTGCGTTGATAATTCCATATCCTGTCCTTTCATCCCAGTCGGGCACGTCGATGTCTTTGGCTGTATTTAGGAGAATGTTTTTGATTTGTTGGTAGTTGAGGGATGGGTTAGCCGCCCACATTTGGGAGATGGTGTTTGTGACTTTTGCTGCTGCTATTGATGTGCCTTGTTTGGTTTCGGTTGTTGGAGTTTCTGCTGTTTGTGGAATGTCGTCCGGTGCTAGAATATCTAAGCCTTCTCCGTAGCTGGAATATCCGGCGCGATAGTTGTTTTCGGCTGCGCCGACGGTGATGATGTTGTTGAATTCTGTTGATGCTTGTCCGAGGGCGGAAATCAGATTTCCTTCATTGCCGGAGGCTGCTACAATCAGGATGTTGTTATCCTGGGCGTATTTGAGTGCTGCTGTTTCTGTTTCTGTCAGTTTGTGCCGTGTGGTTTGCGTGCCGTCGGGATTGATTTGGGTTAAGTCGAAGCTGAGGTTAACTACGGCGTTGGGCTGTTTTGATGCTTTTGCTGCGTCTACAAATTCTATCAAGGATTCGTGCCAGTTGCCGGAACCTGTTGCTCTTCCCAACCAGATTGGTGTTTCGCGATTGTTTTTGTTTTTGTCACCAGCAATTATTTCGAGGATTGTGCTTCCGTGTTGGTTTCCTTCGTTTGGTTGGAGTAGGGGGTTGTTGTCTTTGTCAATTAAGTCTTTTCCGAGGATGATTTTGCTGTAGTCGATTTTGGGGTTGTCGGCTGCGAAGCCTGTGTCTATTATTCCGATTAATGGTTGGGGGGAATTGGGGGTTGTTTCTAATTTGGTAATGGTGTCAGCAACTGGGTACTCGTTTATCTTGGTTTCGGAGTCGCTTTGGCTGGGGGCGATGATATTTGGAGGATTTTCTGGCTGATTATTTGCGGATGATGCTATTTCGGGAATAACGGTTATTTTTTCGGAGTCGGTGTACAAGTCTGGGTTTGCATACTCGTCAATTGTTGTTTCTGGCTGATTGTCTGTGTTGGTAATGATATTTGCTGAGTCTGTCGGCTGATAATTTTGAGTCGTAGCTATTTCGGGAATATTTGTTGGGTTTTCTGAGTCGGTTTCCAAGTGAGAAATTGTGTATTCTGACTCGGATGGTGGAGAGTTTTCGGTTGATTCTACTGCGGGTAATAGGCGGTTGAGAGTTTCAAACAGTGTGGAAATTTCATCGTCAGAAATTGGTGGGAAACTTTCATCGGCTTTGCTGGTAGTTTCGATAGTGTCTGCATTGACGGAGGTATTGGGGAAAGTTAAGGAGATGTTTTCAATTTCCCCAGTGAGAATGTCTGTTGCTGCTGCTGGTATTCCTGGTAACTCGGCGGCTTCTGTTTCGGTAGAAGCTGAGGGAATGGCAGTTATTTCTGTTTTTTCACCTGTTATTTCGTCGATTGAATTAATAACTGTGACGGCTGATTGAGTGTTTTCTGAGACTGGATTGTGCGAAACAGTCGGGTTTTTGGTTTCTGTCGCGGGGGAATCTGGTTTTGTCTCGACAGGTTTTGTCGCAACAGTCGGGTTTTTTGTTTCTGTGGCTGGAGAATCTGGTTTTTTGTCGATAGGATTTGTCGCAACAGTCGAGTTTTTTGTTTCTGTGGCTGGAGAATCTGGTTTCACCTCAACAGGATTCGTCGCAGAAGTCGCAACAGTCGCGTTTTTAGTGTCTGTGGCTGAGGAATCTGGTTTTGTCTCCGCAGGCTTTGTCGCAGAATTGGGAATTTCTGAGACTGTCGTATTCTTAGTGTCTGTCGCGGGGGAATCTGCTTTTACCTCGACAGGCTTTGTCGAATTTTTAGTGTCTGTCGCTGAGGAATCTGCTTTTACCTCGACAGGCTTTGTGGTGGAAGTGGGAATTTCTGAGACTGTCGGATTTTTAGTGTCTGTGGCTGGGGAATCTGCTTTTACCTCGACAGGCTTTGTCGGGTTTTGAGTGTCTGTGGCTGAGGAATCTGGTTTTGTCTCAGCAGGCTTTGTCGCGGAATTGGGAATTTCTGAGACTGTCTGGTTTTTAGTGTCTGTCGCGGGGGAATCTGCTTTTACCTCGACAGGCTTTGTCGTGGAAGTGGGAATTTCTGAGACTGTCGGATTTTTAGTTTCTGTTGTGGGGGAATCTGCTTTTACTTCCACAGGCTTTGTCGTGGAAGTGGGAATTTCTGAAACTGTTGTATTTTTGGTTTCTACCGTTTCAGTGCATTTACACTTTTCAGGAGTTGTGTCTGCTGTTGTTGAGTTGCTGTCGGTAATTTCTGAAACTGTCGCGTTTTTGGTTTCTACTGGTGGAGAATCTGTTTTTGCTTCGTTCAGATTTTTGGTATTAGTTGAATCTTCGGAAACTGTTGCGGTTTTAGTTTCTGTAGCGGAGGAATTTGGCTTTGTTTCGGCAGGAGTTATCACAGAATTGGTAATATCCGCAACAGTCCCATGTTTCGCTTCTGCTGTTAATGTGCCGGAGTCATTTTTGATGTTGTTTGTCGTCTCAGATTTTGTGCTGTTGCCAGTAATTGGATCGATTGGGGATGTTGTTGTTGAGTCTTTTTTAGGTATAGGATGGATTGTCGTTTCGGGGTTTTCAATTAGTAAAGCGTCTATTTCTGTGGTTTTTATCGGTGAATCTGTGTTGATCTCGACTGATAATTGACTTTTATTCGACAATTCTGGACAGATGTCTATCGTGTCTAATTCGCTTGGCTGTATGTTTTTATCTGGGGGGGGGAAATAATAAGTGCTGGCTATGTTTCCTAACTGGGTCTTTTCTGTAATGTCAGGAATGATGGATGTGCTGGTAGTTGTGCTGGGGGTGAGAGGGTTGATTGATAACATTCGTTGCTTCCCTGATTTTTCAAATGTTAATGCGTTTCCTTGGATGTTCAAGGATAGTATTGACTTTTGTTTCTTGGAATTTATCAGCCAATGATAGAGTTTTAGGTAGCACAAATAAATGTGCTACACTCAGCGTTAAACTGTCAGTTGCGCTCTGATCGTCGGCGCTCTGATGAAAGATGTTGATGAAAGATGTTTGTGCCGATCGCACTTTTTAGTCGGCTGTTTTTGTTGCTTTGTTGAGCTTACTAATAACCGTTAAACGTGTCAATAGCTGTGCGGCATCTTTACGAAACTTTCACATATAGCAGATTTCACGTAGGTGAATTAGGAAGATATCGATCGCTGTAGTAGCTTGTACCCCCGTAATTGCGTTGGTTCGCCTCCGTAGTTCTACTTTTACTTGAACTTCATAAATTTTTGATACAATTTGAGGAAACCGCTGGTTAATGCTGATATTTTCGGTAGTGGGAGAGCGAATTAAGAGTAATTCAATTCTGTTGATTGGTCTGGGTATTTGTGCTGATACGCCCCCAGCAACGGCGGACGCTCTAAATAATCCCCCTGAATTGATAAAGTTTAGGGGAGTATGTTTGATGTAAGCTGTTGCGTATTTAAATTGGATGTTCGGAACGCTGCTCGGAGCAACGTTCCACAAGAGTTTATTGATTTTTAATATGCAATTTAAGTGCACAACAGCTTACCTAACATTACAACGATTATTTTTGCGATCGCGAACTAATTGTGCAGCTTACCACGGCAAGCCTCGCGCATCGGAAAAATCAGCATCGAGAACCGCGCCCGGATCGAATACAGCGCCAGTCAAATCAGCTTTTCTAAACGACGTTACCGACAATTTTTCGATTTCTTCAACAGCGATAAAAAAGCCGATCGCAGTTAACCCCAAAATAACCCCAGAAACCAAAAATAAAACAATTCCCCTGAGAGTATCCCCGCCCAAAAATGTCACAATACCGTTAGCGCCGATCGCAGCAGCAGCCCCAGCCACAGCCCCCGCCACAATTCCCGCCTCGCCCCGAGTCGCAGCAATCGCCGTCGCAGCAGTCCCAGCCACAGCCACAGCCCCCGCATCCGCCCCGCCAATCAGTCCAATTACAGCCCCAGCCACCGTCACTGTCACCGCTGTTACGCCAGCCCTAGCAATCAATTTTTTGATCCGGCGGCGGCTTTGTCCGGTTCTGACACCCTGAAAATTTGCCCCCCTCAAAATCGCCCCGGTGAAATTGCAGCCTCGAATGTCGCAACCGCTGAAGTTCGCCCCTGATAAGTCAAGCCCTTTAAATGAACGGTTCCGCAAGTTTTGGTTGGCAAAATTGAGATTTTGAGTCATAAGTCCGAAGTCTGAAGGAAGATGGAAGATGGAAGATGGAAGAGGGAAGATGGAAGATGGAAGTACGAACCGCGAAGACGCGAAGGACACGAAGGAAGAGGTAAGAAGGAAGGGGGAAGATGGAATCTTCCACAAGGGTTTGAGGAATTAAGAATATTTTAACTGTCGGGTGCGGTTGCTTTAGCAGAAAACAAGATATATGTCAATTATTATCCGATATTTGGTAAGTTGTCGATTTTCCTGTACGATCGATCGCGTCCTAGGAACTCATCGGAGCGACCAAAAACTGGTACGATCTTTGACCTGAAGCTGACAACAATGCAGCCCCCTCAATCCCTACTCAAACTTAAAGTTTGAACGCTGTTACCAACAAAATCCTCCTCCTAGAAATTAGCATTCACAGGACTAACCCACGGGTAGTTAGAAACCGGGTCTTTGGAGAAAATACTTCGATACTACCCTCAGATTCAATAAAAACCCGGTTTCTTTAGCCTTGATATCTAAGTCCTGAGTAACAAAATCCCTAATACGGATGTAAAATCTACAAAACATCGCAATTATTATGTCAAATCTCCCATTTTCCCCGGAACAAATTGCCGCCGAAAGACTCAAACCCGAAGAATACGAAGAAATCGTTCAGCGCCTCGGCCGCCATCCCAATAAGGCTGAATTGGGAATGTTCGGCGTGATGTGGAGCGAACACTGCTGCTACAAAAATTCGCGGCCGCTATTAAAACAGTTTCCCACAGAGGGCGATCGCATTCTGGTCGGGCCTGGAGAAAATGCCGGTGTCGTAGATTTGGGAGATGGTTTACAACTTGCTTTCAAAATTGAATCCCACAACCACCCCTCAGCAGTTGAACCCTTCCAAGGTGCTGCAACCGGTGTCGGCGGCATTCTCCGCGATATCTTTACCATGGGTGCTCGCCCGATCGCACTTTTGAATTCCCTCCGCTTTGGCAATTTAGATGATAGCAAAACTCAGAGATTGTTCAAAGGTGTAGTATCGGGAATCAGTCACTACGGCAACTGCATCGGCGTACCCACCGTTGGCGGCGAAGTTTATTTCAATGATGCCTATGCTGGCAATCCATTAGTTAATGTCATGGCCTTGGGTTTGATGGAAACTCAAGAAATAGTTAAATCTGGCGCGTCTGGTACCGGAAATCCCGTGCTTTATGTCGGTTCAACTACTGGCAGAGATGGCATGGGAGGCGCAAGTTTTGCTAGTGCAGAATTGACTGACAAATCGATGGACGATCGCCCTGCGGTACAAGTAGGAGATCCGTTCTTAGAAAAGTCCTTAATTGAAGCTTGTTTGGCAGCATTCAAAACTGGTGCAGTCGTCGCCGCTCAAGATATGGGCGCGGCCGGAATTACGTGTTCGACATCGGAAATGGCCGCCAAAGGTGGTGTCGGAATTGAATTTGATTTAGATAAAGTTCCGGTTCGAGAAAGCGGCATGGTTCCCTATGAATACCTGCTTTCGGAATCGCAAGAACGGATGCTATTTGTCGCCCACAAAGGACGGGAACAGGAATTAATTGATATTTTTCATCGCTGGGGATTGCACGCCGTAGTCGCAGGCACAGTCATCGAAGAGCCGATCGTCCGAATTCTCTTTAAAGGTGAAATCGCTGCTGAAATTACTGCGACTGCTTTGGCAGATAATACGCCAATTTATCACCGCGAATTGTTGACAGAACCGCCAGAATATGCTATGAAAGCATGGGAATGGACGGCGGACAAGTTGCCGGAATGCACGGCAGCCGGTATCGATGTTCAAGGTGATTTCCAAACTTGGAATCAGATTTTGCTGACTCTTTTGGATACTCCCACTATCGCTTCTAAACGCTGGGTTTATCGCCAATACGACCATCAGGTTCAAAATAATACTGTTGTTTTGCCGGGAGGTGCGGATGCTGCTGTTGTCAGATTGCGATCGCCAGAAACTTCCATTGTTAAGGATAAATCATCAACGGTGGATGCTGTCTCCGAAGCTCAAGAAATCGTAGAAGCAGATGCCGCTATTCCCCTATTTTCAAAGGGACAAGGTAGAGAGATTGCTGAAGTTCCCGCCCCTCTGGATTCGGAAGGACACGTAAAGGTAATTCCGGCAGTTGCTGCAACGGTTGACTGCAATTCTCGCTATGTTTATCTCGACCCCTACGAAGGTGCAAAGGCGGTAGTTGCGGAAGCGGCGAGAAATTTGAGTTGTGTGGGTGCTGAACCTTTGGCTGTGACTGATAATCTCAATTTTGGCAGTCCTGAAAAGCCTGTGGGATATTGGCAGTTAGCGTCGGCTTGTCGCGGGATTGCTGATGCTTGTCGCGAGTTGGGAACTCCTGTTACTGGCGGCAATGTTTCTCTTTACAATGAAACGGTTGATGCTGAGGGGAATCCTCAACCGATTTATCCGACTCCGGTAATCGGAATGGTGGGTTTGATTCCGGATTTGACCAAGATTTGCGGCCAAGCTTGGCAAAAAGAGGGAGATTTAATTTATCTGTTGGGAATTGGTGCATCATCCCAAAATTCTGATGTCCAAACTTCTCCGACTCTGGGCGGTTCGGAATATTTGGCTGCGGTTCACGGTACGATCGCGGGTAAGCCTCCAGTTATCGATTTTGAGTTGGAAAGACAAGTGCAAAAAGCTTGTCGCGACGGCATTCGCAGCGGTTGGGTATGCTCTGCTCACGATTGTGCGGAGGGAGGAATTGCGATCGCCCTGGCGGAATGCTGCATTTCTGCTAAACTGGGTGCCACAATCCACCTGTACCCCAACTCGCAGCAGTCTCAGCGTTGGGATGAATTGTTGTTTGGCGAAATGGGTAACTGCATTTTAGTGTCGGTGAGTCCAGCTTTCGAGGCTGCTTGGACATCTTACTTGCAGGAACATTTGGCCCGCAAGTGGCAGAAAATCGGCTTGGTTGGGACTACCGAAGCATCTTTGCGGGTTTTTACTACCGATAAGCAGCCGTTAATTGAGGTTAATATCTCAGATCTGGGCGATCGATACTACAATGCCATTGAACGCCGCATAGCTTCTGTCTGAAATGCTACACCGCTTGGAATTAATGACACATCCGTGGCAAGATTAAGAAAGTATTAAGTTATGCGACATCTTCCCGAACAGAACGCACCGGGGAAATTGTCCCGCTCACATACCGTCCCCATTACGAGCCAACCCATCTATGATTCCCAACCATTCCTTCGAGGCTGACGAGCATTCTAGCAAACCCGACAAGCCCGAGGAAGCTTGCGGCGTTTTCGGTATCTACGCACCGGGTGAAGATGTCGCCAAGTTGACCTACTTCGGCTTGTATGCTTTGCAGCACCGAGGTCAGGAATCCGCCGGAATTGCTACTTTTGAGGGTGAAACAGTCCACCTGCACAAGGATATGGGACTGGTTTCCCAAGTCTTCAACGAATCCAGTTTAGGTCACTTGCCCGGTAACTTGGCCGTAGGTCACACTCGCTACTCTACTACTGGTTCGTCGCGGGTTGTCAACGCTCAACCTGTGGTTGTCGAAACCCGTTTGGGAAGTCTGGCTCTAGCACATAACGGGAATCTTGTCAATACTAAAGAATTGCGGGAAGAGTTGATGGCTCGCAACTGCGAGTTTCTGAGCACGACGGATTCGGAGGCGATCGCAGTGGCGATCGGTTGGGAGGTAGACCAGGGCAAAGACTGGCTGGAAGCTGCGATCAGTGCCTTTGCTATGTGCCAAGGAGCCTTTAGTTTGACGATCGCCACCCCCCAAGGCGTCATGGGAGTCCGCGACCCCCACGGCGTCCGCCCGCTGGTAATTGGCACCCTCCCCACAACTCCGCAACGGTACGTTTTAGCATCGGAAACCTGCGGCTTGGATATTATCGGTGCAGAATTTTTGCGGGATGTAGAACCGGGGGAATTAGTTTGGATTACAGAGCAAGGTATGGCTTCTTTCCACTGGAGCCAGCAGCAAAAACGCAAACTTTGCATTTTTGAAATGATCTATTTTGCTCGACCCGATAGCATTATGGAAGGTGAAAATTTGTACACCTACCGACTGCGGATCGGGCGGAGGTTGGCCGTCGAATCTCCGATTGATGCTGATATAGTTATCGGTGTTCCCGATTCTGGCATCCCAGCGGCGATCGGCTTTTCTCAAACTTCCGGCATTCCTTACGCCGAAGGATTGATTAAAAATCGCTACGTCGGACGCACTTTTATTCAACCGACTCAGACAATGCGCGAGTCAGGAATCCGCATGAAACTCAACCCTCTCAAAGATGTGTTGGAAGGAAAGCGGGTAATTATTATCGACGATTCGATCGTCCGCGGCACTACCAGCCGCAAAATCGTCAAAGCCTTGCGGGATGCGGGCGCAACCGAAGTTCACATGAGAATTTCCTCGCCGCCGGTGACTCATCCTTGTTTCTACGGTATCGACACCGACAATCAAGATCAGTTGATTGCTGCTACCAAGTCCGTCGCCGAAATCGGCGCTCAAATTGGGGTGGATTCCTTGGCTTTCTTGAGCCGGGAAGGAATGCTGAGTGCGACTAACGAAGACACGAAAAGTTTTTGTTCGGCGTGTTTCACCGGCGATTATCCGATCGAGATTCCAGAAATGGTAAAACGGGCGAAGCTCATATTAGAAAAGGCTGCAACCTAGAAAACCAAACACCGAGAAAGCGATCGCCAGTCAGTAGATTTGAGATTTGAGATTTGAGATTTGAGATTCACACGGCTCGCACAGTGAATCTGATACCTAAAACTTTAGTCTAAACTTTTACTGTATCCGCAACGATTGTTTAGCGCTTCTATCCGTTTTTGGGTAGCTCGCTTTCCGGGATTTGTGGATGGAAAAAAATTTTCTGGTAAGTCATTGCCAGAGTGTGTGTAGAAATGTTAAATTAACTTAGCTCTAGCAACTCTGGCAGAATGTGTGAACTGTAGGGAGCGATCGGTTGGGTAGAACTTAATAGGCTTGGTTTAAGACAGATCCCCCCTAACCCCCCTTAAAAAGGGGGGGACAAGAATCTTCTCAAAGTCCCCCGACAATCAGGGGGATGCGAGGGGGATCTCCGGGCAATAAACAGTGTTAGCCCAAGCGTATTGAGGTAGGGCTTGATGTGAAACCCAAGACTCCGATTTGAGATTTCGGATTTGAGATTTGTCCTTGAATCTAAAATCGCCAATCTAAAATCGATCGGCTCAACCTACACTCTCGTTGACAATACCTGCTGGAAATGTTGTATGCTACCTGCGAACTGGAGGTAATTCCTCCAGAAAGTGCGATCTCAAATTGAAGTCGCATTTCGTACCAACAACGGACACATAGGATTTTTTCAGATAACAGGGTCGATCGCGCTAAATCTCCCCACACAACTATTCTACAAGCAAACTTGCTTGAGAATCGCGGGCGGGCGATTCATGCGGAACTAAAGAACTTTAGAAACCCTTGCAGAGTAAAAAATATGGCTCCTTGCGGGCTGAAAGTGAATGTTAAAAGGCGGAATGCGGTTTCTCAAGTCAGCTTAAATCGGAAACTTCGTGCAATCAAATACTGTTCTCAATCAGCCGAGCAATCCAGGCTCATCCTCTCGTACAAAAGAGTTACCTTTTACTCTTAGTGATGTCAAAGCAGCCATTCCAGCCCATTGTTTTGAACCCTCGGCTTGGAGATCTCTAGCTTATTTCTTTTTGGATCTTGGAATTATCGCAGGTTTATACGCGATCGCCTACAGCCTCGATTCCTGGTTATTTTATCCAATCTTCTGGTTCATGCAGGGAACCATGTTTTGGGCATTGTTTGTAGTCGGCCACGACTGCGGGCACGGTTCATTTTCTAAGAGCAAATGGCTCAACAACCTGATCGGACACCTCTCCCACGCACCCATTCTCGTACCCTTCCACGGTTGGCGGATCAGCCACAGAACCCACCACGCGAATACAGGCAGCTTGGACAACGATGAAAGCTGGTATCCCGTGTCGGAGAGCAAATACAATCAAATGCCCTGGTACGAAAAGCTAGGACGCTTTTATTTGATGTTATTTGCCTATCCAATTTATCTGTTTCGGCGATCGCCCGATCGAGTCGGTTCTCACTTCATGCCCGGTAGCCCGATTTTCCGTCCTTCCGAAAAAGCGGACGTGTTAACGAGTTCCGCATCCTTAGTATTGATGGTAGCCTTTTTAGGCGCATTAACCTATCAATTTGGTTGGCTGTTTTTACTCAAATTCTACCTAGTTCCCTACGTAATCTTTGTAATGTGGCTGGATTTGGTAACATTCCTGCACCACACAGAAGCCGATATTCCCTGGTATCGCGGAGATGACTGGTATTTCTTGAAAGGCGCGCTATCTACGATCGATCGCGATTACGGAATCATCAATTCCATCCATCACGACATCGGCACCCACGTCGCCCACCACATTTTCTCGACAATGCCGCACTATCACTTGAAGGAAGCAACAGAAGCCATCAAGCCATTGTTGGGAGATTATTATCGCAAATCAACCGATCCAATTTGGAAGAGCTTTATTCGCTCTTACTGGGATTGTCACTTTGTTTCCGATACAGGTTCTGGAGTTTACTACGAATCGCCTAACACTCGGAAATCGAATTGAGGCGCGCAAGTTAACTTAAAACTCTTTCAACTCAAAAACCCGGTTTTCTTGAAAAGCCGGGTTTCTTGTATTTACAGCAGATTGCAAGAAGGTTAATCAACAGTGATTGATTTACTGCTATTTGCTAACAATTGCTTATTTTCAGGAGTGAGCCTATCTTCCAAGGCTCTAACCAATTCGCGAACCACATCCGTCTTGGTGCGATCCTCTTGCTGGCAATACAGTGAAAGGATTGCTGACTCTTTATCCGAAAGTCGAAAGTTTTCTCTTGTAGACATACATATGTACGCTTATCCGATGTACAATAGACTCATGCTACTAGGATTCAAGACAGAACTCAACCTCAACAATAAACAGCGCACAGTTTTGGCAAAACACGCTGGAACTGCTCGTCATGCCTACAACTGGGGAGTTTGGCTAACTCAGAATATTCTCGATTACAACAAAGCTAATCCTGAATCAAAGCTAAAATTTCCCAGCAGCATCGACTTGCATAAGCTGTTAGTTGCGATGGTTAAACCTGAGCATCTTTGGTACTACGAGGTTTCCAAATGCGCCCCTCAATATGCCTTGAAAGCATTGCGTGACGCTTGGGATAACTGCTTCAAGAAAAAGAAAAGTCCGCCAAGATTCAAGAAAAAGGGGCAGCATGACTCATTCATGTTGGATGGAACGATCAAAGTCCTTGGGTCTAATCACATCCAAGTTCCCGCGATCGGGGTGTTGAAGACGTTTGAAACTTTGCCGCAAGTAAAGCCTAAAAACGTAACCATTTCCCGTCAATCTGACAAGTGGTTTATTAGCTTCAAAATCGAAATTGAGCCAGTGCAGACCGAGAAAACCAATCGGTCTGTAGGTGTTGATCTCGGAGTGAAGCAATTTGCCGCTCTATCCAACGGGCAAGTGTTTGACGCTCCCCCAGAATACAAACGGTTAAAGGCGAAAATTGCGATCCTGCAATACTTGAACCGCAACAAACAGCGTGGATCGCAAGGCTACAAAGACTTTCTTGAGCGTATTGCACAGTTGCATTATCGCTTAACCTGCATTCGTAAAGACTTCCTCAATAAGCTTACAACCTATTTGGCTCACAGCTTTCAAGCGGTCTGCATTGAAGATTTAAATGTATCTGGAATGCTGAAATTTGGCAAACTGGCGGGTGCAGTTGCAATGCTGGGATTTTATGAATTTCGTCGGCAACTTGAATACAAGTGCAAGCTGCATGGCTCGCAGTTATTCATCATTGGAAGATGGGAGCCCAGCAGTAAGACCTGCTTCAATTGCGGGCGGAAGAATTCTGAATTGACGATCTCTGACCGTGTTTTTGACTGCACCGAATGCGGTCATTCAATGGATCGTGATTTGAATGCGGCTCTGAATATAGAACGTATGGGGCTGAGTCTCAGTTCCTGAAGGCTTGTGGACGTAGAAGTGCCGACACCTACGGTTGAAGCAAGTAAATTTCAGTTTGTTAGCAAACGTTAGTAAATTATGAACGGATATTCACCAACAATTTCGACTCCATCTTTTTTGAGCTGCGAGTTTGGTAAATCCGCCACGGGTGGGGCTTTTGACTCTTGTTGTCACAGCTTTTAACCTCCATCAGCCCTGTCTTGGTTTCCGGCGGGGTTGTCACCTCGCCTGGTGGGATGGGCCCAAGATCCCGTTTCAGCTAGAATAAATGCAAGATCTCAGAAGACGAGTTTAGAGGTTTTGTAAAGCGATGACTGTGGAAGAAGCACTGAAAATTTTAGATACAGCGATCGCGCCAACTTCCCTCAGCAACATCCAAGAGATCGTATTTCGCAAATCTTGGGAAGGGCTATCTTATTTAGATATTGCCGAGAGCGCTGGCTATGATGCTAGTTATATCAAAGATGTGGGTTACAAGTTATGGAAACTACTCACTACTGCACTTGGAGAAAAGGTTACTAAAAGCAATCTTCAGGCAGTAATAGGGCGGCGGTTGCGTCGGGTTTTCGTAGAATTACCCAGCACCGAAATCGAAAAAATACCATCGCTGCAACAGCAAATTCAACAACAAGAAATTGCAGCGCACCGCCACTGGGGAGAAATCGTTGATGTCTCCACATTTTACGGTAGAAATCAGGAATTAGCGCAACTGCAACAATGGATTGTTAGCGACTCCTGCCGTTTGGTTGCCTTAGTCGGAATGGGGGGAATTGGCAAAACATCACTGGCTGCAAAACTCGCGATCGCACTTCAAAACAACTTTGAATTTCTGATTTGGCAATCCTTACGCAACGCGCCACCAATTGAGGATGTATTGTTAAATTTGATTCAAATTATTTCCGAGCAACAAGAAACAGAAATTCCGACATCATTGGCAGATCAAATCACTCAACTGATGGGATATTTACGTTCCTCCCACTGTCTTTTGATCCTCGATAATATTGAGACAATTATAGGCAGTAACGATAACGCAACATTCCCAGGTAGAATAGAACAATATCGAGAAGGTTACGAGGGATATGGCGAGCTTCTCAGACGAATTGGCAGCGAATACCATTTTAGTTGTCTGCTATTAACAAGTCGGGAAAAACCCACAACTTTGATCCCGCTCGAAGGCGAAACCTCACCTGTGCGAAGCTTACCCTTAAGAGGGTTAGGTTCCCTGGAAGTGCAAGAAATTTTTCAAGCCAATGGCTGTTTTTCCGAAACAGAAACCGATTGGATAAATTTAACTCAACATTATTGCGGTAATCCCCTGGCGCTCAAAATTGTCTCGACAACCGTGCGAGATTTATTTGATGGCAATATTAGCAACTTTTTGGAGCAGGGAGCGCTCGCTTTCGGAGATATAAATATTCTGCTCGACGGACAATTTAATCGTTTGTCAAACTTGGAAAAGCAGATTATGTATTGGCTGGCGATCGATCGAGAATGGATAACCCTTGCCGAGTTGCGGGCGAATTTTGTGGCGATTCCTTCACAATCTAAACTCCTGGATGCTTTGTTATCCCTGAGAGGGCGATCGCTGATTGAAAATAATGCCGGAAAATTCACCCTACAACCTGTGGTGATGGAGTATGTTACCGAACAGTTAATCGATCGATTTGAGCGGGAAATTCAGTCGCAAAATCTAGATTTATTCGTCAGCCACGCCCTGATTAAAGCAGAGGCGAAAGATTACATCAGAGAAAGCCAAATTCGCTTAATATTAACACCGCTGGCTGAACGAATTCTGGGCGAATTCCGGTCTAATAAAGAAGTTGAATATCAACTAAATGAGGTTTTGTTTCGGATGCGAACGCAATTTCCCAACTCAGTGGGATATGCGGGTGGCAATTTGATTAACCTGTTACTTCAACTAAAAATAAAGTTAAGCGGATATGATTTTTCATACTTGAGTATCTGGCAAGCTTATCTGATAAATGCCAACTTGCATCGAGTTAACTTTGCCAATTCCGATCTGTCTAAATCCGTCTTTACCAGTAATTCAAATGGGGCTATATCTGTTGCCTTTAGCGCAGATGGTAAGTTTTTGGCAGTGGGCAATGTGGATGGCAAAATTCGAGTCTGCCGATCGCAAGATTATCGAGATTTTCTCACCTGTGAAGGACACTCCAGTTGGATTGTTGGTGTCGCTTTTAGTCCCAACAATCAAATTTTAGCAAGTGCCTCTTTTGACCATACCGTTAAGTTATGGGATTTGGCTGCGGGTAGGTGTATTCAAACATTAACAGAGCATACCGGATGGGTAAATTCGGTCGCATTTAGCCCGCTCGCCCCTTACCAAGGGGGACATGGGGGAATTTTAGCGAGTGGGAGTTGGGATTGCACAATTAAGTTGTGGGATGTAGCAACGGGTGAATGTTTAAAGACGCTGCGCGGACATACCACTTTTGTGATGGCGGTGATTTTTAGTCCCGACGGTCAACTTTTGGCGAGTTGTAGTTACGACCAAACGGTAAAATTGTGGCTGGTTGAAACAGGGGAAATTATTAACACATTGGAAGGGCATACAAACGCGATTCGCTCGATTGCTTTTAGTCCAGACGGTCAAACTTTGGTCAGCGCCAGTTGGGATTGTACTGTGCGCTTGTGGGAGATTTCTACAGGGCAATGTTTAAAGATTTTGCGGGGACATACCGATCCTGTCGCAGCAGTTGCATTTAGTCCAGATGGTTGTACGATCGCTAGTGCCAGTTATGATTGCACAGTTCGACTCTGGGATGTTGCAACTTTCCGCTGCAAAATTATGCAGAAACACTCTGGTTGGATTTGGTCGATCGCATTTCACCCTCAAGGTCATATTCTGGCAAGTGGCAGTCTCGATCGCACAGTCACCCTCTGGAACACGCACACAGGAGAATCATTCAGGACATTGCATGGCTACAGCGCCGGGATTAAATCCCTTGCCTTTAGTCCAGATGGACAGTTATTAGCCAGCGGTAGCGATGACACAACGCTCAAATTATGGGATATCCAATCTGGTGAGTGTAGCAAAACACTGCAAGGACACACAAATTGGGTTTGGTGCGTTGCCTTCAGTCCAGATGGTCAAATGCTAGCAAGCAGCAGTAATAGTGGCATTATCCGGTTGTGGGATGTCGCTACAGGTCAATTGCTGCGGGTAATGCAGGGGGGTACAAGCATTGCGAATATCGTATTTGCTATAAACTTCAGTCCAGACGGTCGCACATTGGCAAGTAGTGAGAATACCCATACCATCCGATTATGGAATGTTCAGACTGGTGAATGCTGTCAAATTCTGTCAGATTGTTGCCGTGCTTGGTCAATTGCTTTCAGTCCAGATGGCACAATTTTAGCCAGTGGCGGCGATGATAAATTATTGAGATTGTGGGATATTGACTCTGGGGAATGTTTCAAAACTCTTTCAGGTCATACCAGTTTGTTGTTTTCGGTTGCCTTTAGCCCGGATGGCAAGATTTTGGCAAGTAGCGGTGACGACAAACTGGTAAAACTTTGGGATGTTGAGTCTGGAGAATGTCTGAAAACCTTGCCCGGTCACGCGGCTTCAGTTTGGTCAGTGCGGTTTAGTTTAGATGGGCAAATTTTGGTCAGCGGCAGTCACGATAAAACAATTAAGTTGTGGGATGTTTGCTCCGGGGAATGCGTTAAAAACATCCAGAACTATACATCTGAAGTTTGGGCGATCGCAATTTCCCCCGATGGTAAAACCATAGCCAGCGGCAGCGCCGATGGAGCTATTAATCTGTGGGAAATGGAGACGGGTGAGTGTGTGAAAAAAATGCGATCGCCTCGGCTTTACGAAGGCATGAATATTGCAGGTGTCACGGGTCTAACCGATGCTCAAATATCAACCCTAAAAGCACTTGGAGCAGTGGAGATTGGGCACAATAATTAGTCAGATCGAGTCCGGCTAATCACTGTCCCACTAGCGCTAAGGATTTTGGAACCGATCGCTTAGAAACCGCAGAGATCGATGGTAGCTTCACCCGATCGGACTCTCCAATCGCCCGGTCACTCCACGTGCCCGATCGAATTTCTTCCCATAATACCAATTTTTTATGAAGCTGCACATATTCCGATCCCCCCTAACCCCCCTTAATAAGGGGGGGACAAGAGTCCAATCAAAGTCCCCCTTTTTAAGGGGGATGCGAGGGGGATCGGAATTTTATGGAGCTTTACATTAAATTGGTATAAGGCGATCGTTGCCGGTTCTGGTTCGGTGGCTAATTCTTATTCTAGAATCTGACAGCAGCGATCGTACTGCTTCAAAGCAGCCGCGTACAGTGAAGCAACAAAAGTTTACCAATTCATGCTCGATTCACGCTAATGTGGACGATGCCTAGACGATGCCTTGTTAGGGTATACACATCACTGAATTAACAAGAAACAATGACGGAAAAAATCATCATGAAATATGTCCTGAAAAAAATCTTAAAAAATAAGCAAACCTACTCCAATTTGCCCTTATTCCAACATATGCGCGACTCGAGTTTGACTGAAGAAGAGAGGCTTGGTTTTTACCCTTGCATGGCGCACTTCATTCTGAGCTTTGGCGACATCAATAAGTATATGCTGCGAGAGGAACCCACAACCAATATATACCAAGAGCAAGTAAATATCCATACCTATGAGGACGATCATCATTGGCCTTGGTATCTTGAAGATTTCACTAAGCTCGGTTTCGATCATCTGTGTAGCCCAACATCGTGGATGCGTTTTCTCTGGAGCGATGAAACACGCCAAAATCGCATCCTGACCTACCGACTTGCTGCTCTCATTTCAGGGGCAAGTGCAGTAGAACGTATTGCCATTATTGAGGCAATTGAGGAGACCGGAAATGTGCTCTTTAGTACCATGCTTAATTTAGCGAAGGCAATTGAAATTCGACGCGGGATCGAACTTCGTTACTGTGGAGAATTTCACTTCGGTCGAGAGTCTGGACATTCGGTGGGCAGCGATCGCGTTGAGATTGCTAAAATTCAATTGGATGAGTCAACCCAAGCGCGTTGCCTTTCTCTCGTTGATGAAATTTTCGCATTATTTGAATCCTGGGCACACGAACTTCTTTGCTATGCAAAAGGACATTCGTTACTCGTTGCTAATCCTAGTATCAGGGATTCAGGTTTCTCGATCGTGCCATAAGGAGTCTGTGACAACTGCGATCGCCCTGCCATGAAATTTACTGAGGGAGTGGCGATCGCCCCTTCCAACAAAATTTCTGAAGGGCGATTGCCTAATCTCTGGATAACATTGCTTCAGGGGGCAACAACGAGCCTAAAGTGGTTAAGGTACTGAAAACGAGCGAGTTTTTTCTGGTGTTTTTTGTAGCTCGATCTGCACTCGCCCGGTCACTCCATGTGCCCGATCGAATTGCTTCCCATAAGGCGATCGTTGCGGGTTCTGGTTCGGTGGCTAATTCTTGTTCTAGAATCTGACAGCAGCGATCGTACTGCTTCAAAGCAGCCGTGCGCCGCCCGCACAGTGCTAAAATCCGCATCAAACATTGATGGGCTGATTCATTCCAGGGTTCTAGTTGAAGCTGCCGTTGCACGTAATGTTGTGCTTTTTGATAGTTATGCTGGTGTTCGTAGTGTGTGACAAGTGCCATACAGGCGTTGACAACAAATTCGTGGAAGCGTTGACGATTTAGCATCACCCACGCTTCAAAGGCTTCGCTATCTGGAAGTTGAATTCGATCGAGAAACGCTCCCCGATACAAAGCCACTGCTTGTTCTAAATCAGACACGCATTCTGGATCGAGTTCAGCATCCGAATGGGAATATTGACTGTGACGATTCCCTTCGGGATAGCTCCGCTTCACGAGCAACTGAGTCAATATAGCCACATCAAGCGTGCGATCGCCCGCCGGATTAAATTGAATCGTGTTGCGCGTGGTGAGAAATAGCGGTGAGTCAACCGCCGAATCTCCTAGCAGATGACGCAGCGTGGATAAGGCTTTGCGAAGATTGCTGCGAGCATTTGACTCGCACTGATCTGACCACAACAGCGCAGCCAGACAATCGCGGTGGTGCGGATAGCTTGATTCGATCGCTAAATAGGCAAACAGCGCCCGCACTTTTTCATAGGGGAAAGTGAGGATTGGCTGTCCGTTCACCATTACCTGCATCGGCCCGAGCAATGCTAACGCTAATCGAGTCATAACATTGTGTCTCCTACAAAAACTTAATTGAGTGAGTAGTGTGTGATTTTGGTCAATTCCCAGAAATCAAATTGTGCTTTTGAGTCAGTTATCTTCGCTTGAAATACCACTTCAAAAAACTCTGGCTACAATCTGCATCCTTGGCTTTATTTCAGCAAATCAATCTAAGGTTTTTACTGTTGCATGAATTTGGGAAATAGTATTAGTATCAGCGGGTTTGTTTGACCTGATAAACCCAAGTTAAACCAATGCACTGACAATGCCAGCTAGAAAAAGTCATAAAAAGTCGTATGTATTGATTCAGGAGCAGAGAAAGTACCCACAGGGGTACTCAGGATCGCAAATTAAATAATTTACACAATGAAAGTGGGATGGGCGTCCCGCCCGTCCATAAAGAACGGGCGGGACGCCCATCCCACAAGAATAATAAAGCTTGTAAGTTATTTAATTCTCATTCCTCAGCAAAAAAATTACGGTTATGAAATTGCTGAGCTTTTCCATAGTAGCCAAAACAGTAAAGCCAGAAAATTTTACCAATTCACGATCGATTCACGCTGCTGTGGACGATGCGTAGACGATGCCTTGTTAGGGTCTACACATCACTGGATTAAGAACAAACAGGAAACCCAACATGGAAATTATAGGTAACAGCGGCAACAACAATCTAATCGGCACTTTACAAGCTGATACAATCAGGGGATTTGGAGGAAACGATTTCATTCAAGGTCTTGACGGAGACGATCGCATCTTTGGTGATAACGGTGGTGCGGCTCTGCCTAGCGATGGTAACGACACAATCTTTGCTGGAAACGGAAATGATAACGTCCAGGGTAATGGTGGCAATGACGTACTTTTCGGTGGTACTGGCAACGATCAGTTGAGTGGTGGCCAAGGCAACGATGTCTTGAATGGTGAGGCGGGCTCAGATTTCCTCACGGGGGGATTGGGCAATGACACCTTGAATGGCTTCGGCAATCAATCTGGTGCTCAAGTTGACGATCTTTTAGGTGGAGGTGGTGCAGATACCTATGTGCTTGGCAATTTCTCCACTGCCTTCTACACTGCATCCAGCCAATTCGCGCTGATCCGAGGTTTTGTAGCGGGCGAGGGCGACAAGATTCAGATTAAGGGCAGTCTGTCTCAGTACACGCTAAGGAAGGATCGCGATCTTCAACTGGGGGGCAGCGCATTTGACACGGAGATTCTGTTAAACGGAAACCGGATTGCTGTTATTCAAGACACGATCAATGTGCCTAATTCCTCGTTCTTTAGCGTTTAGGAATCTGCTCGAAATAAAGCATCCATAATCGAGTCATGCAGGGTGCATGACGCCATATAACACACCAACATATAGCGTTTTTTAGGGGCAATCCACTCGTGGTTGCCCCTATTTCTTTGATAGTTGCGTCATTCCTGACAGATTACCAATTGCCAATTATTACTTGAATTTCTTAACTTCTCAAGCTAATAGCAGTTGCGATCGTCCACGCATCCACCAACAGCAGCAACAGCGTGCAGAAGAGCAAAATTAAATACATCCAAGGCTGAGACAAAGGGCGAACATCTCTAGTATCAATACCCGTTTTCGCTTGCACCAAACGCACTAATTTAGCAAATCCAGCCACCCGCATCGGTAACAGATAACCTTCACCGGCATGACTCAGGAAATAGTACACTAAACCTCCTTGACCGGTCGATCGAGGTTTAAGAGCTTTCACCTCACTCCAAGGAAGAGTCCAGCCCCTGCGAAACACCCGCGGAAACCACTTCGGATAGGTAACTTCAATCCCCTCCTCGCTGAGGATTACCCGTTCGCTGAGCACGCCGTAGAGGCCCGCTGCGCCGATCGCAATTGCCGCCCACAGTGCAGCGGGCGGAATCGGTGCTTTCGTTACTTCCGACAAAAACGGTAAGGGAATACTCAGGGCGAAGTACAAACTCAACAGCGTGATTCTAATCAGGGGAGAAAGCCGGAATACAGCCGGCTCAAATACTGGAGGGGAAGATGGCGAAAGTGCGATCGGTTCTGCTGACATGGCTGAAATTAGAAAAGCTGTTTAATCCTATTTTTGCACAGCTTTTTGACCTGTGAACCAAACTCAGGGAAATATCAAAAACAGACTAATATCAATCCGGTTGCATCGCTAGCAACCGGATTGAATATAATTTTGGCGATTTTGAGTTTCGATCTAAAATTCTATTCAGAAACTTTGATTCTTAACTGTTGAGTTTTTACCGCTTTGCAGGAGTTGGAATTTTGAGTGCCGAGTTATCAATTTACTGACAATTTATAACTCAAAACTCACAACTTCCGTTAATCGACGGCTGTTAGCGCGGGTACTGTCAAAGGTTCTGAGGTTTCTCGGGATTTGGGGCGGCCAGAAATTGGTGGGCGATCGCCCTGAGCTTGTCCTCGGGATCTGCTAGGATTGATTGCAGAATACGGGCCTTCGTTAATCTGCAAGCGATCGCAAGGAATTTTATCCGACAAAATTGCACTGGCCATCATCCCGGTGTGAATTTCCAATGCTGCGGCCCGCATCGCTTCAAAGACTAAACGCTGTCCGGGAAACACCACTCGTTCAAAGTACCAGTTAGGAATGTTGCAGATGCGAGCAATCTGAATTTGACTCGTGGCGTTGACGTAGCAGCAGAGAATTTTGCTGTGGGCGTCTGAGGGTACTGGGTCAAGAATTTGAGCCATAAATGCTGAGGGGCTTTGCCTAAAAGTTTTAGTTATCTTCTCAGGCTAACATCTTGCGATCCCCACCTACTGTAAACCCGACTACCAACTGAATAACACATTAGAGACCGATCGCACCCACTTTTCTATTTTTCCAAATAAATATCGGATTTTTGGCTCCCTGCTGCGATTTTCGGTCAATATATGCTGTATTTACTCAAAAAACACATTTTTTCTGCTGCGGTCGCCGACCTGCGCCCACACGCTCAGCCTGAAGCCTCTTAGCAAAATTTAAAAATATTTAATATAAAATTGCGAAAATTAGAGAGAATGTAAAGTTATATTAAAAGAATATAAACATAGTTAAAAAAGTTCCACATTAGGATATGGCAATCATGGAAAGCCGAGAAAACCGAGTTTTGTACGTTCGCCTCCCTTGCAATCCGATTTTCCCGATCGGAGTTGTGTACCTTTCGGATCACGTACACAAGCTGTTTCCCGATGTCCAACAGCGGATTTTCGACTTAGGCGCAGTACCGCCGCTGGATTACGCTAAAGGTTTGGATGCGATCGTAGATGAGTTTGGGCCAACGCTGTTGGTTTTCTCTTGGCGGGATATTCAAATTTACGCGCCCGTGGGCGGTAGAGGCGGAAATCCGCTGCAAAATGCCTTCGAGTTTTACTACGCCAAAAATCCCCTAACCAAGTTCCGGGGAGCACTCGGAGGACTGCGTTTAGCCACGTCTTACTACACCGAGCTCTGGCGCAATCTGGGACTGATTAAGCGCGGATTGAAGCGGGCCCGGAAATACCATCCGGAAGCCCGTGCAGTGGTCGGTGGCGGTGCTGTGAGCGTGTTTTACGAGCAGTTGGGCCGCAGTTTGCCGCAGGGGACTGTGGTTTCGGTGGGCGAAGGCGAGGCGTTGCTGGAGAAGTTAATTAAAGGCGAAGATTTGGCTCAGGAAAGGTGTTATGTGGTAGGAGAAACTGTACCGCGCGATCGGCTAATTCACGAAAAGCCAGCAAGCATCGAGAAAACTGCCTGCAACTATAACTACATCGAGATTATTTGGCCAGAATTTTCCTATTATCTACAGGATATGGACTTCTACCTCGGAGTCCAAACCAAGCGCGGCTGTCCTCACAATTGCTGTTACTGCATCTATACGGTGATTGAAGGGAAGCAAGTGCGGATCAATCCGGGGGATGAGGTGGTGGCGGAGATGCGCCAATTGTACGATCGAGGTATCCGCAACTTCTGGTTTACCGACGCGCAATTTATCCCCGCCCGCAAATTCATCGACGATGCGATCGAATTATTGCAAAAAATCATCGCCGACGGCATGAGTGACATCCACTGGGCGGCTTACATCCGTGCGGACAATCTCACACCCGAATTGTGCGATTTGATGGTAAAAACCGGGATGAATTACTTTGAAATCGGCATCACCAGCGGTTCCCAGGAACTGGTTCGCAAAATGCGGATGGGCTACAACCTGCGAGTAGTTTTGGAAAATTGCCGCGATTTAAAAGCCGCCGGTTACAACGATGTGGTTTCGGTAAATTACTCATTCAACGTCATTGACGAAACCTTTGAAACCATCCGACAAACTATTGCCTATCACCGAGAATTAGAGCGAATTTTCGGAGTCGATAAAGTAGAACCAGCAATTTTCTTTATCGGGTTGCAGCCGCACACCATCTTAGAAGAATACGCCTTCAAAAAAGATATTCTGCAACCCGATTACGATCCGATGAGTTTGATGCCTTGGACAGCGCGCAAATTGCTCTGGAATCCCGAACCTTTGGGCTCATTTTTCGGACAAATTTGTTTAGAAGCTTGGCAGAGAAATTCCAATGATTTCGGCCGCGAAGTGATGGCAATCTTGGAGGAAAAACTCGGGTGTGCCGATTTGGAAGAAGCTTTGACTGCACCCGTAGAAACCAAAGACAAACAGTTAGCAGCAGTTAATTAAACCCGGTTCGTAGTAAGGACTTTAGTCCTTAAAAATTAAGAATAAAAAAACTAAAGTCCTTACTACAAACTTTTCAAGAATTATAAATCGGAGTTAAAAGCCATGACATTTATCGACCCCAGGACAGATTTTGCCTTTAAAAAAATCTTTGCTTCCGAATCAAGCAAGCCGATTCTCATCAGTTTTTTAAATGCCCTGATTTATCAAGGAAATCCCACCATTGAAGATTTGCAAATTCTCGATCCGTATCAATCCGGAGAGGTTTTGGGATTGAAAGACTCCTATTTAGATGTCAAAGCAACCCTAGATAACGGAACGATCGTCATTATCGAAATGCAAGTTTTGAATGTTAAAGCCTTTGAAAAACGGATTGCCTACAATGCAGCGAAAGCTTACGGAAATCAACTCACGCGGGGCAAGGGCTACTTAAATTTAGACCCGGTAATTGCCATCACAATTACGGATTTTATTTTGTTTGAAAACACCAATAAAATTATTTCCCGTTTTTCTTTTAGAGAAGAGGAGGAACATTTTGATTATATCTGTCCGACAATGACGCTAATTTTTGTGGAATTACCAAAATTTAATAAATCTGTTGATGAGTTAGAATCTCTAGCTGACAAGTGGATTTATTTTATCAGAGAAGCACCGAATTTGGAAATGGTTCCAGAATCGCTGGAAACAACTGCATCGATTCAGCAAGCTTTTGGTATTGCTAATACCGTAAACCTCAGCCGCAAAGAATTAGATCAATTGGAAGCACAGGTGTTTTATCTGCAAGATCAGCAAAGGTCGAGAGAAGAAATGTTAGAAACAGGATTAGAAAGGGGTTTGCAGCAGGGTTTGCAGCAGGGTTTGCAGCAGGGTTTGCAGCAGGGTTTGCAGCAGGGTTTGCAGCAGGGTTTGCAGCGTCAAATTAATACTGTGATTCGTTTGCTGGAACGAAAGCTGGGAACGTTGGATGAGTCAATCAAATCTAGAATTGCACAGTTATCTAGCGCTCGATTTGATAGTTTGACAGAAGCTGTGCTTGATTTTAATAGCGCGGACGATTTGGTGAGTTGGTTGCAGGAAATGGGCGATCGATCGTAAAAAATCAGAGTGCGCCTTCCGGATATTGTCCATAGCATTTTAAATTTCATAAAGAGCGATCGCACATTATGCCTTACAGTCAATTCACAATTACTAAAGCTAAAAAAGACTTTCAGTTAACTATCGTGGAGGGAACTAGGTTTTTTCCTGAGGTGGAATCAATTAATCCCAGTCCGAGATTGACTAGCGAATTAGAAGATTTGCCTTGGACGATCGCAGTTGGTTCAGAAAAAGCCAGATCTGAAGCCATTGTCTACCCAGTTTTGCAAGAAGTCCGGCGCTTGATGAACCGCCAAATCAGTTTATTTTCGGGACGGGAATTCAATGTTGACCCCAGTTGCGAGCTCACCGGATACGTCGATTTTTTAATTAGCCGATCGCCCGAACAGCTTACAGTAGAAGCGCCCGCGATCGTAGTTGTGGAAGCAAAAAAAGCCGATTTGAACGAAGGGATCGGTCAATGTATTGCTGAAATGGTAGCAGCACAGCGCTTTAACGAAGCAGCAGAACGCCCGATCGCAACTATCTACGGTTGTATCAGCAGTGGCACTCAATGGCGTTTTCTCAAGCTTTCGGGAACCACAGTGGCGATCGACCTTACCGATTATCCCCTGCTTCCCGTGGAAACCATTTTAGGATTTTTGGTGTGGATGGTTCAACAGACTTAGCAGGTTCGATCGCTAACTTTTGTTCAAATATCTTTCAATTAGGACGATCGCCACTATATCATCTACAGGCCGCGGCGGAGTCCGCATTCCCTGCGGAATCAAGCGAGAAAGGCCCGTCGGAGGGTACATTTCCCAGTAACGATCCTTCGCTTCCAAACTGCTGTACCTCTCGTCAACCCGAACAATTTCGATCTCCGGGGACAAACTCTGACTGAGTTTTTGTTTCCAACTTTTAGAAGTTGTTTGGTCTCCCATGACTAATAACTCAATGGGAAACTGTTTGCACAGAGATTGAATAGTAGATATTGCTTCGTCGGACAGCACTACTTGATGGTAGCAGACGTTCTTATCTCTACCCATCACGGCGATGCCGCACTTGTCTTTCCCCGGATCGAAACCTAAAATCATATTTATGAGTCCTCATTTAATAAGTTTGTAGTTGGGCTTGAGCGCCGACTAACTCAATCTTATTTTACTTGACTTTTTTGCTAGATTGACATATTATATCATCATGGAAATCCGTGCGGCCATATAAAGCCTAAAATCAGAAACCGGGTTTTTGCCACAATCTTTGTTTGCCAGTTTTAATTTATCGAAAAAACCCGGTTTCTTTGACCCCCCGCAGCAAGATTCGTTCGTAGTGCGGACTTCAGTCCGCTCAATATTGCGGACTGAAGTCCGCACTACAAACCGTTTTTTGTCCGCAACCGAAGAGCGGACTGAAGTCCGCACTACAAACCGTTTTTTGCAACCGAAGAGCGGACTGAAGTCCGCACTACAAACCGTTTTTTTTCCGCAACCGAAGAGCGGACTGAAGTCCGCACTACAAACCGTTTTTTGTCCGCAACCGAAGAGCGGACTGAAGTCCGCACTACAAACCGTTTTTTGTTATGATAATCGACCAGACATGATATCAGAAGGCGTATCTGATTCTGGCGGTGCGTCGCTGTGAGATTGTCGATTAGATTGGCAAATTGCCGATGGCGACGCACCCTACTATCTCAAGATCAGAAACCGGGTTTTTGCCACAATCTGTGCTTGGGAGTTTTAATTTATCGAAAAAACCCGGTTTCTTTCACCCCCCGCAGCAATCAGAAACCGGGTTTTTACCACAATATTTGCTTCCCCGTTTTAATTAATTGTTTCGATATTTTTGGTGGCGACGCACCCTAGGATTGCTATATATATGGCGGCACGGATTCCCATGATTTAATGATATGTCAATGGCGCGAAAATGTCAAGCAAAATTTTGAACAATTGCCCAAAATTTTTGCTGAAATTCGATAGATCGATCGCACTTCTTATCTAAGTTTTAAATCTCCCCTACTTGGCTCCTGTTGTCCGGTGCGGAAAACAACGACTCCGTTTGAGAGGGCAACTAAATCGATTTTCAGCGGCCCGGCGATGTATGTGACTTCTGCGGCGATCGCCCGAACCTCTAGTTGTTTCTCGTACTGTTGCAGTCGATCGACAAAACCAGCCAAAGTTTCAATCCGATTGTCCGCAACTTGGACTCTACCGCCGACAACACCAATTAACCGAGCGCGAAATTGACAAGCTTCGATCAATTCCTGCAACTGCTGCCGCACCTGTTCGTCAGGTAAAGCTACCGGATCGACAGCCACCGCTGCAATCACATCTCCAGCGCGGAACACCACTCGATTGATTTCGGCTTCTGCAAATACCTTAATTACCTTTTCTTGTCGCAGGTAATTAGCACCGGCGACAATCCGCACCACGTAGTCTTTACCGTCTTTAATCTGACTGATTAATTGATCGATTTCCGCTTTAGTAATTTGAATAACCTGTTCTCTAACCTTAGTATTTTCCGGCTGCATCAGTCCGACGGTGGTTTTATTTGCTTCTTGCAACAGTCGATCGATCGCGCGACTCTCCGTACCCGCTTCCTGGATGCTAACAACGCCAGCAGCTAAAATTTGACCGCGCCTGATCGCAACTGTTCCCTCGCGGATGGCTTGAAAGTCCCTTTCCAAAACTTGCACTTGCTGCTGCAAGACTGTTTGTTGCTGTTCGAGTTGAGCTTGTTGCTGTCCCAGAGTTTCTAAAAGTGCTTCCCTCTCGGCAATTACTTTATCCCTCTCGACTATTGTGCGATCGCGCGAGGCGAGATTTTCCGCGCGCTGGGCAATTTCCTTATCTCGCTCGGCAATTAGCTTGTTGCGATCGACAATTGCCGCATTTCGTTTAGTAATTTCTGCCTCTCGCTGGGCAATTTCTCGATCGCGCTGAGCAATTTGAGTTTTTACCTGCTCTCGCTGCTCGATCAACTGTTGGCGTTCCTCTTGCAGTTGGGCGATTTCCGAGCTCAAAGTCGTTTTTTGGCCTGAAACTGTTTTTAATTGGTTCTCGGTGCGATCGAGCTGAGCTCTGGTAGTCGATCGCGCCGTTTCCACCAATTTCAATTGTTCTTCGGTGCGGGATTTCGCCGCTTCCACAGTAGCAAGCTGTTCTTCTGTCTGAGATTTTGCTGCTTCTACCTGACTTAACTGCTGTTCAGTTTTAGACTTGGCTGCTTCCACGCTGTTGAGCTGGGCCCGCAGCGAATTTAATTTTGTTTGCGTCTTGGCTTGCTCGGCATTGGCTGCTTGGAGCGATCGATTAATTTGCTCTAAATTGGCTCTAGCTTGCGCTTGAGCGGCTCTGGATCGAGCTAATTCAGTTTCAACTCTATTTTTTTCTTGAGTGGCTTGGTTGATTTCTCTGCGGGCGTTGTTGAGTCTTTTTTGAATCTCGTCTATGCTAAAAACTCCGGTTCGCAGCGGCTTGCTACTAGCAAACAAAATGCCCAAAGTAATTGCTGACAGGATGCTGCCGGCCATCACTGTCACTACAACAGCGGTATCGCGGGGGCGCAGTTTAAACAAACTCAATCTGGCCTTGCCGACTTTCGTCCCAAGGCGATCGCTGACAGTAGCGATCACACCCCCCAAAACTAAAATTACAAATACTAGGATGTATCCAGCAGTCATTCCGATTTTTTATTGTAGATTGTGGATTTTGGATTGAATCTAGAATCCAAAATCCAAAATCCCATAGTTTCTCGGCATCAAGTGAATTGCTGGCTTAAGGCCACCGGATTGTGAACTGTGATCTTTTTCTTGTGGATCGAGATCATGGTTTCTTGTCTGAGATCCCCCAGCAAACGAGTCACAGTTACCCGCGTCGAGCCGATCGCCTCCGCGATCGCCTGGTGGGACAGCTTCAAATCAATCGTAATCCCCTCCGTACTCGGCACGCCAAAATCCCGGCACAGAATCAGCAAAAAGCTGACGAGTCTCGATCCCATATCTCGGTGTGCCAGCGTTTCGATCATCATCTCGGTTTGCAAAATCCGAGACGACAGCCCCCGGAGCATCACCATCGACAATTCCGGGTCTTCCTTGAGCGCTTTCTCGACTTGTTCGATAGGCAGCGAGATCAACTCTACCGGCGTAAAGGCTACCGCGTGGTAAAACCTGTCCGATCGGTGTCCCGTAATCAGAGACAGCACCCCAAATACGCTGTTTTCGCGCAGCAGGGCGACTGTAATTTCTTCCCCTGCTTCGTACACCCTGGAGAGCTTCACAGCACCTCTAATGAGAACGTAGACACGCTCAGCCGGGTCTCCAGGGAAAAAAATTGTCTTGCCCCGTTCAAAGTTTTCGACAATGGGTGGAAAAGCCCCGCCGCTGATTTGGCGGAACACGGCTGCTAGCGGTCTATCATGTGTCACGACGAGATCCTTTGTACTAATCAATAGTTTTTAACTTGTCGATTAACCTTATTGAGTAAATATACTGCCCTACCTCCAATGTCTAGGGATTCTGTTACTGTCATCTAATATTAAGGTAAGCACACGCTGTTTGACATCCACCCCGACAAACAAGGTACGGGGATTCCCAATCATCACCGATTAGGTTTCTGCTTCATAGCACCGGCCTTCCGAGATTTGCTCTCTTCAGGTCTTACGGTTGCTCCACAGACTGAAACGGCTAGCCCAGCCGCCAAAATATTTTTTGCCGCATTGATATCGCGATCGTGGTTCGTTCGACACTTAGGACATTCCCATTCGCGAATATTCAAAGACAATTTTTGAACAATGTGACCGCAGTTTCCACAGCGCTTAGAACTAGGAAACCAGCGGTCTATTTTGATTAAATCCCGACCATACCAATCGCACTTGTAGCTTAGCTGGCGAATCAATTCACCCCAACTAGCATCACTAATGGCAAGAGCTAGCTTATGGTTTTTCACCATATTCTTGATAGCCAAGTCCTCAACTACAATCGTTTGGTTTTCACGAACGAGTTTAGTCGTTAGCTTATGAAGAAAATCTTTACGCACATCGACTATCTGTGCGTGAACTTTTGCGACTTGTCTCCGGGCTTTTTCCCGATTGTTGCTTCCCGGACGCTTGCGAGCTAACGCTTTTTGCTTTCTTTTCAACTTCTTCCGAAGCTTCTTAGGGGGCTTGGGATTGGCAATTTTATCGCCGTCGCTAGTAGCAATCAAACTTGTAATCCCCACGTCCAATCCGATAGTCTTATCTATTTTGGGAAGCGATTGGATTGTATAATCATCTACAAGTATGGAGACAAACCAACGTCCAGCGGGCGTTAATTTTACCGTAATAGTTGACGGGATACACCCTTGGGGAATTTGTTTGCTCCAGCGGATGGGTAATGGCTCGCTACATTTAGCTAAGAATACCTGTCTGTTTTTCCAGCGGAAGGCAGATTTGGTAAATTCAGCACTGCCGCCGTTATGCTTTTTCTTGAAATTAGGATACTTAGCTCGTCCTGCAAAGAAGTTGGTGAATGCTGTCTGAAGGTGGCGCAGTCCTTGCTGAAGAGGTACGCAGCTAACTTCATTTAAGAAATCAAGTTCTTCCTGTTTCTTCCAATTCGTTAGCATAGACGAAGTTTCGCCATAGCCAATTCTTTCCTGGCGATCGTACCAAGATTCTGTGCGGTAAGCCAAAGCCCTGTTGTACACTAACCGGGCGCAACCCATTGTCCGTCGCAAGAGATTTTCTTGCTCGGTATTAGGGTAGAATCGGTAGCGATAGGCTTTTTCCATCTTCACACTCTAACACGTCTTCTGTGATATGGTTGGCTGTGTTTTGTATATTTTTGTAAAGCCGTCAAGCGAAGGCGATGCGCTGAGCGTAGCCGAAGTGACGGGGTTTCCACCCACTTTTTTTGATGATAGATTTGACCGGAAAAAATGCTCTTGTTACGGGCATTGCCAACAATCGCTCGATCGCCTGGGGCATCGCCCAGCAGCTCCACAAAGCTGGGGCTAACCTCGGCATAACTTATTTGAAGGACGAGAAAGGCAAGCACGAGCGCAAAGTCGCCGAACTGGTAGAACCGCTCAATCCCAGTCTGTATCTGCCCTGCAATGTCCAAGACGAGAGCGAAATCGAGTCTACTTTTCAAACAATCGCCGACAAATGGGGCAAGTTAGATGTCCTAGTTCACTGTCTGGCTTTTGCCGGCAAGGACGAACTTTCCGGAGATTTCAGCAACACCTCGCGCCAAGGTTTCTCCAATGCTTTGGATATTAGCGCTTACTCCCTGGTGCGGCTTTGTGCTGCTGCTAAACCGCTGATGGCCGAAGGCGGCAGTATTATCACCCTAACTTATTTGGGAGGCGTGCGGGTAGTTCCTAATTATAATGTCATGGGAATTGCTAAGGCTGCTTTAGAAATGAATGTTCGCTATCTGGCGGCGGAACTCGGCCCGTTAAATATTCGGGTAAATGCCATTTCTTCGGGCCCGATTCGGACTTTGGCTTCGTCAGCAGTTGGCGGCATTCTGGACATGATCCACCACGTTGAGGAAGTGGCCCCGCTGCGGCGGACTGTAACTCAGCAGGAAGTGGGAAATGCTGCGGCTTTTCTGTGCAGCAATCTATCTAGCGGGATTACGGGTCAAGTTTTGTATGTCGATGCTGGTTACGAAATCATGGGAATGTAACAGTTGTCGAGCATTTTGAGCTTAGGGTAAGGTGCGCAGTGCGCACCCTACAAGTAGAGTCTGTGTGTCCAGGATTAAAGTAAATACTTGAGACTCTACACCGATCGAGCTGTAATCTTCAATTATCAATTATCAATAACTAATGAATGACCAATTGCGAATTATGGAAATAATCGATCGCCCGCCTGTACCTCCTCCAAGTTCCAGTAACACGATCGCCAGGGCAGCCTTGGTGAAGCGCACGACACTGGAAACGGATGTTACTGTCAGCCTCAATCTAGACGGTTCGGGAACTTGCAAGGCTTCAACGGGGATTCCGTTTTTAGACCATATGTTGCAACAGATTTCTTCTCACGGATTGATCGATTTGGACGTACAGGCGATCGGCGATTTGGCGATTGACGATCACCACACCAACGAAGATGTGGGCATTACCTTAGGTCAAACCCTAGCAAAAGCTGTCGGAGATCGATCGGGAATTTCTCGCTTCGGACACTTCATCGCCCCGCTGGATGAAGCATTAATTGAAGTAGTGCTAGATTTTTCGGGAAGGCCTCATTTAAGTTACAACTTGGAAATTCCCACCCAGCGCATCGGTAGTTACGACACCGAGTTAGTGAGAGAGTTTTTTGCTGCGGTGGTGAACCACACTCAAATGACACTGCACGTCAGACAGTTGCAGGGCGGGAATTCTCATCACATTGTCGAAGCCGCGTTTAAGGCATTTGCGCGGGCTCTGCGGATGGCGGTGGCGATCGATCCCCGGCGCGCCAGTCGGATTCCGAGCTCTAAAGGAGTTTTGTAGTTTAGGGGTTGGTAGTAGCGTTTGGGCGCTACTACGAACCTGTAAATCAAAATATATCTGCGATGTAGTTAAAAACACCTTGACTTCCCTCGCCGTACTTGCCGATAAATTCATCGATCAGTCGATCGCTACACCTTTCTATAGCTTCATCAATAGAACTTTGTGCTAAAACTTGACTAGCCGACTGACGCAAAACTTCAAACAGATTCACAGTATAGCGAGTATCTTCACTGACAAAATCCCACAGTTCTCGACCTATTAAAGTGATCATTTCCGAATTTGGCAAAATTTGCTTCAGTAAACCAAGTGTTACAGTTTTATTAGTTCTTTTCCCGTAAGCTATACCAATATAAGCGCGATCGCCAGCATTGATTTTTTCCTGAATTTTGTCAGCCCAATAGACTATCTGGTCTTTATCCATATCATTCGGGCCGCTTTTGACCTGTATCCAGCATTTCTGGCCATCACTGGTAGTTTTAATTGCGTCCCATCCTGACTTTCCCGGTGGACTTTCTGCACTTTCAGAGCAAGATATCAATAGTTTTTGAATAAAAAATCCCATTGAAGTGACAATAGACCTAGTAGCAGTCATATAAACATTAAGCCTGACAACTTCTTCTGGAGTGTCCAGATTTAACGCCCTGATTAAAAATGGGTTGGGATGAATTTTCCCTAAAGTCAGATTTTCAACCATAACTAGCTGTCGCCCAGTAAAATCCCGACAAATACTGGCTAAAAAATTTTCAGCGATAGTAAGTTGCAGCGAAAGCTTGCCTGAAGATATAAATGCTAAAATGCGTTCAATCTCATCGGGAGTAAATCTGAGCGCTCTTTTGCCAGAAATGCTGCTGATGCCGTTTCTGAGTGTTTCTGCTTGTAATTGAAAAAATTCTTCTAACTCCGCAAAATGACTGGCGAAAGAGCGAGACTTACTGGCAGGCAGTCCTACTTCTTTTTCTAAAACAAATGCTAATAATTCATGAAGTTGCTCTGACACTTTTATTTCTCCTCAACTCGGTTTTAAATATCAGTTAATTAAAGAGAGAAAGTTGTTTAATTATTTCTCGCCCTTGTACTCGATCGCCTTTCACGATCTGGTAAAGATATTCACCGATCGCCTTTCCTAATAATACAGGAACCGCATTCCCAATCTGTCGGTATTTAGAAGTTGTTGAGCCATGAAAAACCCAGTCATCGGGAAATGTCTGAATTCGCGCGCACTCTCTGACACTCAAAGGACGTAATTCATCGGGGTGGCACATATCTGTAGCCTTTTGATGGGGGCTTGTTGTGACAGTAGGTGACGGTTTCTCCCACGCTAAGCGTCGATAGAAACCCACTTTACCACCTTCAGATTTATATGCCCCTCCCATTGCTGCTGCTTTTAATTCGCTGGGTAAATCCTTCCAGTTTTGACCAGCGGTTAACAAACGCAAATACTTGAGACGATTTTCTGAGTAAGGGACAAATTCTGGCGGAGAATCTACTAAATCCTTTAATCCTTCTCTAAGTGTCAGCCATTTTGGTTTTTTACCAGTACCTTTTTGACTGTGAGTTGGCAGGGGCAAAGTAACTGGATCGTTACTTTTATAACCAATAAAAATAACTCTTTCTCTACATTGAGGAACGCCATAGTCAGCAGTATTGAGCAAATCATATACAACTTCATAACCAATTCGTTTCATTTCTGCCAAAATCACTTGTAAAGCTGCACCAGACATCTCATCAGGTTCTAATTGCGGGCAACCTAAACCTCTGCGATCGTGAGGTCGATGTCGAATAGGAGCTGACAGCAACCCCTTAACATTTTCCATGATAAAAAACCGGGGTTTAATTTCATCAACAATGCGTATGAAGTCCATAAATAAGCTACCGCGCGGATCGCCAACAGAGCCGCGTTTTCCGGCTGTACTGAAGGGTTGACACGGGGGGCCGCCAGTTACTAAATCTACTTCGTTAGAGCGCAGAGGTCTATCTAAACCTAAGATTTTCCCAGCTTCTTGCAATAGGGTTTCGGCATTAACTTGGCCAATATCTCTCGGTACAGCACATGGCGATAAGTGGGGACGATTTAGAGAGATAGTTTTGGTAGCATCAGGTTCGATTTCTACTAAACTTACTGTTTGAAAGCCGGCTTTTTCGAGTCCTAAATCTAAACCGTAGGCTCCCGCAAAGAGGCTAATAGTTATCGGTTTGTTGTCAATCAAAGGTTTTAGCCTCAAAACTAGGTATTGCTGGGATGAAAATTGTACCCTACTAAAATCCAAAAGCAAGCTCGTCAAGCATCTGCTTGCTCTTCTCCCGTCCGACTTCTTGATATATAGCCAAAAGTTCTTCATAGGCAGTCTCTCCTCCTATGATATTCCAAAACTCATGTCCCATAATTACAGCTCGATCAAAAGGCGTGTACTTCCTTGCCACTGACCATTTATAATCTGAACGATTTGGCCCGTAAGGATTGTAAGCCATAGCATAATAACATTGAGCAGCGGGGCGAGACTCTCCGCACAGTAAATGAAATCTCAACAGCCGTTGAATTACCTCCAAGCATTGTCCTTTGTTGGGTTTTGACCCTTTAATTTCAAAGAAAAATTTGCTCCCGTCACGGGCAAGCACGTACAAATCTGCTTTGACCGATCGCCTAACTAAATGATTGTTTTTTTGAGCATCAAGAACAGCTTGAATCATTTCCTCAAAACTAGGTTTATTTGCATTCTTATCTGCTGACTGCTCAAATAGCGCTATCTGACGCTCGATTTCATTAATAGCCTCGATGCTAACTTCACCAGTAATTTCATAGCTTCTGTGTGCTTCTCTGTGATGTTCCAAAGCAATGAGTTTTGCACATTCTTCATAGGTTGTACCCAAGCTACTGCTGAAACCTCTTTCAAACTCGTTAATTCGCAGCAACTCTGACGGGACGATCGCAGTTTGTAATAGTTTCGATTGTTCTGTAGAGGATGGCGAAGATAAATCTTTTGCTGGAGTCTCAAGTTTCGGTATTAGCCGTCCTCTGTATTCATTGACAAGATTTTCGATAAAAACTTCTAAGTAGGCTTTGATTATGACACGGGTAGTTGAGCTAATAGCTGACATTATTTTACTGCAAATATTCTGTTGACTAGACTTGTTAAAAAAGTGTAATAGGTTTGTAGTGAGGACTTTAGTCCTTGCAGGTTTGTAGTGAGGACTTTAGTCCTTACCAATGAGTGGGCAAAGAAAGGACTAAAGTCCTTACTACAAACTCTATCTATCCAAACGTCGTCAAGAATCGGAAAGCATCGAGCACGTGACTCGCACAAACGTAAGGCGAAGTATTGTAAAAACCTTGCCACGCCGCCGCCTTATCTTCATCGTACCTGTCCGCTCTTTCCGGGTGTTTTCCCTGCCAGTTCAGCCGCACGGCGTGACCGACTAATACATCTAAAACAATGTATTCTTCTACTTTCAATTCAGGGTTGCGCTGGGCGATCGCCGCCAACTCCATCAGCGCCTCAATATTCACTTGTCGGTACTCCGGCGCCACAATTTTGTTCAGCAAATGCTCGATTTGCAGCGCGAAATTCTTTTCACCAGGCGTCATTTCCGATAAAATAACATCGCTGTCCAAGCGATTTCTGCGCTCTAATTTGTCGCCAATAATCAAGCCTTTGCAGTGCCGCAGCAGTCCCCAAACGCTCGGATAAAAATCCTTCGGTACGCGATTGACTGCACCTTCCATTTGCCGCTTCCGGCGCCATCCTCCCGCAGGCATTTGCGGTTCTTCCGAAACTGGCGCGACTACCCATTCAATATCTTTTTCCGGCTGCTTGACGCGCAGGGATTCTTGTTCTTTGAGGATTTGATTCATTTCCTCATATTCTGTCAACACTTGGCGCAGGCGATTTTTAATTTCAAACGGACTTAGCTGCATTAAATGTTCGTAAGCTTCATTTTGCGTGACTCCCAATTCGCGCGCTAATTCGCTGGTTAACAGCAGAATAAAGTAGCTAACTCTCAGTGTCAGCAGACCTTTAAATAACTGCGGTTCGGCTTTAATTAGGACGCTGAGATAGATAATAACTTCTTGGGTGAGAACTCGATCGCGAACATCTTCTCCGCAGAATTCCCGAATTTTGTCCATCACTTCCATGTAAGAACCAGGCCGCGAAATCACCGAATCTTCGCTGTAGGCTTTTCCCACAGCAATTTGTTTTTGTCTGACCAAAATATCTGTCACCGCATCCGACAAGCTGATATCAACTTTGTCGAGCAAACCTGCGGCATAGCGGATGACGGCCCATTGAATTTTTGATTGCGAACTTTCTCCAGCTTTTGTATAAACTTCGTTGAGCAAATCCACAACTTTTACTGTTGCTTCCGCGCCCCCAAATCCCGTATCAAAATTTAGTCCTTTTAGTCGAATCAACGTGTGCAGCAGCTCAATTTGTTCGTACAAGTTTTCTGAACCGCGCAGGCTGGCTAGCAGCAATTTAGTATTAGTTTCGCATTCTAGTTTAAATTCTTGCGTGTGACCCAAAGGCCAAGTTTTTTCGGGATTGTAACCTAGATAGCTGCGGGTTTCTATTGCACCTGTTACCGGAGATTCGGTGAATTCAAAATCGTGCATGAAATCTATTCTCTCGGTGCTAGCCGTCAGCATTAACTGGTTGAGATTTCCTAGTTTGACAGGCGTATTTTCCGAGTGTCCGTCGCGGAGTTCCTTCATCAATTCCAGCAGGGCTTCCCGGCCGGTTTCCAGCATCGCATGAGTTAACATCAGCGTTACTGTGGGGCGTCCCAACTGATACCAGTGGCGGTGAATGTGAGCGATTTCACTTTGGATTTTAGATACTAGAAAATGGTAGTCTAGAGTTAGGTAAAATTCTTCTCTGTCCAAAAATGAGGGGAGAAATACGATCGCCTCTCCGCGAATTTTGAACACCCGAGAAGTCGTCAAACTCCGCAAACGGCGCACCGGGCGCCCGGTCAAGCCTAGCGGGTCGTTGCGTCCAATCTCCGCGTAAATAGCGGATAATTCCTTAGTCTGGCGGACTTGAATAGGTGCTACTTGCTTCGGAGTTTGGGCTGCAATCCCGTTAGCAGCTAATTCTGCTTGCAAATCTTCGTCTTCAGCTAACAAAGCAATTTGCACGCTTGCTTGTCCCTGTCTCCCGACTGACAGATGCCTTCCCAAGGGGTCGATATCGCCCACTGCAATTAATTTCTCGTTCAGCAATTGACCGAGAAAATACAAACTTTGCGCCCAAACTAGGGGAACATTTTCGTTGGGCAAGCGCTGCTGGCTGCGGGGATTTAATTTTTCGGCTTCTATATTTACGGCGGGGACGTAGTACAATTCTGGTAGTAAAGGTAAACCAGCGCGATCGACTGCCAGAGATGCCAAACGCTGCTGGTACTCTTCGACTTGGGCTTGATTTTCCTCAAATATACCGTCCAAGAGCAGATAAGTGAAAAATAGCGGCCACTCGCATTCTATATGCTCGAACTGCTTTAATTCTGTCGGTTCGTAATGCAGGCGATCGGCATCTTCTAAAACTGTTTGGTGTCCGTCCCGCAGAAACCGCTTGCAGCCGTAATTTCCCTGTAATTTGTCAATAATTTTATTGCGAGTCCGTGCTACTAATTCTTTATCTTCCACAGCAAAAGCGGGAAAACTAATCACGCTCAATAAAGCAGCATCTACTTCTTTTGAACTAGATTCGCGAGGCAAAAGCGATTCCAAAGTAATGCGGCTTCTGGCAATTTCATCCGGCAAAACGTGAATTACCGATGCTTGAGAACCGTTAACTCCGAACAAATCCAATCCATTGATTGCTTCCAGCGCTGCTTTTGCCATACCAACGGAACTGGCATTTAATTCGGCATTACCGCGATTGATTTTATGACCTCTTTCCCAAATTCCGTAATCGGGCGTGCGGTAAGCTCTACCGATGTAGTAAACTAAATTTTGGACAAAATTGACTTCATCGATTGTAAAAACTATATGCAATCCAGAAGCCGTCATTTGAGCAAGAATTAACAAAAATATAGAGGTAGCGTCTAACTGTAAGTGTCCCCACTCGTCGTCGCCGACAACAATATTTCCGGTTTGAGTATTGTATTTAGCGTGAAGGGCATCTAGGGGCAACTGAGTATTTTTAAAACGTTCGACTTTGTTTGCTTGCTGCATCATGGCAAACATCAAGCCGCGCATTAGTTTGACTGTGCTGTGTTCGAGTTCAAATGTTCTACCGCGATCGCCGTCTATTTTGCGGTAAGCTAAACCCAAACCCCAAACTGCCAAAATGCTGTACACGTTATCGCGCACCCAGGCATCGGTGTAGTCGCCGTGGGCGTTAACGGCGGTACTCGCCGGCAGCAAACCGGTGATTGGGTTCTGGCGTTTGAGGATGACGTTTTTGATTTGCTGGTAGTAATAATCTAACCGGGTTTGCCGCTGGGTTGTTGCGATCGCCATTTCGTTTTCCTTAGTTTTCCTGATGCGAGATCAATTGCGGTGAATAGACTTTTAAATATATCAGAGATTCTATCATTTCTCAAGTTCTGCAAACTCTCGCAAGGTGATTGCCATGTCTAGCCGCAACAACAATAACAACAGCGTTCCTTTGGTGAAAATTGTCTACTCTACAGTGAAAATTAATGGTAAAATTGAGCTGGTACCTATGGAATGGTACGCTGACGGCTCTGTCAAGAAAATTGAACGCTAACGGGCGATCGCGATTTCGACCAAAAACCCGGTTTATCGGCCACAGAATGATGACTTAACAGACTTTTGGTGCCAAAAATCGGGTTTTTTGCGTCCGAGACTTGTCTGAGGGCGATCGCCAAACTAAGCTAATTTAAACAACTAGGTGTGTAGGAATCTCAAAGAAAGAAATATGGATCGATCGCGCCCGCAATTTTCAGTGCTGGGACTACCAGTTCACATATTAGACGATTATGCAGGTTGGCTGATAGAGCGCCTGCATCAAGGCTTAGGAAGTCACGTTGTGACGCTGAATGCAGAAATGGCAATGCAAGCCGAGCAAAATCCGGCTTTAGCCGATGTAATTCGCTCTGCGGAACTCGTAATACCCGACGGTTCGGGAGTGGTGCTGTATTTGCGAATGCGCGGCAAATCGGCACAGCGGTTTCCGGGGATTGAACTAGCAGAATCGCTGCTGCAACAGGGGGGAACTTTGCCGAATTCGGAACCGATATTTTTCTTTGGAGGTGCGCCCGGAGTGACGGCGAAGGCGGCGGAAAGTTGGCAGCAAAAAGTTAACGGCTTGTCGATTTCTTCTCAACACGGCTATCTTTCTGCTGATGAGGAAACAGAATTCTGTGAAAGCCTCAAACAAATGCAGCCAAAAATTATTTTTGTTGGCTTGGGAGTGCCTCGTCAAGAGTTTTGGATTGCCAAAAACCGACACCTTTGTCCGCAGTCTATTTGGGTGGGAGTTGGCGGCAGTTTCGATATTTGGGCGGGAACAAAAGACCGCGCACCGGCTTGGTTTTGCGACAATCATTTAGAATGGTTGTACCGGCTTTATCAAGAACCTTGGCGCTGGCGCAGGATGTTGGCTTTGCCACAATTTGCCTTGAAAGCTTTAGGCGATTTGCGAGCTTAAAATTTCCCAATCAAATCCGGTTTGCGGGTGTTATTGCTGATATTGCCGATCGCCCGCGAACCCGTCTCTACAATAATTGTGGTTAATTTATTTGACAGAGCCAGCATATTCTACATAAAGTTGGTAAACTTAATCTAGTAAGTAGATCGGCAAGAAAATGTACTTAGTATTAAGCTCCAGCTCTAAAGTCTTTGCCCAGCGTTGACCCCTGCTACAAAAATCCTCATCCATTCCATCAACGATTGGCAGAATCTCGATCGATCTGCCACAGCCAGATTGTACCTAATTGAGAATGAGCAACATCCGACACAAACCGCATCCCCACCTTCTGTAATACCCGATTAGAAGCATTAGTTTCACCCAGAGTATGAGCGTTGACTGCTCGCACTTCCTCGCGATCGAAAGCATAGTCAATTAGCCCCTGCACCGCCTCAGTTGCCAATCCGCGATTCCAATATTCGGCAGCAATTTCATACCCAATTTCTACAATACCTGACTCATTCGGCTGACCTTTGAAACCTCCATTACCCACAAGCACTGACTCTTTTGGCTGAATAAAAAAATATCCATTCCAACCATTAGGAAGCGGTAAAGATTCATCGTCAGGGAGGGAAAATGCGTGAGGAAAGTGCGGCCAGTTATTAGGTACGGTGACTTGCAAAAGTTTTGCTAGCTCGCTTTTACTGCTCAAAAAAGCCTTGATGTGAATCCGTTCGACGGGGAGTAGTTGCAGATTAGTCGTCTTAATCATGGTTCTGCCTTCTCGATCGATATGTCATTGGAAATTTAATTCAAATATGACTTATACCAATTCACTATGAAGCTGCACGACATTGTTCGCCTAAAATCCTTTCCGGTAAAGTATCTATTCCATGCAGCTTCATAAAAAAATGGTATCAGTAGGGTGCGCAATGCGCACCTTACGGCTTAGGAATGGAAAGTACTGATACCAATTCACTATGAAGCTGCACGACCTTGTTCGCCTAAAATCCTTTCCGGTAAAGTATCTATTCCATGCAGCTTCATAGAAAAATGGTATTACGCAACAAAAACAGTTTTATTTGAAAATCGTCATATAGCAAGGCCTCCAGAATCTTTTTAGGAGAGGTTTATTAAAGTGATTTTCGTTATTTAGCTGCGACTCTAAGTTGGAGAGCGGTTTTATTTCCCTTTTTTGCTGGGTACCGAAGAGCATGGCGGATGAGCCATTTGACTTCATTTGAGGCACCGTTTAGCCAACGATCGCAAATTGCAAATACCTGTTCGGGGTGGTCTTTTGCAATATCGCCCAGATTGTTGGCGACACTGCGACGGACGTAAAGGCTGCGATCGTCCTTCAGGGCATCAAGGATTGGGAAAATGGGGGCTGGGTTGGCGATAAAAGCGGGAATTCGTGTTCCCCAAGGAAGTCTGGGTCGCGTACCTTCCGAACAAAGACGCCGGACATGATGATCTGGATCGGATATCCAATCAACCAGTCGGGAAAGAGTCCGATCTTGTTGTTGAATTAGAAACGGTCGTATGGAAAACTCCGCACTAAACCGTCTGGTAAGTTCGTACTGGGCAAGCATGGATATTTCAAACGGATCTTGTCCATCATTATATTTTAGTTCCATACCATACTTAGCAATAAAACAAATATGAGGAAGATAAAAAAATACTGCCAGTTTGAGTCCATCTGTTTGAGTTAGTGGCGGTGTCAAAGAAGCCACAAGTATCTCAATAGCTGTCGCGTATTTGTCAGGCAAACATTGACGGAGTGCTGATGCGAGATGTCTGCCTCGTTCCATCAGTTCAAGCGAATCCAATCCATCCAACGCAACCTGACGAAACGATTTTTCATCAAATTGCGGGTACGCGAGCAAGATATTGTGTGCCAAACAATCAACTGCTTCTGAGCCAAGCAGATGCTTCATAGCAACTCCCTTCTGAATTGAACTCGGCGCGGTGGGAATGCGCGGCATATCAATTGCGGTATGTTTCATTCAACGATCGGCAAAAAGGTGGAATGTTAGATCTAACTATCCAGCCTAGCCTACTATAGCAATCCTAAATGATTATACTCGTTACCAGGAAGAGCCGGGTTCGGCAGATCCGGAGGAAGAGCCTCCATTTTCGCACGAGGCAGAGCCTCGCTTACATCGGTTAAGAGGCAGAGCCTAGGAACCAGTTATTGAAAATGATTTAGGATTGCTATAAACGCAGGCCATTTTCCTGAATGTCATGACTAAAGCGTACATCTTATCGAGCCATTTGCTCGATCGCCCTTATAAATCGCGGCGTTTTCATCTTGTGAACAGCCTCATCAAATAAGACTTTTCCAAACAGTTGTTTTCCTTCACAGGCATCCAACTAGAACTTTTCCTGCATAACCTATCGCCCGGTTAATAAAACATGGCGCGAACCTGCCATAGATACCAGGCAGCCCACAGCGAGAACAGCGCAAACGGCGAAAATAGCAGAGTGCCAAAACGAATAGACTTGGCATTCAGTTCGCGCACCAGAATAAAAGTAAAAGAGTACCAATAAAGCACGTTTGCCATTTGTGCCGCTAGCCAACCAATATCGCTGCCATTGTTAAGCCAAAAACAACCTACAATCAGCAGAGGCACAGACCATAAAAGATCCGCAATACCCAATCCGTAAGTCACGATTAGGTCAATACGTTCTGCTTCTGCTTCGACAACCGATGGACGCGGCAGCCGCAGGAGAGCAAATATCCAGAAACCAAAGTGCAGTAGGGCTGCAATTCCATTCACTGTTGCAATGAGCTTGATTCCATAATCTGTGATTGCTTGACTTTGCATCGCTGTGGAAATCATTGTGCTACTCCTTAATCGTGGGCTATGGGACTGTTTGCCACTAGCTAAAGGTGTCGTGTTGCGGGAGGAGAACATTGCCAATTATTATTACGTCCGTCTGCATAATGAATCGGGCCTTCGACAAGCTTGCTCGGATCTACCTCATCCAAACAAGCAAGGTTGACCGCGTAGAAATCACCGCCAATCTCTTCTATATGTCCACTGACAAAGGGACGGACGCCACAATGCTTGCAGAATAAATGATGTACGCTATTGGAACCAAATTGATAATCAGACAGATCGTTTTCGCCGGCGAGTAAACGAAAATCCTCTGGTTTAATGTGTGTTTCCCAAAATCTTGTTTTGGTGCAGATTGAGCAGTTACACTTCATAGAACCTGTGCTGAGATCGAGATTGGCTTCAAAGCGAACTTTGCCACAGTGACAGCTTCCTTTGTATGTTTCAATCATTAACTTTTCTCCTTAGCATATTTGATTTGAACTAACTCTGTCGGATACTTCTCTACTTCTATTAACTTTAATTTCAGCTCCATGGGAGATGGCAAGAATAAGGGAATTCCTTCGCCTAACACGATGGGTGCGATCGACAGAATGTATTCATCAATTAGTTGACATTGGAGGAATGAGGCGATTAATTCTGCGCCTCCAACCAGCCAAATTTGTTGGAGTCCTTGCAACTCCATTTCGTGCAGAAATTTATCCGGGGTTGCGGAGGTAAATGATACATCATCGCGATCGGGCGATCGCCTTTGTTGAGTAAAAACGTAGGATGGCTTGCCGGGATGCGGCCACTCGCCAAAGCTCAACACCTGTTCGTAGGTTTTGCGCCCCATCGCCAATCCATCGATCGCCTGATAAAACTCACCATACCCGTGGTCGGTTTCGTGCGTCTCAAAAGCTGTAAGCCAATCAATACTACCGTCTTTACGAGCAATATAACCGTCCAGACTGGTTGCAATGTAAAGTACGATTTGTGTCATTCATTAACCTCCTTTCCAGGGCGATGCTTGTCCAAGAATAAGTCATTCAGCATTCTTCTCATTACTGGGATGCCAATCTGCCCGGTTCAGGCGATAAACAAAACAGTCATCCTCGCCGAAACGTCGCGGTTCAACAAATTGAAAGCCAAGACGTTCGTAGAAGCGGTGGGCACGGGTATTGTTAGCAAGTGGATCGATGAGTACAGCCGTCACAGCAGAGTCGGCGAAGCATCGAGTCAGTGCAAGCTGCATCATTTTTGTGCCGTAGCCTTTGCCCAAATCTGTCTCTTCTCCAATCCAAATGTCGATCGCACGTAGATTCGGTTCGTAATCGCCCCAGTAGTGACTATCCTCAAGTGCCGGATCGATAATCTGGATAAATCCGATCGCCCGGCCATCGATTTCTGCAATTAATTGCTCTCTCCAGTCGGGAGTGCGATCGAGTTCTATCTCCCAACCCCAATCATCGTTAGGATCGGCATTAATGACATGAGGTTGCTCATCCCAATGTTCCAGTAGAGCCAAATCAGCAGATGTGGCAGAGCGGAGGTTTATCATCATTTCATCGACCTTTATTTTCGGCATATTTTTGGCATTGACCACAGGAGGTTTCTCATCCCAGCGTCGCAGCAGATCCAAATCGCTGGAGGTGGCAGGACGTAGATTGATCGTGACTGCTTACTTTGATTTTGAACGTTTGTTTTCAACTGCTTGGGTTGAGGTTAAACAGAGAGATGACATATTGCTCGATGAGTTGAATCACGACACCGTTAATATCTTGTCCTCAAGATGTTGGGTTTCTCATTCGTTCAACAAAAGCCTACAAATCTACAGCTTTTTGAAGTATCTGGCGATGGGTAACAGCCCGAAGCCCGCCTTTTCATAGGTGCGACGGGCTGCGGCATGACCCGGATCGCCTCCGGTTTCGACCATCGCCACAGACATCCCTGCATCTTTCATCCAATTTACAGCGAATTCTGTCAGAGCGCTACCAATGCCGCAACCTTGAAAGTCTGGATCGACAGCGATCATGTATATTTCACCTATGCTGCTTTCCGAATCTAGTTTCACGGCGACAAAGCCCACAGTGGAACCTGCATCAATAGCAACCCAGACATTTGTATCTTCGGCAGCGCAGACATCCTCGACAGCCTTTTGTTGGTTCACACGCCAATCGTCGGGATAGAATTCCCGATATACGTCAAGATCCATCACCTTCTGAATCGAATCAAAGACCGGAGCCCATGCCCGTAGCGAAAGACGAATCACGGCATCCAGTCGATCGGCGTGGTAAGGTTCAATCCGCATTTCCATCATCAATCTCAAATATTAGATTTCTTGCAAAAATAGCTAGGACGGGCGGGACGCCCATCCCACAAATTTTTGGTAGTGGTATTTCGTAAAGGACAGAGTAAAATACTCTATTTTGGAAGTCAGACTGGGTGAGACTCCACGAAAGGTCGATTATTCTTCATCCTTTACGAAAAGGCACTACCTAAACGTATAGGGCTCTCTTCCCAACTACATACCTCATCTTTTTGAGAGGGGCTATAGTTTCATTTTAGCCCTAGGTTCAAACAAGCGATCGGCACAGATCCCTATCAGTATCTGCTGCAACAACGGATCGAACGGGCGAAGCAGTTGTTAAAGCAAAAAGAGCGATCGATCGCGAAAATTGGCGTATTGATGCGGGTTTAACAGCCACAGCCATCTGAGCAGACAGTTTCGGCAGTTGACGGGCATGATACCGACAGCTTACAGGGCTCATGAATTGGGATGTCAAAAGGGCGATCGCTGCAACATTTTTCTAGGAAAAATGGATTTATTTCAGAAGTTATGCACTCCCGACAAAGAAACCGGGTTTTTTGCCTCATCTGTGGACTACAGCGAATATTTTTCGGAAAAACCCGGTTTCTGGCAACCCGTGGCTAAGTCCTAAATTGAGCGAAGGATTTAAAGTATAATAATAGGTTGATTGTTCGCTTTACCAACTTATTATTAGTGGCAATCCAGGTCGGAAATCTACCTGTTTTCCCTGGACTTCTCCATCAAAACCAAGCTCCACAAAATACTCGGTTCCGAGTCGTAAATTGACCTGATTTGTATCAATTACTGATTGAAGTTCTGGTGATGGATTATTCGCAGCAGGACTGATTAATTCTACACGAGTGATTTCGCGGAAGCCAATGTGATGATTCAAAGGCTGTAACCTCTCAGCAGGGTCTCGATCTGGACGCTTACCAAAGAGAGTTTGGAACAGCATCGGTTCAGTTAAGACATCACTATTTGTGGCCACCGCAATACTCATCGTTTCAGGTAAATAAGGTGGATGATAGGCCCAAGTAGAAAATGCTACTGTGTGCTCAGAACCTCTGGCTGGACGCAAACAGATGCCAAAGGGACAGGCGTCATTGTTCCGATTTGTCGATCGCTCCCACAGACGAGTCCGATAAATTGGCTCAGATTGCGCCTCTTCTGAATCGCGCACCCACAACAGTTCCAACATCGCGTTATGGAAAAAGAAACAGCGATTGGTGGTACCTTGTCCGTGATGAATTCTAGAGCGACCCTCGGCTAAACCGAGGGATGAAAGGCGATCGGCTTCCGGGGCACCAATATCAGTTAAGATGAAGATATGGTCGAATTCAAATGTCATATTTTTAAAGCTATTTGGTGTGCGGGGGCATAATTAAGCAGACGTTTGTACCGATTGATATGGCTGGATCAAAATTTCAGCCGGAACCCCGAGTTCTTGATGCAGCTTCCGAATCATCTCCAAGGTTAGGGAACGTTTGCGAGATAGCAATTCAGACACTCTAGCTTGACTGCCAAGACATACATCCAAATCATGACGAGACCATCCGCGGGTATCCATATAATATTGAATTGCTGCGATCGGATCGGGTATTTCAATGGGGAAGTTTGCCTTCTCATAGGCTTCCACTAAGGTACTGAGGATATCTAATCGATCGCATTCCTGGGTATTGGGCGCTGCATCAAACAGTGATTCAATTGCTCCCAGGGCTTCGTGATAATCTGTTTCAGTTATAATCGGGTGCAATTCCATACATCAACCTCTGTTTAGATAGTTTCCGCATCTATTATTTTATAGGTGCTGCGGGACAAGATACAAATGTTGGGTTTGTGTCGTCAAATATTGTCGCTTGGTGCGTCGCTGGATGGTCGCTCTTTGTTTGAGGATAGTCGGTGGCGACGCACCCTACCAATACTATTAATCGAAGATTGACGCAATTCCAGCCTCGTGTTTATAATAACGCGCTCCCAAAATGGTATCAAAAATTAGTCCCACAATATCTGATGTTAGCCGGTGAGCGCGATCGACTATTTGACAAATGGTCGATCGCATTTCAAGTCTTTTTTGCGGGGAAACCATCAAATCTTTCCCAATCTCAAACCTAAAATCTAAAATCTAAAATCTAAAATCTAAAATTGAGGAACCATCCGCCCGCATCCAGCAGTCTCAGCATCCAGTTACCGCCAATTCTGCTAGAGTCAGGTGAGAGACATTCCGTGCATCTTGCAGAGACAAGGGTTCCTGGTCTTTGCCCCAAAAGCAGTAAAATCCCATCAGCTTGTGACCTGCAACCCGATCGGCAGTAACTTAAAAATTAAGGTAGTTTGAAATAATCGCCGAAAATTCCCATAAGCCTTGACATCCGACCTACACTCTGTAAATTAGACACTCTAACTGCGCCGCCATCCATATATAAAAAGATGCCATGTCAACTTTAGTTATCGTCGAATCTCCCACCAAAGCCCGTACCATTCGTAACTTCCTGCCCTCTACGTACCGGGTAGAGGCATCTATGGGCCACGTCCGAGACCTTCCATCCTCCGCCGAAGAAATACCAGAAGCGGTTAAAGGAGAAAAATGGGCGCAACTCGGCGTCAACGTGGAGGCAGACTTTGAACCCCTCTATGTTGTCCCCAAAGATAAAAAGAAAATTGTTAAAGAACTCAAAGACGCGCTAAAAGAAGCTACAGAACTGATTCTAGCAACTGACGAAGACCGCGAAGGCGAAAGCATTTCCTGGCATTTGCTGCAAATCCTCAAACCGAAAGTTCCCATCAAGCGGATGGTGTTTCACGAAATCACCCGCGAAGCTATCCGCGACGCTTTGACTCACTGCCGCGATATCGACAATCGAGTAGTACAAGCCCAGGAAACTCGCCGAATTCTCGATCGGCTCGTCGGATACACACTCTCTCCGCTACTGTGGAAGAAAATCGCCTGGGGTTTGTCCGCAGGGCGAGTCCAGTCAGTCGCAGTACGCCTGTTGGTACGCCGGGAACGGGAACGCCGCGCTTTTCGCCAAGGTAGCTACTGGGATTTGAAAGCAACTTTGACCCCCCCCAAACCTCCCGCCAAAGGACAGGCGGGTGCATTTGAGGCAAAACTGGTGACAGTCGGGAATGTAAAAGTTGCCAACGGTAGCGATTTCGATGAAAATACCGGACAAATTACCGCAGGCCGCCGCGTACTTTTGCTGAATGAAGAACAGGCGCGGGCTTTACTCGATCGCATTCAAAACAAACCCTGGACTGTTGGTAATATCGAAGAACGGCCAGTTACCCGCAAACCCTCGCCGCCGTTTACGACCTCGACTTTACAGCAGGAGGCTAACCGCAAGCTGAGACTGGGTGCGCGGGAAACCATGCGAATTGCCCAAAGTTTGTACGAACGCGGTTTTATCACCTATATGCGGACGGATTCGGTGCATTTATCCGAACAGGCGATTACGGCGGCCCGCAGTTGCGTGCAAGAACTTTACGGTAGCGAATACCTCAGCCCCCAACCGCGCAAATACACGACGAAAAGCAAAGGCGCCCAGGAAGCCCACGAAGCTATCCGCCCGGCCGGCAGCACTTTTCGGACGCCGCAGCAAACGGGATTGGATGGGATTGATTTCCGCCTTTACGATTTGATTTGGAAGCGGACTGTGGCTTCTCAAATGGCGGATTCGCGACAAACTCACGTCACGGTAATAACTCAGGTGGAAGATGCCGGTTTCCGTTCCAGCGGGAAACGCATTGATTTTCCGGGCTTTTTGCGCGCTTATGTGGAAGGTTCCGACGACCCGAATGCGGCGCTGGAAGACCAAGAGGTGATTTTGCCGGCGCTGAAGGTGGGGGATAAGCCTAATTGGAAGGATTTGGAGGCTGTGGGGCACGAAACTCAACCTCCAGCCCGCTACACGGAGGCTTCTCTGGTGAAGATGCTGGAAAGCGAAGGCGTGGGCCGTCCGAGTACCTATGCGAGTATTATCGGTACAATTGTCGATCGGGGATACGCGAAATTAATAGCTAACGCGCTAATTCCGACCTTCACCGCTTTTGCTGTCACCACTTTATTGGAAACACATTTCCCCGACTTAGTAGACACGGGTTTTACTTCCCGCATGGAACAAACCCTGGATGAAATTGCCACGGGCGAGGCGAAATGGTTGCCGTATTTGCAAAAGTTTTATATCGGGGAAACGGGACTCGCAACTCAAGTTAAGGAACAGGAAAATCAAATCGACGCGAAAGTTGCTCGAACTGTGGTATTGGAGAATATCACGGCAAAAGTTTGCATCGGTAAATACGGCGCTTACCTCGAATCTGAAAGCGAAGAAGGCCAGGTGAAAGCGTCGATTCCCCAGGATTTGACTCCGGCAGATTTAGACCCGGAAAAAGTCGAGTTTCTGTTAAAGCAAAAGACGGAAGGCCCGGAAAAATTGGGTTTGCACCCGGAGACTGGGGAACCGATTTATGTGCTGATTGGCAATTACGGCCCCTACGTTCAGTTGGGGGATGTTTCGGAAACGAACAAGAAACCGAAGCGTTCTTCTTTACCGAAGGGGACGGATAAGGATAGCGTGACGCTGGATATGGCGGTGAGTTTGTTGACTTTACCTCGGTTGTTGGGCACTCACCCGGAGACGGGGGCTAAGGTGCAGGCTAATTTGGGGATGTACGGCCCTTATGTGGTGCACGACCAGGGTAAGGTTGGTAAGGATTATCGATCGATCAAGCCGCCGGATGATGTTTTGACGATTACGCTCGATCGGGCTTTAGAGTTATTATCGCAGCCAAAAGCCGTCCGGGGAAGCAAATCAGCGACACCTTTAAAGGAATTGGGCGCGCATCCAGAATCGGGAGAAATGCTCAATGTTTACGACGGCCGCTATGGCCCCTACGTGAAACACGGCGATATCAATGCTTCTTTGGCTAAGGATGAATCTGTGGAGAATTTCACCTTGCAAAAAGCGCTGGATTTGTTAGCAGCGAAGGAAGCGGCGGGAGGCGGTAAATCTAGCAAGTCGAAGAAGTCAACTAAGACTGCGGCGGCGAAGTCGGAAACTGCAACTGAGAAGACTGCGGCGAAGAAAACGACTGCTAAGAAGACGACTGTGGCGAAGAAAACTACTGCTAAGAAGGCGGCGACTGCGACGGCGACTAAGAAGAAGACAACTTGAGTTTAGTGTAGTTTTCACTCATCGAGAAACCCGGACGGTGTAGGGGCAGTGCCCCCGTGCCGGCCCGGTTTTTTTGTTGGTAAAATACTGCACAAATTTAATTAATTAGCAGTGCAAATCAGAAATATGTCAAGGCTTGACAGGCAGCGGAATAGAATACCCCTCTCCTAAAATATGTGCGACAAACTTAGTTCGAGCGTAGAAAGCCCGAGAAGTGCTGCCATGCCCTGGCCCTTTAGTTCTTGGCTGCACAAGTTTGCCCATTTTTCCAGTAAGGCTTGAAAATCCTTGAGTTATAATCGTTTCTCGAACAAGGTTGTAGTCTGCTTTCACTTGCTCGTAGATTTGAGGATTATCAAGATCGAAGGAAGCAACTGAATGCACAAGAGAACGATTATCTTCTTGGCTCTCAAATACCCGTGCAACAACAACCATTTTCTGTAGTTTGTTGAAGAGATGGCTTTCCTCAAATTCTTTGCTTTCGACCTCTACTGGATCTATCATCGTGATTGCCATCGTTTCTTTGACTTTGAGTTCTCCTGTTCGTTTAGGTATTAGTGGAACCAGCTTTAGCTCCCAACTGCCAAAATTAGGCGATCGAGATGAGTTAAGGGCTAATCCCAAGTAGCGTTCAATTGTATGCCCAGCCCAACCCTTGTTTTTATTACCTTCTTTACTCCAAACCGTTATACGGTGATGATCTGCTAGTTGTCGAAGATCTTGACCTACCAATGTAGTGAGTCTTGTAATTGCCTCTAATCTTTCCATAGATGACCTTACTTCAATGCTAGTGGTAACTCCACTTGAGCAAGATTACTTAAACGTTTAATCGAGAGTTCAACATGACCTGCATCTGCTTCACAACCAATAAATTTCCGCCCTAATGATAAAGCTGCAACTCCAGTTGTGGAGGAACCCGAAAAAGGATCAAAAACTAGATCGTCTGGGTTTGTGGTTGCTCTAAGGCAACGCGCAACAAGGTCAACAGGTTTTTGTGTCGGATGCTTACCATAAAGTTTTTCATCTTTGCCAGGAGTAGACATTCGCCAGACATTCTTCATCTGTTTGTCGTCATTCTCAGCCTTCATTTCCTCATAATTGAATGTGTAACGTTCTTTTCCTTTACGTGCTTTCGTTGCCCACAGGATTAGTTCTGTTGAATGAGTGAAACAGCGGCACCCCAGATTTGGAGGTGGAGCAGGTTTTTCCCAAATAATGTCATTGAGAATACGAAAGCCAAGCTGCTGCATAGCAAATCCGACTGATGGATACACATGGAGAGTACCTGTTACCCAGATGGTACCAGTTGGTTTAAGAAGTCGATAACAAGCAGCCAACCATGCTTTATTAAATTCATGGTCTAGTTCAACGCCTTGACTGCGATCCCATTCCCCCTTGTTTACCTTGACCATACGACCAGCCACGCAGGTAATACCATCATTGGATAGGTTGTAGGGCGGATCGGTCCAGATGCAGTCTACGCTTTCAGCAGGCAGCAAAGCCATGAGTTCCAAAGTATCGCCGTGATAAAGGTGAGACAGTCCATCATGCGATCGCCAAACGAGCTCCGGCTTTAGCTGTTCAAGTTGTACTTGTGAAGTCATAAGGCTTGTTTACTGCTCGGTTGATAGTCGAAAAGCACAATCTAGATTTTAGATTGGATTTGAAAGTTTATCACAAATTTCAGTCGCCGTTAGATCGATCGCACAAACCCACCCTATCCCTGACCTCGCGCTGGTCTAAAATCTCCTGGGCCGCCAAAAAGACGATATGCGCGATCGGCTTTCACGAAAAAACTGCGGCAATCCAGAACTATAGAAACTCTTGGGCTTCTGTATGGCACAATCAAGATAAAAAGGATGGAGAGGTTTCAGGGTGAAGATTCCAGAAGATGCGCTCATCCCAGACGACAAGATAACCGGCTACCTACTTGTGCCCAAAGCCAGAAATGATAAGTCAAAATTCTTGGCACGGGCTGGATTTACCTCAGCAAACCCAGAAGCACTCAGAGCAGCCATCCAGTCTGTTGTGGGAGTAGGTGAGGCTGTTGAAGACAGGAACAACGAGTATGGAGTCTTTTATCAAGTTGTAGGAGAACTCGTTGGTACAAATGGCACAAACCTATTTGTTGTTACAATTTGGCTACAACGACGGATTGATGGAAAATTTCAGTTCGTGACCCTCAAACCTCTTAAGGAGAATTAACATGACCCTAGAGCTATATCAGGAAGTTTCTTTAACCCGTGACTTACCAGAATATCAACTCAAAGCAGGAGATATTGCAACATTGGTTGATTTTGTTTCTCATCCTAGTGGTGGTGAAGAGGGCTGTTTGTTAGAAGTATTTAATGCTGTTGGTGAGTCTCTTGCAGTCATAGCCGTCCCAATCTCTACTGTAGAAGTTCTGGGTCCTGATGAAATCTTAACCGTTCGTTCTTTCGCAAAAGCAGGTTAATATTCATTCAACTTTGAGCTTGTGCGCGAACTCTGGCTCGAACTTGTTCGGAAATTGCCATTGTGGTTATCCTTTTAATGGTTCTAGCAAACCACGTTGCACAGCTTCATTTAACGCTTGAGCTTGCCGCAATAGTCGAGTTTCATAAAGGTGGATTAATCCCTGCAATTCCTCGCGTTCTACTAGAATAATTGTACCGGATTGTTGGCGGTATAGCAATTCATTCAATCGTTGTTCTTGGACTGGTTGCAGCCGGAGTTGAGTCTGAGCGATTACTTCTGAATCAGATAATGCTGATAATGATTTAGCGGTTGGCAATAGAAAAATCTCTATAGTTTCTACTAGAATTTCACTGACGCTGCGGTGGCATTGCTGCGCTAGTAATTCTGCTTGGTGATAGACTTCATCTGGCAAATTCAGGGTGATTTGGGCGGTCATAGGTGGCAGGCTATGAAACGAATACTTATATTATGCCATATTTTACTAATTGATATTTTCAGGTCTCTAAAATTTCGTCTGCCTCGCCATTCTCGCGGATAGCTATTTCGATTTCATCGAGAAAAGCAGCCGCATAAGCCCAGGCATTTGCTAAATCAGTAGCAGTTAGTGTGGGATAGTTATCTAAGAGTTGGGATTCGTTCATACCCAAGCGGCGAAAACTTACCAGTACCCAAACAGGAATTCGAGTATTTCTGATACAAGCATCACCGCCGCAGACACCGGGAGTTTTGCTAATTCCTTGCCAGGTGTTAGCTAAGTTTTGGGTTAATAATTGGATAATTTGAGCTTTCTCTGCTGGCGTTAAAGCTAGAAGTTGCGCTTCTAATTCTGCGATTGTCATAGAGCTTAGTTGATTTATGAATGTGGAAGATGAATTGAGCCTGTCCGATCGCCCTCAATAAATTTTTACATTTATTGTCAATATCTATTCTAAATCATTATGACATCTACCTTTAGAAGTATCTTTTTCGGGACTTGCAGAACACATCCAACGAGGCGCAGCACGTGCAAAGAAGACGCGCAGTACGCACCCTAAAGTTAGAATTCCTCTTTTCTATTGCCGAATTCCTTGAACCCTGGCAATTTGTCGCTTTTATAGCGTCAAAATTGAGTGATGTTCGGGCAGAAATTAACCTTAATTTAAACTTTGATTTAGACAAAAACGAGCTAAAATTCAATTGTTTATGTGAAAGACAGGGAGTTTAAATACCAAATGTCAGAAATAACAAATTAATCCCGATCGCACTTTCCAACAAACTTTAACCAAACAACCACAACTCAGGAGTCAATAGCTGATGATGCTAGGAACCACCGAGATCCCACAATTAAAGCCGCTTTCCGACTCAGAAATGCACCTCATGAACGCCTACTGGCGGGCGGCAAACTACCTATCCGTCGGACAAATCTACCTCCTCGACAACCCGCTACTCAAAGAACCCCTCAAACTCGAACACGTCAAACCCAGACTCCTCGGACATTGGGGCACCACTCCAGGCCTCAACTTCATCTACGTTCACCTCAACCGAGTCATCAAATCCCAAGACTTAAACGCCATCTACATCGCAGGCCCCGGACACGGCGGGCCGGGCTTGGTGGCCAACACCTATCTCGAAGGCACTTATACCGAATATTACTCGAACATTTCCCAAGATGAAGAAGGGATACAACGGCTGTTCAAACAGTTCTCGTTTCCTGGCGGTATCCCCAGCCACGTCGCCCCGGAAACTCCCGGTTCGATTCACGAAGGCGGCGAACTCGGCTATGCCCTCGTCCACGCTTACGGCGCGGCCTTCGACAATCCCGATTTGATTGTGGCGGCTGTTGTCGGCGACGGGGAAGCGGAAACCGGCCCGCTGGCTGCTAGCTGGCATTCTAACAAGTTTCTCAACCCGGTTCGGGACGGGGCCGTGTTGCCGATTTTGCACCTGAACGGCTACAAAATTGCGAATCCAACGCTGTTGGCGCGCATCCCGCGCGAGGAATTGGAAAGTTTGATGGTGGGTTACGGCTACAAGCCTTATTGGGTGGAGGGTTCAGACCCGGAAACGATGCACCAGTTGATGGCTGCTACTCTCGATACTGTTATTGGCGAAATTAAGGCGATTCAGGAAAAAGCCCGGACTGATGGTTATGCCGATCGCCCGCAGTGGCCGATGATTGTGATGAAAACTCCGAAAGGCTGGACTGGGCCGAAGGAGGTTGACGGTAAGCAAACTGAGGGTTCGTGGCGATCGCACCAAGTCCCGCTAGCAGAAATGGCTTCTAAGCCTGGACACGTCCAACTCCTAGAAGATTGGATGAAAAGCTACAAGCCGGAAGAACTTTTCGACGACAAGGGTAAATTGATTGCAGAATTGGCGGAACTTGCACCGAAGGGCGATCGGCGGATGGGGGCAAATCCGCACGCTAACGGCGGTCTACTGCTGCGCGACTTGAAAATGCCGGAATTTGCCGACTACGCCGTAGATGTGCAAAAACCCGGCACTGTCATGGGCGAAGCAACTCGCGTGGCTGGGCGATTCCTGCGGGATGTGATGAAACTCAATCAGGAAAATGCCAATTTCCGAGTTATCGGGCCCGACGAGACGGCTTCCAACCGCCTCGATCCGGTGTTTGAAGTGACGAACCGGGTGTGGGCGGCCGAAACTTTACCGGAAGATGACTATATCTCCCCTGACGGCCGCGTGATGGAAGTCCTCAGCGAACACCTTTGTCAGGGATGGTTGGAAGGTTATTTGCTAACAGGAAGGCACGGATTTTTCTCTTGCTACGAGGCGTTTATTCACATCATCGATTCGATGTTCAACCAACACGCTAAATGGTTGAAAACTACTCGCGATATTCCTTGGCGCAGACCGATCGCATCTCTCAACTATTTACTAACATCTCACGTTTGGCGGCAAGATCATAACGGTTTTTCTCACCAAGATCCGGGTTTTATCGACCACGTAATTAACAAGAAATCGGAGGTGGTACGGATTTATCTGCCACCGGATGCGAACACTTTGCTGTCAGTAACGGATCACTGTCTCCGCAGCCGCCACTACGTGAATGTGATTATTGCAGGGAAGCAGCCGGCTTTGCAGTATTTGGATATGGATGCTGCGATCAAACACTGTACTGCTGGCCTCGGCATTTGGGAGTGGGCTAGCAACGATCGAGGCGGCGAACCGGATGTGGTGATGGCTTGCGCGGGTGATGTTCCGACTCTGGAAACTTTGGCTGCTGTTGACATTCTGCGCCGAGATTATCCTGAGTTAAAAGTGCGGGTGGTGAATGTGGTGGATTTGATGACGCTTCAGCCTTCGACGGAACATCCTCACGGTTTGTCTGACAAGGATTTTGATGCTTTGTTTACGAAAGATAAGCCTGTGATTTTTGCTTTTCACGGCTATCCTTGGCTGATTCACCGCTTGACTTACCGCCGGACTAATCACTCGAACATTCACGTTCGGGGTTATAAGGAAGAGGGGACGACTACGACGCCGTTTGATATGGTGGTGATGAACGATCTCGATCGCTTCCATTTAGTTGGCGATGTACTCGATCGCGTCCCGAAACTGAGCTCTGTAGCAGCTTACGGTAAACAAGCTATGCGGGACAAGCTGATCGATCACAAGCATTACATTACCAAACACGGCGATGATATGCCGGAAATCCGCGATTGGAAGTGGCCTCACGCGGGCGCGGTTGCGTCGGATGCGCCGCAGGAAACGAAAAATCCGGAGGTTGGTGAACAGGGAGTGCGATCGGGCGCACCTGGATAATAGGTTCGCAGTCAGGACTTTAGTCCTTCTTAAGCTAGATTGATGCGGACTAAAGTCCTCACTACAAACCTGATTGATGCGGACTAAAGTCCTCACTACAAACCTGTCCTCTTTTTTAGGTACTCGTTTATTTGTCGTTTGTTCCCGAGTCCGCCAGGGGTTGAAAACCCCTGTCTCATAGCGAAAGTCGGTTGAAACCGACTGGCAATTTGAGATTTGAGATTTGAGATTGGGAATGATTGATTTAAAATTAGAGGTTGGAGGTTTACAATTGAGGATTAAGTGGTTTATTTAATTGGCTTTTCAGTCCTCTTGCAGAGGACTTTCGCTATGAGACGGGGGTTTTCAACCCCCGGCGGACTTGCGGGTCTATCGATATCTTCATGCTTGTGCCATCTGCGTTAATGAGGCTAGCGCGCGATCCTCTAGTATATAATTAAAACAACATAATATGTAGGTGATCTTAGCATAAATCAACCATGATCTAGGATTTGTCCATTCACAAGAGGCGGTAATGCTCAAAGAAATAGAAATCCAAAATTTTCGGTGCTTTGAACACATCAAAATTTCTGGGTTTGAAAGAGTCAATTTAATCGGCGGAAAAAACAATGCTGGCAAGACAGCCTTGCTAGAAGCACTTTTGCTTTTTAACGATCCCGACGGTAGCAGTATATTCGCGTTAAAAACCCTGAGAATGGAATCATCAGAATCGTCAGAATCATCAGAATGGTTAGAACCAATAGAATCCACAGAATCAATAGAATCAAAATACAAGAGGGGATGGGCCAACTTCTTTTATTCTCTCAACAAAGAGGCTGTTATAGTAATTCATGGAAAAGATAAGACTAACGTCGTACATAAAATAGAAATTTGGATAGATGAATCTGGAGATGTGAACAATATTTTTTCAGCTCGAAATGTAGAAAGATTAAGAGAGTCATTTTTAAAGTATCAAGATGATTTATTGGTTCTAAATATTAAGTTTATTCGAGAGGATCGAGAAACTATTGATTCCGCTGTAATAGCTAGTTCAAAAAAATTCATAGGTCAAGGTCGTCATCGTGCTACCGAACCGCCTTTTATTCCATCCTGTATGAGGTCTTCGGGAACATATCTTATGCAAGAATTCGATCGCGCGCGTTTGGCTGAAAAAGACAACCAAGTTTTGAAAGCTTTTCAAGTTATCGATCCGGCGATCGAATCGGTAGAGAGTTTTTCAATAGGAGAACCCACACTTTACTTGAGAAGAAAAGGCGAAAAGCGTTTGCCTCTATCATTGTTTGGAGATGCAATGAACAGAGTTGCAGACATTATCTTGAAATTAGTAAACAGTGAGCATAAAATCTTGCTGATCGATGAAATAGAAAACGGCATTCACTATACAAATCAGCGGGAGTTTTGGAGAGTGTTATTTCGGTTAGCGGTTGAACTGGATACCCAGATTTTTGCGACAACTCACAGTTTAGAGATGCTGCAAGCATTTGCTGATGTTGGTTTGGAACCAAATCAGGAATGTAGCAGCGCATATTTTGAACTAGCAAAGAAACCCAAAACAAATCAAATAATCGGTATCCGACGCGATTTGGAAACATTGAATTACGCACTAGAGCATCAAAAAGGAGTGAGAGGTGAGTAATATTGTCATAGTAGAAAGTAAAAATGATGCAATTTTTATGAAAGCAGTGGTTGATTTTATCAACTGCGATATCCAGGTAGAACCACCTATTTATATAGATGATTATGAAAGTTTGGAAGGCTTGAGCGAAAAAAAGTTAATCAATACTTTAAAAGATTTAGAAGCCGATCTGCAAAAAAAAGATATAGAAAAAATAGGAATTATTATCGATATTGATAACGATTCAGAGCAAGAACGGCTAAAATTTGTAGATAGATGTATACAACAAGTGTTTGAAGCTGAAAGCTTGTCAAGCACTAAACAATTTATCGATATTTGTACAACAGATCATGGAACAAATGCAAAATTGGCTTGTTACTTTACAAATGTTGGAGGTAAAGGTGAACTGGAAACGCTTTTAAAGGCAATCAAGGCTAAAGATTCGACCTATGCTGATTGTTTGAATAGCTGGAAAACTTGCCTTGAAAGTCAGGGAAAGAAAATCAACCAGAAAGAGTTTGATAAATTCTGGATTAGCAACTATATTAGATTTGATACTTGCTCAAAGCAGGAACAAAAACGAGCTGGAAGTAAATGCAGTATGTCTGAGTTTGATTATGTTATGGAACACAAAAAAGATATTTGGGATTGGGATAATTCTGCCCTCGATGATTTGAAAGATTTTTTTAGGCTTTTTTGTTAAAATGAGAAAACAAATGAAATCGGCGGTTGAAATAATCGGCGGTTGAAACCGCTACTACACGAACGAAGTCCGCCTGCGCGGACTGAAGAACAAACCTAGGAATTTATGAGCTTAAAAATCTACTTTCTACGCCACGGTGAAACAGTTTACAGCAAAAGTGGCGGTTTCTGCGGCGACCTCGACCCAGAATTGACAGCCGAAGGTTCTATGATGGCCGAACAGTTTGCCACAAATTACGCAAAATTGCCTTGGGATGCTGTTTATGTCAGTCCGATGAAGCGCACGATCGCAACTGCAACACCTTTGTGCGATGTTGTGGGAATTGAAATGCAACTCCGCGACGGATTGAAAGAAATTAAGTACGGCAAGTGGGAAGGCGAAACGGTTGAATCTGTTCGCGAAAAATATGCCCAAGATTACATTAATTGGTTGACGGAACCGGCTTGGAATGCACCGACTGAGGGGGAAACTTCTGTGCAAATTGCTAGCCGATCGTCCTTAGTGATCGCAGAAATTCAGGAAAAGTACAAGAATGGTAATGTTTTGGTGGTTTCCCACAAGGCGACTATTCGGATTATTCTGTGCAGTTTGTTGGGGATTGATTTGGGAAGTTATCGCAATCGCATTGCCGCTTTAGCAGCTTCTATTAGTATTGTCAAGTTTGATGTGCGCGGGCCTATGCTGGAGGTTTTGGGCGATCGATCGCACTTGGATGAAAACCTCCGCAATTTACCCGGTACTTAGAAAAGGTGTGCAGTCCCCACCTAGATTCTAAATCGCGCCAATGTAAGACAATCCTAAAATCGTACCTGCGCCCAAAATATGACCAAAGCAGGTGGTTCCCAAGACTGCACCCAAACCAAAACCGCCGAACATATTCGCTGAAGGCATTGCCCCACCTGTGCTCTGATGCTGGATTGTTAATTTGCCGAAAGCAATGGCTAGAATATTGCACACAACCATAATCAGCCCAATGGTGGGGCTCCATTCTACGGTTCTGGGCGCAACGGTTAATAAAATAGTTGTCAACATGGCGATCGGCTCCTTAAACTTTAATGAATGAAAATCTGATGATGAAGGTATATCAAACTACTGCAACGCTTGGCTACATATTGCATTAATACTTAACATTTTGATAAGTTTCTTAATCTTAGATTTCGGGTAAGGTGTGCACTGCGCACCCGAAGCGTCTATCAGCACAACCGATTAGGAATGTGTGCAGTGCACACCCTACATTTTTATCTATTACCGATTATCATGAAAATCTTAGTTTTAAATGCAGGTTCTAGCAGTCAAAAAAGCTGCTTTTACGAACTAAATGACACGCTTCCCGATCGCCCGCCAGAACCTCTCTGGGAAGCAAAAATAGACTGGACTCACCGCGAAGGTGCGGGGGAGTTGCAAGTCACAACTGCTGCTGGTCATAGGTTTGAGCAAGAAATTGCCTCGGATTATCGCGCTGGGGCGATCGCTCGAATGCTAGAGACTCTGTGGCAGGGTGAAACTCAAGTTATTAACAGTTTAAACGAGATTGATATTGTCGGTCATCGCGTGGTTCACGGCGGGGAAAACTATCAGCAAAGCACGCTGATTTCGCCGGAAGTCAAACAGGAAATTGCCCGTTTATCTGAGTTTGCTCCCGTCCACAATCCGGTTAACTTGGAAGGTATCGAAGCCATTGAAAAAATACTGGGAAATGTGCCGCAAGTCGCAGTTTTTGATACAGCTTTTCACTCGAATTTGCCGCCCGCTGCGTTTGTCTATCCGGGCCCCTACGAATGGGTGCAAGAGGGGATTCGCCGCTACGGTTTCCACGGCATTAGCCATCAATATTGCGCTCGCAGGGCGGCTCAAATTCTGAACCGCGATTTGGCAGATTTGCGCCTGATTAGCTGTCATTTGGGCAACGGATGCTCTCTGGCGGCGGTTCGCGGTGGCCGGAGTGTTGACACTACTATGGGTTTTACTCCTTTGGATGGTTTGATGATGGGGAGTCGATCGGGTGCGATCGATCCTGGTATCATAATTCATCTGTTAAGGCGAGCGCACTTTACTGCTGAGGAACTCGATAATATTCTGAATCGGAATTCTGGTTTGAAGGGGATTTCTGGGGTTTCTAGCGATATGCGGCTGGTTGCGGAGGCGATCGTAAATGGCAATTCTCGGGCTCAACTTGCTTTCGATATTTACGTGCACCGTTTGCGGGCCGGTATCGGGGCGATGTTGGCGAGTTTGGGCGGGTTGGATGCTTTGATTTTTACGGCGGGTGTTGGGGAAAATTCGGCTGTTGTCAGGGCTGCTGCTTGCGAAGCTTTTGGATTTATTGGGTTAAGGTTGGATGGGGAGAAGAATTTGAATTGGCCGGTTGATGCTGATATTGCGGCGGTTGATTCTACAGTGCGGGTTTTGGTGATTCATACTCAGGAAGATTGGGAGATTGCGCGGGAATGTTGGGATGTTTCTCACCGCTAGAAATATCGCTTAAAGTTCAGTCTAGATCCCCCTAAATCCCCCTTAAGAAGGGGGACTTTGAGAACACTCCTTTCTCTCCTTAAATAGCAGGACTTTGATAACGCTCCTATCCATCCTTAAACAGCAGGACTTTGATAACGCTCCTGTCCCCCCCTTCTTAAGGGGGGTTAGGGGGGATCCATCTTTGTGCATTTAAACGATACTATGTACGTAGATTGACAAGCCCCATCGCCATTCCAGCATCCACGACAACCAATATGAACGTCAATAATAAGCTCCAGACTATTTTAACTCAGTTGCGAGATCAATTTGAGCTCCTGTATGGCGATCGGCTAACCCAAATGGTACTCTACGTTTCCCAAGCGCGGGGCGACGCAGAACCCGACTCTGATATTGATATTTTGGTAGTGCTCAAAGGACAAGTCAATTCCGGCGAAGAAATCAAAAGAACCAGCTATATTCGGGCTGACTTGTCTCTCCAAAATGATGAAGTGCTTAGTTGTTTGTTTATGGACGAGCATCGGTTTGCGAACTACAACGGGCCTTTATTGAGGAACATTCGTAAAGAGGGAATAGCTTTATGAAACCCGAACAATTAGAATTAATCCCGAAATCTCGCGAAAGCATCTGTGCGGCAAAATTATTGCTAGATAATGGCTTTCCCGGCTATGCCGCTGCTCGCGCTTATTATGCTATGTTTTATATTGCTGAAGCATTCTTGGATGGTGAAGGAATATCTTTTTCTAAGCACTCCGCAGTAATTGGAGCTTTCGGTAGAGAATTTGCCCGCACAGGAAGAGTCCCTGCTGAGTTTCACAGATTTTTGATTGATGCTCAAGATTTGCTCTCATAGTGGAGATTACGGGGGAATTGATACTGTTACTGTCGAACAAGCTGCGGAACAAATTAACTGTGCCGAACAATTTGTCGAATTAGCTCAAAATCTGATTGACCCTGTACCGCCACCTTAAATAAGATGGTATCAATAAACTTAACTATGTTCATTGTCGATTGATGCAGGATTGGTTTTAAATTTCTGTACTTCTGCTAGTAAGGGAAGGTTGAGCTCGATACAAATTTGCTCTGCGCGATCGCAGTAATCTTGAATAGTTTCTTGAGGTATAGTATTGATAATATGGCTAATTTGTGCTAAGGCTAATAATGCCTTAGCTTCATAAGCACGGGTACCAATTTCCTGAAATATACTAAAGCTTTTGTAAAAATACTCTAAAGATGAATTGGGATTTCCTAATTTTTGATGAATTATTCCTAATTGATATAAAGCCCATGCCTCATCAAATCTAGTGCCAATTTTCTGACTTCTTTCTAATCTTTTATGAAAGTATTTAATACTTTCTTGATATGTTTCAAAAAAATTGTAGTTAATTCCCAAAGATATAAAAGCATCAGTACCAGATTTTTTTCCCAATTTTGCCTCGATTTCTAGAGCTTTTTTAGCAATTGTTTTAGCTGTCGATTCCTCACCTTTATTGAAATATATATTGGCTAAATATATTTGTAATTCCTCTTGACTGCGAGTTCCTTTGTAGCAATCAGGAATAGACAAATATTCATTTATATAGTTAAATGCTGATGTATAATCACCTAAATCGTTATAAAAAAGCCCTAAGTCTTTGAGGCAACTTACTTGCTTTTCTCGGCAGTTGATTTGACGTGCTATTTGTAATGCTTTTTGATAAATCTCGATCGCTAGATAAATGTTTCCTAAATAATATTGGTTAGCTCCTTCATAGATCATTACTTGACATTCTATGAATCTATTTTCAATCTTTCGGGCAACCAGTAAGCTTTGTTTAAGATATTCCAGAGATACTTGACAGTTAGTTGTTTCTAGGTAAAGGTCGCCAAGAGAGCATAGTGATGATGCTTCACCTTTGCAATATCCAATCTGACGAGAAACAGACAAACTATGAGATAAATATTCATTAGCAATTTGATACTCACCTAGATAAATGCAGGCTACTCCCAAACATAGGAGAATATCTGCATGAATTTCTGAAGAGGTGACTAATTGCTTCCCATTTTTCCAGTCAGTCGGTATCAATTTGATATACAAAGCTTTCAAAAATTGAAAATAAAATCCTAAACGCAAAAAGTTATAGCATCCGAAAATTGCCCCTGCTCCTTCATCCCAATCTTCTGCACAACAGGCGTGATAATGCGCTCTAAAAAGTGGCTTAATATCCTCAGTTTCTTGCCATTCAGTGTGAGGTTTTAGGGGAATGCTAAGGAAATAGCCATAGGCTTGCCGATTTGCGAGTCTAGATTCTGGAGTCACATTTTTTGGGTGAGGGCGTAGGAGGCGATAAGCCTTTTCTTGAATTAACGGGTGCATCTGATAAGATTCCATATTATCGTCATAATCTAACAATTGCCTGCGTCTGAGTCCCTGAATAATGCTCTCTTCTAACTCATAGTCGCTTACTTCTGGCATCTGCGCTGCAATTCCTGCTGTATTGAGTGGATATTCCGATGTTTGATATACAGAAATCCGAGTCAGGCAAGTTCTTTCTAAGGCACTGACACGAATAAAAACTTCATCAATAAGCCGATCGAGGGTATTAATCAATAGCCACTGGCGATCGCCTAAGAATTTACAGACATTTCCGTTAAATTTTCTATCATCCTTAATCAAAGTTGCCACTATTTCCAACGCTTTAGGATGTCCTTGATAGCGTTCCGCCAATTGTGCTAATTCTTCTGAGGAAGCCGTCAAGTTTAAACATCGCTGATAAGATTCTAGCAAGTTGACAGCAGCTTCTCTTTCTAGTCCTTTAAGAGGCAGTTCGCGGAGTGCGATATTTGACAAATCTGCCAAACTTTCTCGACTGGTAAAAATTACTTTACTCTGATGTTCCGTCTCCACTAGCTGCTTGAATAACCACTTATATTCAGAGCAGTCATCAGCAAAATACCGGGTCTTCTGGGTTTGCGGTGATAAGAAAAGCTAATTAGAAAAGCAAGCTAATAGTCGATCTCGAAAATTGTCGAAATTAACAAATCCATAGGCTTG
>RDYN01000074.1 GCA_004293365.1 Oscillatoriales cyanobacterium | reverse complement strand
TGAGGAAGCTAATCAAAACTTCTTTGTGCTGGGGGGAGGCAAAGATTTTTTTGAAGCCAAAATCTGTCTTGGGATTGATGAAGTTCATAATTGGTAACGGGTAATTGGGAATTGGTAAAGGGTGTTTAATTGTGGGATCTTAATCATAACAGTCCTTCCATTTCTAAGTCTTCAATTATCTGCAAACCGCGCGGGTCGCCGACTCGCAAGAGGGAAGATTTAGCATCTTCCCGCACGCCCATATCTTCATCTTCTTCTAATGCTTCAATTAAAGCGTCGATCGCCCCAGCGTACACTATATTATTCGGGAGTTCGCGCGCCAGTTGCCCGATCGCCCAAGCGGAATTACTTCGCACCGCAGATACAGAGTCTCTCCGCAGCGCTTCAATCAACGGCGGAATCCCGGCAATCACGACATAGTAACCAACTTTTGCCATTTGACCGAGGGAACTCGCCGCCCACAAACGCACCGCCGAAATATCAGTTCTCAGAGCATCAATTAAAGATGGCAAAGCGCGGTGATCTCTGCAATTTCCCAGGGCCCAAACTACCCCTTTGCGAACGTAACCGTTCCAATCGCGGTTGAGTTGCTCGATCAGCGGTTCCACAGCATCGGAACTCGGATTTCGCCCCAACGCATAGGCGGCACTTACCCGCACCAAGGGGCAACCGTCTCTCAACAAATTAATTAAATGCGAAATCGCGCGATCGTCCTGCAATTCGCAAAAAGCCCGCGCCGCCATCATCCGGTGCTGAGGTTCCGGCGATTCCAGCAAAGGCAGCATTTCCTCTGGATCTGGTAGCGGGGGGTCGGATTCATCAAAACGATCCAAAGGGCTTTCCAGTTCCGTATCAAGATCGAGGGCGTTGGAGTAGTCGTTATTGTTCATAAAAAAACTTTACCGCACAGAGGATGCTCCGAGTGCAACTCAGCCAACAGTCAATAATTGTAGGGTGCGCACTGCGCACCTTACTACAAACAAATACCTCTGCTGTTACCTAAGTTTGTAGTGAGGACTTCAGTCCTCATAATTTAGATGAATCAGAACTAATGTCCCGACTGCAAACAAATACCTCTGGTTTTTCAAAGATATTTGATCATCCAGACAGAATGACTCTCATAGCCTAATTTTTGATAGAGATTCATCGCCGGCTGATTGCTCAAAAAAACTTGCAAACCAATTTGCCGATCGCCCCTGGAACGCGCCCAATTTTCTGCTTGAATAACTAAAGCTGCACCGAGTCCTTGACGGCGGTGTTCCGGTGCTATGTAAAGCAGAAAAATGTGACCGTGGCGCTCTCCAGTGGTTTGGTCGATCGCATTTCCCAACCACAAACATCCGACAACCGATTTGGGATTGGCAGACTGCGAGGGCAGCCCCGGCAAACTTTCTGCCTCCAAGGGGCTGTTTTTCAGGCACTCAACCCACCAAAGCGGCGTCTGATTAGAAAAATACTGCTCGACAGTTTGAGCCAAATGTCCCAAGTCGCGATCGGGGTAAAGCTCTCGGTAAGTATGGTGCAGGAACTTTAGCAGTTTTGGGCGATCGAGTCCAGAACCCGATCGCAGCCCGTAGCCCGGTATCAACTGAGCCGACATCAGCGAATTTGGACAGGGAGAGAGGAATAATTGAGCCCCAAGAAAATAGGATTCACTCCTACCGCTTGCTTTTGGGGGATCGGTTCCTCAATCGGTGCCGGGGCAGCCATGTCAGCGGGCAAAAAGATGCGAGCGCTGACTGCTACCAGAGCCACGAAAAATACTAATATCGCTATAAATGGAGCAATGTATTGACGAATGATAGTCATAACCGCAAAAAATGATTCTTGAGTAGATATTATCAAGTGTACCATACAAATCTTGTCAGTTATAATGGCTGGCAGTGGAAAATTAGCTCAACACTTCTAGCGATCGCAAATACCAACAAACACCAAATAAAATATTATGAGTGCCTCGCCTGCTGTTTATGAAGCTCTGGCTAAGTCAATTGTTTTTTTGAATCAAAAGCCCAACGCGCAAAATCAAGTCTCGCGCTTCCTGGACAATAACGGCTACTATATCGATCGCATATTGGACGACAAAGAAACCGGATTTTACGCGATCGGCTTCGGTTCCTCCGACCCCACCAAACCGCCAGTCCTCGTATTTCGAGGTACAGACTTCATCGATGGCGACGCTATGTTTTCTGCCTCCCGCGACATAGGCTTACCCGAATTTGAAAAAAACAAAGATAGTATCAAAAACTGGCTCACAGAAATCGGTCAAGATACTGCCAAAAACCCCAACAAATTATTGCCCGATGTCGTCGGGCACAGTTGGGGCGGAGCGATCGCTCAAATCGTAGCCAGCGAATACACATCTCTGACCCGCGATATCTTGACTTTCAACTCTCCCGGAGTTTCAGCGAGTATCGCCAGCAATTTTCGGAAAAATCTCAGCAGGGCCGGCAACAAAAATGTCAGTCACTACATTGTCAGCGGAGATATTGTCAGCTTGTTTGGCGAAGCATTTATCCAGGGAAAAGTATTTCTCCAAAGTTTTACAGACCCGAGTATTAATCCCTTAAGTGTTTTAGCCAAACATCGAACCGAAAATTTGTTAACTACCCCGCCCCCCGATTTTTTACAGAGGCAATTTTCCCTCGAAAACTTAAACAGTCCCGAATTTGCTTACAGTAACAACGACTCAGATTTTAACGAGTTTATCGCTGCGCTAAATTTTCCCCTAGCCAATGTGTCAGTGGCTATCAGAAACCGAGCCGGTGCAGAAAGTTTGAGAACAGCCCCAGAATTTTCGTTTGTGGACTTAATCAGACAAATGCAATTCGGTTTAGCTCCTCTGCAACCGAATTACTTATTAGGCGACGCTCGCAACAATGCTGCTAGCGGCGGCCCTGGAGAGGATACAATTATCGGCAATGCAGGTAACGACACTCTCAGAGGCAATCGAGGTAATGACAGCATCAGCGGCGACAGTGGCGACGACTTCTTGTACGGCGGCAGAAACAACGATTTTTTGGAAGGCGGCGACGGAAACGACTTAATTTCCGGCGAGTTTGGCAACGATTTCTTAATTGGTGGTGCAGGGCGCGATCGCTTTGTATTAGAATCCGGTGGCGGAGCAGATACGATCGTCGATTTTCAAAAGGGTGAAGATTTAATCGGCCTATCGCGGGGTCTAACTTTCCCTCAAATTATTGTCACCCCAAGTCTTGACGGAGCTGTAATTACTATCCCGATTACTGGAGAAATTATTGCTACCGTCAGAGGCGTGTCGGCTAAGGACCTCACGCGACCGGATTTTGTGCAGATTTAATGGATAAAAAATTGTAGTTTGGGTGGCGCAAAAACTGCAAGTTCTTGCGCGCAAATCTTTTTTCGTGTGTTTTTGGCTCTTGCGAAATCCGCTGCCACAAGCCGACTATTGGGTGATTTTAGGAACGCGCAATAATAGAAATGAATATTGTTTATCAACGTAATTTACTGTAAAATGAGTTGACTAGCTTAAAAAGCCAATCCCAATCAAACGACAGGAAATAAAAAGAATATGCCCTCCTCCCCCGCTGCTTACGAAACTATAGCCAAGCAATTAGTTTACATAGATAACAACCCCCAGTTACAAACTGTAGTTCAAGCTGGTTTGACGGCTGCCGGCTACCGAATCGATCGCACCTTTGACGATCCCCTAACTGGATTTCACGCGATCGGCTTAATCTCCACCACCCCAGACAAACCGCCAGTTCTAGTATTTCGCGGCACCGACTCCCTCGTAGACGACCTTGCCAACGCAGACAAGCGAAGCGTCGGCTTCAACCAATTTGAAGCCAACAAACAAGCCCTAGGAACATGGCTGACACAAATCGGTCAAGATACAACAAAAAACCCCCGCCGCTTGCAACCAGACCTTCTCGGACACAGCCTGGGCGGCGCCATAACCCAGCTAGCCGCCACAGAGTTCACATCTGCGATCGGAGATATTGTCACCTTCAATTCTCCCGGAATTGCTCAAAATATAGTCAATACATTTAAGCAGAAAGCGGGTGCAGGCAAAAATGTAACTCACTATATAGTTAGTGGCGATTTTGTTAGTTTGGGAGGAGAAGCTTTTATCCCAGGAAAAGTAGTTCTTGAAACATTTACCAACCCGATTATTAACCCTCTACTTGTCTTAGATAAGCACACGCAAGCAGGCTTATTGACAACTCCTCCTCCCGGTTTGACGAAGACAGAGATATCTGTAGACCAGTTGAACCGCCCGGATTTCACTTTCACAGATTCAGATTATTTAGAGCTGTTAGCAGGCTTAGACTTTGCCCTGCCACCCTTAGGAAAAGCGCTGGCTTCCCGCAGCAGTTTAGAGCAATTGAGAACCACTCCGGGAACCTCTTTTATCGGCAACATTGTGGCAATGCAAACTGCTCTCGACCTCTCCAAAATTAATAATTTAGTAGGCGACGACGCCAACAATACAGCATCAGGTTTGGCAGGGGAGGATATTATCACTGGTAATGGGGGAAACGATACTCTCACCGGCAACCGCGGCAACGATATTATCAGTGGCGGCTCAGGAAATGACCAGCTATTCGGCGGCAAAGGAGATGACAATTTGAGCGGGGGAGACGGGGACGATACCCTCGTTGGCGGAGTGGGTGCGGATCTGTTAATTAGTGGCGCTGGACGCGACGTATTTGTATTAGGAGCAGGCGCCGGTACAGATACACTTCTAGACTTTCAACAGGGTCAAGATTTAATTGGTTTGACCAGAGGTTTGAGCTTCAACCAACTGAGAGTTACTCAAGCCGATATTTCAACAACCATCGAAATTGCCAGCAGTGGTGAAGTTCTTGCCAGTTTCTTCGGCATACTAAACAGTCCGCTTACAGCCCGGGATTTTATTTCGATTTAGTTGGCGGCTGACAATACAGATATTCGGTAGGGACACAACAATGGGAGCATCTCATTTTTGTAAAAAGCATTTTCTCTTTGAGTGCTGTTCCCGGTCGCGTGTTTTACACGCACGTGAGCGGGGACAGCACTATAGATGCAAAACTGAGATGCTCCCCACAACAATGTTGTGTCCTCTATTTTGTGGAGTCAACTAGGAACGTCAACAGATACAATTTAATTAATCAGGATCGTCCAATCCAGGCCGGGGCATAGATGCTAATTTTTTCTCATCTTCTAGCGGCAAAAAGAAAATAGTCAGCATACCGGGAATCACAGCCAGTGAACTGAACAAGAAATAATTTTGATAGCCCAATCCAGTCTGTAAATAGCCGCTAAAAACACCAGGAATCAACACTCCTGCCGCCATAAAAGCCGTGGTAATTGCATAGTGAGATGCTTCGTATTCAGGGCGAACAGTCCGCATTAAGAACACTGTATAGGCAGCTACGCCCAGTCCGTAAGTAAATTGCTCGATCGAATTTACAGCATAGGCCCATTCAATCCCCGGTTGATTGATTGCCAACATCCAATACAGTACATTAGTTGAATTTTGCATAATTGCCGTCGGCCACATCCATTTTTTCAATCCTTGTGTTGCAATCAAATAACCGCCCAGCAACCCTCCGATTAACAGAAACATTACTCCTAAAGTACCCGATAACAAGCCCATTTCCGACGTAGAAACCGCCAATCCTCCTTTCTCAACTTTATCCATTAAAAATGGAGGAGCCATTTTAAAAGTCAGGGCATCGCCCAATCGAAAAATCAAGACATAAGCCACAATCCAACCAATTTTATCTTGCTGAAAATAGGTTCTAAATGCCTCGACAAAGCTGGTTGTTTGTTGGGGTGCGCCTGTTTCCGCAGCATAATTTCTAGGATAGGGAAGATACCACCGCTGAAACAGATAAATCAGCACAAAAATCAGCGCGCAAATGCCAAAGGCTGTCGCCCATCCGTAGTTAATCGGAGACACATTATAAGACGAACCGAAAAGTGATAGCGGAATCTCCTGATATGTTTTAGTATCGCCTGCATTTACCGGGATTAAATGCTGTTCTGCTAGTTTACCTGCCAAGAAAACCAAGACACCGCTACCGACAATCACGGCACCTCTATAAGCCGTGTTGCGAACACCAACAAATAGTGCTTGTTTGTCTTTATTGAGAGTGTTTAAATAAAATCCGTCAATGGCGATGTCGTGAGTAGCTGAAACAAAGGCGATCGCTGTAAAGACAACCAGCGATATAATAATAGCCAGGGGCGTCAACACACCAAAAGCTAGGAAAGCAAACAGAAAAGCACAAATGATTTCCGTTGTTAAAATCCACTTGCGTTTAGTGGAATACATATCAACGACGGGCCCCCACAAACCTTTTAATACCCAGGGAAAAGACAACAAACTTGTCAATCCGATCAGTTCGTTACTGGTTCCCATCCCTTTCAAAAAAATCACCGACATTAAATTAACGACGGTGTAAGGGAGACCCTGAGCGAAGTATAATACTGATACCCACAATCCATCGATCGGTTTTTTTTCCATTGCAGACATATTTGGGCTAACTACTGATTTGGTTTACTGAGTGCGATCGACAATTTCCGGTCACTGCAACCACTTGCATCACAGTATATTAGTTTTGGACGCACGGGTAGCCAGAAACCGGGTTTTTTAGGAAAATATTTCGTTGCAGCCAGCAAATTTGGTAAAAAACCCGGTTTCTTTTGTCTTGATTCGTCCAGGACTGTATGTGTGATTCTGATGCTAGCGACAGCCATATAAATCGTTTATTTTAGCATCATTGTGACTCAGAAATATTTTCATCTTTTGAATAAGTCTGCAAAAGATGTTTTCCGTAGTGTTGCGACGGATGCGAGGTAAGCGCGAACATTCTTGTCCCAGTCAGAACTGCCGTAAGTTTGCAACAGATCCAAAGCACTTTCTTCTATTTTGTCGCGTTCAGCAGTTGTCTCTCCACAAGTTCATCAATCTCCCGCTGTGTAGGAAATATTTCTGTTATTTGGGCGCCCAGTAAAAGTAATTGCTTTAAATTAGGATACTTCAAATTACGCAAATCAGTAGCATTAACTTGAGTGTTTCCGTTAAACAGCCGGAAAAACGCATCTACCAAGCTCGAATTCAGATAAACTGTCAATCCGCGCGCGAGGGTGAGGTCTAATCCGCGTCCCTGTTGGTTAAAATAATTTAAATGGTTCTCAAAACCAACGCTAGAACTATTAATTTTGTTGGCATTCCAGACAACTGCAACGATTCGCTTTTTCTCTTCCTTGGATGAGAAGCGCTTGGTCAAAACATAATGTTCGTTAGGTATGAGCAGTGCAGCCGTTCTTTCTGTAACAGCTAAAGCTTGATGTTTCCTAGTTACTGTGGGATATTCAACATAACCAGCCGAGAAATGTGCTGGATAAATCAGCGGAACAGTACCGTTGTCTGGTTCCAGACGCAAGTCAGAGCTAACGCGAAAATCTACAACTTTCCCGGTAGAAACTGTTAAGCCTAATTCCTGTAGAGTGCAAGTAAATTGAGCCATTTCCTCGACTACTTGCTGGCTGACAGCATCCGGTAAAATCCGAATAAATTGCTCGGAATCTTTGGGGTTAACTAGATCAGTATATCGTAACTCATGAGACAAAATTAGCTCATCATCAGCAATGTGGCTGGAAGTTATAAGTAAAGTATCTGGCTTTTCTATTTGTTTCCTAGCGCGCACAATAATAGTTTCTTGCAGCACCCCATCATCGCGAAATATTTCCTGTCGCGATTCAAAGATGTGTATTTGGCGTAAAGCCATCATTTGCAGGAAGACTTGGCGGAAATCTCGAAAGTATAAACCGTTGCAAAAGCTGCGGGGAGTAATCGAGACTAATTCACCGTTTGGTTTGAGCAGTTTAGCTGCTGCAACTGTGAAGCCGGCGTAGAGATTGCTGGTTTCTACTCCTATAGAACGCAGCCAGGTTCGGGCTTGGGATTTAGCGTCTATCTTGGCATAGGGAGGATTGATAATTGCATTTGTAAATTCCTGTTTTACTTGCTGTGTAAATAGACTGGGCTGCAACATATCGGCGCTGTCTTGTATGAAATCCATTTGACGAATTTCACTGGTAAAATATATCCCCAAACGCTGACATTCACTCCTGCACAATTCTAAGGTTTGTTTGAGGTAATCAATCAAAATAATGTCTATTTCATAAGCGGTAACGTGCAGGCTGCGCGGCTTGTTTGGGCGCTGGCAAAGTTCGCAAACAACGGCTGCTAACAGGGAACCAATACCTGCACCGGCATCTAAGAGGGATATATCTGGGCAGTTAAATTCAAACATTCCAGCCATCAAAGTTGCTACGGAGGAAGGGGTTAAAAATTGTCCTTTTTCTCCCCTCTGGCTTTGCTGCAATTTTTGGGTTGCTTCTAAACGCAATAAATCTACTCTATCGAGTAAATTGCTGGCAGTTGAGTTGCTTTTATTTTGAATGTTTAGTCTTTGCCAATCAGATAGCATAACATCGAATATAGCGCTTGTTTGAGAGCTGACATTAATTTTAACTCTCCATTATAATGCGATCGTTACCCATTTCTGTAAATTTCCATTCACTTATTTCAATATTGATATCTATATTGACAAATTCCAGCGCTGTTTTTAATGATGAATAGACCGTCTCATAAGGTCGGAGATCGGCATATTCATAACTGATAAAGCAAACAGGGAGATTTGGATAACCAACAATTGTAATATTTGACGGTACATATCTGGGCCAACCATCTTCAGGATTGCCTTGATGAATTAAAACTTTACCAGTTAGTTGATGTTTGCTACTTGGCTGTATGCTAGCAAGCAGACACGGTTGGAGGCTGCGGAATTCGTCAAGGATCTCAAAGAAAGTTGAAAAAGCGACAGATTGACCGAACTGGTCTTCCATGATATCCCAAGGCAGGGTGTTTGATTCTCCAAAAAGTCGATGCGGTATCCAGTTAACAAAGTGCCAATATGGAGGTGTTCCTTCATCAATTTTAATTCCATTATAAAAACAAGCAGACTTATAGCCTATTACAAAAGCCATAAGTGCGGTCAGGGTTAGACCGTTATTGCCCAGATACAATTTTGGTCGGGTACGCACGAGGTCAAATAAGTCATAATAATTTTTAATTACTGGTTGTTCGATCGCAGTCATATCAATACGCTATCTGTTGTTTTACTTATCATAGCTAAATGATAGCAAAGTTTCGCCCATTCTGTCTTTTTTCGCCCAAATAGGCACTAATACGCTATCATATTAGCAGTTTACTGTCTTCCAATCACAGCAAAGGGGAGCCATGAGTCAAGAAAATTTTACATTTCTACTTGATAGCGAAAAAAAAGAGGCGCTGAGGGCGATCGCGAATGTCACCGATCGCGATTTAACATATATTTTGAATGAGGCGATCGCTTCCTATCTGGAAACCTATCAATGGCTGCTCGACGAGATTCATACAGGTCTGGACGAGGCAGAAGCTGGAGACTTTGCCAGCCATGATGAAGTGCAAGCCGTTTTTGCCAAGTTGACCAATGGAAATTAAGTGGCTGCGGAATGCTTTGCGAAATCTAGAACAGGCTCACGCATATATTGTCAAAGACGACGATCCAGAGGCAGCAAGGCAATTAATTTTGAGGATTCAGGGTAGCGTAGGTCAACTGGCAGAATTTCCTTTGATAGGCAGAGTTGGTCGCGTGGAAGGCACTAGAGAACTTGTGATATCTAATACATCTTATCTTGCGATCTATCGGGTGAAACAAGAAACCGTAGAAGTTTTGCGCGTTCTTCACGCTTCCAGAAAGTATCCAGACAATTAATTAAGTGGGCATGAATAAACATCAAACCCTGAAAAGCGGTTTTGAAAGAGACGCTGAGTTTCTGGGATTTCTGTTTTTTAAGTCTATTTATCTACTCATCTGGCCGCTAAATATACTAATGTGCCAAAATGTCAAGCGGACGATCGCACTCCAAGTCCGTAAAAAACAGTTAAACGCTCTCTCACACATTCCTCATGCGAAAACACAAAACATTCTTTTTGTCAAGCCTGTTCGCGATCGGCTTAACAATTAGTTTTCTGCTGACTCCCGGTTGGTTATCAAACTTGTTCCCTTCACGGGCGATCGCACTTACTCCCCGACTCCCCCAAACCAGCGAATTTCGCGGCTTCTGGGTAGACGCATTCAACCCAGGTTTCAAAACGCCTCAAGAAGTCACAAAGTTGATTGCAGACGCACAGAGGGCTAATGCGAACGCGATCGTCGCCCAAGTCCGCCGCCGCGGCGATGCTTTTTACACGAGTGCGATCGAACCCCGCACCACCGATCCGAATGTTCCAGCAGGTTTCGATCCCCTCCAAGATTTGATCGACAAAGCCCACGCCGCAGGTATAGAAATACACGCCTGGATGGTGACGCTACCAGTAGTTTCCGGCGGCAAACTTCCCGCCAATCACGTTTGGCAAGAACACGGGCCCAATGCGCCAGGAAAGGACAATTGGGCGATGCTGATTTCGAGTGGCGAAGCTAAAGGTTTCCTCGATCCCGGCAATCCAGACGCGCTAGATTATACTGTTTCCGTCTATTTGGACTTGCTGAAGCGCTACGATGTGGACGGCGTACAGCTAGATTACGTGCGCTACGGCGGGCCGAATTGGGGCTACAATCCTACTTCGATCGCCCGTTTCAACCAACAAAACGGTCGATCGGGCAAACCGGCAGCCAGCGATCCCCTGTGGATGCAGTGGCGGCGCGACCAGGTGACAAATTTAGTGCGGAAGCTTTATGTAGAAGCCATGGCGATTAAACCGCGGGTTAAAATTACGGCAGCGACGATCGCCTGGGGAGACGGCCCGGCTGACGAAACAGGCTGGTATAAAACGCAACCGTACAGAGAAGTATTGCAGGATTGGCGCGCTTGGCTCGAAGAAGGTATTCTTGACATGGCGATGCCGATGACTTACCAGCGCGAGTACAAGCCGCAGCAGAAGATGGGTTACAACCACTGGATCGAGTACGCTAAAGACCACCAGTACAACCGCCAAATTGCGATCGGCCCTGGCAACTATCTCAACTACATCGAAGACACCCTCGCCCAAATCCGCCGCGCCGAAGCGCCTTCAGCGCAAGGGAATCGCGTAGCGGGTACGGTTTTGTATTCCTACGCTAGCAGCAACGTGTACGCGAACGTCGAACTGCGATCGGGCGGCAGCAGCGGAGATTTGCCCCGCCAGCCTTGGAAATACGTTCCCCAAAGCAACGATTTGTTTTACAACGCGCTGTCGCAGCCCAGTCAATACGTTGACGGCGCGACGGGCAGAACTATTCAAACTCAGCCTGTGTGGGCGACTCCGGCGGGGATTCCTGATATGCCTTGGAAGTCGCGGCCGACTGCTGGGGCGATCGCCGGAAATTTGCAACAGTGCGATCGAACCTGCGACGGCGCGAACTTGACATTGCAGGCAATTAATGCTGGTGGCAAGGTGCGCCAACTGCGGGCGGATGGTAAAGGATGGTTTGGGGCGATCGAGCTTACTCCGGGAACTTATCAGTTGAAAGTTGACGGGAGTCAAATTCAACAAACAGTTAATGTTGTCGCAGGTGAAGTCACAAAAGTAAATTTCGCTAGTTTGTAGCGTGTCAGCTTAGCCGAAAATACCCCCAGAGTTTGTAGGGTGTGCAGCCCGCACCTTACTAATTTAAGTCTCATAATTGCAGTCGGTTTTAACCGACTTAAGCTCTTACTGCCATGTTCGTCGCTCCTAGATATTAAGTGAAGTATTCAGCAAAATCAAAACTATTTGCTTTGGTTTGCTATGTCACAATCCTAGGAAATTAACTCGGTTGAAAACATCTGAAAAAAGTCTCGATTCTGACATCAACGAAATGAGTATTCTCGATCGCTCCTCTACCTTCAAAAAGTCTCGATCGCGCATCACTGTCGAGTGCGATGTTCGCGTTTCCTATCCCGATCGGCTATAACTTTAGTCGGAGATGCCAGCATCAAACCAAAATTTATCCTCAGAAACCAGGTTTCTCGTTTGTTTGTTGAGAATGCTGCCGTTAGGCCAGTTTTAGTAAATTCGACACTATTTTAGCTGTTTTGCTTGCACAAATCTATCGCTCGCGCGATCGTCGTCTAAGACAGGCTCTGTAACCTTTTAGCTCATTCTTCAGCAAGCCCTAGATAGAGTTGGTGAGTCCAGGATTGTATTAGTTTTTGTTGCAAACTTCTTTAACAAATTGATACTCCGCATTATATTTTGGCGTAAATGAAGGTTCCCACCACGCTCCTGCTTTTTTGACAGCACCTTGTTTGTCGGTCAAAATATAGTTAGTAGGACGAATCATAGAGGTTGGACAGTAAACTCTAAAATCTGCTTTCAATCTATCTCCATCAGAATAAACTAAAGTTGTTGAAGCAAGATATAGTTCTGGTTTATCAAGCAACTTAACCGAAATTTGAGAAGATGGCATAGGAGTTAGTTTAGGTAAAATTAGTTTTGGTGTTGTTGGATAAACTGGTAATGGTTGTGGAGTTGGTGTCGGTGGATAATTTGGTGATGGCTGTGGTTGAAATGTAACTATAGGAGATGGAGGAATTGGCGATGGTTGTGGTTGAAATGTAACTATCGGAGATGGAGGAATTGGCGATGGTTGTGGTTGAAATGTAACTATCGGAGATGGAGGAATTGGCGATGGTTGTGGTTGAGGTGTAACTATCGGAGATCGAGGAATTGGCGATGGTTGTGCTGAAGGTATAACATTTGGTGATTTAGGAGTAACTGGAGTTTTGGGAGTAGGAGATTCTTGTAGTTGTGAAGCAGACTTAGAAGGCTGTGTCGGCGAAGCTATTGATGGAGTTGGTGCAACTGGAGTCGATGTTGGATTAGAACTCGCTGATTGTTCTGGTTGTTTGGTTATCCAAAATCCTGCAATAATAGCCGTTGCAATGAAACTACCAAGCAACAAAGTTTGTTGAATATTCCCAAGTTTCGATGGAGCTACGGAAATAACTGTTGGTTGTTGAATATTCTCAGGAATATCTGCGATGGTAGGACGGATAATTTGATGAACCTGAGATGTTTGAGATTGCAATGCTTGCAGCATTTCGCGTGCTGTAGTATATCGATCGCAACTATGAGCAGAAGTTACTTTATCTAAAATAATAGCGAGGGTAGGACTAACTTGGGGAGCATATTGCTTCCAAAGAAATTCGCCTGTATAGTTATTAGTTTCTATATCCTGTGGCTGTTTCCCTGTTAGTAAATAAATAGCAGTTAATCCAGTAGCGAATAAGTCACTACTATAAACTGGTCGTCCGGCGGCTTGTTCAGAAGACATAAACCCACGAGTGCCGATCGCAATTGAAATCTGCGGACTTCCCGAAGAAGTAATGGTAGTAGCTATGGCTTCTTTGACTGCACCAAAATCTATCAACACAGGCTTTTGGTCGGATTGTCTAATAATTATATTGTCTGGTTTAATATCCCGATGAATAATGTGTTTTTGATGAACGTAATCTAAAATTGGTAAAAAATTAACTAGAAAGTCTCTGACATAACTCTCGCTGAAACTGGATCGTGATTGGATTGTATCTGTGAGAGTCATGCCATCTATGAGTTCTTGAACCAGATAAAAGTCATTGTTTTCTTCAAAATAAGCATAGAGTGTCGGAATCCGATCGCTGTGGCTACCCAAATCTTCCAAAATAGCTGCTTCTCGTTGAAAACGCTCTTTAATTAATGGATAAAGTTGCGGATGGTGAGAAACTGGGTGTAGTTTTTTAACTACACACCGCCGTCCTGATGGCATTTGGGTATCTTCTGCGATGAAGGTTTCCCCAAACCCACCAGAACCAATAGATTTTAAAACTTGATACCGATTATTTAATAGCATAGTTGGGTGTCAAATATTGTTTTACGACATACAGCTCTAAAGTCAAGCTAATTAAAATATTCCGACGCGACTCAACGATGTTCCGGGAACCCGATCGTGATACTCAGCTTACTTGATGGAGAATCAGATTTTGCGATCGCCCGAACCTCTTTGCACCCAGCTTCAGAAACAGCGAAGATTTGGCTCGCTTTCCTTTCTACAAACTTCACCATAACTGAAGCACAATCAGGCAAAAAGATTAAAAAAAAGGAAACTTCCTGAAATTGAGTATATGGAAGGTTATTTATAATATGACAAAATTATGGCAAATAATTTGTGTCTGGGATTTGAATTGTAACAGAGAGGCAAAATGAGCCAAGGGCGAGCGATTTTTAGTTTAATAGTAAGTTTGGCTGTTGTTGGTGCTAACTCTGGCGCAGTCTTTGCAGAGCTACAACAAGACAGTGCGGCGATACCAAACCACATAGCTCAGCGACAGCGTAATTGCAGCAATCCTCAAAGTAACGTAGAGTACAAAGAGTGTGCAAGGTTAAGGTATGAAGCAGCGGATAGACGACTCAATCAGGTTTATCAACAACTGGTTGCTAAATTAAGTCGTAAAGAGCGCTCTGTACTTTATGAAAAACAGATAAAATGGATTAAGTCGCGGGACAAAACTTGCGAATTAGAAGTTTATGACAATCGCGGTGGTACGGGTTATCAAGGTTTTCTCAATGAATGCTTGGAACGCAAGACCAAACAACGTACCGCTGAATTAGAGAATTATTTAAAAAAAAGATAAGGAATAAAAAGGATAGTTTATGAAAAAGCAATCGATTTTAGGAATTCTGCTCAGTTGTACCGTGTTGGGAACTGGCTATCTCACAAAACCCCAAACTGTAAATGCTGCACCTGCATCTCTATTTACACCCATAATCCGGGAGGTTAAGAATCAGATTCCGAGAGGATGGGTAATGCGCCTGCCTTCAAGTGTTAATATCAGCAACACTAAACTTTACCCGGAAGTCATTACAACCATCCCCGGAGAGTTTGCAGTATTTCTGAATTCACAACCAAACTGCATGACCAGATCCTGTTACTTTGGAGTTATTGCAGTAGCAAAAAATTCTGAATATGCTAATAGTCTGCGTTCCAAGCATATCTTTTCTAAGACATATCTGCCAAGAGTTAGGGCAATTAGACAACGCGATTATCAAACTCGGACAGAATCAGAGCAAAGACTATTAAATAGCTTAGATATGGCAGTGCTAGAAAGAACACCTATTACTTTAAAACCAGGAATTCAGGGTGTTTTCATTGTTCAGAATGGGGGAGGGGCTTCAACTCCACCTTCTTTACACGTTCTTTGGAAACAAGATGGTTTGAATTATCGAGCAAGTATAAAAGGTGGATTCGATTACGACCGGAGTGCTGTAATCCAAAGCCAGAAATCAGCATTGATTAATTTAGCTATTTCGATGGCTAAAGAGTCTCCGATTAAAAGTGCTAACTAATTTTAACTAAAGGTCATTAACGTTTACAGACTGCAAGCCTCAAATCGGTTTACCTCTAAACGAAGACTAGGTTGCACGATCGCCAATTGGAGGGCGATCGCATCTTACCTCCTCATCGCAGGGGGCGATCGACAAACGGTGTTGCGTGTTTTTTGTACCGCGCAACACCGTATTTTATTCACACTTAAAGTAGTGTAATTTCAGGAAACTAAATGATGGTAAATTGCGTTGTATCGTTGATATTTAGGTTGCCTGTAATTAGACAGGAGTGTAATCTTTAACCGCATCGCTCTTGAGGAATTCTTGATAAACAGATTCATCGCCAAAAGAGTCGATCGAAACTTGAGCTTTTGGCATCGGTATTAGCGGAGTTTGGACGGGGGTATATTTGCAATAGCAGACGACAATCGCCTCAAACTCGTTAGTAGGAATTGCTGTTGGATATTCTTGTACCCTCACAACTTCCCAATCTCCAGTACGATAGTGAGTGCTAGAACCGGAACCGTCAGCGCTGTGAAACTCCAGCAATCTGTATCCCGGTGCGGGGATAGGTTCGTTGGATGAATCAAAATACTCTGCAAGGATATCAGTGTAAGCCCCTGTGTGGGCTAACAACCGATTATCTGCCCCCTCCTCTTCAGTCTCTTCGGCACGAAAAATTAGATATTTTCTACCCATCACTCAATCCTCCTCGGTTTCTTCCATGTAATCAGGGAATTCAGTTTTGCCCTTAAAAATGCAATCCCATTTGAGAACGGAATTATTTTGATTGCGCTCAATCCGTAATAACTTCCAACTATATTTCTTTTCCATTGCTGTACATCGCCAGCGTTCAGTAACCGAATGGCTAGAGGTAACTTGTTCTGGTTGCTGGTTTTCACTCACGATACTTCTAACTCTCCATCGCTGACTCGAACTAGCAAATCACCGACTTCGCAATTTAAAACCTCGCACAGCCGATCTAAAGTGTCCAAGGGAATAGATTTTGCCTTGTTTCTCTCGATTTTTTGGATGTTAGCCAGCGACATCTCCAGTATTCTAGCTAACTCGTTTTGAGAGATCGATCTTGATGTCCTGACATCTTTAAGCCTGATTTTCACAACCATTAACTAATAACTGCTCAATTAATACTTTACCTTACTTATAGTAGTCTAACCATTAGTATCTCTAATGTAAAGCATACTAATGGATATGAAACTGTCATGAGTATAATCATTAATAGTATTACTAATGGTTGGTATACTAGATGTATGACAAAGCAGGAAACCCGAATTGTCTAGACGGACAATCTGTTTTTATTGCTGGGAACCGATCGAACGCGATATGACATTTTGCATCAACCGGGTTTCTAGGCGTACTTCACAAACCTGAAAACTGCTGTAAATTCAACGGGGCCGATCGCGAAACGGTGTTGCGCGTTTTTTGTACCGCGCAACACCGTATTTCATTCACTCTTCAAGCAGTGCGATCGCCTGAAAACTAGCTGACTCTGAATTGGTTTGCATCGTTGATATTTAGACCAGAGGGTGCATCTTGAACGATCCCGATCAACTCCATGGGCTGTAAAGGTCCTTTCTTGAAAATTCCCATATCTTGAATGCCTGCACTCCCGGATTGCAGGGAACCGGGGACGGATCTGAGCTCGTAGTCACTGCGCGACCCACCCAGTTGAATGACATCCTCACCGACTTTGAAGTCGAGGATGCGGCCAAAATCGCTCAGGCCATCAATGCCAATGTTGCCATTGAAAAAGTCTACAAAATTGTCTAACAAGCCGTCGCGATCGTCATAACTGGTTTGCCCCAACTGTCCCAGCACAAAAGTATCTCGACCCGCGCCACCGACGAGTAAATCGCTCTCACCCTTGCCTCCTCCGATTTCGGCACCTTGAATTCGATCGTCCCCGTCACGCCCGAAAAGAAAGTCATTTCCTGCATTGCCCAACAGGGTGTCGTTCCCGTTACTGCTTGCGAGAAAATCATTTCCGTTACCACCAGTAGCATCGATGTTTGCCGATACATTATCCGTATCCATGCGATCGTTGCCATCTCCCCCCGTGAATTGGATCGCTCGAACACCACTTGCCACGCCTAGATTGCGGATATTCAACACATCATCGCCACCCAAACCATTAATTGCATTAAAACTTTCGATGCCTGTGGTTGTTAAGGTTATGGGGACGAGATTGCTGCGCTGCAATATAATGTTTGAACCTGATGAGCTGAGGGTAATATTATCCCCTTGGGCGATCGAACCGTTGAATAACAAGTTATCGCTACCGCCATCACCTTGAATCAAATCGCTGCCGTCGCCATCCACCCATTCAAATGCGTCGTCTCCGTTGCCACCGATCATCGTATCGTTGCCTTTGTCGCCAGCTAGGAAATCAAACCCATCGCCACCTTCTAGCAAATCCGTATCGTCACCACCTCGAAGGGTATCATTTCCTAATTCTCCCCTTAAAGTATCGAAGCCGGCTCCACCAAGTAGGCGATCGTTCCCCGCCCGGCCCGAGATGTCGTCACCGCTAGGGCCACCATCGATCAGATTGTCACCAGAGTTGCCAGTTAAGACATCTTGATTGTTACCGCCAATTAAGTTTTCAATGCCGATGAAAGTCCCGCTACCTCCAAAAAAAGTTGCTTTGTTTGTTTCTAAGGAAGCATTTATGTTATTGCCAAATCCCAAATAGGTCGCTGTATCGAATGTTCCGTCTCCACCATCAAGAAGATCGTCCCCAAAAAAACCGCCAAACAGAGTATCGTTTCCGCCAAATCCCCGCAGGGTATCGCTAGCAGAAGTACCGTTCAGATTGTCGTTGCCGTTGGTTCCATTAACTAATGCCATGTTCGTTGCTCCTAATTATTAAGTGAAGTATTCAGCGAAATCAAAACTGTTTGCTTTGGTTTGCTATGTCACAATCTTAGGAAATCAACCCCGTGCAAAACATCTGAAAAACGTCTCGATTCTGACATCAACGAAATGAGTATTCTCGATCGCCCCCCATCTGCAAAAAGTTGCGATCGCCCATCGCGGCCGAGTGCGATGTCCGCACTTCCTATCCCGATCGGCTATAACTTTAGTCTTGGTTCGGAGGGGTAGCATCAACGAAAGTTAGAAAATTGCCGAGTTTTATCGACATTTACTCTGACTTGCAGTATTTTTTGGGAATATTGGAGAGCCAAATCTACTGGAGGCCAGGTCATGACCGCGATCGCATCCCTACTAAAAACCCAACCCCAACCATTTCGCTTTCTGCTGTACACCGAATGGATCATGTTAGGCAGTTGCGGGGTGATGGCTGCGATCGAAGCCTGGGATCGCCAAAGTATTCCCGTACAGCACGTTGCCATCCTGATCGCCCTGGCCTTGATGGGATGGATGTTGCCGGCCGGCAAAACTCCGGTGCGCTATCTCTATACGGCGATCGAAATGAGTCTGATCTTCTACGGAACTACCTTGGGATACCTGCACATCCTACCGACGCTGTATTTAATCGTGTTGATTCGCAGTTGTTTTTTATTTGAAGCGCCCGGTAGGTGGATCGTGGCAGGTCTTTCCCTGGCAGTGTATATGATTCATCAGTTTCAGTACCTTCAGAGGATGATACCCATGATGTTGCCTAATGTCGAGCAACAACAAATTTGGATGCACCAGACGGCAGAATTGTTGATGTTTGGGTTGGGTCTATTTTTTGTGTCGCAGTTGGTCAGTACCTTGCTAGCAGAACGCAGAACTCAGGAACAACTATCGCAAGCCCACGCGCAGCTACGGGAATATGCCCTGCAAATTGAAGATTTAGCAGCAGTTCAGGAACGCAATCGCATTGCTAGAGAAATTCACGATTCCCTGGGTCACGCCTTGACTTCGCTCAACATTCAACTGCAAACCGCCGTGAAACTCTGGCAGCACGACCCCATACAGGCACAACCGTTTTTGGAACAAGCCCAGCGACTCGGTAAGGTGGCGATGAAAGAAGTTCGACAATCGGTCAATGCGCTGAGAGCAGACGCAGAACCAGAAGAAACCTTAGAACAGGGAATTGCCTCGCTGTTAGAAGACTTCCGCCAGAGTACGGGTGTCACTGTTAGCAGCAGCATTTGTGTGGAAGTTGTATTACCGCCTCAAGTTGTCAAAACGCTCTATCGGATTTTGCAAGAATCGTTGACTAATATTTGCAAATACGCCGAAGCTACCGAGGTTCGCCTGCAATTGCAAACCACGCGCGATCGAGTGCTTTTGACTGTTGAAGATAACGGGCGGGGATTCCAGTTGGAAAGCGGTACTGCCGGATTTGGATTGCGAGGAATGCAAGAGCGAATTGCTTCTCTCAACGGAGAGTTTCACCTGGAAACATCACCCGCAGCGGGGTGCAGAATTGACGTTAGCCTGCCGTTAAGTAGGTAGACACAAATACACCACTTCGTGTAACAAAATGTAAAACTCACGTAACCCGTTTTGGCGTTTTTTCTTTATCTGTGCAATTAAGAACTATCATGGGATCGTAGATTTAGGAACGTACCCATGATTCGTCTCTTGCTAGTTGACGATCAGCAGCTTATCTGCCAAGGACTCAAGGCTATGTTAAATCTAGAATCAGATTTAGAAGTGATTGGAGTTGCCCATAACGGTAAAGCTGCTTTAGAGCAAGTTGAAGCTCTCCAACCCGATGTTGTATTAATGGATTTAAAAATGCCCGTGATGGATGGTAGAGAAGCGACTCGCCTGATATGTCAGTCTTTTCCCAACACGAGTGTCTTGGTGTTAACTACCTTTGATGACGATGGATACATTGTTGATGCGATGCGAGCCGGGGCTAAGGGCTATTTGTTGAAAGATATGCCATCGGAAGAGTTAGCGCAGGCGATTCGTTTGGTGCAATCGGGTTATACTCAACTGGCTCCTGGTTTAATGGATAAGCTATTGACAGGATTCTGTGCGGTACCTGGGACTCCAGCAACTGCGACTCAACCATCGAAACTCCCCGCACTGGCACAATTAACTCCGCGCGAACAAGAGGTATTGCAGTTAATTGGTAAAGGTTTAACTAACCGAGATATTGCTCAGGAGTTGTTTATTTCTGAGGGAACAGTGAAGACTCATGTCACTCATTTATTGAATCGGTTGAATTTGCGAAATCGATCGCAGTTGGCAATTTATGCTAATTCTGCGATCGATATCTGAATCACTCTAATTTTTTTATTAACCGCAGAGGCCGCAGAGGGCGCAGAGAGAGGCTGCACAATTGAGCTCGGATTACCGCTGCATACTTTACTTAAGCTACAATAAAATTATCCTGGATCGAATTGCGATATTTTTGGTGAAGCTATGCTAATAACAGAAGCCCCTTTCACGCTACGCAAATGGACAGTTAAAGAATATCACAAGCTGGGAGAGATGGGATTTTTTCACCCAGAGGAACGAGTCGAATTAATTTCAGGAAATATTATCAGAATGAGTGCAAAAGGAACTGCCCATACTTCGGCTTTAGGGCGCACGGATAGATTGTTTCAAGACTTGTTTAACAATCTGGCATGGGTACGAATGCAAGATCCGATCGCCCTCGAGGACAATTCCGAACCCGAACCCGATATCGCTGTAGTCATTATAGATCCCTTTGACTACGCCACTCACCATCCGACTCCCTCAGAAGTATATCTAATTATCGAAGTCGCAGACAGCAGCTTAGCTTACGATCGCGAAATTAAGGCCAGCATCTACGCGCGATCGGGAATTGTGGATTATTGGGTATTAAATGTGAATGACAGACAACTGCACGTTTTTCGAGAACCTGCTGATGATGGCTATCAAAGCGAAGTCATTCTTGAGGAAGCTGCCAGCATTTCACCGCTGCAATTTCCCGCTTTTAATATCGCAATTGGGGAAATGCTGCCGCCCATTATATCAATGAAACCGCTATAAAACTCGTGCAAAAATCTCAGTCGCTTAAAAACGATTTAAGTTAAAAACCCCGCGTTTAAACCTCGTGCTAACTGATAATTATTTTGCGTTTTGGTGATAGCGACTTAAATCACTGTCCAGTGACCAAATAAACACTTCACTCATGGGGAAGCGCTGGCACGACTTATTAAATTCTTCAATAATACTGAGATCGCCGAAGCTAGTTCCTTCATACTTATCAGGGGCTTTGTTTCTGCCAGCTAGATCGGGAAAATTGTCAATCCACAGTAGTATCTCTGCTGTATTGGGGAATTGAGTAAGTGACCAAGGGGCTTGACCCTTAAATGCAGCTTTAACTTCTGCAACAAAACCTATGGCTGTTTTCCTTCGCATTGTACCGTCGCCATTCTGGGCAATGTGGTTGCCTGTTTCTATTATAGTTGCCATCGGTAACAAAAAAGTACAACCAGATTCAGCATAAATCTTATAATCTTCGAGGACTAATGCCCTATCCTGATTGCAGTTGGGAACATTAAGAAAGTTGAGGAAAACGCTAGTATCGATTAGGCAAATACTACTCATTCCCGTACTCCTGCAAACGAGACAGCCATGCCATTGCTTGCTGTTTTCTCTCATCAGGCGTGTGCGGCGACTTGACAAATCGATCGACTACTCCAGCAGTTACTAATTGACCGAGGGAGTCTTGCGATATCAGGCTGGGAAACTCATACATATCTCCGAGTCGCACAAGGCGACTATCCCCTTGTTGCGGATCTCGGTAACAAAACACTACATCACCGAGGGCCGCATCAGGTAAGGCATCCATGAGAGCGGGATTGTGAGTAGAAAGCAGCACCCGCAAATGACGGCGCTCAGCAATATCTCGGATGCTGGTGAGTAGATGTTTGGCGCGGTTGGGATGAACGCCATTATCTATTTCTTCGATGACTACTAAACTACCTTCAGTTGCTGATAGCATGGCTGCTGTAATTGCTAGCACCCGCAAAGTGCCATCAGATAACAAAGCAGCCTCGCAATTGCGCGGTTTATTACCGAAGGTTTCTACCAGCCGCACCATCACTTCATCTCGCGGGCCAAAAATGAAATCTAGTCCTTCTATAGCTTGCTCTGGTAAACTCTGAATAAAATTTAAAATTGTTTGTTGATTGTCTTGGTTGTTCCATAGCCGAAACAAAACGCTGGAAAGATTAGTTCCATCTTCCTGTAAGCGTTTATCCGATTTGAAACTGTACTCGCGCATTTTTGCGGGAACTGGATCGAGAAATAGGATATTTTGCAAGACTCTTTGATATTCGCGGACAGTTTGAGGAATAATTGTTTGCGATTTCTGGTACTTTGCATCAAAACGAGCAGGTGTGTCTAATTGGGCAAATATCGCCATTTGATCGCTGCAAATTACTCGTGGCTTATTTTTTCCTTTGGTAAAGTTGTTATAGGAAACATCAACATCCGTCCCTATTCCTTCAGATGGTTTATTTAGGTCATATAGAGGTATTTTAGGTATTTGAGGTGTTTGAGTTGTCGAACCAACTATACGCTCACTACTAATATGCAGTTCTCCTTCACGCACGTTGAGGGATATATCAAGTTGGTTCCACTCAGTTGCATCCAAGCGACAACCGATAGTAAAACTAGACTGTCCAAGATAGCACAAATCATCTACCCGACCGCGTATAATGCGATCGGCATTATTGACAGCATACTGAATATTAGTGAGTTTTTGACCTTGCGCCAACCATGACAGAAAGCGTAAACCTTCAATTACATTACTTTTGCCTGCGCCGTTGGCTCCGATGAGCACAGTCAGGGCTCCAAGTGGTAATCGGCTTGTTTTGTAACTCTTGAAGTTTGCGAGAGTAAATTCTGTCAGCATAGAGTTATATAATCGCAGTCGGTTTTAACCGACTTAAGCTTTGAGCCAGGGGTTTTAACCCCTGGCGGACTGTCGGACTACCGAGATATTTTAAGGACTAAAGTCCTCACTACAAACCTAATCGCTTTCGAGAATGCCTGCCAGCAAAGCTTGCTGAGCGTGCATCCGATTTTCCGCTTGATCCCAAACGCGCGATCGCGAACCTTCAATCACCGCATCGGTAATCTCTTCATCCCGGTGTGCCGGCAAACAGTGCAGTACAATGGCATTGCGATCGGCAAACTCCAGCAGTCGTTCATTTACCTGATAAGGTTCAAACAAAGGAATTCTGAGTTTAGCCTCCTCTTCCTGTCCCATACTCGCCCAAACATCAGTGTAAATTACTTGAGCATTCTTAGCCGCAGCTTCCGCATCAGCAGTCACAGTAACTTCTGTTTTGCCATTAGCAATCGCCTGAGCTTTTGCCACTATCTCAGGATTTGGCCGGAAATCTTCAGGACAAGCAATTCTGACATTCATCCCCATCATTGCACAGCCCAACATCAGCGAATTCGCCATGTTGTTGCCGTCTCCAAAATAAGCCAGCGTCACTCCTTCCAGCTTGCCAAAATACTCTTTTACTGTCATTAAATCCGCCAGCACTTGACATGGATGTTCGTCATCGGTCAGGGCATTAATCACAGGAATTTTGGCATAATTGGCAAAAGTTACTAAATCTTTTTGCTCGAAAGTCCGAATCGCCAAAATGTCTAAATATCGGTCTAAAACCCTAGCTGTATCGACCAATGGTTCGCCGCGGCTGACTTGTGTTACATTGGGATTGAGGTCGATTACTTGCCCTCCCAATTTGTACATTGCCACTGTAAAACTCACCCGCGTTCGCGTTGAAGCTTTGGAAAATAACAAGCCGAGAACTTTATTGCGTTTCAGCTTGACCATTCCCGATTTTAAACTGGCTGCTAGATCCAGCAAATAATTTAATTCGTCAATGCTTAAATCGGCCAAACTTAATAAATCTCGTCCTTTTAGTGAATCCATGCTTTCCCCTACACACAAATTTTCAACTGTCAATAAAAACGGTTCGTAGTGAGGACTTTAGTCCTCTAAATTAGAGGACTAAAGTCCTCACTACGAACCTTACTTTTGCCGAGCCCCTCTCCCAGGATTTTAAACTGCAGGCAATTGCTCGATCGCGCGATCGATCGATTCGCAACCTTGCTCCACCGTTTCTACCACAGCCAACACCCCCCGCAATTCCGCAGCACCGGGGAAACCCTTAGCATACCAGGTTAAGTGCTTGCGCGCTTGAGAGACACCGCTTTCACCTTTGTATTCCCACAAAGCCCGCAGATGTTCTTTAGCACATTCAAGCAGTTCAATTGGTGTCGGAGGTATCTTTTCCACACCTGTTTTCAAGAAATGATCGACTTCTCCCACCAAGAATGGATAGCCCAAAGTTCCCCGCGAACACATCACTCCGTCGGCGCCAGTTTCTTCGAGACAGCGCACCGCTGCTTCCACGGAAAAAATGTCTCCGTTACCAATGACTGGAATCGACAAAACTTCCTTAACGCGGCGAATCCATTCCCATTTTGCCGGGCCAGTGTAACCTTGCGATCGCGTGCGGCCGTGCACGGTAATCATTTTTGCTCCCGCATCTTCCATCCTCCGAGCAAATTCCACAATATTAATTTCTTTGTCAGTCCAACCGATGCGAGTTTTCACTGTCACAGGAACATCTACAGCATCCACAACCGCCCGCACAATTGCCTCTGCTGTTTCCGGATCTCGCAGCAGCGAAGAACCGCCGCCGTTTTTAGTAATTTTGTTAACCGGACAGCCCATATTAATATCAACAGTATCCGCTCCTTCTGCCACAGCTTTCTGCGCCGCTTCTGCCAAGAAATTCGGCCGGCAGTCAAACAATTGAATGCTAATCGGGCGCTCGTTTGGATCGATTTCCATAATTCGCGGCAGTTGCTTCACGTAGTGCAAACCCGTAGCATTCACCATTTCGGTATACATCATTGAATCCGGCGCGTAGCGGCGCACCAGGCGGCGAAATACCAAATCGGTAACGCCGGATAAGGGCGATTGCAGGACGCGACTTTTGACTTCAAAGTCGCCGATTTTAAGCGGAGTTGCTAATCTTTCTTTTAATTCTGGAGATAGAGTAAGCATAGTCGATCGCACTTTAATTATAATATCTGTATATTCTACTACACTTCAGCTAATCGAGAGTTGTTCATTATATTTTCAGCCAATGATTGAGCGATCTCCGTTTCAGCAAACAACTTGCGCTATTGTCATTCCTAAACGAAGTGAAGCAATCGCAGGGGCTTGAGATTAGTTCCCTCTGCTGCCGCATCGCTTTGCAATCATGGGTATTGAGACCGACATATGACAGGTGAACTACCCACGCTAAATCGAAGCGATTATAGTGTGGGCTTCTGTGCCCTAATGTTTGTTGCTGCATTACCATCGCGATCGTGTCGAGTACCGCAGTGAGGGCAAGTCCATTGTCTCATATTTAGCGGTAATTTATCAATTTGGCAATAACAATTAGAACAGAGTTTAGAACTGGGGAACCAACGGTCAATTTCAACCAACTTACCACCTTTCTTTTCTAGCTTATAACCGAGAAAATTAGTAAAAGTTCCCCAACTAACATCAGATATTGCTTTAGCTAAATTCTGGTTGCGTACCATGCCTTTGACATTAAGATTTTCTACTACGACAACTTGGTTTTCATTGACGAGTTTTCTTGACAACTTATGTAGAAAATCTTGACGGGAGTTTGCCACCCGTTCGTACACTTTAGCTACTGTTTTTTTGGCTTTGATTCTTGAATTGCTTGCTTTTTGTTTTTTAGCTAGCTTTTGCTGCTTGCGTTTCAGGTTTTTTTCGTGCTTAGCTAAATGTCGGGGATTGTCATACTTAGATATTTTGGAACCATTGCTGACAATAGCAAAATGAGTCAGCCCTAGGTCAATCCCAATTACTTTACCCTCGGTTGAAACCGCTGGATTCTCACCCTCTGATTCTGTTAGTATTGATGCAAAGTATTTGCCAGAAGGCTCTCTGCTTATTGTTACAGTCTTGATTGTTCCTTCTATATTTCTGTGCAATTTAGCCTTAATCTTGCCCACTTTGCCCGGAAACTGAACAATCCCTTCTAGGACTTTGACATTTTGAGGGTATTGGAGCGATTGCTTGCGATGTTTTGACTTGTAACGCGGAAACCTAGCACGACCTGCAAAGAAATTCTTATAGGCAGTGGTTAGGTTAAGCGTCGTTGCCTGCAAAACTTGACTGTAACATTCGGACAGCCAGAGTGTTTCTGTTGCTTTTTTGAGCTGAGGTAGTAAAGCATTAAGTGCTGACTGACCAAGGCTTTTGCCAGTTTCTTTGTAAGTCTCAATTGACTTATTTAGAGCATAATTCCACCACCAGCGGGTGCAGCCAAAG
>RDYN01000195.1 GCA_004293365.1 Oscillatoriales cyanobacterium | reverse complement strand
AGGAAATGCTCAAGCATTCTATTAAGTTATTAATACATTACTTAAAATTTGATGATATTCCCATTCCTGGGGCATTCATATCTTGATTCAGCAACGCCTAAATTTGTAGGATTCGGGAGAAACAGACGGCGCTTGAAACCGAGTTTATACAAACGAAACCCACTCGCCTGCGGGTTGAAGAATAATAAGAGACGGCGGTTGAAACCGCTTCTTGTCAGACGAAACCCGCACAGCAAGGGTTGAAGATAAAAGAGATATGAAATATTCTTTATTTGGCGCCGTAATAAAAGGCAACTTCTTTGTCTTTTAGCGGTGCGAAGTCAGCAGCAATTAACATGGGATCGAGTTCTGCTTGAGACAGATGTTTGACTCCTATTCGGACAATGCGCGATCGCATGGTGTTTGAGACGCCGCTGCGCTGTCTCCCGGCTTCTAATCCCATTACTTTCTCGTACAGGTCTAATTTTGCTTTCGGAATCGGAGTGCCGTCAAAGTCTATTCCAGAGGCGATCGCCACATCGATCGCATCTGCACCGGTTGTAGATTGAGCCGCTGAGTTTGTTTCTGAAGACATTGTGCTGTGATATCAAAGTTTGCTGTGGGAGCATTTTATCAGAGAAGTATTGATTTTTGTCAAATTTATCAATACTAATATTTGGTAGCAGGCCGAATATTCGGCACCAGCCCAAATATTTGACACCAGCCCCAAAGTCCGCCGGGGGTTTAAACCCCCGTCTCAAAGCTAAAGTCCACGCTTTGTGGACTAAAGATTGAGAAGGCTTTTTCCTCCTATGTAAGAGGACTTTTACTATGAGACATGGGTTTAAACCCCTGGCGGACTTTTTGACTGACAAACTGGCAAACTTAACTATAATAAAAAAGCTGACTAACTGCCTGCAAATCCACATTTCCCCCGCTGACAATCACACCAATTCTCTGATTTTCAGCTTGTACAACTCCTGAGAGCAAAGCAGCCGCAGCTAACACTCCCGTCGGCTCCACAACTATCTTCATCCGCTCCCACATAAAAAACATTGTATTGCGAATTTGCGCTTCCGAAACTGTTGCCATATCGTCCGCATAATGCAGCACCAAAGGAAAAGTCAATTTCCCTAAAGACGGCGTGCGCGCGCCGTCAGCAATAGTATCCGGGTTGCTAACAGTTTGCAGCGTTTTGGTGCGGAACGATCGCGCGGCATCATCTGCTTGCTCGGGTTCTACTCCTATTACTTTACACTTCGGAGACAAAGTTTTAGCTGCGATCGCGCATCCCGACAGCAAACCACCGCCGCCGCAGCAAACCAGCAGCAAATCCAACTCCCCAACTTCTGCGATCAATTCCAGCGCCGCCGTACCTTGTCCCGCGATCGCCCGCACGTCATCATAAGGAGGAATAATTGTCAAGTGTCGCTCCTCGGCAATTTGGGCGGTGAGATCTTCGCGGGAATTGCGAGTGCGATCGTACAAAACAATCTCGGCACCGTAGCCGCGAGTCGCTTCTTACTTGACTGTTGGTGCATCTGCCGGCATGACAACCGTAGCAGGAATGGAGAGTAATTGTGCGGCAAGGGCGATCGCCTGCCCGTGATTTCCCGAAGAAAAAGTCACCACTCCGTTGTGTTTTTCGGCTTCAGATAGCTGCATCAAAGCATTGCAAGCACCGCGAAATTTAAACGAACCCGTCCGCTGAAAGTTCTCGCACTTGAAAAATACTTGAGAATGGGTTTGTTTGTTGACAGTCTGCTCCCGTCAGCACCGGCGTCTTGAAAGCTTTTCCCTGCAAGCGCTTCGCCGCCGCCGTAACGTCGGCAAAACTGACGGGAAAGGGATTTTCATCGGCAAGGTTGGCTGTCATATTTTTTCTGCATCGGGTGCTTGGGCGGGATTATATCATACATAGAGTCAAAGCATTATCACTTTTAATCATAGGACATATTGAAAATTATTATTATTTGATAACTGCAACTAATTACCAAAAGAGCCTTACAATAACATCAAGGTTATTGCAATAAGTTATCAAATACTGGCGGTTAGGCAGGAGAGCGATTAATGAATGTCAAGTTAAAAGTGCTAGCAAGCGCTAGCGCAGGATTGTTACTGCTAGCGGGTTTGGCGGCGAATGCAGTTGGGTTCGGGCACAAGGCGATCGCGCAAACAGCACCAAAGGGCGATCCTCTTCGAGGGCTTCGCCAACGAGATTTAACAGCACAAGCTGCTATAAGTCGCATTAGAATCGTATTTGCCAACCGCAGAGATGCTACAGACTTGCAAAATAAAGCCAATCAAGTAGCGCAAATACTATCCAAAGAAATCGGAATGCCCGTCGATGCAGTCATCGGCGACGAAACCGCCGCTGTAGAAGCTTTGAGGGCTGACAGAGCCGATGTAGCATTTGTAGCAGGGCGCGCCGCATTAAAAGCAGAACAATTAGCCAAAGCGCGGATGTATTTAGCAGAAGTTCGCAGCGATTATTCCGGCGGAAACACCTACGATTCAGTGTTTGTAGTGCGGCAAGACAGTCCTTTGCGCCCCAAAGGTTCGGCAAAGCAAACCCTCGAACAATTGAAAGGCAAAAAAATGGCTTTCACCTCTCGAACTTCCGGTTCGGGATTCATTTTTCCCGTCTCAGAATTGGTAGGTCAAGGATTAGTTTCAGGACCGGATAGACTGGAAACTTTCTTCGGAAATGTTACCTACGGCGACGGTTACACCAGCGCTTTGCAAGCAGTTTTAAGAGGTCAAGCAGAAGTTGCAGCCGTCTCCGAATACGCTTTGCTGCCGCCTTGGATCACAGCAGAAGAAGGCAAAAAATTGCGAGTTTTGCAACAAGTTCCCGGAGTTCCAGCCCACGGAATTGTGATTGACGATCGCATTCCGGCACCGATGCGCGAAAGAGTTATCAATGCTTTCATGAAAATGAACGAACCTGCAAACAATCAATTGTTCCGCAGTTTGTACAATTCCCAAAAATTGGTGAAAGTCGATCATGCGCGCCATTTAGCAACCTTGCGCCAAGCTTTGCAGCGCGCCAAACTCGAACCGTAAAATCAAGGTTCGTAGTGAGGACTTTAGTCCGCAGAAAAAGAAGGATCAAAATCCTCATACCGTAAAATCAAGGTTCGTAGTGAGGACTTTAGTCCGCAAAAATATCAGAAGACTAAAACTCTCACGTAAAACAAAGGTTCGTAGTGAGGACTTTAGTCCGCAAAAAAAAAGCAGAGGACTAAAATTCTCACGTAAAACAAAGGTTCGTAGTGAGGACTTGAGTCCTCAGGAAAAGAAGGACTAAAGTCCTCACTACGAACCTATTTTATTATGAGGACTTGAGTCCTCAGGAAAAGAAGGACTAAAGTC
>RDYN01000004.1 GCA_004293365.1 Oscillatoriales cyanobacterium | reverse complement strand
TTCCTTTTTTCTTGCCGTTTTTACGGATATGGGTTGATTTACATTCTGGACATTGCATAAATTATTCCTCCTATTCATACTATAACTCAGCAACGCCCAAATTTAAATCTCCGGTTTCAAAGCACGTTCCATCAGGGATAAAACAGCTTGTTCGGGAGTAATTTCACCATTCAGCAAGCGGTAAACTTGACGGGAAACGGGGACCTCAATGTCGCGCCGCTCCGCCAAATCAATTAACACATTAGCAGTATTAACTCCCTCAGCAGTGCTCTGCAATTCCTGCACCACTTGTTCCAAAGACTTGCCTTTAGCCAATCCGAAACCAACTCGATAATTGCGCGACAAAGAACTATTGCAAGTAGCGAGCAAATCTCCCAAACCAGACAAACCGTAAAAAGTTTCGGCGCGTGCTCCCAAACGAACTCCCACCCGAATCATTTCCGGTAAAGCGCGAGTCAGCAAAGCAGATTTAGCATTAGTTCCTAATTGTAAACCATCGCAAACACCAGCGGCGATCGCAAATACATTCTTCAAAGTGCCGCCCAACTCAGTCCCCAGGGGATCTTGATTGACATAAACCCGAAAAATATCGGAACTGTAAATGCTCTGTACTTGCTTCGCCGCCGCTAAATCAGAGCTCGCCGCTACCGTCGCAGCGGGTAATCCTTGCTGAATTTCTTCGGAAAGATTGGGGCCCGAAAGTACGACTATTGAATTGTGAGGAAAGGCATTTTGCCAAATTTGAGACGGAGTGCGCGTCGTGGCGGGGTCTAAACCTTTGGTGACAGTAACTATAATTGTACTGGGATGTGGATTTAAGGCAAGCAGGCGATCGACTGTTGCGCCAACTCCTTTCATCGAAACCGCCGAAACTACAACATCTGCGCCCGTTATAACTGATTCTAGACTAAAAGAACTGCGGCGCGACCACAAATTAATGCGATCGCCCTTTTTACCTCCCAGATTTGCCAAGGCTGAACCCCATGCACCTCCGCCTAATATTGTCAGAATTGTCATATGGTTTGTAGTAAGGACTTTAGTCCTTAACGGTTTGTAGTAAGGACTTTAGTCCTTAACGGTTTGTAGTAAGGACTTTAGTCCTTAACGGTTTGTAGT
>RDYN01000073.1 GCA_004293365.1 Oscillatoriales cyanobacterium | reverse complement strand
TAAAGTCCTCACTACAAACCTGTCAATTATTCTTCATAAAAAGTTCGTAGTGAGGACTTCAGTCCTCAGAAAGAAGGACTAAAGTCCTCACTACAAACCGATTTTACTTTTGACTTTTTGCGAGATCGGTAGTTCGATCGCAAATTCTGTTCCCCGATCAACTTCTGAATGACACCACAACTTACCGCCGTGGCGGTCTTTCACAATTTGGTAACTAATCGACAATCCCAAACCAGTGCCGCTGCCGATCGGCTTTGTACTAAAAAATGGGTCAAACATCCTTGACTGAACCTCAGGACAGATACCGGGCCCGCTGTCAGCAATCCGCACGCACACTTGATTTTCGCTGCAAACTTCCGTAACAATGCAAATCTGATTAACTTTGTCATTACAGGTTGCTGATGACTCTTCCACAGCATCGATCGCATTTGACAGCAAATTCATAAAGACTTGATTTAATTGCGCCGGATAGCACTCGACATTTGGCAGTTTGCCGTAATTTTTGACAACTTGAATTTCCCGACTTTCTGGCTGTGACTGCAATCGATGCTGCAAAATCACCAAAGTGCTCTCTATCCCTTCATGAATGTCGATGACTTTGCGCTCTTTTTCGTCGAGTCTCGAAAAATTTCGCAAAGACAGCACTATCTGCTTAATTCGGTTAGCACCTTCTTGCATTGAAGCCATGATTCTCGGGAAATCTTCAGCAATAAAATCCACTTCGATTTCTGCCAATTCTTCGGCAATTTCCCGAACCGGTTCGGGATAGTGTTGCTGGTAGAGCTGGATCAATTGTAGCAAATCGCGAGCGTACTGTGCGGCTGGAATAATATTTCCGTAGATGAAGCTGACGGGGTTATTAATTTCGTGGGCAACTCCCGCTACCATTTGCCCGATACTTGACATTTTTGCGGATTGAATGAGTTGGGATTGAGCATTTTTTAAGTATTCCAGAGTTTGTTCTAACTGTTGGGCTTTTTCTCGTTCTCGCTGTTCGCTACTTCGCAAAGCTGCTTCGGCTTGTTTGCGATCGCTAATATCAATGTGCGTGCCAGTCATCCGCAAAGGATTTGCCGATCCGTCGCGTTCCATCACCTTCCCTTGAGTCAAAATCCACTTCCACTCACGGGATTTTGTCAGCATCCGGAATTCCACTTCGTAGGTCGAATTTTTGCCTTCCAGGTGAGCATTTAGTGCTGCTGTAACTGATGCCAAATCCTCTATATGTACCAGTTGCTCCCACGATGCGAAACTATTTTCTATCTCCTCTACTTCATATCCCAGCATCGTTTTCCACCGCGAATTAAAATAGACTTCTCCCGTCGCAATATTCCAATCCCACAATCCCGTCGCACTGCCTTCAAATGCCAGATAAAAACGTTCTTCACTAAGAAGCAAAGCTGCTTCGGCTTGTTTGCGATCGGTGATGTCCATTACTGTTCCCAACAGTTTGATTATTTCTCCGGTTTCCTTAAAAACAGATGTCCCCCTTGCTTCCACGTATCGGATTTGACCGCCCGGATGCAAAATTCGCCATTCTTTTTTGTAGGAAGTTCCTTGTGAAATAGCGAGGCTGACTGTTTGTTGGAACAAGTCTCTGTCGTCGGGATGATGCATCTCTACAACTTCGACATAGGTCGGTTCAGGTGCAGTTGGATCCAGACCAAAAATGCGGAATACTTCTGCTGACCAAGTAAGTTTATTTGTGAGGAGATCGAATTCCCAACTGCCGATACGGGCAATTTTCTGGGCTGCTGCTAGACTAGCTTCGCTTTGTTGCAATTTAAGTCGCTGCTGTTTATCTTGTTCGAGAAGATTGGCTTGGGCGATCGCAATTCCCATTTGTGCGGCGACAGCTTTCAATAATCTAATCTCATCTTGCGTCCAGTGGCGGGGCTCATCGTACTGGTGCAAGCACATCATTCCGTTGGGTTTTCCCTGGTAGGAAGTGCGGATGGCTATCATCGACTTCAAACCTATTTGACGGCACAAATCAGTAACATTTTCCAGCAGCGGTTCAGCAAAAACATCGTCAGAAACTACAGGTTTATCTTGAGACAACACCAACTGAGCGTGAGGATTTCCCAGGACAGGAATTTCTACTACATCGCACAGCGTTGCTGATTCAGATTTCCTGTACTGAGTCATACAATAGATGCGGGGCAGTGGGTGTTCTTTGTAGGTGTGAATCAAGCAAGAATCGGCATTAAAAACTCGACCTATTTGAGCAGCCGCTGTTTGATAAACTTGGTCTTGCTTTAAGCTGTAGCGAATTTCGAGAGTAATTGTTTCTAGCAGAAATCTTTGCTTGATTTGCCGCTCCAAAGCAGACAAAGCTGTTTTAAGCTCGAATTCTGCTTGTTTGCGATCGCTAATTTCAGTAGCAGTTCCCAGAATTTTCCAAGGTTTGCCCTCCGCAGTCCTTGAAAACACCGTATCCCGGCTAAAAAACCAGCGAAATTCACCATTTTTGTGTTGGATTCGGTATTCAAACTCAAAGCTTTCACCATCTTTTGATGCCTGAATCCTCCTCATGTGTTCTGAGAATGCTGGCAAATCGTCAGGGTGTATTAAGTTAGGAAGAAATGCTGATGGCATTTGCTGTATTTCTGCCAGCGAGTAGCCAAGATCGATATATAGTTCGCGATTGAGATACAGAATTCGCTCTTCGATCACATCGTAAACGTACAAAACATTAGGATTCATTTTAATTACTGCCGACAGCCATTGCTGACTTTCTCGCAGTTGTGCTTCGACCCGCTTGCGTTCTTCTATTTCTGCTTCCAGCCGCGCATTTTGTGCTACTACTTGCCGAGAAAGCCTGCTCAGATGCAGTTGACTTTCGACGCGAGCGACCAATTCTTCTATTTGAAATGGTTTAGTAATGTAGTCTATCGCTCCCAGCGAAAAAGCTTTTACTTTATCAAAAGTTTCATTCAAAGAGCTGATAAAAATCACAGGAATATCTTTGGTTTCAGGAGCAGCTTTTAGCTGTTCGCAGACTTGATAGCCATCCATACCTGGCATCATAATGTCCAGCAAAATTAAATCCGGTGGAGTCGAGCGCGCAAACTTCAGGGCTAATTTTCCATCCAGTGTTGGCCGCACTTGATATCCCCGATCGGACAACAACTTGGATAAAAGACGCAAGCTTTCTGGGTTATCGTCAACAATTAAAATGTTTTGTTTTAATCCAGATGTTTCAGATATTTTGGTTATTTTAGCGTGTTTTTTGTCAACTTTATTCACAATAACTCCTCATAGTCTTACGAAGATATACGCAGCTTTTTTTATAAACGGGATTTGTTTTTTCTATGCTTATGATATAACTTTTGTGCGTACTATAGTGTGTATGAATCAAATTTTAACAATTATTAAATTTCACAATTGTTTGTAAATAAAACTATTAGATTGCGATGGCAATAAAATTGGGTAGATGTTGATTTATGGCGCGAATTTGAGCAGTTGAAGTTTCAATCAGCTCCGCATCCTGTTTGTCAATCGCTGGCGGTCATTCGATAGATTTGAGCTTTGAGCTTTGAGATTTGAGATTTCGGCGTGAGACTTTCCGTCAGCGCAATCGTCCAACGATTTTAGATTTACAAGGGTAGATGAATCTGGGAGATTGAACTTTTATCTAAAATTTTGGAATGCTCGTGACAGAAGAATGTGAGACGGTATCCGTTTTTGGACAGGAGTCAATGAGTGGCTGTATGCGATGCTTTTATTAGCTATGGCAGTATAAATCAGACACACAGCTTCCCTTTTGTGCTATGCCAGTGGCACTGTCCGATCGCCTGCCAACATAGCGCACCCCTTAATTTGTATTCAGTCTATCAAAAATGTCTGCATTTTTAATTTTTTGTTTCAGCAAATTATTGCAGGCGATCGAGAAAACAGCCGATATTCCTCAAATCAGGCATAAATCCGGCAAATTTCATTAAATATAAAATTCAAACAGTGATTAGAACGCGGTTTCGCTACTATTGGGCCAGTTGCTCAATGTTTGTTTTTAAGTATATCTACTGGCTCTGCACGGCAAGCAAATCTAGCCTGACAACCTGCTACCGTATCTTAAGTTTTGTTGAGGCGTTGACGCGATCGCCTGTACAGCATCTAGATTGTCTGCGATCTTAAAGGAGGAGAGGATTTGACGAGTAGGGAATAGGGCATTGAAATCTACAATTTAAATGCCGTACAGCTTACTCATCAGTCAACATCAATCTAAAATATAAAATCTAAAATGGCACGATCTATGGCATTTTTGTAGGAGCTTGCAATTCACTGCAAGCAGCATACACGGCTTTCACATTATACCAATTTAGAAAAATCCGAGCAATTTCTAATGCTAACTGTGACTTGCCTCGGTCGATCAACCACTGCAAAAAAGGTTTCATTGTGCGCTCATTTAGCATCCCGCCCAAAGATAAAACTCCCCACAGTATTTGGTGCAAAACAGTCATTTGAATCATCAGCCGCACTTCCCAACTCGGGTGTTTTTGATAAAACAAAACTCCCATTCTCCCGCGCTGAATTTCTCGGTCAATCATGCCAGGAATTTGCTCTAAATTAAAAGGTGGATGCCAGTGATAGCCGACAGCCTGCGGACATTTAATCAATTTTAAACCTAATTTTTTCAATCTGACACCCAATTCTAAATCTTCCCATCCGTAAAGTTGAAAGCGATTGTCAAACAGTCCAGCTTCCAGCAGCCAGTGACGGGCGATGGCGACATTTCCCGTAGCAAAATAAGCGGCCGAAAAGTCAGTGATTTTGTAAGGTTCCGCAGTCGGATTGTCGAAATTGCAAGTATTAATCACGCTGCCGTAAGTAAAAACCGCATCAGTATCCTTGTAAGCCTGTAGCAAAGCATCTGCGTGCGATCGCAAAAAATCCTTTGTTACCACCAAATCGCTGTCAATAAAAATAATCGTCTCGCCCTTAGCATCTTCAACGCCCAAATTCCGGGCGGCGGCGGGGCCTTGGTGAGATTGACAGATCGATCGCACGTGCGGCAAAAACTCAGCATCTGCGGCCAACCACTCGATCGTCCCGTCCGTCGAACCGTCATCGACTACAATCACCTCATAATCTGTGACAATGTTACCAAACTGCTGATTTTCCAAAGCCTGTAGACATTTTGCCAAAATTGGTTTACGATTGTACGTCGGAATCACAACACTAAAAAACACGGCTTTCCCCCATCGCCACAGTTACCGTATCCCACGGTAGCAGATTTTTCGCAGCAACCGGGTCGGGAAATAGCAAACTTCAGCAAAAAAAAGAATATCTAAATCTGTACTATTTCTGACAAGCATTGATGTCAATTAGGTGCATAATGAAAAATCGGTTAAATTCCAATACGGTTGGGTGAAGACTGTTTATGGCCCGGAGATCCCCCTCGCATCCCCCTTAAGAAGGGCGACTTTGAGAAGAATCTTGTCCCCCCCTTTTTGAAGGGGAGTAGGGGTTGACTTTGATAACACTCTTGTCCCCCCCTTTTGAAGGGGGGCTAGGGGGGATCGGGCTTAACCCAACCGTATTAAGTAAAATTCAGGATGTAAATACGAATGAGTCGCGCTAAAAAAGTTGTGCTAGCATATTCCGGCGGAGTCGATACCTCTGTCTGCATTCCTTACCTCAAGAATGAGTGGGGTGTGGAAGAGGTAATTACTCTGGCGGCGGATTTAGGACAGGGAGACGAATTAGAACCGATCCGCAAAAAAGCTTTAGCATCCGGCGCTTCGGAATCGCTGGTAATCGATGCTACCGAGGAATTTGTCAAAGATTATGCGTTTCCAGCAATTCAAGCTAACGCGCTTTACGAAAATCGGTATCCGCTTTCTACTGCGCTCGCTCGCCCGCTGATTGCTAAATTGTTGGTAGAAGCTGCGGAAAAATACGGTGCGGATGCGATCGCCCACGGTTGTACGGGTAAGGGAAATGACCAAGTACGGTTTGATGTGTCGATCGGCGCCCTGAACCCCAAGATTAAGATTTTAGCACCAGCGCGGGAATGGAAAATGAGCCGCGAGGAAACAATTGCTTACGGTGAGAGATGCGGTATTCCGTCGCCGGTGAAGAAGTCTTCGCCTTACAGTATCGATCGCAATTTGTTAGGAATGGCGATCGAAGCCGGAATCCTCGAAGATCCGTGGGCGGAACCGCCGGAAGAGGTGTTTTTGATGACAAAGGCGATCGAACAAACGCCCGACAAACCCGAATACATTGAAATCGGTTTCGAGTACGGAAATCCTGTCAGTTTGAACGGCAAAGATTTATCGCCAGTCGCCTTAATTACCCAACTCAACGAAATAGTTGGAAATCACGGAGTCGGGCGCATCGACATGATTGAAAACCGCCTAGTCGGGATTAAATCGCGGGAAATTTACGAAACTCCAGCGATTTTGGTTTTGATGCACGCGCACCGAGATTTAGAAAGTTTGACCCTGACAGCAGATGTAACGCGCTACAAGCGCGGCATTGAAGAAACCTACAGCCAAATGATTTACAACGGTCTTTGGTACAACCCTTTAAAAACAGCTTTAGACGCATTTATTCAGGACACGCAAAAGCGAGTTACTGGAACCGTGCGCCTCAAACTTTTCAAAGGAAATGCGACAATTGTCGGCCGCAAATCCGAGAATTCGCTGTACAGTTTCGACTTAGCAACCTACGGCGCTGAGGACGAATTCGACCACAAAGCAGCCGAAGGATTTGTCTACGTTTGGGGACTGCCAACTCGCGTTTGGTCGGAGAAAAATAGAGGGTAGAAATTAGGAGAAATTATTCGCAGGGTGCGTAATTCCGCCAGGGGTTTAAACCCCTGGCTAATAGCTCAAGTCCTCTGAAAGAGGACTGAAGAATTCATGAGTTTTTTAATTAACCCGATCTGAATTCGATCGAAGTTTTTCAGTCGTCTTTAGACGACTTTAGCTATGAGACGGGGGTTTAAACCCCCGGCGGACTGTGCAGCGCAGATGGGGACTAAACAATAGAAGCAATATTATGGCAGGATTTGGTATCATAGCTATGCCTGACTCAATATTTCCAAAAACTCCTGTACAACTAGATCCGGTTGTTCGCTGCATCGGGTAGCTTCGTAATGTTTGACAAGACAGATCCCAGAATCTATCGAAAGTCGATCGCCCATTTCCTCTTCAGTTGCATTTTGATGGGATGATTCGCTGTCAATTTTCAGCATTCCTAATTTACCTTGGTGGAAGATCAGAAAGTCAGCTTCTAAATTCTGTCTACCTTCCGGTGTTGCGAGTCGGAGTTGGGAGTTGGGGATGAAGAGTGCACAAGTGCGATCGAGCTATTTTTTCTTTCGTTTGAGTTCAGCGCACTCGTTTCAGAAAATGCGTAAAAAATGCCAGGGCTTCGTCGTAAGGCTTACAGGGCCGTTAAAAAACTGTCCGAAGTATTGAAACCGCATATGCTTGCGGAAACGGCATCACAGGCTCGCCAAATGTTTTGCACGATACCGTCTTTACCATAAACTCAGGAGAACCGCTGAAACTCTCATTGTACGGTTGGTAATTGAAAACTGTCCGGACTATTGTCAATGGCAATAGCATTAAGTAGCAGTCCCAAGGATTTCATTTATGGAGGGAAGAGGTTAATGTTTAAATTGTTGCAAACGTTGCAAAAAATAATGCTGGGTGGAAATAACACATCACAAAATATTGACAGACAGATCGGGAAGGCTACAATAGAAATCACCAAAAATACAGTTCAATTTGATTCTGATGTCTATCAGTTTCGTAATGTCACAGGCTTTGGCGTATGCCCTGTTCCGACATTTAAAGTGCCATTATCATGGATTTGGTTTTCGTTTATCTTTGGACTTTGGAGAACCATGAATTCTTCTCTGAGTAGTGACGAGAAAACCGGAGCAATGTTGACGATCGGATTTGCAATTCTCTCATGGGCTTTTAATAAATTATGGCCGCCCAAATATGGTCTTAAATTATACCTAAATTCTGGTTCTCCATTGCCAATATTTATCACCAGGGATGTTCCAGGGTTAAAAAAGGTAGTTTCAGTCTTATATAATTTCATGGAAAGCCACGAAGAAGGTCACTATACAGTCTATTCAACCGATCGATCTATTCAAATAAAAGGAAGTGTGGGAGGAGCTGTTACAGCAGGTGATATTGGAGGCAGTTCATCAAGCAATGTTGGAGGAAATGTTTCGCGAAATGACTAAAAATAGCACTGTTATTCAAAGACAAATCAAATTAGGAGGGAATAATGGAAGATAAACAAAATAAAATTCAAATCGGAGGAAGTGTTGGAGGTTCTGTTACAGGAGGTAGTGTTGAAGGCACTTCATCAAGTCACGTTGGAGGAGATGTTTCATTCGCTATAAACGAATTCCCCTCATCCTCTGAACCTGATCAACCTGGAATCAAAGAGTTACTCACACAACTTCAAAAAGCAATTGAAGCAGAGCAAAACTTAAGTGAAGACGACAAACAGGATGCTTTAGAACAAGTAAAAGAGTTAGCTGAAGCTGCTCAAAATCCTAATGATGCAGAAATGAAAAATAAAGCCAAAAAGGCAGATAGGATGCTAGGACGAATTATCTCGGCTGTACCACAAGCCACAAAACTACTAGAATTCTGTAATAACCTACTGCCATTGATTACTAAAGTGTTTGGATTTTAGTAAGTGTTCGCAACTCTTAGAACACGCCTCAGAGTTGCGAACACTTACTATTTCTACCACAAAAAAAGTTCTTTGTCAACATAAACATATTTGCCCAAAACCGTCAGCGGTATCATCTCCCCGCTGCCCAGTAAATCGATTGAAACCCCATCTCGAATCAAGATTTTAAACAATTCCTCATCATCTTTGATCAAACTAGCATCTAACTCAATAACTTGACCTTCTTCCCTCATCACCTCCAACAAATCCGAAGTAGATACCTGAAATATTTCCTGATTATTGCACCGCGCACTCAAGCAATTGCCATAACTGCCCGTAGCTTCAATATCAGATATTGCCCATTGGCTTAAGAGATAATTTTTGTCTAAATACTCAAGGATTTTTGCAACTCTCAATTCCAGTTTTTCCTCTGCTTCGCAGCAAAGCGTCACAGCCCATTTTTGACCGATATTGTAGGTAATAGCCGATTTTTAAGATTTCATACATTCTACCAGTCTCGCGTTGCGCGGACTTTGTTTGTGTAGACGGGATTTTCGATCGCCCCCAAATCGGTGGTTTCAATACCACATTTACTCCTCACTCCTGCGACTCAAAATCCACGCGATCGTACATTTCGCCCAAAGACATCTCAAACTGCACCGAACTCAACACCATAACCGCATCAGCACCATCATACTCAGACAAAACCCACTTATTGTCATCCGTCTTGCAAAACTGTTCGACGTGCATCTCGTACTGATCGATCAAAACATATTCCCTCAATGTAGGAATGGTGCGAAAAAGTTTAAATTTTTCACCTCGATCGTAATTAGCTGTCGATTTCGATAAAACCTCAGCCACCATCACCACATTAGTAATCGCATCTTTCCTCCCCTCAGCAAACTCTAGCTTCCCCGCAACCACCATCACATCCGGATAAGTACAAAATTGCTTTTGCGGTATCCACAAACGCAAGCCCAAAGCAAATAAATGATAATGTTTCTGTCCTTTAAAAGCAAAATTCAAAGGCGTAATAATATCACCTACTATCATATTGTGGTTGGCGGAATTCGCAGGCATTGGTAATATTTGACCGCGATAATATTCACTTTTGTCCTCTGCTGCTTCTTCTAAAGCAAAATACTCGGCTGGAGAGTAATAACGCTGTGGCTTACTCTCAATTACTTCTTCGCGAATTTCTGTTGATGCCGTCATAGTACATCCTCATGGGATCGTACTAACAATTATAACCGGATTATCCGCAATCAAAACAACCGCTCAAAGCTCACTATCTTTCATTTTAATTACCTTCCCCTCAAACTCAAAACCCCTTTCCCAACCATCTAAATACTTATCCATATTAGGCTTGAACCACAGCGCCGCCTCCCCGTGTCCCAACTCCACCGCGCGATCGACTAATTCATACCAATGCGTCAGAGGCTTCCCCGTCGCTTCCACCGCTTGCAAATAATCCCAAACCACCTTTGGCACGGATACCGGCGACACCGCATACCTCAACAATTCCTCGGCACCCTCGGGCGAAATAATTACATTATTCTCAACCCAAATCATACCCACATCTTCTTGTCTTTCGCCTTGCCAATTCACCTCACCTCTCAATACATAACCCCAAGGTTCGATAAAATTGTCAATCAGATACTGCAACCATTCCACATAATCATAAAACTTTTCCATGCCGCTCCACTGAATCCCCCCGCCGTCAGCAGTCGGAATCCACTGACACCACAATCCCGGCTGAGTCTTCGGCGGGCGGTTGTAATCTACGATCGACAATTCCGACTCTTCATCCCACTTTTCATTGACAAAATAGCAGCCTTCTTCGCCCAAAGGCAAACCCACCGCCCTTCTCGCCGCATCGGGAACATCTAGCAAAATTTCAGGATTTCGCTTCATCCGCCTCGTCCGAGAAAACTCCAATAAGTAAAGAGTTTCGCTGTCCAATAACCGCTTGTTTAAATGAAATATTCCGTCAAAAATTGTAGTGTATCCCATAATTAATTCCTTCCCAATTAAACGATCGCAATTTGTGGCAAATCATTAATATGTCATCAGATCTTTCTGAATTATATAGCGGTTCTGGTGTTGAGTGCAATACATATATTCAGTAGGGATACAACAATTTTGTGTTTTGACTTTGCATTGTAGCGGAGGTAGAGAAATAACATTGTTCAGTGGTGCAAACAACCGGATTAAACCCACATTCCGGCAGGGGTTAAAACCCCTGCCTCAAAGCGAAAGTCCTCTTGCATAGGACTGAAGAACTTATCATTTTTATCCAAGAGGACTCTTGTCTATAACTCAAGAACTTATCAGTCCTCTTTAGAGGACTTTCGCTATTAGCCAGGGGTTTTAACCCCTGGCGGTCTTTGCAGTTAAGCTGACACCAATGAACATTGTTGTGTCCCTACTTAGTCTTGTCCAAATTCCGCGACTCCAACCAAATAGGAATTGCAATCCAAGCCACTGTTAACAGCAAAGCAACTACCGCAAATTGAGCCGCCCAAGCTACCAATTTCTCTAAAGACACAACTTGTCCTAGGAAATATGACAAACTTACCATGACAGATGCCCAGCTTGCTGCACCCAAAATATTGAACAGCGAAAATTTCCAGAAAGGCATTTCTGCGATACCTGCTAGGGGGCTGGCAAAAATTCGCAGCAGTGCGATGAAACGACCCAAAAATACGGCTTTAGCTGCATTTTCGCTAAACTTTTCTTTTAGGTCAAACAGTTGTTCTTCCCGAAAACGGAAAAATTTTCCCAGCTTCAGCAGTAGGGGCCAGCCGCCGTATCTGCCGATCGCATAACCGAAATTTCCCCCCACCGTCGCACCGGCGATCGCGCTTCCGAGCACATACCAGTAATTCAGTTCCCCGCTGCCGGCCAAAAACCCGCCAGCAATCGTAATCGTCTCGCCTGGAAGAGGGACTCCCAGATTTTCTAGCAAAATTCCCAAAAATACCGCCCAGTAGCCGTAATCTCGCGCAAATTGCTGAATAGTCTCTAAGGATAAAAACTCAAAAGACATTCGATACTGCCTTCGTAAACTTTTGCAAAGCTCGATACTTTTATATATTGGCTCGATTCCGCCAATAGTGCAATCTTTCGCTGTGATGAAAAACACACTACACTTGCGATCGCCAGCCAAACAAAAAAATAGCCTTCAACGCATTATAGATAAATGGAGAATTGTTGCGGTTGCCGGACGCGCGATCGCCAGCCAGTTTTTCTACTCAATTTATCACAAGAGGGCGATCGCCTGTGCTTTCACAGCAGTCCCGATCGCGCATCCTACAAACCTTAGCTAAAATCCGCTGATGCTGTTGAGACGTTTCAGCAAGTGAATTCACTTATTCATACTTTACAATCGTAGGATAACTGCTATGGAATTTTCCAACTTCAACGAACACATCATCCTGCAACCTCACAACTGCCTCGACTCCCAAGCAGGCAACCTCATCCAGCAACAGCTAGCCGAGATTTTGCCCGATCGCCCTCAACTCTGGGTAATAGACATGGCCCACGTAGATTTTATCGACAGTTCCGGCTTGTGCGCCTTAGTCGGCGGACTTAACGCCGCCCGCCACCGGGGATGCCGCCTGGTTATTTGCAACCTCTCAGTTACAGTCAGGCTCATTTTTGAAATTACTCAACTCGACCAACTATTTGAAATTTTTGACAGTTTCGAGCAAATTATCTCAACACAAAATCCCGCTTTAGTCGCTTAATAAAAATTATATCATTTCCCGTTAATTACCCACAATTAGGTTCGTAGTAAGGACTTTAGTCCTTCTTAATTCATCAAGAGAGGACTAAAGTCCTCACTACAAACATAAGAAACTCCCGCTTTAGTCGCTGGATAAAAATTATATCATCTCCGGTTAATTGCCCACAATTAGGTTCGTAGTAAGGACTTTAGTCCTAATTAATTTATAAAGAGAGGACTAAAGTCCTCACTACAAACATAAGAAACTCCCGCTTTAGTTGCTTAATAAAAATTACATTATGTTCCCTTAATTACCCACAATTAGGTTCGTAGTAAGGACTTTAGTCCTTCTTAATTCATCAAGAGAGGACTAAAGTCCTCACTACAAACATAAGAAACTCCCGGTTTAGTTGCTTAATAAAAATTACATTATTTCCCCTTAATTACCCACAATTAGGTTCCTAGTAAGGACTTTAGTCCTTCTTAATTCATCAAGAGAGGACTAAAGTCCTCACTACAAACATAGAGAAGTAATTTCTAAATCGTAAATTGGCTGATTTGTCAAGCAATGCCAGTGACAAACAAATAAATCCGGTACTTGAACCCCGACAGAAGCGATCGCAGGTGCAGCCGGAAAAGGCAAAAGTCGATCGAAAAAAATCCTGTCCCCAACGAACCCGAACTGCATCAAATAAGTCGCCGGCGGCGCATTTAAAAGATCCACGAGCAAACGGCAAGCCAACTCGTACAACTGCTGGCGCCAAACATCCGACAAATGCAGCGGTTGAGAGTAAGTCAACTCCCCCGACAACTTGTCAGATTCCCCAGCGATCGCCTCAGCATACAGCGGCCCCTTTGCCGTCAACACCACCGGCAGCCAAAAATTGCCATCGCCGACGGGCACTTGTAGTTCCTGAGCCACTCGATCGCGCGCCGCTAGAACATTAGCGCAAAATCGAAACAGATTTTGACCTGGAAAAACCAGATTTGACGGCACATCCAGCGTCAAAGGGCAAACGATCGCCCCCGAAAGAGCGATCGCGCCAGAATTGAGTTCAGAAACCGCACATATCTCGACTTCTGTTAAAGGATAGGATTGAGCGATCGCAGCCTTGAGGCGATCGGCCGGGCCTTGTTCGTAGCCTGTTACAATCACAACTTTAGGCATTGCCAAAGCTCGGCATTTGAATCCCGCGATCGTCCTCTGGATCGACGCTGGGCAGATCCAGGCCCTTAGCCTTGCGGTTGCGTACCGCCAGACGGTAAGTCACGCTCTGTAACTCAGTGTGCAACTGGTTGTTTTCCTTTTGCAGTTGCTGCAACTTTTCCTTAATCGGCTCGATCCGCTCGGCAAACTTCTGGCGGTAAACTCCCGGCAATTCCTGAACCACCTGTTCGAGCATTCTAGAGCGATCGGTCAATTCTTGCACCGACTGCCGCAGTTGGTAAACCTCAGCATCGCGCTCGGCGATTTGTTCCTGATAAAAACCAACTTGCTCTTCCACGGCTTGCAATTGTTCTCGCATCGCCTGCATTTGAGCTTGGTGGCGATCGGAAACTTCCGGCGCCGGCACAAAACTCGAATTTCCCTTTACCAGTCTGAACAGTTCTTGAGATAACTGCTGCACCAATTGGTCGCGCATTTGCAGCTCTTCGGTGAGACGAGATACCTCTGATTGCAGTTCTTTTGAGCTTACAAGTTTAGTTTGATTCACAATGATCCTCAGCTTTTACGATATTATATATTTCTTTAAAATATCTTTACCTTACCTCAGAGGCAAGAGGTACTTAAAAAGTTTTGAACCCGCAGCCGAGCGATCGATCGACCACAAATCAAGGGTCAAGCCCAGTTTAACCCCGATCGGCACCAACGTCAGTCGATTTTAGATTTTAGATTGCGGATTACTGATTTGATAAGGGTTTGGATCGCGGGCTGATAGTTGGATTCTTGTTTTAAACTGAAATTACATAAAATCGTCGGTTTCTTGTCAAGAAACCCGGTTTCTTAGCTTTTTCTGGCAAGAGTGCGAGATCTCAAGTCTAACCGATCGCCGCCGAGAGCACTTTGCCAGCTTCATCCAAGGTGCCGCCAAAACAGATAATTCCGTCCTCGTGACCGGCCATCGCCAGAATTTTGCGATCGGCCAAATTCTCCTCTTCAAAAAGTCTAAACATTTCTAGCGCCATTTGAGGAGTGCCATAGGGTATCTCTTTTCTAGTAGTAGGAATTTTAAACAGCAGTTGCTGCCATAGTTGAGGATTGTGAACGTGAATTATCGCACGCACATCATCTCTGCGAAGGTACAGTGCAGCGTGAGTTAGCGACTCCGACGAAGCTGGTACGGGGCCGCGACAGCCGAGGAAATTTTGTTCTAAGTTAAATTCGGTAACAGTACAATAAAATTCAGGCCCCAGATTTGGCAAGTGTGCCGTCTGGGTGCCTGAAATAATGAACTGACAAGAATTGCCAATTCTGATACTGATGTTACCAAAACCAATACTATTTTCGTAGACGCCTATTAGTCCCCAAGAGTGGAGTCGATCGCGCCAGTCCATCAAATCTGCTATGTTCTCGGCAGCCAAAGAATCTGCCTCTTGCCATTCGCAGCGGTACTTAACGACTCCTTCATCCATCTATTTTTATGCCTAGCAAATCCGCGACACACAAGTCTTATCCTGAGACTTCACCGAAGTTGTCAAACTGTTGTTTTGTCTGCTGCCTTCTGTCTCAATGGATGAGTGCCTTAAATAATTTACATTCCTGTGTCACCGTAATTGGCGATCGACATTAGCAAAAAGTATACTACGCAAGAAGAACAAATTATTCCAAACATCATAAGTCTAGCCTCAACAGGTCATTGCAAAAGTGGAAGGTAAAAACGCACGCTTTCAGGCTGGGAGTTTGATTCTTGGCTCTTGCTAGATCGAGTCTCTTATGTGAAACTATCTAACGTCCCTCAACAAGTTATTGCTTGAGATTACAGTATTTCTACTGAGGTTGTTAACCCTCTCAACAATATTTAACGATCGAGTAGTCCTTTATCCGGGAACTTAGGTAAAATCAACCGTACATTTACTTATTTTTTATTATATAGATATTTAAGTGAGCTGAACACAAAATCAAAAAAGTTTACCAAATCAACACAAATGCCAGCCGATCTGGAGTTGTTAATTACTGAAACCCTTGCTATTATTGCTTTTCCGTTTTCTCATACAACTCAATCAGGTTCAGCTAAGACCGTCCGGTCGCCAAAACAAGCTGAAACCTTTGCTGTTATTGATTTTCCCTTTTCTAGTATCGCTCAATGAGGTTCAGTTAAAACCGTCCGATCGCCAAAACGATGTGAAAAATAGACACGGAGATTGGTGTCACGCGCGATCGCAATTAAGTAGATCGGTGCTGTAAAACGCAATTATGTAAACCATTGTCAAGTATCCAAATGGGAAGAAAGCAGAACTCGTCAGTCTATTTACATACTGTTACATGGTTCTGTTCGCTCCCGCTGACCTACTTACAAAAAACCTTAAGCCAAGCGTATTGTTATATAACTTAAGCCTTCTTCCTGCTGCATCTGCTCGCCCCAAAAAAGCAAGCCGATCGAGCTATCACTGCTCGATCGGCTAAACTCTTCTGTGGAGGGCTCGCGCCCGCAGCCCTTTAAATGTGGAAGTGATACAAAATGCTGCCGTCGTCTTTAATTTCGCAATTGGCATTAAAGACTTCAGCTTGTTGGTTCAAAAAACGCTGGGCGACATCCGGCGACAGCCGCGTCTCCATCGCAAACCGCACCAGAGTGATTTCGCCGCTGCCTTCTTTGATCAGTCGGTACAAAGCACTTTGGAGCCTTTCGCTCTCTTCTCGCTGAAAAGCTGCTTTGTTCCTCCAATCCGCCACTGAAGGAATCAAACCGCGGCTGACCAAAATCGCCAACAGCAGGCCAACTCCCAAAATCAGAGGTACAGTTGGATCGCTCGTGGGCGTCGCCACAATTTGCGGCGCTGCAGCGGCGGCCAAACTGCTCACCATTTCTTTTTCCGAGGCTTGCGTATCCGCCATCGCCAGCTGAGTTTTGTTGTAAACGTCTTGCTGAAGCTTCATTTGCTGCAACAGGCGAGCGCGCTCTCTTTCGTATTGGTCGAGTTTTTGCTGAGCTTGTTTCAGGTCTTGAGTGACTTGTGCCAAGCGTTGGTTGAGCGTCTGATTGACTGATTGCCACCGATATCTATTAATCAGGCGGCTTTTTTCCACCATGCCCTTCATCAGCATATCTGCCGTTTGCACTGCTTGCTGCCGATCGAGCGATCGATACCCAACAGCAATCTCTAGCGGTTGTTCCGGCTTAGAAATCTGGACGCTAGCATTTTGTCGAACTTGCTGTGGCGACAGCTTAACTGCATCTGCCACTGCTTTGACAACATTATCTGCCAGCAGCACATCTGGAGTCAGTTGCTCTCCCTGCTTGAGAATTGTCGTGCCCGTGCTCGAAAATTTTACTGGCGGATTGTTAGAAGAAAGAGTGCCTTGAGCCATGAATCCGGGTGGCGGAGCTAGGCGGTAGGCAAGGGCCCCTGAAATACCCATAATTACAGCGAAACTGCCTAAGGCAATCCATCTGTACTGATTTGCTGAAGATCTAAAACGTAAATTTCCCATTTTGATAGTCAAGTCATAACATATGCGCCGTTGCAGCTAGTCCCAAACCAAAGAGCGATTGTCTCTTGATTTTGAGTGAAATTGACTGCTGAAAAATTCCTCAGATTGTAGCGAAAAGCTCTCATATCAAATCCGGGTTTCCGATACCCTTTATGAACCAGTTGGCCCAGGCCACGAAAGTTTGTATAGCAGCGGTTTCAACCGCCGAATGATAACGGGGATATCACGCCCCGGATTTGGTATCAGATCGGCTTTTGGGAGTTGCCAATATTCATGTTCCCAAAAAAGCATCGTACTTGTGTGTTATCGTAACTATAACCTCAGCTTTTATCTTTAGGAATTACTCAAAAAATTGATCGGTGACAAAGATTCAGGAAGTCTGCTACTACCTGCGGAGCCTCGTGCGAGAGTGAAATCTTGCGAAGCCTCGCCGTGTTTGTTGACACTTAAAACTTTCACCTTGGATCCTGCGGCAATCCTCCACTTATTTTACGTCTTGCTGTGCATTTTGCGTTCGCTATCGGGCAGATGCGTCGTTACTCGATCGCCCGAGCGCGAACGCAACTCGCCAGTAAATTTTTACTTTCGCGATCGCGGTGACGTTAGTTGTACGGGACTTCGGGAAAGTCTGAGATGTTGCCAAACTCGATACTTCTTCCCGTCGGCATATTTAAGCCCATCACAGTTACAAAAAGCCAAGCAATAGCGTCTACAGATTTTATCCGAGCGACTCCCGCTCACTCATCACAAACTGCTAATAATGCCCGATCTTCTCAAATAAGAGCCGGTCAAACAATGAAAAAAACCTTAAATATTATTCCTAAAAAGTTACTAGCCAAGAATTATACCACGCACTCCGAGTGTTTGCTACAAATAAAAAAAGTTGTGGAGCAGGCCGCCAGACCTGCTCCACATCAAATGATGGTTTGACAAAGGTACGATCGATCGACCGCACGAGGTGAAAGTTCAGAAGCCGATCGGCAAAATAAGACCCTCGCGGGCCATAACAGCCTTGGGAAAAGCGATTTGCACGTCTTCGGCGATGCGATCGAGAAAATCGTCAGTATGAGCCGGATCGTGGTGAAAAATCACCACCCGTTTGACCCGGGCCTCCTTAGCCATTCTCACCGCTTCCTGCCAAGTCGAGTGTCCCCAGCCCACCTTCGGAGACTTGGGGTTGTGATATTCCTCGTCGGTGTACATCGCATCGTAGATCAGCACGTCAGCATCGAGGGCTAAATTGTACACATTTTCATCTAGCCGATCGGGAAAATGTTCCGTATCCGAACAGTAAACAACAGAACGTCCCTGCCAAGTCACCCGATATCCCATAGCAGTATTCGGGTGATTCAGAGAACCAGTTCTAATCTCAATATCGTCCAGCATCATCGTCTGGTTGTGATCGATCTCGTGAAAAGTCAGATCTGCCGGCAAACCCATCAGCGGCACCGGCGAATTCGAGTGCAAAACCCGTTCCACGAAGTGCCGTTTCAGGCAATCTCCATCGGGGGGAATTGCCCCATAAATATCAAAACTATTGCCGCGAATGAAAGCTGGGGCGAACATCGGGAACCCTTGAATGTGATCCCAGTGATAGTGAGTAAAAAACATATAAGCTTGCACGGGCATTTCTTGCAGCAACTGGTCTCCCAGCATCCGCAAGCCAGTGCCGCCGTCAAAAATCAAGCGTTTTCCACCGACTCGCATTTCCAAACAAGAAGTATTGCCGCCGTAGCGAACAGTTTCCTGTCCGGGTGTCGGAACGCTGCCCCGCACGCCCCAGAACTGTACTACAAAATCATCTATACCTTTTATTGCTTCGGAGGGTTGAGGGCAATCAACGGGATTTGCCACTACAGAGGCCAAGCTGATTTCCATTTTAAAATTCAGACTTTAAGGTTCCACATTGTCCGTGATGGCGCAGCAAATGGTCGCACAATACTAAAGCTACCATTGCTTCCACCATTGGCACAGCTCTTGGTAAAACGCAAGGGTCGTGCCTTCCTTTTGCCGCCAGCAGCGTTGCTTCCCCCTCTCGGGTGACTGTGCGCTGCTGCTGGCGAATTGTCGCAGTTGGCTTGAAGGCCGCGCGCAGAATGATATTTTCACCGTTAGCAATGCCACCCTGAATTCCACCGGAGCGGTTCGTGACTGTACGAATTTCTCCTTGTTCATCAGTATAGTATTCATCATTATGTTCGCTGCCCAAAAGCAGAGTCCCGGCAAAGCCCGAACCAATTTCAAAGCCTTTGCTGGCGGGCAATGACATAATCGCTTTGGCCAAGTCGGCTTCGAGTTTGTCGAATACCGGCATTCCCAGCCCTTTGGGTACGTTGCGGGCGACGCATTCGACTGCGCCGCCGATCGAATCTCCACTGTCGCGAACTTTTTCGATCAGTTCAATCATTTTGATTGCACATTCGGCATCTGGACAGCGAACGATGTTGCTTTCTACTTGTTCTAAGGTAACAGTGTCCGGGTCGGCGACGCATTCTAAGTCAGAAATGCGTTTGACGTAGCCGACTATTTCTACGCCTGCTGCTTGGAAGAGAATTTTTTTGGCGATCGCCCCTGCTGCTACTCTACCAATGGTTTCCCTTGCCGACGATCGACCTCCGCCTTGCCAGTTGCGAATTCCGTACTTAGCATCGTAGGTAGCATCAGCATGGGAAGGACGGTAAGTTGTGGCCATTTCGCCGTAATCTTGGGGGCGAGTGTCTTGATTGCGGACTAAAATGGCGATCGGAGTTCCCAGAGTTTTGCCTTCAAACACCCCCGAAAGAATTTCGCAGGTATCAGCTTCTTTGCGGGGCGTGGTAATTTTGCTTTGTCCGGGGCGGCGGCGATCGAGTTCCGCTTGAATTTCCGAAGCGTCGATCGACACCAGGGGCGGGCAACCGTCAATTACCACTCCCACACCTCCGCCGTGAGATTCCCCAAATGTCGATATCCGAAATAGATGCCCAAAGGTATTGCCCATGATGCTTTTGCGTGAAACTTGATAATTTTTACTTTAACTGGAAGATAGATTTCTCAAATATAGATTTAGCGTATTTAAAAGAATATAGCATTGAGCCGCAGGCGACGGTGGTTCGCGCACCACAGAAGTTCGATCGCATCGTGGTAAAAGAAGATCCACGAGGCAGAGAATTGGAAGAAGAGGAAAACTATCAAAATTTCCCTTCTCCCCTATTCCATCCGTTACATCCGTTACAGAATCCGTTGCCGAACTTCCTTCCATCCGTTACATCCGTTACAGAATCCGTTGCCGAACTTCCTTCCATCCGTTACATCCGTTACAGAATCCGTTGCCGAACTTCCTTAATCTTCGTGTTCTTCAAAAGGATCTCTCAATTCCTTAGCGGGAGGGCCGAAAGCCGTGTAGATCGAGAAACCGGTGATTGCCACCAGACACATACCGAGAGAAATGCCGAGAACTGCTGCTGGTTCCATATTTGGGAGCGATTATGAGTTATCCCCTCTATAATATTACAAAAAATAACAATCCGTCTAAAAGTCTAGTAATTTTAGTCGCGGTACGGTATGGCAGACTCGGAGTGAGACAGGGAGAGGGGGAGAGTGTGCGAGTCGGGGATCTCAAAAATTGCGATCGCAATTAGGGCTAGAAATATGTCAAACTTTTGTGTAGAGATTCATTGCAGGTGACTTATGGCACAACGGACTTGGTTGGGAGACCGACTCAAACCCCTTAACTCAGAATACGGCAAGGTAGCCCCCGGTTGGGGAACCACCCTATTGATGAGCGTTTTCATTGGACTGTTTTTCGTGTTCTTGTTGATTATTTTGCAAATCTACAACTCTTCACTGATTCTAGAGAATGTGGACGTTGATTGGTCGAGTCTCGGTCGCTAAATTTTGAGCAGCGAAATTTAAGACTAACAGTAAAAGCTGAGGGTAGAGGAGAAAGGGTAAAAGCTAAGTTTTCCCGTTTTTCCTTGCCCTTTCCCGTTAGTGCGTCGGAATTAAATGTTAACTAATTAAACAAATTGCAGGAGAAACAAAATGAATATTTTTGGCATTGGTTTGCCGGAAATGGCAGTAATTTTCACCATCGCGCTGTTGGTATTCGGCCCGAAAAAGTTGCCAGAAATTGGTCGGAGTTTCGGGAAAGCGCTGCGGGGTTTTCAGGATGCTTCGCGGGATTTTGAGTCGGAGTTTACGCGGGAAGCCAAGCAGTTGGAAGAAGCAGTAGCAACCAAAAAGCCGGCATCAGAAAAACTCGCGGCGGCTAAGGAAGATACCGCAGATAGTTAAATGAACAACACTCAGAAGTCGGAAACTCCAGCGGAGTTAGTTATTCCCCAGCTAATTGTAGGTTTGGGGAATCCAGAACCAAAGTACGATCGCACGCGACACAATATCGGCTTTAATGCAGTGGATGCTTTGGCCCAAGCTTGGCAGATTTCGCTGTCGGAAAATCGCAAATTTCAAGGCATTTTCGGCGAGGGAAATCGGCCGCGCGGACAGAAAATCCGGTTGCTGAAACCGCTGACGTACATGAATCTGTCGGGCCAAGCAATTCGAGCGGCGACGGATTGGTACAAAATACCTCCACAGTCCGTGTTAATAGTATACGATGATATGGATTTGCCGATCGGGAAAATGAGAATGCGCCTAGCCGGTTCAGCGGGCGGGCACAACGGCATGAAATCCACAATTTCTCATTTAGGGACAGACAAATTTCCCCGATTGCGGATTGGCATCGGCAAACCTCAAAGCGATCCTGCTAAAAATGATAAAGATACGATTTCCTTCGTATTAGGAAAATTTTCCTCAGAGGAAAGTCAGTTAGTAGAGAAGATGCTGAAATTGGTTGTAGAGGCGATCGAGCTCAGTCTACAGCAAGGAATAGAAAAAAGCATGAGCCTCTACAACAATCGTACCATTATAGAAACAAACGCGGAAACAAAAAGGTGAGTTCGAGACGTTTGCCTGAAACTACAGCCTATGTCCGAGTTACAGGCCAATCTTGGCTAAAAGGCACGATTGAAGGTGAAGTGAGTGCCGGCAGTTTTGAGTGGCACTTTCAGTGGCGTTTTCGGGAAGAAAAAACACTAATTCTGGAGCCCTCTCAGGGTAGGGCATTGATTCAGGAACCGCTGCACCGTTTTCTAGAGAAATGGGATTATCAGCTTGAACCTGGTGGAGATTATTCGTTTACAGTTCGGGCTCAGTTTTAAAATTGATATTTATTTTGGAATAATTCTTGACACTTTATGCTAAATCTAGCATAATAGAATTGTAGGCACAAACAAAAACAACAGGAATCGATAGCCATGAGAAAAAACTTATTCAGACAATATTGTAAACATGACAAAAATATCACTCAAAACTATTGTATGGATTGGAAGTTCTCTGAACGATTTTAGAGAATTTCCAGAAGATGTACATGACATCATGGGCTATGCTCTGTATCTAGCACAAACAGGAGGAAAACACCAATCTGCTAAACCTCTCAAAGGGTTTGGAAGTGCAAAAGTTTTAGAAATTACCGATGACTGTGATGGGGATACTTATCGAGCAGTTTACACGGTAAAGTTTGGAGATACAGTATATGTTTTACACGCTTTTCAGAAAAAGTCTAAAAAAGGAATTGCTACACCGCAACAAGATATTAAGTTAATCCAAGAAAGGCTGAAACGAGCTCAAGAGCATTACGAAGAGTTCAAGAGTAAGTAAGAGTGGAATCAGTAGTGATAAGATGTGCTTATATTTCTAAATAATCTGGAAATAGACGGCTTCTTATCACTACTTTTTCAGGAATAACTAAGACTAGGTAAAAAATGGGGAAATCATGAGTAAGGAGATCGATATTCAAGTTAGTAGTGGCAATATATTTGCTGATTTGGGTATGCCTAATTCTGATGAAATGCTGATGAAGGCTGAATTGGTACGCCAGATAACTGAACTCGTTAATCAAAGGAAACTGAATCAACTTCAAGCAGCAGAAGTATTAGGAATTGACCAGCCAAAAGTTTCAGCATTGATGAGAGGAAAGCTGACAGGTTTTTCTACAGAAAGGTTGTTTCGGTTTTTAAATGCTTTAGGGTGCGATGTACAAATTGTGGTGAAGCCAAAGCTAAAATCACCTGCGATTCCTGGAATTAGTGTTGTCACTATCTGATGTCGGAAAAGCAGGCGCAGTTGCTTCTCGGTAAGCGCCGCAATAATACATAGTCAAAACAGCTTTGTAAGCCCAGTGATTTGATGGCACATCCGTAAAAGGATTTGGCAGAGTTTCCGCGCGATTCTGCACGCAAGCATTCAGAATTTGTTCTCGCGTTGGCTGGACTTGAACTAAAGAGTTATTTTGCTTTGGTTGTGCGGGATTTTGCGCCTGTGCGGGAGATGAACAACAGGCACTAACTAGCAGTATAATTGTGGAAACGATTCTGATTTTAAGCATCTCATTACTTTTTGTGCGACGATATATCCTAACTTCCACTGCATTCCCTGAAAACTATGCTGGGTCGTACCCTCCGCAATCGTTATCAAATTATCAAATTCTTGGGACAAGGCGGTTTTGGCCACACGTACCTTGCCAAAGATTTAGACTTACCCGGACATCCCCACTGCGTTGTCAAACATCTTAAACCGAAAGACCCCAATCCCAACCTTTTACTACTTGCCAAACGCTTATTCGAGACGGAAGCCCAAACTCTGTATAAATTGGGTATTCTACACGACCAAATCCCCAAGCTTTCCGCCCACTTTGAGGAAAATGGGGAATTTTATTTGGTGCAAGATTTTATCGCCGGACATGACCTTACCAAAGAACTGATTCCCGGTAAAAAATTAAGCGAATCCTATACTATTACATTCATTATTGCACAATATCTTAGAAATTTTAGCAATTGTTCATCAGCAAAAGGTGATTCATCGCGATCTTAAACCTGCTAACTTAATGCGTCGTCAAGATGGTAAAATTATCTTGATTGATTTCGGGGCTGTCAAGGAAATTAGCACAATAGTTGTGAATGCTCAAGGGCAAACGAAGTTAACTATTGGAATTGGTACTCCTGGTTATATGCCGAGCGAACAAGCAAGTGGCAAACCTAGACTTGCTAGTGATATTCATGCAGTGGGGATGATTGGGATTCAAGCCTTGACTGGTCAACCTCCTGATACCTTACCAGAAGATCCGCAGACAGGAGAAGTAATTTGGCGAAATCAGGCGCAAGTTAGCAATAATTTAGGGAATATTTTAGATAAAATGGTGCGCGACCATTTCAGTCAGCGTTATCAAAATGCAGAGGAAGCATTGCAAGCAATTTTATCTTTGTCTCGCTCTTCCTCGCCACCGCCGCCACCGCCAGGAGGTTCGACAGTGCGTGTAATTTCAACTAACACTACAAGACGAACTGTTTTACAATTTTTGGGTTTTGGTGGACTAGGACTTGTAGGCGTAGTTGTGAGTCAAAACTTGCTGAACAATTCCTCTCAAACTCCAACGGATCAGCCATCGCCACCGATATTACCCAAGGATACACCGTCTCCTTTGCCACCTTCAGAAACCCGACAACCAGAACCACCACCACCAAAAACTCCAGCGCCAAAAGTATCGTCAAATCCCCTAAAAACAGTTCAATTTGAAACGGTGACAGTGAATTCAACGGGGGAAATCACCAAGCGCAGCCAAAGTCAAGCACAGGTTTTTACTGAAACTATCGCCAAGGGCATTACTTTAGAGATGATGGCAATTCCTGGCGGCAGTTTCGTCATGGGTTCCCCCAATACCGAAGCAGGACGAGAGAAGAATGAAGGGCCACAGCGTACTGTTAATGTTGCCGCTTTTTTTATGGGAAAATATGAGGTGACTCAGGCTCAATGGATTGCTGTGGCCGGTTTATCAAAAGTCAAGATTGACCTCAAGGCTAATCCATCTTATTTTAAAGGTGATAATTTGCCTGTTGAGCAAGTATCTTGGGATGATGCTATAGAATTCTGTTTGAGGTTATCTCAACTTACTGGACGTAATTATCGATTGCCTAGTGAGGCAGAATGGGAATATGCTTGTCGTGCAGGAACGACTACACCTTTTTATTTTGGGGACACAGTTACCCCCGATTTAGTTAATTATAACGGGAATTATTCCTATGGTTCTGCACCGAAGGGAATCTGGCGTGAAAAAACAACTGCTGTGGGTAGTTTTCCACCTAATGGCTTTGGACTTTATGATATGCACGGGAATGTTTGGGAATGGTGTCAAGATGTTTGGCATGATAATTATAACGGTGCGCCGACTGATGGTAGTGCTTGGGAAAGTGGTGGGGATAATACTAAACGCCTGATGCGTGGTGGTTCGTGGAACTACCTTGCTAGGATTTGCCGCGCCGCGCTGCGTGCTTGGGACTCGCCGATTACCCGCAGCAGCGAATTTATCGGTTTTCGGGTTGTCCGTGCGTAGGCGAGGACTCTTGCCCTTTGCTATTTTGCTCTTTACTATTTTTTCTTTTTCCCTTCCCCTTATCGCCTCTGGTGACTCGATTTTTTTTGGCACTCCTGGATGCACTCCCGACAAAGAAACCGGGTTTTTTACTCTTTCTGTGGAGTACAGCGAAGGATATCGCAAAAAACCCGGTTTCTGGCCACCTGTGCGTAAGTCCTGTTTGGGAAAATTACTGTCACTGTGTCAAAATTGGGTTGATGCAACGATCGCCCTTACGCACTAACAACCGTACAGGTGCTAAACTTTTCTAATGAAGTGAGGTTGAGGAGTTAGGATTATTACACCCACACCTGAACAAAAAAATCAGTGCTATGTATTGTGCTGTTGGTTCACCAAGCTTTACTTGCCTATCAATATTGTTCGGATGGATGAGCGCACAGGAAATATATTTTTCCTGGCAGGTGAAGAAAATATCATAGAGATATACCCTAACGGACGATGGAGGTACATTGGATGAATAAGCCTAATTTTGAAGCAATGAGTCTGAAAGAATTGCGCGATTACTTTATGGCCCATCGGGATGACCAGGAAGCCTTTTATGCCTATGTAGATAAGCTGCATCAGGAAGGCAATTGGATTGAAATGCCTGCCTTGGAGTCATTGCAAGATTTAGAAAAATATCCTGAATTTACTGAGCGTTTTCGCGGTGACTCTCAATCTGTATAAATAATCAAGCAGTCGGCGGTTGAAGCCGCGTCTATACAAGCGATGTCCCTCTCTAAGAGACTAAAGAATCAAGGGTAAAAATTTGGGAAGAAGGACTAAAGTCCTGACTATTCCCACAGCCAACACGCTCAAAAACAATAGCCCGATCGCACCAGCCAACGGATTCCCATTAACTCCCGTCACCCAATCCGGTACAGAACCAGAATATCTGATTAATTTCCCGACATTAATCGTATAATATCCCCAGACGATACCTGCATGAAAGCCGATCGACAAACCCAATCTATCTTTGCTCTCCTCTCCTTTTAGGACTAATTTCAAATAATAATTCAGCCCGGTATAAGCAGACATCAAACTCCAGAAAGAAATTCATGTGTCCCAGAATTAATGGAGCATTCCTGTCTTTTGTCCAAGCAAAAGCTAAATCCACTGGAGGAAAGCGCTCAATGTTCGCCCTCAATACCAAGGCCCGCGCCTCAAACCTAGCCAAATTGCCTCCTAATGGAACAGAAAGTGTTTGACGTTCCCAAATTGCTCCTAATCTTAATCCCATTTCGTAGGGCAATACGTTAACACTAGAACCTGTATCTAGCAAGCCTGATGCACTTAAAGAGCAATTCTGATAAGTTAAAGTTAGTGGCAAGTAAGGCAATGTACTTAATGCACCCAGTTGCGGATCGATTTCGGTAAACGCAAATCTGACTTTATCAACCATGTTTTACTGCTTTTTCTTCTGATAATGCCTTTGCTAATACAGCAGCGGCTTCAAAAGAGTTGTAGGAATTAGTGCTAGATACTTTGCCTTGCTCTTCTAGCGGAACTATACCTGATTCTTGGAGTAATTCTGATACGATAAAATGCAGTAGTAAAAGTTTATCAGTGTGAGGCAAATCTTTCACGAGTGGTAGAAGTTCAGCAAGCTGCATAAAAATTTCCCCAGGTTGGTTGTAGAGTATGGTCTGATCTATTATGCCATTTTCAAGAAGTGATTTTCCCACAGCCAACACGCTCAAAAACAATAGCCCGATCGCACCAGCCAACGGATTCCCATTAACTCCCGTCACCCAATCCGGTACAGAACCAGAATATCGCACTAACTCTCCGACGTTAATTATATAGTATCCCCAGACGAGACCTGTGTGAAAGCCGATCGACAAACCCAATCGATTTTGACAACTTCCCTTTGCCCAAACCAGTATCAAACCCAACAACAACAAGCCCGGAAACTGAGGCCAAGTCCGCAGCATTCCCTCCACGGATTTGATAAAATGAGATAGGGCAAACACCAGACTGTTCGATCGCACAGACATGGGATAACTGTAATCCCGCTGCAACTCGTCGAGCAACCAACCCCGGAATACCAACTCCTCCGCAAAACCCACTCCAAAGGCGCTTAATAGCCCTTCTGCAATGATTCTCGGCAAATTATGAGAATTTTGCCATGCGACAAAGCCGAGCAGTCCTTGCACCAAAAATAGGGTGAAAGTAATCGAAATGCCGATCGCCAATCCAGTCAAAAGCTCAAAACCGTTTTGTCGCGTATTGACTAAACCGTAACTTTTGAGCAATTGCGTTTGTCCGTAAACCTGTTTTCCCCAGCGCGGAAGTAGCAACAAAAACTCGGCAAACAGCAATGCCATTGTCAGAATAGTTGCGAGATTGCTATCTTTAACTAAGAGATAAATTGGTGCGGCTAACGGTAGCCAGATTGCTGCTAAGATTAATAGGAAAATTATTACACGTAACGGAAATGGATAACTGGCGATTTTTATGGGTTTAATCATTGGTTGTAAATTAGTTGAAGTTTGGTAAATTGGATTCTCCGATATTCCGACAGTCCGACAGGGGTTGAAAACCCCTGTCTCATAGCGAAAGTCCTCTGAAAGAGGACTGGAATTATTACATTATCATCGAGGTTGGCAGTCGGTTTTAACCGAATGCATGCTATGAGACGGGGATTTAAATCCCCGGCGGGCTTGTGGGTAAATCCGAAGAGTTTTGACGGAAATTCATCACATTATCATCGAGGTTGGCAGTCGGTTTTAACCGAATGCATGCTATGAGACGGGGATTTAAATCCCCGGCGGACTGGTGGGTGAATGCGAGGAGTTTTGGCTAAAATTTATTACATTATCATCGAGGTTGGCAGTCGGTTTCAACCGACTTTGGCTGTGAGACGGGGATTTAAATCCCGGCGGACTGGTGGGTGAATGCGATGTACAAAGCCCACAGAAAAAGCTAGAATAGCATCATATCAGTAGAAACTTTAAGTAAAGCAAAGCTATAACATCAGGTAACAATGACTGAAGTATCGGATTTTTCAAATGTCGATCGCGAATTAGACGACACAATATTAAGCTTCGCAGACATTCAGGCAGAACTCAACCTGCGCCGCGCTAAAGATGCTCTCCGAGATATAGTAGAAAATCTCGATTTGACAGCACAAGAGCGAACTGGACTGGAGCCGGAAATTGGCGGCTTGGAAACCATGCTCGACAAGCTAGAGCGCGCTTGCGTGCAAATCGCTGTGTTTGGGATGGTAGGAAGGGGAAAATCTTCGGTTTTGAACGCGCTACTCGGCCAAAATGTGTTTGAAACGGGGCCGACTCACGGGGTGACTCGCACCACAACTATTGGAGAGTGGGATGTCGGAAATGGTGTTGATGATGATTTACCCGATCCTCGACTTTCGCCGGTTATTTACCGTTTGTCGCAAGTAGAATTAATCGATACTCCGGGAATAGATGAAGTTGACGGCGAAACTCGCGAACTTTTGGCGCGCCGCGTCGCGCAACAAGCAGATTTGATTTTGTTTGTGGTGGCTGGTGATATTACGAAGGTGGAATACGTAGCACTTTCGCAGTTGCGGGAAGCCGGAAAACCGATGTTATTAGTGTTTAATAAAATTGACCAGTATCCGGATGCAGATAGACTGGCAATTTATCATAAAATCCGGGACGATCGCGTCAGAGAATTGCTATCTCCCGATGAAATTGTGATGGCGGCGGCTTCACCTTTGACAGCGCAGGCGGTGCGCCGTTCCGATGGAAGTATGGGAGTAAAAATGACTCGCAGTTTGCCGCAAGTTGAAGATTTAAAATTAAAAATTCTGGAGATTTTAGACCGGGAAGGTAAGTCTTTGGTGGCGCTGAATACGATGCTGTGTGCGGGGGATATTAACGAGCAGTTGGTACAGCGCAAAATGGAAATTCGAGATGATGCTGCTAACCGGATTATCTGGAATGGGGTAATGACTAAGGCTGTGGCGATCGCGCTTAATCCTCTTACTGTCATCGATCTTCTCAGCGGTGCGGTAATTGATGTGGTAATGATCTTAACTCTATCTAAAGTTTACGGCATTGCGATGACGGAAGCGGGGGCGGTGGAATTGCTGCAAAAGATTGCGATTAGTATGGGGGGAATTACTGCGGGCGAATTGTTGGCTAATTTTGGTTTGAGTTCTTTAAAAGGATTGTTGGGTTTGGCGACGCCTGCGACGGGGGGTTTGGCTTTGGGGCCTTATGTTTCTGTGGCTGTGACTCAAGCTGCAATTGCTGGGGTTTCTTGCTACGGAATCGGTCAAGTTACTAAGGCTTATTTGGCTAATGGCGCTTCTTGGGGAGATGATGGGCCGAAGGCTGTGGTGAGCAAGATTTTGGCTTCTTTGGATGAGGATTCTATTTTAAATCGGATTAAGGATGAGTTGCGGGCGAAGTTGGATTTGGGTAGTGTGGAAAAACAGCAATCTCATTGATTGTTTTGGGAATTATAGCGAGCGTAATTTCAGTTTGCAAGTCCGCAAGTTCGCCAGGGGTTAAAACCCCTGTCTCATAGCTTAAGTCGGTTGAAACCGACTGGGAAGATATTATAATACTTGTTGAAAAATGTGTTTTTCAGTCCTCTTTAAGAGGACTTTCGCTATGAGACGGGGGTTTTTAACCCTCGGCGGACTTGTGGATTAGCGCCCGGTTATGTGTTACTCACAAACCAATTACCAATTACCAATTACCAATTACCAATTACCAATATTATGTTATTAACTATCTCCACAACTCGCTTCCCTGCTACGGATTTGGGCTATTTGCTTCACAAACATCCCGATCGCCTTCAATGCTTCCCGATGACTTTCGGACAAGCCAGCGTGTTTTATCCTGAAGCGAATGCAGACAAGTGCACGGCGGCTTTGCTGTTAGATGTCGATCCGGTTGGTTTGGTGCGCGGTAAGTCCAAATCGGGCGATCGCCCGCTCGAACAATACGTCAACGATCGCCCCTACGTTGCCTCTTCGTTTCTGTCTGTCGCCCTCGCCCAGGTCTTCCGTACCGCTCTATCCGGTCGCTGCAAAGACCGCCCAGAACTCGCAGAAACTGCCATTCCGCTGACAGTAAATCTGCCGGTATTGCCCTGTCGCGGCGGCGAAAAGTTCCTGCGCCAAATGTTTGAGCCGCTGGGCTATCAAGTGACAGCAATACCCCTGATTCTTGACGAACAATTTCCCGAGTGGGGTGCGAGTCCTTACTTTGCTGTGGAACTGCAAAATACACTGCGTTTGGCGGATTTGTTGAGTCATCTTTATGTACTAATTCCTGTGTTAGATGACGATAAACATTATTGGGTGGGCGATGATGAAATCGAGAAGTTATTTCGTCACGGCGAAGGTTGGTTGAACGCGCATCCCGCCCGCGAACAAATTGCCGATCGCTATTTGAAACGCCAGCGCCGTTTGACTCGCCTTGCTGTAGCGCAGTTAGCAGAAGAAGATAGTACCGATCCTGAAAAAGTCGAAGTTTCTCGTGCTTTAGAAGAGGAAGTTTTAGAACAGCGAATTAGCCTCAACGAACAGCGTTTAGAAGCTGTGATGGATGTTTTAAAAGCCAGCGGTGCTCAGCGAGTGGTGGATTTGGGCTGCGGTGAGGGAAAACTGCTGCGATTTATGTTAGCCGAAAGTGCGATCGCCCAAATTACCGGAGTCGATGTCTCTTTTCGGGCGTTGGAAATCGCCAAGGAACGATTGCAGGTCGATCGCTTTTCTCCCGCACAGCAATCTCGCTTACAATTGATCCAAAGTTCCCTGATTTATCGGGACAGCCGCTTGACGGATTTTGACGCAGCAGCGGTGATTGAGGTGATCGAACATCTCGATTTAGAACGGTTGGCTGCTTTTGAACGGGTGTTGTTTGAGTTTGTGCGGCCGAAATTTGCGATCGTCACAACTCCTAATGTTGAATATAATGTTCGGTTTGAAAACTTGTCGGCGGGCAAATTTCGCCACCGCGATCACCGTTTTGAGTGGACTAGAAATGAGTTTCAGACTTGGGCGCATGGGGTTGGCGAACGGTTTGGTTTTGGGGTAGAGTTGCGATCTATTGGAACGGAAGATTTAGAAGTGGGTTCGCCTACGCAAATGGCAATATTTGCTTTGATAGAATAACTGCTACAGTTTTTTTGTGCTTACAATGTAGTTAAACTTGGAAAAATGCAGGCTTCAGCTATGAGCAAATCTATCCAAACCCAGATAATTAAAGTCGATCAATCTCAAGGAATTCGCATTCCTAAATCTTTGTTAGAGCAAATTGGTATTAGTGAAGAAGTAGAAATTGAAGTTCAGGGCGATCGAATCGTCATTCGTGCAGCCGCAAAACCACGGGCCGGTTGGGATGAAGCGTTTGCAAAAATGGCCGAACAACATGATGATGTTTTGCTTGATGATGTCACGACTACTGAGTGGGATCAGCGTGATTGGGAATGGTAGTCAAACGTTTTGACGAAGAACAGTATTTGTAGGGTGCGTCGCCATCAACAATCCCTAACTTTAATCGACTTTTCAAGCGGCGACGCACCCGATCGACAGAGTTGATGACAATTATTTTGTAGCAATACTTTTGAAAAATAGTATAAAAATACTCAGTGAATAATACTATTAAAGCATGAAAATTACCATTCCCGAACTATCTTTAGTCCTGCTCATCGGTGCATCCGGTTCGGGCAAATCCACTTTTGCGCGCCAGCATTTCCAAACGACAGAAATCATCTCATCCGATTACTGCCGCGGCCTGGTTTCCGATGACGAAAACAATCAAGCGGCCACCGCTGATGCTTTTGAAGTGCTGCATTTAATTGCTGCGAAACGTCTGGCTGCGGGTAAATTAACTGTGATTGATGCTACGAACGTTCAGCCGGAAAGCCGCAAACCTTTGTTAGAATTAGCCCGAAAATATCATTGCTTTTTAGTAGCAATTGTGCTAGATTTGCCAGAGAAATTGTGTGCCGATCGCAATCAACAGCGTCCAAACCGCAACTTCGGGAGCCACGTAATTCGCCGCCACGTTCAAAATTTAAGGCGATCGCTCCGAAATCTCGATCGCGAAGGCTTCCGCTACGTTCACGTCCTCCGTTCGCCAGAGGACATCGCAGCAGCCCAAATCGAGAGACAACCGCTGTGGAACAACCGCAAACAGGACACCGGCCCCTTTGACATCATCGGCGACGTTCACGGATGCTGCGGCGAATTGTCACAATTGCTGCAACAGTTGGGCTATCAAATTGTCGAATCATCCAGCCAATCAGGCTTTTGGGATTATCCCACCTACGCCCATCCAGAAGGCCGTAAAGCGGTGTTTTTGGGCGATTTGGTCGATCGAGGCCCGCGCATTCTCGACACCCTCAAACTCGTCCGCAACATGGTAAGCGCATCAACCGCTTTGTGCGTCCCCGGAAATCACGATATCAAATTATTGCGAAAACTCAGCGGCAAGAATGTCAAAATCAACCACGGACTCGAACAAACCTTAGCAGAAATAGCAGCTTTACCCGATGAATTGCGCGAATCAGCAGTTAGCGAAATTAGCCAATTTCTAGATAGTTTAATCGGACATTACGTCCTCGACGGCGGCAAATTAGTCGTCGCCCACGCCGGAATGAAAGCAGAACTTCAGGGACGCGCATCCCCCCGCGTTCGAGATTTCGCCTTGTACGGAGAAACCACAGGCGAAATCGATGAATTCGGCTTACCAGTCCGCTACAATTGGGCCGCCGAATATCGAGGTCAAGCTGCTGTTGTTTACGGACATACCCCGATTCCCGAAACAGAATGGTTGAACAATACTGTTGATATTGACACTGGCTGCGTTTTCGGCGGCAAACTAACAGCTTTGCGGTATCCTGAAAGAGAATTTGTCAGCGTTCCTGCTGCGATGATTTACTGCGAACCTGCAAAACCGATCGCCTTTCCATCCATCGCAACTCCAGATAACAGTTTTGCCGCCACAAATCTCACCGCCCAACAGCAGTTTGACGACGTGCTGGACATTTCTGACGTACTCGGAAAACGCACGATCTCAACTCGCCTGCAACGTAACATTGCAATTCGCGAAGAAAATGCGATCGCAGCCCTGGAAGTAATGAGCAGATTTGCCGCCAATCCCAAATGGCTGATTTACTTACCGCCCACCATGTCTCCCGCTGCTACCTCCAAAGAACCCGGACTTTTAGAACATCCAGCCGAAGCATTTAACTACTACCAACAGCAGGGTGTATCGACAGTTGTCTGCGAAGAAAAGCACATGGGTTCCCGTGCAGTTGTCATTGTTTGCCGCGACGAATCGGCTGCTAAACGGCGCTTTGGGATTTTTAACAACAGCATTGGCATTTGTTACACCCGTACAGGTCGCCATTTCTTCGATAATTCTACCTTAGAAACAGAGTTTTTAACGCGGGTAAATCGCGCTCTTTCTGCCAGCAATTTTTGGGATAAATTTCAAACCGACTGGGTGTGTTTAGACTGCGAATTAATGCCTTGGTCGGCAAAAGCTCAGGGTTTATTGCAAGAACAATACGCTCCCGCGGGCACCGCATCCCGTCACGGGTTTGCGGCGGCGATCCAGCAGCTAGAACAGGCGAAACAGCGCGGAGTTGCAGTTGATTCTGTGTTGGCTAGCTACCGGGAACGAGCTGATTTAGCCGATCGCTATGTCAATGCCTACCAGCGCTACTGCTGGCCCGTGAAATCCATCTCCGACCTCAAGTTAGCGCCTTTCCACATCTTGGCAACCGAGGGAAATGTTCACACCGATCAGAATCACTGCTGGCACATGGAACAGATAGCAGAAATCTGTAATTTTGACCTAGAATTGCTGTTAGCTACTGAATACAAAGTAGTGAGAATTGCCGATCTTGACAGTCAATCCGCAGGGATTCAATGGTGGGAAAAAATGACTGATGCCGGGGGCGAAGGGATGGTTGTTAAGCCGATGGAATTTATTGTTAATAATAGCAAAGGACTGATACAGCCTGCGATAAAATGTCGCGGTAAAGAGTATTTGCGAATTATTTACGGTCTGGAATATTCTTTGCCGGAACATTTAGATAAATTGCGATCGCGCGGGCTTTCCGGGAAGCGTTCTTTAGCTTTGCGAGAGTTTGCTCTCGGTGTAGAAGCCTTGGATCGATTTGTTGCGGGCGCTCCGTTGAGGCAAGTTCACGAGTGCGTTTTTGGAGTTTTAGCGATGGAAAGCGAACCAGTCGATCCGAGATTGTAATTTGGTTCGTAGTGAGGACTTCAGTCCTCTGAATATGCGGACTTTGTGCGTGTAGCAGCGGTTTCAACCGCCGATCGATTGAGGTATATCTAACCCGGATTTGGTATAATTCCCATGCTTCTCTATTCAGCTCGATCGCAAAAATAGATGGAAAAAACTCTCCCTTCTCTCCGCAATCTCTGGCGCTGGAGCGTTTAATTATAGCAGATTGGAAGGGGAGCATCTCAGTTTTACAAGAAGCATTTTTTAAAGAGCGGACACCAGGACGTACCACGAACCTTTTTTGAGTTCCCGACAGCACTGTAAATGCTCCCCTGAGATGCTCCCGATTGGAAGTTTCGATCGCAGATATTTTCTAAAACATCGGCGACCAAAGATTTGCCACCGGAATTTTCCAACCGGGCAGTAACTCCGGCACTGTTAACACATCCCGATCGCGCAATGTTGCGATCGCCCCGCCCGAGCGATATATCGTGACTGTTTGCTCGTCAGGATCGATCAGCAATCCTACCTTAACACTCAAGGCGATCGCTGCTTGTACTTGCTCCTGCAATCGAGGCGATCGATCGACAACAGATTTAATCTCAACAAACATATCCGGTGCTAATTCTGGATAGATGCGAGGAACTCGTTTGAGACGTTCGGCAGCAACAAATGCGATTCGAGGAGTTAGCACATTACCATCAGGTAAGTGAAATTCGGTGCGATAGCCGATCGCTCGTCCCAATTTACGCGGCTCGATCCAAGCAAATAACAAAGCACAAAAACGAGCGCTAATTTCGGCAGAAACAAAGTCAGTTGTTGAATTATCGCTAGATCCAACGATCGAAGCAGCTTGTTGGGTTGATTCGTTCGGGGATTCAATTTGGGCAGAAATTTCTAAGTCTTCTCCTCTTGTAGTAGCAACTTGCAATACTTGTTGCTCTAGCACTTCTAGATCTATTCCTAAGTTCTGGAGAACTTTTACAGCCACTCCTTCTCCGTTCTCTGTGAGGCGATCGGGTTTATCAACTCGCAACAAGCCCAAAAGTAGGTGTTCGGTATCAATATAAGAATGCCCTAATTCACTAGCCGATCGCGCCGCACAATTGAGCAAAGATTTTGCTCTCGCAGTAGGACTAAACGCCTGTCCTTTAGTGACAAATCCGCTGCCGCGACCAATAATTTTTTCTACTTCAATCCGTGCGGCTCTGAAATTAACTCCTGCCTCGTTCAGAACCCGAGCTGCAATTCCTGTTCCTTCCTCAATTAATCCCAGCAGAATTTGCTCCGTGCCGGCCCAATTATGACCCAGGTTGCCTGCTTCTTCTTGAGCCAAGTTAATAACTTTAATCGTTCTGGGGGTAAATCTGTGAGCGAGCGCTGTTTCGGGCAATTTAGAAAAATTCAACGGTGTTCGATCGGCAAGCATTGTTACTTCCTCCTGTGAGAAAATCGCTTCGATAGGGATGTTAAATAGTTGGGCAATTTTGAGCGCTAATGGCAGACTCGGATCGTATTTACCCGCTTCTAAGGCGTTAATTGTTTGGCGGCTGACACCCAAGCGTTCTGCTAGTTGTGCTTGCGACCATTGACGTTCGGTTCTGAGAACGCGGATCTGATTTTGCATAGATTTTTGCCTCAGCTTGCAGCACAAACCTATTCAAGCCGTACTTTTACTGTAATACGTGCTTGACTCTTATGTCAAGTATGTTTTACATTAGATTTTGATGCGGGCGCGATCGCCCTCATGACAAAGCTTTGCGGGCGATCGCGCCCTCCCTACCTCTGGTTAAACAAAAAAAGGCAGTCGGCACACCTACCTTAAAATAGTTGCGGGAGAAATCTATTCATTTTCTCCTATTAATCGCTGCGCCTCCGATGTCGATAAATTCATCATTTGTGCAACTTGCTCTAAATTCATTCCCGAATTTAATAGGTGAGAAATCAGCGATCGCAAAGCTGATTCCGCCGCCAGCCGTGCTTGTTCTGATTGCTGGTAAGTCTTCAGAAACTCTCCTGTTTGAGGATTTCTAAACCTTAATTCTCCAGAAACTAAGTGCAATTCCAGTCCCAATACTTCGCTGTACAGCCACAGCGTATCGAAGGCGATATTATTGACGGGAATCGGCTCGTACTGGTTGTTTACTAAACGCACTCCTTGCAATATCGGATTCAAATAATCCCCAGACGGATCGTACTGGAAGTATTCCCTGACTCCCAAACTTCGATAAGTTTCTGGTTTAATTTCTCGATCTACCTCTTGAGTTGTTTCTGAGGTTATTTCTAAGACAAAATGCGGTGCTATCCCTGCTTCTTTCCAGATTTTATAGTTATCTCTCTGGCGTTTTCTGACTCCAAATACTACATAAATGTCTGGAGAAACTACTGCTGATTTGTTTCCTTCTTCGTAATACACGAAAGAATTTGCTGACACGTAGACATCCGATCGCCCTTGAAAGTGCTGCTTCAGAGCTTCCACGCCGTAAGTCATGTAATCGCGCGTGATGTCACTTTCCGCCATCGGTTCTCCGTCGCTGCTGGGATATTCTATTTCTTCTTCGATTTGTTGAGTTAAAACTGTCACGGTTTAAGTCTCCTCAATTCTCGCTGATTTTATCTTAGCAGGTTCGATAAATTTAAGCATAAAAAAATGGCGTTTGTACTTGACAAACGCCATTTTATAGACTTACAAACGCGGCGTCTTATCTTGTTTAAACGACGCCAGCCATCCGCGCAGTTCGTCGGCCGCAATCTCGCGCCCGCCCAAACCAAAAGCTAGAGCAATCCCAACTGCGATCGCCCCCAGCAGCAGCCCGAAAGCCAAATTCACAATATCGCTGCCAATGCCCATCTGTTGCAGCGCTAAGGCCGAAACAAAAGCAATCACCGCGATCCGAGCCGTTTGGCCCAACAGCCGCGCTTGGCGAGTTCCAGAGCTAGCAATCAAACTAAACGCCAGATTCGCCAAATACAAGCCGATCGCAAATACGATCAAACCAGACAAAACCCTACCTGCAACCAGCACAATACCGCTAACAATCGCCGTCAGGGCCGGAATCTTCAGCACGTCGGTAGCCGCCACCACAGCAAACAGCATGATGCCTACCTGCACCACAATGCCGACAAATTGCGAAGGCGTGCGTGCCGCAACATCCGGTTCCTGAAGTACCGTTGCGTCGGGATCGATCGAACTCGGTGGTAGTAGTCGCAGCGGCTGTTTCGGCTGCATTCCCAACCAAGAAAAGACATTGTTAAAGCCAATTCCCGTCAAGATATTCGTCACCAAATCGCCGATCCAGCGCCCCAAAATGTAAGCAACGGCGAGAATTATCGCTGCTGTAAAAATGTTGGGAAGCGCGACCAGAATCGTGTTGAGCATCGCGATCGCCGGCAAGGAAATCGCCTGAATGTCCAAAGCGTTCAAAGCTGCGATCGCCGTCGGAATCAAAATCAACACGTAGACAATTGTGCCGATAATCCACGACAGCGATTGTCCGCCCGAGCTCCGGGAAATGCCAAACCGAGCGCCCAAACTGTCCGCCCCACCAGCAGCCAGCAGATTCGTGACAATCCGCCGCACCACTTGAGCTAGCAGCCAGCCGACAAACCCAATCAGCACAGCTTCCAGAATCTTCGGAATTGCCGCCAAAATTTGGTTCAGCAAATTATTCACCGGCAGCAGAGCCTGCTGCATTTCCAGTGAGTCGAGAATCAGCGGCAAAAACAGCAGAAAAATGAACCAGTACAGCGCATTCGCCACAGTATCGCTCAGCAGCAAAGGGCGCTCAGTGGGCGCAGTGCCCACCTCCTGATTCAAGCGCTCGTCTACGCCAAAAGTCCGCATCGCCCGCGATACGGCCAATTTGGCAACTGTCGCCAACACCCAAGCAATCCCCAACCAAATTAACCCGCCGGCTAACTTCGGCAAGAAACCGGTAATTTGATTGAGAAATGTATTCAGGGGTTGCGAGACAGCCGTGAGATTCAGTCGGTTGAAAAACGCAACTAGGAAAAAGATAAAAATGATCCAGAATACCGCTGCGGAAATAATTTTTTCCACTTGCGGAGATCCTTCTCCTTCCGGGCGCCCGGTAATCCAAGCAGCCAGCCGGTTGTCGATCGTCGTTTTCTTGAGCAATCCGCCGACTAAAGATGAGACTAGGGCTGATACGATCGAGCCAATTAGCAGGATGCCGATCGCCCAGACGAGATTTTCAAGGTTTGTGCCCTGAATGAAATTGTTAATTCCGCGTTCCGCATCTGTCAGGGCATTCCCGGACTGGGTCTGTGCCAAAAGGCGTAGCGTAGCGGGGCGTAAGCCATCGGACATAACCGCCACCCGGCCCGATATCGGTTGAGTTATTTCTTGCCAAGTTTCATTCATTTTTTTCTCAGGTTAACGTCAGATTTTGACATGGAGAAGACGAAACTTTAAGAATAGTTCCACCAAATCTAGACCTCGCCTAAATTTAATGTTTGTACGCTTTTAACCGTACTGGGTTAACTACAAAACCCTCTATCGAATTTGGGACCAACCCATCTCCGACTGCTTTTGGGCCAATATTCAAACAACCGTTGACATCGGCATTGATTAGTTGTCCAGTTTTGGTTCTGAACAATCCCATTTTTACTCTACCGCCAATGTACTCTGATTTTTGTTCAATTGGTTCCAAATCCAAGGCAGAACAGATCGATGTGTAACTCTCCTCTACTAACACAACGTTAATCCGGGCCAGTTGTCCTTTGTACTGCAACATTTGCACGAACCGGCGATCGGGAATGCAGGCAAAATTTTGATAGTTAACCTTGCCACGATTAATCCCATCTTTAAAATCCTGGTTCCAGCCTACAACCAGCAAGCCAATTTGATGATTGACGAGTTCCTCGATCATTGCAGAACTCGTTGTGTGGAGGTAGTAATCCACTTTACAGTTACGCTTGTGCCACAATTTGACAAGTTTTTTACTGTTTTTTTGCGCGATCGGCAACAATGATTTTAATGTCGATGAAACTTGATTGCAGTATTGGTTGGTTGACTTGAGGGCCCCTCCGCCGTAGATTCTCGCTACTAACCCAGCAACATTGTAAGTTAATGTTGCCAGATTGTTTAATCCTAAATCTATGGCAGCTACTCTCTGATTAACTTGTAAAGGCTGTTCTAACTTTTCATAAACGACCTCGACAATATAACCACCCACCTTGGGAACAATCCGGATTTCCTGAATCGAGGTGACTTTTGAGAGCAACCAAATATTAGTCTCTGAGTAACGAGCATATCCTTTTTTTAAGGCTCTTTTGCTGACAGCTTGACAATTAAATACCGCTACATAGCGCCCGCCTGCTCTTTTTCGCTCTCTTGAACCTTGATAATAAGGGATTTTGGGTGCGGCTTTAAATTTAGTTGCGTCTTCCTGATAGTTTCGCACCGCCAGATGATAGCTAGTCCATGCTTTGAGGACTAAGCCGAGGGTGCTTTGTGCTACTTTTGCGGGCAGTGCTTTGCAATCTGAACAGGTTTTGAGCGCGCGATAAACAGCCAGAGCGTTTGTTTGTTTGTTTGTTTGTTGGCGAAAAAGTTTTGACGGTATGTGTAGTTAGCCGAGTTGTAAAGATTTTTGCAATGCCATGACAGTCGATCGGCTTCTCGATAAAACCTATGATTTGGTTTGATGATGTGCCTTTCGACTAACTGCATAATCGGTATATAGCGGTTATCAAAAAAGTGAGGTATGCCCTAGGCCCTAGGCCCTAGGCCCAGTCGTCCGCGAATTTTTTTGCTCGAAAGGCTATATATACTGTTATTTTCCGATGATACACTGTATTTAGGGGTGTGTCAATCTTTTACTTTCTGGAGAAATTGACGCTACAACTAAGTAAATAACTCTAAAGTAAGCAAAGTCTTGTAATACCCTCCTTGTTGCAGGTTTCCATGTCAATTCGTCAAGTTTTCGAGCAATCCATTGAAATTCGCGCTGCTGCTACCTTGGTGGAGCGCTGTATAGTCGATCGCACTTTAATGCACAAATGGCTCAATCCCTTGCTGCGCTGCGATCCCAAGGGCGAATGGGATACTGCTGTAGGAAGTCGCAGCTTATTTATCATAAAAATTCCCGTTTTGCAACCCACTTTAGAGAGTGTTGTGTTGGAGCGACAACCGGGTTTAATTGTATGGGGGTTCGACGGATATTTCAAAGGATGCGATCGCTGGGAATGCCAGCCCCAAATCCAAGGGACACTCTTGATTAACCGCTTTGAATTTCAAATTCCCAATCCTTTAATTAGATTTGGATTCAATCGCTTTGCAGCCCCTTGGACGCAAAAAGATATGAAAAGCCAACTCCGGCGGCTCAAACGGGTAGCCGAGCAATTATCTCAAGAAATTGGTAAGGTGTAATGGGGCATGGGGAATGGGGCATGGGGCATGGGGCATGGGGCATGGGTAATTGGGTAATTGGGTAATTGGGTAATTGGGTAATTGGTAATCGGTAATCGGTAATCAGTAATTGGTAATGGGGAATTGGTAATCGGTAATCGGTAATCGGTAATTGGGAATTGGGAATTGGGAATTGGGAATCGGTAATCGGTAATCGCTGAAAAGTAACAGATAATAGGAAAAGAAAGCACCAATTCCCTATGCCCTGGGAAGGCCAATCCCCTAGGCCCTAGGCCCTAGGCCCTAGGCCCAATTCCCAATTCCCAATTCCCTAGGCCCTAGGCCCTAGGCCCTAGGCCCTAGGCCCAATTCCCAATTCCCAATTAAGAGCAAAATGATTTACTTCCCAGCCCCCGATGATGAGTTGGGCTGACAAATCATTTGTCTGGCTTGACCCGCCGTACTTTGCAAACCCGGGGAATTCTGATACATAGCTTGCAAATCTTGCATATCTTTCATCACTCGCTGGTAGATAGCCATCGCTTGATTGCCGTCAACTTCTAAAGCCGGGGGAGCGTAATTTTGCATCACTTCCATCAGCGATATTTTGCCATCTTTGGAAGCGGCGACTAAAGCATCGCGCAGTGCCGGCGCGCTTTGTGCCTTTGTTGCTGGCGTATAAGCAACCTCGCCCAATTGTTTGAAAACAATTTCCCCAAAATAAGTATTTGCCAGCCGCGATACTATTTGGGGATCTAAAGCCACTTCTCGCGTTAATATTTCGCGCACCGATTCGGGAGTTTGTTTCGCAAGACTCAAAACGCTTTGCAGTTGAGCTGATGGTTTGCCGGTTTGTGCAAAGCTTTGCAAGTCGCTCATCGGTAAAGTTACGTCAACAGCACCGTATTTTACGGTAACATTGTCTAATGCAAAGGCTTTGCCACTGCTCAGCAATACTGCACTTGTTCCCACCAAAAGTGCCAAACCTAACGATAAACGCTTTGACATTTTTTTGGCTAAATGGGCTGACTGCTGTTGCATTGCGTTGAGATAACCTTGTTGAAACTTAAAGTTCATGAGTTTGCGCCTCTTTACGTCAAAATACTGTTTCTATCGATCGCATTCGCAGCTATCAGTCGGGAAGGTGGACTCAGGAGTTCCGTAAATGACCTAGGTATTATACAGTCATGTCAAACCAATTTAACCTATCAAAAGATAGGTGTTGATTGATAATTTATATGTTACCCTCGGACTTTTGACAATTTTATATACCTTTGCAAAACTTATAAAAGCGAGATTTGGTCGTCGCGCACCAGTATATAGATTGTCGGTTTCACCTGCGATGTTGTGCGATCGATCGCAAATTTAAGTTCAGATATCCCGATCGAGCCTTTCGAGCAACAGGCGAATTCTAGGAGCATCCTCAGCATTCGGAGCATTTCTCAGGTAGATTTCCAAATCCTGACGCGCCTCGGCCAAGCGGCCCTGTTGATGGTAGAGAATTCCGCGATCGCGCCTTTCCAAGAGTGCATCAGGAAACAGCAGCAAAATCCGATCGATCGCCCCCATAAACCTCACAGCATCACCCTGCTGGAAGTAAATCGCCTTCAGATTTCCCAGCATTCGCCCCAACAACTGCCGCGGACTTACCGGGGCGAGAAAAGCCGGCTGCAACTCCATAGGTTGACCGTAAATTTGAGAAAGCCTCCCTTGACAATCTTCTGGAAATAATATCTCGCCGCCGTTAAACGCATCCACAAAAATCCCAGCATCCTCAAAATTCGGCCTAATTAAAAAATGTCCCGGCATTCCAATCCCCACCATCGGAAAATCAATCCGCTTAGCAACCTCCAAATAAACCAAAGACAAAGAGATGGGAATCCCAGTGCGGCGATCGATCACTTGATTCAAAAAGCTATTGCGGGGGTCGTAATAATCAGCATTATTGCCGGAAAATTCCAAATCGTCATACAAATAGCGGTTAATAGTTTGAATGATCCGCAGCGGATAATTCTGTGACGGGAGGCGCAAACGCACTCGATCGGCGATCGCATCAAGTGCATTGAGATAATCCAGAGGCTCAAAATTCGGATATTCTTCCAAAGCCATGTACAGCGCAGCTTTCGCTAGGTCGATCCCAGCGTCTGGCTGACTAATTTCTTGATAAAAGAGTTGTCGGGCGATCGTCAAATCCATATTTATAATTGATGTGATTTTAATTAACATTTTATCCGAATATTCTGAATAGGCAAGATACCTGTTCCACAAGAGACTTTTTTTATTGAAAAAAAGGCATTTTTATTTTAAGCCAGAATTTTTTTACTGTGAAACAGGCCAGCAAGCCTGTGGCAAGTTCGTAGTGAGGACTTTAGTCCGCATTCATGAAGGACTGAAGTCCTCACTACAAACCTCTTATAAAAAATCAACTTTCAGGTTCGTAGTGAGGACTTTAGTCCGCATTCATGAAGGACTGAAGTCCGAAGGATCAAACCTATTATAAAAAATTGAACTTTCAGGTTCGTAGTGAGGACTTTAGTCCGCATTGGGTGCATCTCACTTTGGAAGAGGGCGAAGCATGACCGCATATAAGTTATTAGTTATCATCTCCTATTTTCTGCGGTCATGCTTCGCCCCTACGCATATATTCGCTTGCATTGAGATGCACCCTCCGCATTTATGAAGGACAGAATTCCTCACTACAAACCTCTTATAAAAAATCAACTTTCTTTTTTATTGTTCTCTACAGTTTAATTTTGTAGTTAATTTATAACTTTCAAATCCCGTGACTTTTCCCAATCACCCAACTGCGGCGAAAAATGCGAGCCAAAGTCGATTCTTCCAAAGCAAAATAGATCGGGCGGCCGTGGGGACAGGTGCGCGGGTTGCGAGTTTGCTGCCATTCATCCAACAAATTTTGCATTTCCGAAAGATTGAGAGGAGTACCGTTGCGAATAGCGCTGCGACAAGCAGTAGCAACTTGAGCAGCTTGCAAATCTGCGACTTTACTGAGTTCAAAAAGCGCATCCGCACAGTCATCTCGATCGACCAATAAATCCGGTACTTCCCGCGCCGCCCATAGCTGTTCGCCAAAACTTTCTACTTCCAAACCCAAGCGGGACAAGTTCTCAATTTGCAGGGCAGATAATTGACTGAGAATTACTGGTTTTTCGAGAGATTTTAATTGCCAATCAGCGCAGATGCGTTCGTACAAAACGCGCTCGTGAGCGATGTGCTGTTCTACCAACCACATTCCGCTAGAGTGTTCTGCAACAATGTAAGTATTGTGAACTTGTGCGATCGCCCGCAATTCCATCAATCCTATTTTACGACCTGTTGCCTGTTCGTCACCGCCATCACTCTTACGAGCCGAAGTCCCCACGCTGTAAGCACTTTTTTGTTCCGATGCTTTCAGCAACTGTCCCACGCGATCGGGAATTGGAGGATCTGGCAAAACTTCATCATTCAGGTGCAAAGCCCGATCGATTGCAGCGCCAACTTGTGCTTGCCAAAAACTCGGATCGTGCAGATATATTTCCACTTTAGCCGGGTGGCGGTTCCAGTCGATTTCCGAGGGGGAGAGTTGCAGGTGAACAAAACACACGGGATAGCGATCGCGCCCACAAGTGCGGGCGAAGGCGCTGAGAATAGTTTGCTCTATTTCGGGCGATCGCACAACCCGCCGGTTTACTGCCACCTTAACCCAATCCGGCCGAGAGCGGTGACAGCGATCGGGCAAACCAATTACCAACTCTAAAGACTGAGAATTGGGAATTGGGCATCGGGAATTGGGCATAGGGAATTGATAATTGTGCTTGTTTGTAGCTCCCACAAGTTGAGGTTCTACCAAAAAATTTGCAGCTTTCTGATTTTGAGGACTCGCAGGCAAATCTAATTTTAAATATTGTAAATCGCTCGATCGCACGCCGCGCACAAATTGAGGCAAAATTTGTTCCGCTGTGCTGGCCGAAGTTATGTAAAAACAAGGCGCATTTGCTTGGCGCAACTGCCAATTAACGTGGGGGTGACAAATTGCAATTTGCTGGAGGATTGATTGGATCGATCGCATTTGCTGCGCCGGCGACAAAAAAGTGCGGCGCACAGGCCAATTGCCAAACAAATTAGCCACAGTCACCACCGTGCCCGGAGCAATTGCCGCTGTTTCCACCTCCACAGCAACGCCTGCGTTGTTGTAAACTACCCGCCAGCCCGATCGAGCATTTTGGGTTCCCGACTTGTTAAACGATGACTTCTCAACTCCCCCCCTTAACAAGGGGGGGCTGGGGGGGGTTTCCCCAGACTCTCGATTTTCCCAAAAATCTCCCAATCCCAAATCGTTGGGCCTGCTCAAAACCTCCAAACAGCCTAACTGAGCCAAACTGTGCAAAGCTTCACCGCGAAATCCCAAAGTAGCAATTTTGTAAAGGTCAGCTTCCGTGGTAATTTTGCTCGTACTGTGAGGCGAAGCCGCCTGCTGCAAGTTTTCCAGATCCATTCCCGTACCGTTATCCGCAACTTGCACCCGCCATTGTTCGGGCCAAACAGACACAACGATGCGAGTTGCGCCTGCATCGAGAGAATTTTCTACTAATTCTCGTACCGCAGCGGCGATCGAGTCAATCACTTCTCCTGCGGCAATTAAATCTATAACTTCTGCGGGTAAGGCTTGAATAGTAACTGGCATCAGATTTTTAGCAGATCGTTAATTCAATTATACCTGATTGTGCAACTCGCTACACATTATTATGACCTAATTAGCTGGGGACAAATAAACATTACTTAAACTCGATCGGTTAACTGATGACTTTCGGCAAGCGGATGTAAAAAGTTGTCCCTTTTTTGTTTTCCGACTCATAAGTAATTTCTCCTTTGTGAGCATCAACTATCGACTTAGCAATTGCCGTTCCCAAGCCCGTACCAGTCCGCTTCCCATAGGTTACAAACGGTTCAAATAACTTGTCTTTTATTGACTGCGGAATGCCCGGCCCGTTATCGTAAATGCTAATTTCTGCCCAATCCTCACTTTGTGTCACAATAATCTCTACTCGCCCCCCGCGTCCGCCAAAAGCTTCAACAGCATTCCCAACTAAATTTTGCAAAACGCGCAAAATCTTATTGTCATCAGCTTCCACTATCACTTCTGATACCCGTATCACCAAATCTACTTTTGCCGCCTCAAAATAAACTCTGTTCAACTTTTCAAACTGCTGCAACGTCTGGATGAGATTAACCGGTTTTTTATTTAATGCAGAGGTGCCACGCGAAAATTCTAATACTTCCTCAGCCATCCCCAACATTCGCTGAACTTGCAATTGAATAAGTTCGCACCATTCCTGAGTTTCAGTATCCGGGTGCATTTCTTTGAGCATTTCGCTGGAGAGTTTAATTCCCGTAAAAGGACTTTTGAAATCGTGAATAATTGTACTCACCATTTCTCCCACTAAGACCATTTTTTGTTTGTGTACGAACTGGCTAACATATTGATCCGTGGTAGACCGCAAATTTTTAATAATAAAACTAAACATTTGCATTACTGAACTGCCTTTAGCAAACTGGAGAGTTGCTATCAGTTCTTCGCGACCTATTTTTGCCAAAGTTGAACCTGCAACTGCCACAGCTCTAGCACTGCGAGGCTCTCCGTCTAAAACTCCGAGTTCGCCAAAAAAATCGTCGCGCTTAGCGACAGCAATAGTTTGATATTTACTGTTGTCAATTCGCTTGCTAAACTCGACTTCACCTTCTAAAATTAGATATAAAAAATCCGCTGTTTCTCCTTCTTCAAAAACCAGCGTTTCTTCAGCAAAACTCTCCAAGACAGCTATTTGACACAGGTGAGCAGCTTGAAGAGGTTCAAAATAAGACATAAATCGATGAGATGCCAGATCCATGTGAAAATACCTGAGGCTTAATTGAAATTGTTTCTTTCTTCTATCTTTGCGCTATAAGCATTGATGCGTTAATAAAATACAATACTGCTGGAATCTGCTTCTATTTTCTGGCATCCTTGACTTTGACAGAAGGTAAGCGTCGGGATGCAGAGCCAGACTAGGAAAGTAGCACCAGCAATCTCAGCAACATTCTAAGTTAATTTACTAAAATACATATATATGATATTTGATCTCAGATTTAAATGGGAAGTGCGATCGCACTTTCTGACACGCCCCCACAAGATTTTAATTGTAGAGAGATGCTGTAATTTCAATGCCGATCGCCTTGCATTGCCAAAAATTAACGATCGCCAGATAAGACAATCCCAGCATTCTGCCCGCCAAAACCAAAACTCAAACAAACCGCATTTCTCACAAGAGTCGATCGGGCAAACCTCACAAAATCTAACTCAAACCCCGGTTTTTTCATGCCAGTGCAAGGTGGCAACATCTGGTATTTAATACCCATCAAACAAAAAGCGACGCCCAGAGCACCCGAAGCTCCCAAAGTATGACCAGTAGCCCCCTTCGTCGAACTAACAGCAACTCCTTGGCGAAACAATTTCTGAATTAACAGGGCTTCATGTCGGTCATTTAAATCAGTTCCAGTACCGTGAGCGTGAATAAAATCTATATCAACCGCCGTTAAATTGCTGCGTTTCAAACATTGACTTACGGCTGCGATCGCACTTTTTCCGCCCAACTCCGGCGCATTAGCATGAAAAGCATCATTTGTCAACCCAAAACCGGAAATTAGACCGTAAATTTTAGCGTTGCGGCGCCTTGCCAACTCACTTGATTCTAATACAAATAAAGCCCCGCCTTCGCCGAGAATTAAGCCTTCCCGATGTTCGTCAAAGGGATAGCAGCCGGTGTTTGCCAAAGCACCCATGCGGTTAAATCCAGCCACAGTAAGCGGTGTAATTGGCGCTTCTACAGCACCGGCGATCGCGCGCTGACACTCACCAGTGCGGATTAAATCAACAGCGCGGGCGATCGACTGTAGGCCCGTCGCACAAGCAGCCATCGGCGCCAGCACAGGCCCCATCGAGCCAATTGCCCTCGCCACCGCGATCGCCCCCATGTGAGGCAAAAAATCCACGAATTGGGAATTGGGCATGGGGCATCGGGCATCGGGAATTGGGAATTGGGCATTGGGCATTGGGAATTGGGCATTGGGAATTGGGCATCGGGCATTGGGTATTGGGCATTGGCCAAACAGGGCATTTGGGCATTGGGAATCCGGCAGTTCTCCCCCTCTTTCCCTCTCCCCTTCTCCCCCTCTCCCCCTCTCCCCCTCTCTTGCCAACTGTTCCAAATTCGCCTGAAAACCGCGACTAGAACCGATCGCAATTCCGCAATCAGGAATTGGCAAAGTCAAATTAGCATCTTGCAAAGCATCTGCCAAAACCTGCCGAGTTAAAGTTATTAAATCGGCAGGTTTTTTGCCAACTAAAGCCAAAAGTTGCGGTTCAAGTTCTAAAAAAGGTTGATGCTTCCCAAGGCCACAATTCCCATACAGCAGTTGTTTCCAGCTATTTTCTAGATTGCCTAAAGCTGAAACAAGACCAATTCCCGTAACCACAACATCCATAGATAGAAAGCTTGCTTTCGGCAGAAAGTAGAAAATAGAAAGCAGTTGTTTTTCTAATGAATACTGACTGCTGGAAAGCGAGGGGCGACAGCACTAATGACTACTGGAAAGCGAGCTCTTGAAGTGCTCGCACTATGACTATTGACTGCTGGAAAGCGAGCTCTTGAAGTGCTCGCGCTATGACTATTGACTAATGACTACTGACTGCTGACTAATGACTAAGGACTAATGACTAAGGACTAATGACTAAGGACTACTGACTAATTAACAGCCTTAAAATTTTCCAAACCCTGAGTCACAGTAGCCTTCTCAATCCGATCGCCCGCTTGAATCCGATCGATAACATCCATCCCTTGCTTCACGTAGCCAAAAACCGCGTAGCTACCGTCCAAAAACGGCACATCGGTCAAAGTAAAGTAAAACTGAGAAGAAGCCGAATCAGGACTTTGCGATCGAGCCATAGCCACAGCCCCGCGAGTGTGCATCAACACGGGTTTCTGAGCAATCCCAGCTTGTTCTAGCGTTTGGCTGTAAGTCGGACTCGGGGCATCTTTAGCTTTAATTTCCAGAGGAATCCTGCGTTCTGTAGATGTTTTCGGGTCAATAAAGCCCCCAGTTCCCAGTCGCGACGCAGGGAATTTAGGGTCTTTGCCCTGGGGGTCGCCGCCCTGAACTACAAAAGGCTGAGGTTCCCGCACCACTCGGTGAAATACCAGCCCGTCGTAGACTCCTTTCTGAACCAAATCGACAAAATTGCCGGCAGTAATTGGGGCATTGGTGCCGTCGAGTTCGATCGTAATTGGAGTACCTTTCACCGTCATCACCACCGTTGCTTTTCCTTGCAAGCGTGGCAGATTGCTAAATTGCGAACTCGCCGCCACAGCAGCAGAAGGAGATGGAGACGGAGACGGAGACAAAGAAATGCTTTCACCCGACGCCGGATTTGGTGTCGGAGTTGAGTTCGCAGCAGGGGAACTACCGCATCCCCCCACAAACAGCGCGCCAATTATTAAAAGTGAGAAGAACCACCGCTGAATTTTGATTTGCATTTGCATTTGTATTTTCACTTTCACTTCATCAGTCGGGTACACGGCGAGGCGCACCCTAGATTTATCGATTTTGTGCGCCTCGCCGTCCAACCTACAAAACATTACCAATCTCAAATCGAAAATCCCAAATCCCAAATCTCTACAGTCCTTCTAGGGGAACTTGCAAAAATCGAGCCAATTCGGCAGCTTGATTTTCCACTTGAGACAAAGCAATCGGCTGTCCGACTCTAGTCAGGGGAAACTGACGGCGGTCTTTGAGCTTGAGGTAAATACTGCGGCGGGGACTGAGACCTTCTTTGATGTCCACCCGCACAGATTGCACGTCCGATGTCTTGCAAGTAAAATCAAGTTTGCGGTTTTTGCCGGGAAATCCCCAGCGAAAGATCCGAACGTTACCTGTTTTGCGATCGAACTCATTGTATCCGCCGCCAACATCCCAGAGCACAGTCAGCCACAGGTAAAGCCCCAACAGCAGGGCGCAGACACCGTAGAAACCCATCGCGATCCCTTGGGGGATGAAAACGAGCTGAGTCGGGTCAGCAAAAGGCAGCAAGTTCTTGTGTAAGTAGCTGGAAATGCTCGACAGCAGGAAACCCGTCCCTCCAATGCTGACAACCGTTGCCCACCAGTAATTGCTGAAGCGGCGAGATCCCAAAACCTCGTAGCGCAGGACAGAATCGATCGAGGTCATTGTTTTTGCAGTCATAAATTTAAACAGCCTTAAACCCAAATTTTAATTCAACTAGGCTACCTCAGATACATTTAACCCGGCAAATCCAGGACTAAGCCAGAATTAGCCGTGTATGGCAAGAAGCGTGAAAGCAGCAAGCTCTCCCGTCAAGGAGGTATCTCTCAAAGCTTTCAACAAAATATTGAAAGCGCCATTTAAGTCTCTGTCCAGAGTGTGTCCGCATTCTGGACATTTAAACTTTTTAGATCCACCTAATTTGGTGTGAATATGTCCACATTTTGAACAGGTTTTCGATGTGTACTCTTCGGTTACGTCTACTACAAGGCTGCCATATTTAACAGCCTGATGCTTCAACATTTGCTGAAAACTGTAATGACTTAAAGTGACCATCGCTCTAGCTGTTTTAGTCGCTAATTTGCGCTTTCCTTTTTTAATCATTTGCTGCGTTTCAAAGGTCGGCAAGAAAATTAGCTTATACTTTGTCACCAAGTATTTAGCAGCCTTCTTGTGTAACTCGTTGACTAAGTTTTTGATCTTAATCCGAATCTTTGCTGCCGACTTTCTCAAGCAATACCTCAATCGTTTGAATTGTCCTCCCTTGGCATACCCTATCCTCCACATCAGTTTGTCTAAATGTCTTGCCAGTCGGTAGATACGACCGATATCACCTCTGCCTGCTTCAATAATATCACTACCGTCGAATCCAGTTAGAAAAGTTCTAACGCCAGGGTCTAAAGCCCTAGCCAAGCTGCTTTCGTTTTCAAGAGGCCTGGGAGTGTCAACGGGAGAAGCATTTACAGTGCTGTCGTTCCGCTCAAAAAAGGTTCGTAGTACGGACTTCAGTCCGCTCTTTAAAAAATGTTTATTGCAAAACTGAGATGCTCCCGTGTCAACTGTATAGCAAATAAACCATTACCCATTAATTAGTGATAGTGTTGGTTCGTGTTCCATCACTTCTATGATTGGTTCGGACGCTTTAAATGATAGTCCTTTGGTTGCTTGCGGATAAAAAGTTCCAGACTTCCAATTACTAACTTGAAATCTGATGGTCCCAGATGTATCAAAACGACTTCTAAATTTGGCGTTCCCCTTTGACTTTTTAGCAGCCTTGTGTGCTTCAAAGGCTTGAAATACTGCCATTTGTCGTGGGTTGTAGGGCTGCTCGGATACCCATTTAGGAGTCGAGTCCATTATCTTTTTCCTCAGAGCGTATTTGCCAATCTTTTCGGTTTTAAGAATGGCAATTGCTTGATTGTAACACCATCTACTTGCTGCAAGCCAAGTCCTCCATTTCGCTGCTAGCCTGGTTTCCGGGTAAACTCGAATCTTCTTTGATAGCAGATTTGTACTTACGCAGGGAGTAGAGTCGGCAACTAAAGGCGTGGATGATGGCAAGGATATCTTCAACCATTTCTCGTTCTGGAGATAGCTCGTTTCTACCGAGAACCATGAGTTGGCAATCGTTTTGCTCACATATCCATTTGATGAGGTCTCCACCAAACCTCGCAAGCCTATCTTGGTGTCCGACCACAATTGTTGAGATATTTCCTGACATGACTTGTCCCAAAAGGGCAAGCAGCGCTTTTCTTTTGAAGTTGAGTCCGCTTCCGATGTCTTTAAAGACTTTGGCTTGCGGGTAGAGGTTTTGGAGGTAACTGACTTGTCGTTCGAGGTCTGCTCGTTGCTTGTAACTACTAACCCTGGCGTAGATAGCTGTAATTCGGCTGTGTCCTGTTCCAAGAACGCTGTCAATGTCGTAGCGTCGTTGGTTGGAAGGAGTTCTGATTGCTGATATTTTATTGGCAAGCTCCCAGTTTCTAAGGGTTTTTTCTGAGACTTGCAGGATTTCGCAAGCTTTCCTTGGTGTGACATACTTGGTCATAGCTGGCAGTATTTTTACTGTAAATTAATACTACCAGGTTTTAATATGATTTTCCGGGACTTACCGGGAAAATATTTACTTTGCGTTAACAGTCTCACTCCGCTGGGGCGATCGTGACTGGGCGATCGCGATTCTGTAACAACTTCTGCCCTTTTACTTGAAAATTAATGAACTTATAATGTATAGTTATGTTAAGTTTAATTAGAAACCTTGGTCTTTTAACAAGCAAAAGGATTTTACCGCAATGACAATCGCAGTCGGACGCGCCCAGAACGAAAGAGGCATCTTTGATGTACTCGACGACTGGCTCAAGCGCGATCGCTTCGTCTTCGTAGGTTGGTC
>RDYN01000072.1 GCA_004293365.1 Oscillatoriales cyanobacterium | reverse complement strand
ATTAGGGCAACTAATTTCTAATGTCATATCACGCTATGGGAAACACTTCTCTAATTATAGCTTACTCCGATCCTTTCCTTCAGGGCACTACCAAATTTTTATGAGGACTGAAGTCCTCACTACAAACTCCTTGATACAATATCATACTAAATTTCGAGAGTTTAAATATTAATTATTTCCCTGGTTGCTGTTCGGGTGAGTAAAACCTACTGCCAATTACGTACTCCGAATTTGCGATCGCCAATTACTAATTATTGCTCAGATTTAAAAATAGCTGCACAGCACTAAACTGCCCTACACCTGACACTCCGCAAAATTAAATGTAGGATTAAGTGTTGCCGTGAATCAGAAAAAAAAGATGAACGTATCCACTATTTGGCGAAAACTCCGCAGCCAGCAAGCCTTCTGCTTGGCTGCACTGCTTGCGGGCTGCCTGGTATTTATCGGTTGTTCCCCCGCCCAGTCAGCGGCTGGCAATTCAGTCGATCCCAAGTTTAAAGAGCAAGTCTTGCAGGTGATCCGCGAAAACCCGCAAGCAATTTTAGATTCGGTACAAGCGTACCAGCAGCAGCAGCAGGATTCTCTCAAAGCTGCGCGCCAAACATTTTTTCAGGAGATGAAAACAAATCCCAAATCGGCGATCGGGGATTCTCCTAGCACGGGCTCGGCTTCGCAGCAGATTGTACTTTTAGAATTCTCTGATTTTCAATGTCCGTTTTGCGCGCGCGCTCACGATACCGTCAAGCAGTTTATGGCAAAACACCAGGACAAAGTTACTTTAGCTTACAAGCATTTTCCCTTGACTTCCATTCACCCGCAAGCGCTGCCAGCAGCTAAAGCAGCTTGGGCTGCACAACAGCAGGGCAAATTCTGGGAATATTACAGCGCTTTGTTTGAAGGGCAAAAACAGTTAGGCGAGGAATTTTACGGGGCGATCGCCCAAAAGCTCAATCTCAAATTAGATAAATTCAACAGCGATCGCAACAGCCCCGCCGCCGAAGCAGCCATTCAGAAAGACGTGCAACTCGCCCAACAACTGGGCATTGAAGGCACTCCATTTTTTATTTTGAACGGCAAAACTTTCTCCGGTGCGATCGAGCTTTCTGAGATGGAAAAGATTCTCGCGAGTGTCTCCAAATAGTTGATATAATTTCCGGTTTCATCGGAATTAATATTACCGGAAATGAGGAGACTGCACGTGCCCATAGGTGTCAACTTAAGGTTAAAGGTAGTCAGAGATTGCAGTTTGGCGACTCAAACTAGATCCCCCCTAGCCCCCCTTCTTAAGGGGGGGGCCGGAAGCACTCTTAAAGTCCCCCGACAATCAGGGGGATGCGAGGGGGATCTGAGTTCGGCTACAAACGAGATTTTTCAAAGGTTTTAGTCTTAAGTTGACACCAATGGCACGTGCCGTATCCCTACAATTAATCTCAGTAGGGACTTAGGCTCAGCCGTCTCCTCGCTTATCATGTCGCTCGTGCAACCGGAGTTGGCATAAATGCTGCGATTGAATTTGGCAAATGGGAATTGGACGATCGCACCAGCCAGCAGTAATACTACGGTTTGACTAGCGGCTTAAGTCGATCGCCACTGAGTCTTACTGTTTGTATGATATTATAATACATATCAGTGATGGAGGAATAAGCTCATGACACCCGTGACATCTCCAACCGATCGCACCAGTGGATTATACGTGCGTTCCCCCGAAGAAGAACAACTCGTTTTTCCCCTGAAACATACAGAAGTCCGAGCCAAAATAGCCGGAAATCTATCGCGAGTTGAAGTCTCGCAAAAATTTGAAAATCCTTTCACCAAGCCGCTAGAAGCCGTCTACATTTTTCCGCTACCAGCCGAAGCAGCGGTAGATGAGATGGAAATTAAAATTGGCGATCGCACAATTAAAGGCACTATCAAAAAACGCGAAGAAGCCCAACAAATTTACGAACAAGCCAAACAAGAAGGGCGGACAGCCGGTTTGCTGGAACAAGAGTGAGATAATATTTTCACCCAATCCCTCGCCAACATCAAACCGGGAGAAGAAATCGAGGTCACGATTCGCTATACTGACAGCTTGAAATTTCTCGCTGGGGATTATGAATTTGTGTTTCCGATGGTAGTTGGGCCACGATATATTCCCGGTACGCCGCTGGATGAAACGACAGCCATCGGTAGCGCCCCAGCCCCAATGACAGTTAATTCCGATACTGATATTGTCCCCGATGCGTCGCGGCTGAATGCCCCGATTTTGTCGCCGGGAATGCGATCGGGACAGGATATCGGGGTGACGCTGGAAATTGCAGCAGGCGTACCGATTCGTAATGTCAATTCCCCATCCCACCAACTGCAAATTGAATATTTCGACTCTCCCCAAACTGCCGCAGCCAGCGAGCAAACAAATGGTTCGATGGTGCGCGTTCAGTTGGGAAATTTAGATACAATTCCCAACAAAGATTTGATTGTTCGCTATCAAGTTGCTGGTCGAGAAACTCAATCGACGGTATTAACTCAAGCGGACGATCGCGGCGGAAATTTTGCAGTTTATATCAGGTCCGGTTGATTACCATCACAAAAACGGTTTGATCGCATTGCCGAAATTGGGCGGGGTTTCTCCCGGATTGTCACGCACGACGAACCCGTTAACGAATTTGTGGAAAAGTTATTCCGACAAATCAACAATCCCGTGTTGGTAAATCTAGCAATTAATTGGCAGGGAGAGGGCGAAAGTCCGGTGATTTATCCTTCAATTGCACCTGATTTATTTGCCGAACAACCCCTCGTTCTATTTGGAAAAAAGGAGGATTTGGAGGACGGAACACTTCATATTAAAGGAGTTAGTGCAGGCGGAAACCAGTACATCCAAACCTACGAAATGAACTTTTCCGAAACAGGAAATCCGGCAGTGGCCCAACTTTGGGGGCGGCACCGCATCAAAGATTTGATGAATCAGATGGTGCAGTACGAAACCAAAGTGGGGGTGGAAACGGTGACAGAAACGGCGCTAACGTATCAGCTTTTGTCGCAGTACACGGCTTTCGTGGCCGTCAGCGATGACGTGCGCGTCGAACCGGGAACGGAATCTATCTCGATGAATGTGCCTGTAGAAATGCCGGAAGCGGTGGAATATCTGGGCGTATTGGGCGGCACAGGCTATGTAGAAGATAATGGCTGCACAGACTGGATGGAACAAGAACAAGAACGCGGCATCTCCCTGCCCGCGAGGGCTCCTTTTGCGGAGTTTCCTATACTGTACCCAGGGACGAAGCATTACTGTGCAAGCGTAGAACCAGCGATCGTACAACAAGTAGAAGTCGTCAGCGCCCAAGGGTTAGATCGCAGGGCAATGGCTAGTTTAAACGAATACTTGGAAACCCGGATTGTCCCGCCCGGTACAAATGGCGAATTGGTTTTGGAGCTTGTCTTCGCTAAAGTTCGCCTCGCGCGCATAGTCGTAGATACCGATGCTTCGACTTTGGCAGATGTGGAGTTGCTGAAAACGATTAAAAAATGGCTCTTTAGCTGGCGCATTCCTCACCCAATTGGGAATACAGTCCGCCTGACGTTGCGGGTTAGATCTTGATACTTTTAGGACTTATAATGTCCGGTCAATAGTTTGATATCACGTGCGATCGATTACCATAACAAAAACGGTTCGTAGTGCGGACTTCAGTCCGCTCTTATCCTGCGGACTGAAGTCCGCACTACGAACTTTACTGGTTTTTGATACCAATAGACCTCTAGACCTCTCTAATAATTATCGCTTCACAAGCATCCTGCGCCTGTGAAGCGATAATTTTGGGCAAAGTCTATTACTAATTCCTCGGAGGCGATCGCACTTTCAACTAAACAGCAGCCAACTCTGGAGTCGGGCGCTTGCTGTGGCGGATACCCTCGATCGCACCTGCGTAATCATTCGCCTTAAACACAGCAGAACCAGCGACGATCGCATTTGCGCCCGCTTCCAGAACCTGCCAAGTATTGTTTCCCTTCAAACCGCCATCCACTTCAATCCAAGGATCGAGACCTCTCTCGTCGCACATTTGGCGCAGCTTGCGAATTTTCGGTACCATAGTCGGGATAAAACTTTGACCGCCAAAGCCTGGGTTGACGCTCATAATCAGCACCAAATCGCAAAGTTCCAGCACGTGCTCGATCAACTCCAGCGGCGTCGAAGGATTCAGCACCACACCAGCCATTTTGCCCAATTCCCGAATTTGACCCAGGGTGCGGTGCAAGTGAGGCGAAGCATTGTGTTCGGCGTGCACCGAAATAATGTCAGCACCAGCCTTAGCGAAGTCCTCCACGTACTTCTCCGGCTCCACAATCATCAGGTGGACATCCAGGGGCTTGGTAGTAACCGGGCGAATTGCTTCGACAATCAGCGGCCCGATCGTAATATTAGGTACAAAGCGACCGTCCATCACATCTACGTGAATCCAGTCGGCGCCGGCGCGATCGACAGCCTGAATCTCTTCTCCGAGACGGCTAAAATCGGCTGATAATATTGATGGAGAAATAACGATCGATTTTTGGGATTTGGTCATGGCTAGGTCTGTGTCTCCTGTCTCCTGTGCTGTATCCAGTTTATCAAAATACGGCTCTCCGGGTCGAAAAATTGTCAATAATAGGTAAGGGCAGGTTTAGCGGCAAAATTTTGCCTCTAACAGACAATTTTTGTGCAACACCTGCCGGCGCTGCGAGTTTTGGTTTACGATATAAATTTTCCGTCTAACAAATAACTTGCGTGCAAAACTATACCTTCTGCAAATTTTCAGTAGCGAATTATGAAAAATAAAGATCCCTTAGACAATCCCGAACTCGATCGGGCAAGTCTGTTTGTACTAATGATCCCAGTCATCGGCTTTTTCCCCGCCCTGTGGAATCTTTACCGCCGTCAGGGCAGTCCCGAACGCAAAGCCGTCAGCCGATTGGCAATTGCCCTTGCATTTAGCTGGCTCTTAGGACATATTCTTTTAGAAGCGGTCGCGATTTCTGCGGAATCTGGGACACTTACCATGTTATTAATGAGTAGCCTGCTGACAACCAGCTATTTTATCGTTGCTCTGGGACTGATGGTTCGCCTCTGGAAGCGTCAACCGCTATGGTTGCCCGGAATTAGCCGCGTAGCCGAGCAAGTGGTGGGCAAACATTTATCATAATTTAGGGTTCTCTTAAGCCCCTACCCTATTGATTGAGTGCGTCTTCAGCTTGATACTACATATTGCCATTATCTTTTTTATTTTTGTTGTGTGTGAGGAAGCCAGTGCCAGCTCAAAAAACTCCTAATCAAGACCCTATCAAACAATCAACCGCTCAACCTTCAACCAAAAAATCGCACCAACCGCATCGAGGTCGTTGGCTGGGTTTTGGTTTTGGTTTGGCTGGAGTAGCCATGCTCTCAGCCACAGCCGGAGCGCTGCTAGCCGTCTCCCTTTCCACAACGCCGCTTCAGCAACAAAAGTTGACTCCTGAAGAAGCGGCGGTGTTTTCTCAAGGCGACATGGCAAAGCTCAGCATGAAGATGCCGGAGCTGACTCGCCCAGTTAATATTTTAGTTTTAGGACTTAAGGTTCTGAGTTCAGACCTCGACGGCCATCCCGATAAAGACAAGGGATACGATGTCTGGCAAAACTCTTTTAAGGGGTTAACCGATACTATGCTGTTGGTGAGGTTTGACCCTCAAAATAAAAAAATAAGCGTGCTTTCCATTCCGCGAGACACCCGCACCTATGTTGAAGGTAGGGGTGTCGTGAAAATCAACGAAGCTAATTACTACGGCGGCCCGGCTTCTTCAGCGAAGTCAGTGAGCGGACTGCTGGGCGGCGTGGGCATTGACCGCTATGTCACAGTCAATATTCAAGGTATCAAAAGTTTGGTAGATGCCCTGGGCGGGATTACGATTAATGTCCCTAAAGACATGAAGTATACCGATGAAAGTCAGCATTTATATATAGATTTAAAGGCTGGCAAACAACGTCTGAATGGCGAACAAATCGTACACTATTTGCTTTACCGACATGACGATTTAGGGGATATCGGGCGGGTACAGCGCCAGCAATTGTTGATGCGGGCTTTTGTGGAAGAGCAAGTTAATGTTGGTTTGCTCTCTCGGTTGCCGAAGATTTTATCGGTGATTCAGTCTCACCTTGATACTAATTTGAGTATAGAAGAATTGGTGGCTTTGGCTGGTTTTGCTACTCAAACCGATCGCGCTGGAGTGCAGATGTTGATGGTTCCGGGCAAATTCAGCGATCCTAAGGACTACAAGGCAAGTTTTTGGTTGCCAGACCAAAATGGCATCGAAACTCTGGTGGCAAAGCATTTTGACTTCGGTCAAAATACTTGGACAATCGAGAATGCTGATTCGACTTTTCTGAAGGTGGCGATTCAAGACAGTACGGGCGATCGATCGGCTGTTGAAGATTTTGTCAGGACTTTAACTCGGGCAGGCTATCGGAATGTGCAAGTTTCTAAAGCTTGGTCTGAACCGCTAGATGTAACGACGATTGTAGCTCAAGACGGGGATATTAAAGGTGCCCAAGCGATTCGCCAGTCTTTGGGTTTTGGAGAGGTGCTGGTTGAGAGTACCGGTGCTTTGCAGTCGGATGTGACCATCAGATTGGGTAAGGATTGGTTGAGTAAAAAAACTCAGTCGGGCGGAGGGCTTTAAGTCTTTTTAAGCTGGGTTTTAAATTCGGTATTTGTAGGGACACAGCACGGCGCTGTGTCCTCTTTTTTTCTGTTAGGAATGAGAATTAAATAACTTACAATTTTAATTATTGTGGGATGGGCGGGAGAGCCGGTCCAGAAAGGACGGGCTCTCCCGCCCATCCCACAAATATGTGTAAATTATTTACAGGAGCGATCCTTAGGCTAAAATAAACTGTTTATCCTAAAAATTATCAATTCTAAGTTAACTCGAACGCTTAGCAAAAGTGCCTATTCCTTCGCCGATTAAAGAAGCTGAACTTGCACACAAATCCGCCGATGAGTGGTTGAAACAACCGGGATTAGAGAGCGTCTTATTTTTTAAGAGGTTTGGCCAGCAAATAAGTCCTCATTTCTCCCTTACCTTTGATTGAAATTACTCCTCTATCCTCAAAAACATATTTATCGCACAACAGTTTGCGAGTTGCTTCTGTGACGTGAATGCAGCCCGGAAGGCCGTGAGATTCCATCCGCGAAGCTGTATTCACCGCGTCGCCCCACAAATCGTAAATAAACTTTTTAGTGCCAATTACGCCAGCTACTACAGCCCCGGTATTGATGCCGATGCGGATGCTTAAAGAGTGACCGTGGGCGATGTTAAATAAACCGATCGCCTCTTGCATACCGATCGCCATTTCGGCAACAGCCTCGGCGCCATCGCTGCGGGGGCTCGGAATGCCGCCAGCTACCATATAAGCGTCGCCAATTGTCTTGATTTTTTCCAAATGGTACAAATCGGTCAGGCGATCGAATTCGCTGAAAATTTCGTTGAGCAAGTACACCAATTCTTGAGGACTGATTTGCGACGAAAGCTGAGTAAAGCCCACGATGTCGGCAAACAAAATTGTCACCTCGGCGAATGCTTCAGCAATATTTCTTTCTCTTTGTTTCAAACGTTTAGCAATTGATTGCGGTAAAATATTTAAGAGCAATTTTTCGGACTTTTCCTGTTCCGCCCGGATGGCAGCCTCGACTTGCTTGCGATCGCTAATGTCCCGGACAAAGGCGCAGTGGTACTCGCAGCCGTTGAATTCTAAATAATTGACTTTTACCTCCACTGGGAAAAGTTTGCTGTGTTTGGTACAATGCTGAGATTCCACGGTAAGAGAGCCGCATTTCTTGACAGTTTGCCAGTGCAGCGGCCAGACTTCGGCGGTAAAATGGCGCTCGATTTGGCTGACATTCATTGACAGCAACTCGCTGCGGGAATAGCCGAGGGAAAAACAAGCTGCATCGTTGACATACAATATTTGAGCGTCCGCTCCGATCCAAAAAATAGCATCGCCGGCTCGATCGACCGAAAACTGAGTCAGTTGCAGAGCTTTGTTAGCAATTTCCAGTTGTGCGGTACGATCGACCAGTGCTAAACGGTTTAAATATCGATCGGTAATATCGTCTAGCAGCCACAGGCGGCCCGGTACGTCGCGCACCAGGGTAGGAGTGCTCGACAGATTCAAGACTTGGCGATCGGGCTCTGAAAAAACCCACTCCCAATCGCGAATCTTAGCCTCTGCTTTGCTAAAAAAATCTCCTGCTTTGGCTGCGATTTCCTGCGGATTTTGGGCCCTCGATCGCAGTTTTGCCATCGCATCAGCAATCGCTGTCGCTTCTTGAGGGCCTTCTGTCAAACAGAGCTGTTGAGCCGCCACACTATTGATCCAACCTTGTTCGCCGCTGGCGTCCACAAATACCACGCCCTGCGGTATTGTCTGCAAGATTGAACTGTAGCGAGTTTGCAGCTTTTCTAGGCGAAAAGTGGCGTAGTGAAACCTGAGTATCGTACTCAATCCTCCCAGCACTGACTCGGTGAAGTTTTGAAAATAGTCGGAAACCCGATGGCGCTGATACCACAGCAGGACGATCGCCCCTGGTTTGGGCCCCCGAACCACTTCGTCTCCCGCAGGTGCAGACAGCGGTAGCACTGCGACGGATTTTGCTTTTTTGGCGACTAAGGTACGGTTAGCGCCGGGAGTTGCGGGGTAGTCCCAATAGTAGATGCAGCGGTTGTTGGCTAGGGCTTCAGCAAAGATTTTGGGACTGGTGAATGGACTCGGTAAAGCTGTGGCGGGCACGCAGGCGATCGCCTCAGCAGTTACGTCATCGAGTTGGCGCAGGGCGATCGCCGCATCTGCCACAGCATACTCCCGCAACATTGTCAAGCTTTTAGCAATAACTGTGTCAGCGCTTTCTGTATCGCCGGTACGGGTGAGGGCGGCGAGTACGTTTTGCGAAGCCAATTGCCACTCAACTCGCAGCAGAAACCTGCGCGCCACAATCCCGAAAGCCACAGCGATAGCGAGTGTCATCCAGGAGTCGAGCAGCAAGTCACCGGCGGCGGGAAACAAAACTGCAAAACCCGTCAGGAGTCCCAGCATTCCCAGCAATGGGCCAGAGCGCGGCAGCAGCACGCACAGCAGAAATACGATCGTTTCGTCGATCGAACAACTTACGGCTGTTTGTTGCCAACTGTCGATCGCGATGAAGAAAACAAACAGCCACACCAAAGGCAGCCTGTACGTCGGCAAACTGTCGGGATGGCGCAGCGCTGAAGATTGAAACATTAAAAATAAACTGTTTTTTGGCAGTTTTAGGCTTAATTTAGGAATTTTATTGAAAGGGTTAAAGCATTTTTCCCGCCAGTCCATTTGTTATTTTTGAGTTATGATTTTTGATTGATTTTTAGCGCGAGGAAAGATAGGAGGCGATCGCCTGCGTTATTTTCTCTGGTGCGCTGATGTGGGGAAAATGGCCCCGCGCATCTATTTCTATCAGTTGACTTTTGGGTATTTTTTGAGACATATACCGGCCTACTTCCACAGGTACGGCGGGGTCATGCTGAGCCTGGAGAATCAGTGTCGGTACTTTTAGCTGCGGTAATTCCTGTCGGTAATCCGACTCGAAAATCACTTTACTCACAGCTTGGGCAATATCTGGGCGAATAGCAATCAGAGTCTTGGCAAGCTCGGCCGCCAATTCCGGCCGCTCTGGGTTGCCCATCATTAACGGCGCAAAACCGCTAGCCCATGCGTAGTAGTTAGACGACATTGCCGCGTACAATTTATCGAGGTCTGACCGATCGAAACCACCTACGTATCCCGTGTCATTTAAATAACGTGGAGATGCACCCACAAATACGAGCTTGTTAAATAGTTTTGGCTCGGCTAGCGCTGCTAGTAAGCCAATCATACCGCTAACCGAGTGACTGATGAAAGTACCGTGTGTCAATTTTAACTCGCTGCACAGATCTAGCAAATCTTCTGCATAGCTGTGAAGGGTGCTGTAGCGGTGCGGGCTGTAAGCAGCAAAATCCGAATCGCCGGCCCCAACGTGGTCAAAAAGTACAATGCGGTAGTTGGGCCCGAAGGTGGCTACTTGATGCCGCCAAGCGGTTTGATCTGTCCCGAAGCCTTGAGCAAAAATCAGGGTTTGAGAGCCTTTTCCAACGATGTTGACATTGTGGCGCCGAGCGATCGAACTATTCATTTTTTTAATTTAATTAAATTTAATAACTATATTATGATATATATTACGAGGCTAATCTGTGATGCGTCTCACGAGATTTGTAAGCATATTATGTCTGCTAAATTCCTCACAGTAAAATTGGTTTGTAGTGTGGACTTTAGTCCGCAGAAAAATCCTAGGATTAAAGTCCTTACTACGAACCAAAAAATCAGCGAGATTTATAAGCATATTATGTCTGCTAAATTCCTCACAGTAAAATTGGTTTGTAGTGTGGACTTTAGTCCGCAGAAAAATCCTAGGACTAAAGTCCTTACAGTAAAATTGGTTTGTAGTGTGGACTTTAGTCCGCAGAAAAATCCTAGGACTAAAGTCCTTACTACGAACCGAAAAATCCTAGGACTAAAGTCCTTACTACAAACCCAAAAAATCCTAGGACTAAAGTCCTTACTACGAACTGAAACATCCTAGGACTAAAGTCCTTACTACGAACCAATCTGATAGTGGTGGTTCGAGTTCGAGGCGAGAGAATATCAATCTAAAATCTAAAATCGATTTACTGGCGCAAAATCGTAACCTGCACCGGATTTAGAATCGGGTACAATTTGCAAAAGAACTACATTGCTATTGCGATCGCCGCTCGACAAAAATCTAATTTCCCCAGTCGCACCGCTAACTTTGAAATCCTCAGCAGCTAAGGCTTTAGCCAGCATCACTCGCCCCGCTAGACCGCTATTCGGATCAATTTTTCCGATCGACCTTCCCATCCGCAAAACCTGCACCGCATCGTAACTCATCGCCGTCCGCCAGTTAACATCAATTCCCCACAAATCTCTAGCTAAGAGTGCAAAATTTTTATTTTTACTATCAGCAAAATGCCAAGGAACCGAAATGATTGCCCCGTTCAAAGCTGCTCCACCTTGTTTTAATAAATCCGTATTGTAGAGAGCATCACCGCCAATCATTGGCAATTTTTTTTGATTGTTTCTAGCAATTTCTAAGGATGAATTTACAGTGTCTGAATCTGGCAATAATACCAAAACATCTGCTTCAATTCCATCCCTATGTGCCGTAGAATTTTCCTCGGATAAATCTACTTCCTTAATAACTTGACCGCCTTCCAAAATCAAAGTAGTAGAAAAAGCTGTTTGCAGCGACTTACTATAAGAACTTTTGGAATTGTAAAAAACCGCAGCCTTGCTTTTTTTCATGTTAGTTAACATATAGCGAGCTAAAGCGGTACCTGTAAATTGGTCGCTCGGTATCGTCCGAAAGAAATAGTTCACGCCGTCGGGGCGCCTCGGAACCGTTGCTAATTCAATGGTGGTGCTCGTAGGTGCGATCGCCACCATTTGATTTTGACTGTAAATTGGAGCAACTGCGATCGAAGTTTTGCTGGTACCGTGACCGACAACTGCTAAAATACTGCTATCTGCAATCAGACTCTGTGCAATAGCCTTCGCCCGATTTTCATCGTTACCGTCATCAGCAATTACTACTTTTAAAGGCACTCCCGCCTTAATTGCTTCGTCTTGAGCTTGGGCTATCCCGCGCAATATTTCCGCCGCCGCGCTGAGATTGTCGCCAATCGGAACTACTGCGGCAATTTTAATTGCTTCTGCACTCCCGAGTCGAGCGTTATTGAGATAAATTAAAGTTTCTGCGTCTGTGCGATCGACCCCTAAAGCCGCTTCTAGCTGATTTACCGCCGTTTTGAAGTCACCGGTGGCGATCGCGCGAACTCCTGCTTGCTTGTCAGGATTTGCCGTGCTAGCGAACAAAATACGATCGCCCGCACTGATGTAACTGCTCGCATCTACAGGCGAGGAAGTCTGGGCATTTTCCCGCGCCACCCCCGGCACAGGCGGCACTTGAGAATCGCTAGGATTCAGGCTCCTCTCAGCTAAGTGTACAACATCTTTGAGAATACTTATCAACTCTTTTTTGAATACAAAAGCAGCAGCACCTAAAGCAATTAAAAATATCAAAAATACATAAATAATCCAGCTTTTTGTGCTGCTTTTTTGAGAATTAGCTTGCTCGTGACTGCTCGCCAAAGTAGCCACTGTTGGTTCCTCCAAAGCAGCCAACATTTCCTTAGCGGTAGCGAAGCGACTTCGCGGGTGAAACCTAATCGCTTTATCCAGAACCGCCGCAAATCTCACACTCACCTTTGATGAATGATTCTGCCAAAGCATCTCCCGAGTTTGGGAGTCAGTTTCTAAATCCTGGGGCCACTTTCCAGTTAGTAAATAAATTGCCGTCAATCCCAAACTGTATAAATCGCTCGAATATTCGGGTCTGCCAGCGGCTTGTTCCGGAGCCATAAATTGGGGCGTTCCAATGGAGATTGTTACATCATTTAACCCACCAGTCATCCCTTGATTAATTGTTTCCTTAACTACGCCGAAATCTATCAAAACTGGTTCGTCGTCAGACTTGCGTAATATAATATTTTGGGGTTTAATATCTCGGTGGATAATCTGTTTTTCGTGTATATAATCCAAAACTATTAGCAGACTTGTCAGGATTTTTTTAACTTCCTCCTCGTTCATTCTTCCAACAACTTTGACTCGGTTGTTAAGCGTTTCCCCGTCTATCCATTCGAGCGCCAAGAAAAATAAACCGTTTTCCTCAAAGTGCCCGTAAAGTTTGGGAATTTGAGAATGCCCTTCGCCCAACTTTTCCAAAACAGCAGCTTCTTGAGAGAAACGCTCTCGAACACTTTGATCGATATCAGGATTATTTGTCTGCGGTTTTAGCTGCTTAATGACGCAACATCGGTGCGAAGGCATTTGCGTGTCTTCGGCGAGCAATGTTAAGCCAAAACCTCCTTCTCCCAGCTTTTCAATTACCCGATACCGATTGTTTAAAAGTTGTTCGGATTCTGGGTTGGGTTCCGGAGGCTGCAAAATTTCGCCGTTGATTTCCACGGGATTTTCTACTGCGAGAATGCCATATTTGCCGCTTCCGTTTGGTTCGGTATGAATGAGCATGGATGTGTCGCCGCTGTCTTTTAACTTTCTCTTGAGTTCAAAAATGCGATCGACTATTATTTGCTCTTCGTCACCTGTTGGGGGACGCTTGTACAGCACATTAAAAATCGCTGCCGGTGCGACATATTTGCCGTAGTGTTTGCTCAACAGCAGCAGCACGATATATTCTTCTTTGTTTAGGTTTATGCACTCTGAACCCAGCTTGACGGCGCGGGTTTTAGTGTCGATGCTCAAGTTGTCCATACCGACCAAAATTATTGTTCACAGAAAATCCCGAAAATTCGCATAAATATGATGTCCGTTAAAATAACTATTGTCAGGTTCGATCCTTCGGACTTCAGTTTTCTCTGGTTTGATGAGAACTTGCATTCCGAAGGATGGAACCAATATTATTGCGGTTGTGCGATCGGACATTATACAATTAGGAAGAAAGCCGCGGTTATAAGTTTTAATTGCCAAGTTTTAATTGCACAGTTGTGAATTTGGAACTTTTTAACTTAAAACCTAAAACTCATAACTCAATTTTTTTATTAAGCTTAGCTTTTGGCGGTGCTAGTTGCCAAGATTACAGGGGCTGATTTTCTGCAAATGCCGTGCGATCGCAGCTATGCCGTAGGGAATCGCTCTTTGATCCATTCGAGTAAAATAGGATTGACCAATTCCGGCGCTTCGTCTTGGGGACAGTGGCCCACCCCTTCGAGCGCAATAAACTTTTCTACAGCCGGAAAGTTGCCTAATTCTCGCCCCAGTGCGATCGGCTCCCAAGGGTCATTTGCGCCCCACACAATCAAAGCAGGACAGTTCAAACGCGGCAACAACTCCTCCGGTAACGGCCCTTGAGAATAGCTGATAAATGCCACAAATACATCCACTGCGCCGCTGTCTCGCGCTGGTTTTAACAAGATTTCTACAAGTTCGTCGGTGACAGCTTCGGGACGGTGATAGGCTTGCAAAAGCACTTTTTTGACTGTATTCGGCGTTGCTAATTGTTTGAAAAATAATTGACTAATCCACTTGACATTTAAAATTTTTTGTGCAATTGGCGCTCCAAAACTGCGATACCAAGGCATTTCGGCGCGTTTGCGATCGTGCAGCAAGCGCAGGGAACAATTGAGTAAAATTAGACCAGAAGCAATGTCGGGAAAATCCACGGCGGCTTGCATAATTGCTACGCAGCCGATCGAATTTCCCACCAAAAAAGCAGGCCCGCCCGCAACTTCCCGACAAAAATCAGCGATTAACTCTCCCCAAGTTTCAAAAGTATAGTCAATTTCCAGTTTCGGCGTAGGTTTCGCAGAACCGCCAAAACCGATAAGATCGATCGCAAAACAGCGACAATCAGCAGCCAACGCCGGTAAATTCTTGCGCCAGTGGCCCCAAGACGCGCCGAAACCATGGACAAACACCACCGCAGGGCCCTGGGAACCAGCAGCCTGGTAACAAATCGGAAAACCTTTCCACATCCAGGTTTGAGGCCGGGCAGCAGTTAACGTAGAAGAAGTCATATAGGTAAAAAAGTGAAAATTTAAGGGTGCAAAGGACTAAAGTCCTTACTACCAACCGTATCGCAATTCGAGGCAACCACGGAAATATACGCAAACCTTCCTTCCCTCCTCCCTCTGCGCCCTCTGCGCCCTCTGCGGTTAAATCCTCTTTCTCCTTCCTTTGCAGTTAGAGCCGCTATTATGCCACCATTAAAGATGCTGCATTTTTTGCCTTATTGAAACTGCCCCTATGCCAACGATCATCTCAACTTCTGTCGTACCCTTTCTCGGTTCCGAAATTGTACCCGACTACCAAACAGCCAAAGTAGTTATTTTACCAATTCCCTACGAAGCAACCACCACCTACCGCCGAGGCTGCGAAAACGGGCCGGCTAAACTGCTAGAAGCTTCTCACCAGCTCGAATGCTACGACGAAGAACTCGATCGCGAAGTTTGCTACGATGTTGGCATTTATACCGCATTGCCGATCGCCGATACCCGCAACCAGCAACAAGTTTCATCCTTAGAAATGTTGCAAGTTACGCAAAAAACCGTACAGCAGCTAATTGCTGAAAATAAATTTGTAATCTCCCTCGGAGGCGAACACAGCATCACCGCAGGTGTTGTCGAAGGTTATCGCCAAGGCTACCCCGACGAACCTTTCACCGTCGTGCAAATCGACGCCCACGGGGACTTGCGCCACGAATACGAAGGCTCGATCCACAACCACGCCTGCGTGATGCGCCGGGTTGTCGATATGGGCTTACCGACACTGCAAATCGGGATTCGCGCCATCTGCAAAGAAGAAGCCGACTTGATTAAAGCCAAACAGCTAAACGTGATTCGAGCTCGGGAAATCGCCACTCAACCGGATTGGGCCGATCGCGCCATTGCTAGCATAACAACCAAACGAGTATTTTTGACGATCGACCTAGACGGCATCGATCCGACATTAATCCCAGGAGTTGGCACACCGGAACCAGGTGGGTTAAATTGGTATTCGCTCACCGGATTTTTGCGCCGCGTCTTCGAGTCCTACGAAGTAATCGGCTGTGACATTATGGAATTAGCACCTGTGGTAGATTCTGTAGTTTCTGAATTTACCGCCGCCAAATTAACATACAAAATGATTGGATATCAAGCTCTGGCAAAAGGTTGGCTAAAACAAGACGACGAATAAATCGTTTGGTTGCGAATTAAAATAGGTTGTTAGCAAGGTGAGAATTAAGCGACTGCCAAAAAACACCCTATTTTATTCGCGGCGCTCCTGTCATATGCGATGGTGTAAATACAGGTCTTCACCTGCTGCAAACATAAATTTACTAAAGGAAACAATGGGTACTCCGATTAACGGCTACGCTCCCGATTTTGAACTGCCGGGAGTTGACGAAGAAGTTCACCATTTAGCTCGATATTTAGAAAAGTATCGCGCGATCGGGGTAGTATTTATCTGCAATCATTGCCCTTACGTGCAGTTGTATCTCGCTCGCCTCAAAGAACTTCAAGCAGATTTTATAGATCGAAATGTTACGTTAATCGGGATTAATGCTAATGATGCAAACCAGCATCCCGACGACAGTTTTGACAACATGAAAACTTTTGCAGCCAACAATCAACTCAACTTCCCGTACATCCGAGATATGGCTCAAGATGTGGCTGAAAGTTTTGGGGCTTCCAAAACGCCGGAGGTTTTTTTGTTAGACCGAGATGGCAGATTGCGCTATAAAGGTTTAATTGACGACAACGCCGACAATCCAGAAGCGGTGCAATTTTCTTATTTGCGAAGTGCGATCGACCAATTGCTAAATGACCAATCGATAGAACCTTCTAGTACAGAGGCGATCGGTTGTTCTGTCAAATGGCGGGAATAGTCATTAGTCATTAGTCATTGGTCATTAGTCATTAGTCATTAGACGACGATCGTCCCAGACAAACAGACTCTACTTGTAGGGTGCGCGCTGTGCACCTTACTACTACCGAGAGTGTCAAACGCCCTGTGGGAAATCAGAACATAACCCTGTGGAAAGAAAACGCATCTTTAACTTGATTATAGTAGCCGTTTTAGCGCTGCTACTACTAATTAGTTGGAACTTATTTCAGAGTGTTTCTCCAGCCACAGCGCAGCAGCGCCCATCTTTAACCGTATCCGCTGCAATCAGTCTCGCGCCCGCCTTAACAGAAATCAAGACAGTTTATCAAAGCAGCAATCCCAAGGTGAATATCACTTATAATTTTGGTGCTTCCGGCGCTTTAGCGCAGCAAATTCAGCAAGGAGCTCCAGTAGATGTGTTTTTCAGCGCTGCTGGGAAACAAATGGATGCTTTGCAACAAGCTAATTTGCTCCTCAACCAGACACGACGGAACCTCCTGACAAACCGCCTGGTATTGATTGCACCCAAAAATAGCGCTGTTGTGAGGGATTTTAAACAGTTGACGGATGCTAAAATCAAGAAAATTGCGATCGGCGAACCCAACAGCGTACCCGTCGGACAATACGCCCAAGAAATGTTAACTAAACTGGGATTGTGGCAGCAAATTAAGCCAAAATTAGTGTTCGGAAATAACGTCCGCCAAGTCCTGACATTTGTCGAAAGCGGAAACGTTGATGCTGGCATAGTTTACGTCACAGATGCCAAAACCTCCGACAAAGTAACTGTACAGCTAACGGCGGCCACAAATTTGCACTCGCCGATTGTTTATCCCCTAGCAGTTATCAGAAACAGCCGCAGCCTGGTGGCCGCAAAAAAGTTTATTGAGTTCTTGGCGGGCGATCGGGCTAAAATAGTATTTCAGAAATACGGATTCGGTTTATCTCGTTAATTAGAAACCCGGAGGGCGGGCACGGGGACACCGCCCCTACAGAAAATTTCCGATCTTTCTTTTCTTCCTTCGTGTCCTTCGCGCCTTCGCGGTTCGTCAAAAAAATCTCATTCAAAATCATATCATTTCCGGTAAAATAACGATTACAAGTTTGTAGTGAGGACTTCAGTCCGCATAAAATTATGAGGACTGAAGTCCTCACTACAAACCAATTTTAGTAGGCTTGTTTTAGCTAGAAATTTATAATTTAAGACTGCGATAGTTAATCCAAAATATGGAATTCGACTTATCTCCATTGTGGATATCCCTGAAATCATCAGCCATCGCCACATTCTTTACCTTCTTTCTCGGAATAGCCGCCGCCCGCTGGATGCTTTCAACCCGCATCCGAGGTAAAGCCTTGATAGAAGGCATTTTCATCTCTCCCTTAGTTTTGCCGCCCACAGTAGTCGGATTTTTGCTGCTGCTGTTGTTTGGGAGAAATGGTGCGATCGGTCAATTCTTGCTAAAATTCGACTTAACAATCATCTTCACTTGGCAAGCCGCCGTCATTACAGCCACCGTCGTATCATTTCCCCTGATGTACAAAACTGCTTTAGGGGCTTTTGAACAAATTGATGCCAACCTTCTCAATGCAGCCCGCACTTTAGGCGCTTCCGAATGGACAGTCTTTTGGCGGATTATGCTACCGCTAGCATGGCCGGGAATTTTAGCAGGAACTATTCTCGCATTTTGCCGCGCTTTGGGTGAATTTGGCGCGACTTTGATGTTAGCTGGGAATATTCCCGGACAAACTCAAACTATCCCGATGGCAATTTATTTTGCTGTGGAATCTGGGGATATAAGGCAAGCTGCTATTTGGGTTTTGATTGTGTTCAGTATTTCTTTGACGATGCTCGCTGGTGTTAATTATTGGACAAATTTACAAAAGATTTCGGCGAAACCAAATCTTAAATATGGCAATTCTAAATCAGTTCTAAATGTGGTTCAGGATTATAGTCGGGACGGGCAAGATGCCCATCCCACAAATTATTTAGAATTTCCAGATAAATTGCTATCTAATGTTGCAAATTTAGCTAACTATAGTGACAGCAAAAATCAAAAATATAATCAACCGGAAAACGGACTTTTTCTGAATATTTTTAAACCTCTTTCTGGCTTTGCCTTAAATGTCGGTTTCGATATCGGCCCGGAAGTGCTGGGAATTTTGGGTGCGTCGGGTTCTGGTAAGAGTATGACTCTGCGCTGCATCGCAGGTTTGGAAACTCCAACTAGCGGTAAGATTGCAGTCAACGGTAAGGTTTTATTTGACTCGGCACAGGGCATTAACGTACCTTCTAAAGACCGCCGCATCGGTTTTTTGTTTCAAAACTATGCTTTGTTTCCGCACTTGACTGTGGCTGAAAATATTGCTTTTGGCTTGCAGCATTTATCGGCAAGCGAGCAACAACTTCGGGTAAAAGAACAATTGATTTCGGTGCAAATGTCGGGAATGGAAAGCCGCTATCCCCGCGAACTTTCGGGTGGCCAGCAGCAGCGGGTGGCTTTGGCGAGGGCGATCGCCAGTTGTCCAGAATTGCTGCTGTTAGATGAACCGTTTTCGGCTTTGGATACGCACTTGCGGAGTCAACTGGAAAGGGAGTTAATGCAGACTCTGACTAACTATCGGGGCATTACTTTGTTTGTCAGCCACAATTTAGAGGAGGTTTACCGGGTGTGCGAGAATCTGTTGGTTTTGGCTGATGGAAGTGCGATCGCCTTTGATACCAAACAGAACATTTTCGATCGCCCGCGCAACTTCACCGTCGCCCAGTTGACGGGCTGTAAGAACTTCTGTGCGGCTAAACCTGTTGCAGAAACTGTCATAGAGGCGATCGACTGGGGCTGCGATCTGACTGTCGTCGAACCAATTCCCAAATCTCTAGTTTCTGTGGGAATTCGGGCTCATCAAGTCAGTTTTGTTAGCGCGTGCGATCGCGAAAATACATTGGCTTGTTGGATCGCCTCAACCGTCGAAACTCCGCACCGCGTGACATTATATCTCAAGTTGCACTCGCCTCCCCGCGATTCCCAAGATTATCACCTGCAAGCTGAAGTTTTCAAGGAAAAGTGGCGGGCGATTAAGGACAATCCTTTTCCCTGGTATGTTCATTTCGAGCCAATTAGGTTAATATTAATGGAGGCATGAGTTAACAGCAAGATACAGTTATATTATGTCCAATAAATTGTCACTCAAAAAGGTTTGTAGTGAGGACTTCAGTCCTCTGAGGACTAAAGTCCTCACTACGAACCCTTTATGTGGAGGTAATATAAGGAGATAATATTAACCGTTAATTGTTGTTAAATACAAACAACTACTTTCATCTACTCCCAACATTAAACCATGACAGACAAAGTTAAGAAAACCGACGCCGAATGGCAGCAGCAACTTACGCCAGAACAGTTCAAAGTTACCAGAAAAAAAGGAACAGAAAGAGCTTTTAGTGGCGAATATCACGACAACAAAAAGCCCGGAATTTATAAGTGTATTTGCTGCGGTACGGAGCTATTTAAATCAGAAACAAAATACGATTCCGGTACCGGTTGGCCGAGTTTCTACGCTCCGATCAAAGAAGAAAATGTCAGGAATGAAGCGGATAACGCTTTGTTCATGCGCCGCACTGAGGTACTGTGCGCTGTTTGCGACGCTCATCTCGGCCACGTATTCAACGACGGGCCCAGGCCAACCGGTCAGCGTTACTGCATGAATTCTGCTGCTCTTGATTTCGTTCCCAAGGATTGAACTAAGAGTTAACAGTAGGACTTAGGAATGGGCTCCTAGAAACCGGGTTTTTTACGAAAATACTTGTTAAAGTCCGCAGATTCGGTAAAAAAACCCGGTTTCTGCCTAAGTCCAAAATCCAAAATCGTCCACAGTCCAAGGTGTTCTGGAACAAGCTCAAAAGCCTGTTCCAGGCAATTTATGTTCAAAATGCACCCGTGCTGCTATCTTATGGTGGAGGCAAACAGAGTAAAAAAATAGTGGCGGCATGGGGATGGTTTATCAGCGGGTTTTGCTGAAGCTCAGCGGTGAAGCGCTGATGGGCAGCTTGGGCTACGGTATAGATCCGGTAGTCGTTGGGTCGATCGCCCAGGAAGTCGCGAAAGTCGTGTCCGAAGGGATTCAAATCGCGATCGTTGTCGGCGGCGGCAACATTTTTCGTGGCGTGAAAGCAGCTTCCGCAGGGATGGATAGGGCAACAGCCGACTATGTGGGCATGATTGCTACGGTAATGAATGCTATCACTTTGCAGGATGCACTGGAACAAGCAGGTGTGCCAACCAGGGTACAATCGGCGATCGCCATGCAAGAAGTAGCTGAACCCTACATTCGACGGCGCGCCATTCGTCACCTAGAAAAAAAACGGGTAGTAATTTTTGGTGCCGGTTCTGGCAATCCTTTTTTTACTACTGATACTACAGCCGCATTGCGGGCGGCTGAAATTGATGCAGAGGTGATTTTTAAAGCGACTAAGGTAGATGGGGTCTACGATTCTGACCCCCACCTCAACCCAGACGCGCGCAGGTATCAAACCCTCACCTACGCCCACGTCTTGAACCAAGACTTGCGGGTGATGGACAGTACCGCGATCGCCCTGTGCAAAGAAAATAATATTCCTATTATGGTATTTGACCTCTCGGTCTCGGGCAACATCTACCGCGCCGTAATGGGAGAATCTATTGGAACTCTTGTCGGAGGATTTTGTGAAGTTAGCTGAAGCAGAAGATCATATGCAAAAGGCAGTTGAGGCTACTCAACGGTCTTTTAATACTATCAGGACGGGACGCGCCAACGCCTCCCTGCTCGATCGAGTCATGGTAGATTATTACGGAGCTCCAACTCCGATCAAATCCCTTGCCAATATCGGCACCCCGGATGCGACTACGATCAACATTCAACCGTTCGATCGCACAGCGCTTACCTCCATCGAAAAAGCAATTTCCCTGTCCGATGTAGGCCTCGTACCTAACAACGACGGTTCAGTTATTCGCTTGAACATTCCACCGCTGACAAGCGAAAGACGCCAAGAATTCGTCAAAATGGCCTCGAAGTTTGCCGAAGAAGGTAAAGTCGCAATTCGCAATATCCGCCGCGATGCCGTTGACTCGATTCGCAAGCAAGAAAAAAGCAGCGATATCTCTAAAGATGAATCGCGAGACTTGCAAGATAAAATTCAAAAGCTGACGGACAAGTACATTGCCAAAATAGAAGATGTTCTGGCATCGAAAGAGAAAGACATCACGACAGTTTAGAGGCTGAGCAATTGGGCATGGGGAAAATGCAGCAATTTGAGCAGGAAAGAAGGAAAAGGAAGTATTCTTAAATCCCAATTTCTGGCGATCGATTCCTCATTCCCAATTCTCGATCGTTAATTAAAATAGGAATTATATCGTTTCCGTGACCATAGCATCGGAATCATAATTTTTCCAGAAAATCCTTTACTTGCAACCGCGTCAGACGATAACAACGGGAGCATCTCAGGAGAGCATTTACAGTGCTGTCGGGATCTCAAAAAAGGTTCGTAGTGCGTCAGTAGAGTCCGCTCTTTAAAAAATGGTTATTGCCAAACTGAGATGCTCCCATAACAACTGAGTCCTTGGCTGATACTCCTAAGGCGCGCACTGCAAACCATACATCCGATAAGCTCTGTTGCGCCCGATCGATTGTCTGTGGCGATTCTACTCGTTACCAGGGCGAAAGTAACGCAGAACCCGAGGAAGAGCATCTATTTTCGCAATGGAGGCAGAGCCTCGCTTACATCGATTAAGAGGCCATAGCCTCTTAACCAGTTATTGAAACTGATGAACGGATTGCTATATCTAGATATCTCATATCTCAAATTATTATGATAATTTATTTTTATAAAGTAGAGGAGCCTTACGGCTGCTTTTCCAATTTTTCACTGCACGACATTTGCCTGTACGGTCAAGATTGGTTGACTGTGGAACATTACTATCAAGCCCAAAAATTTGTCGGTAGCGCTGATGAAAGATTAGTGGCGGCAATTCGATCCGTACCAACTCCTCAGGAAGCCGCCAAATTAGGTCGCGATCCAAACCACCGGATGCGCCCTGATTGGGAAGCAGTGAAAATTCCCATTATGCGCGAGGCAGTTTTAACTAAGTTTCTGACTCATTCAGACATTCAAGCTATTCTCCTCGCCACAGGGGATCGACTGATTGTGGAGGATTCGCCAACGGATTACTACTGGGGGTGCGGCTGCGAAGGAACGGGCCAAAATCATTTGGGTAAAATTCTGATGAGCGCGCGCAGCGAAATTTGTCAGCGCCGGGGGGCGGATCAAAACTCACCTTAACCATCATTATATAAAGTTATACAAAGTCATATCAAGTTATCCTAAGAATAAATAATTTTGATAATGAGAATTCAAGATTGCAAGAAATTGCTCGGAGGATTAAAATAATAGAACTATAGCAAAAATACAACGCACCCCACCCCAACCCTCTCCTTGCCAAGGGGAGGGAGCAAGATTATTCTTGTTTCCCCCCTGAATAAGGGGGGATTAAGGGGGGTGAATTTGACGGGAGCAAGAGATCTAATAATTATCATTTGGTTAAGTCGCTCTGTCTGTTGAAGGCAAGGAATACACCTCAACGATCGCCGATTTTTGTTCTTCAGGGTGCCACAGGCGATATACGGTCGTCACTAAGCAGTACGCCACCGATTAATAGTAAAGCTCGGTTTAGTCAAAAACTCAAGCTCATAAAGTTGAGTTCGATCGCGAAGGCAGATCAAAACTTCTTATTATCATTGTATAATTGCCCAAGGAGATTTATGCAAATCACAGAAAATACGCAAGAATTACATCATAAACTAGACAAAGAAGTTTTGGTAAGGCGAATCACAGAACGCATCCGCCAATCTCTAGAATTAGAAGATATTTTAACCAGTACAGTAGCAGAAGTGCGGTCTTTTCTGAAAACAGATCGCATCATGATTTACAGGTTTAGTGCCGACGGCAGCGGAGAAGTTGTTGCCGAATCAATTAATAACATACATCTCCCTTCCTTGAAAGGACTGCACTTTCCAGCAGACGATATTCCTCCCACCGCGCGGGAGATGTATGTCAGGATGCGCCAGCGGACAATAGTAGATGTTAACTCCGGGACGATCGTCCTCAACCCCCTCGATGCTGCAGATACCGGTCAACCTTTAGTAAATGAAGAGCTCCACTATCGATCGCTCGATCCTTGCCACGCAGCTTACTTGATGGCAATGGGAGTGAAATCTTCCTTAGTCGTGCCAATTTTGCACCGCAGGAGCGTGTCGCCTCACAGCAAAACAGAGATCTGCCAGGCCCCCGCCTGCGTGAGTAGATGCGAGCCTGCAAACGATCGCCAAACTCACATCGAACTGTGGGGACTGTTAGTGGCTCACCACTCCGCCCCCCGCAATATTTCATCCACAGATTTAGAAGTAGTTCAGCTCGTAGCAGATCAATTGTCGATCGCCATCGGCCACTCGCTCCTGCTCCAGCAAACCCGCTCCCAAGCAGCCCGGGAAGCCACCGTGAGCCGCATAGCAGCTTTGTTGTACGGTCAGAGCGACATTCAACTGCAACAGGCTTTAGAAGCGACTGTCACCGCTTTGGGGGGCAGCGGCAGCCGACTCTATCTCAACTCGCCAAAAACCAACAGCGAACAGTTATCGGTTCCCCAGATCGATCGAGCATTTCCCATTGCCGCTAGTGAGAGCGATGCTACCTTTGAACTGTTCGTCACAGGGGAACAACCGACACTTCCCAATTGGGAAACAGTCAGCGCGATCGAAGCTCATCCCCTCTGGCAACAATGGCTAACCACAGGATTGAAAAATACCCCCGATTTTCCCAAATTCCCAATTCCCAATTCCCAATTCTGGGCTTGGATAATTACAGACTTATACAAAGAATCTCTATTTAGAGTGTTAGTTCCAGCTTTCCAAGCAACTAAAATTCGGGGTTTGCTGGTAATTCCCCTCCACTACCAACAACAAGTAGTTGGCTGTTTGACCGTTTTTCGCAATGAAATTGATACCGAAAAAATGTGGGCGGGGCGCTTTGACAGCAGTGTGGCACAAATCCTTCCCAGACAATCCTTTGAAGTCTGGCGAGAAATCAAAAAAGGTCAGTCGCCCGAGTGGAAACGAGAGGAGATCGAGCAAGCTTTAGCGATCGGCAGCCAATTTTGTTCGGCAATTGGGCAGTACCTTCTTCATCAAGAAGTGCAAGCCCTGAATGCCAACTTAGAGCGCCAAGTTCAAGAACGTACCGCCCAATTGCAAAAATCCTTAGAGTTTGCCCAAGTATTGACGCGAGTGAGAGACCAAATTCGCAGCACCTTGGATTTAAAAACAATCCTGCAAACTATTGTGCGGGAAGTGAGAGTTTTGTTGGATACCGATCGCACGGTAATCTACCAATTTGGCGCAGGCGAACACGGCGAGGTAGTTGTCGAAGCTATTCGCGGCCAGTGGCAGTCAATTTTAGGTATCAAATCTCCACATGAATGCTTTCCCGAAGACTCAGACTGCTTTTATCGATCGGGACGGATGCGAGCAATTAATGATATTTATACTGAGGATTTAACGCCCTGTCACCGCGAATTTTTGGAAAAATTGCAGGTGAGGGCAAGTTTAATTGTGCCGATGATCGCCAAAGATGCCGAATGCTGGGGGTTGCTGATTGCCCACGAGTGTTCGGGGCCGAGGGTTTGGCCCACAGCAGAACAGGAATTGCTGCAAAATTTGGCCTCTCAAGCTGCGATCGCCATTCACCAAGCAGAACTTTATCAAGACAGTCTGAATGCAGCAGCAGCCGATCGAGCAAAAGCCGAACAGCTAGCCAAAACCGTCACAAAATTGCACAATACCCAAGCCCAACTAATCCAAACCGAGAAAATGTCCAGTCTCGGACAACTGGTTGCCGGCGTCGCCCACGAAATCAATAACCCCGTTAACTTTATCTACGGCAATCTCTCCCACGCCAGCGAATACACCAAAGATTTGCTCTGCTTGGTGGAACTCTACCGCCAGCACTACCCCAATCCCAACCCAGAAATTAGCGAGTGTTCCGAAGAAATCGACATCGAATTTCTTGCCGAAGATTTGCCAAAAATTTTGGGTTCCATGAAAATCGGAGTTGAGCGCATCCGCCAGTTAGTTGTATCTTTGCGTAATTTTTCCCGGCTCGATCAAGCTCAAAAGAAAGGCGTTGACATTCACGAGGGCATCGACAGTACCCTGTTGATTTTGCAGCACCGGATCAAAGCCCAGTCCGATCGCGCCACCGTAGAAATCATTAAAGAATACGGCAATTTGCCCTTAGTTGAATGCTATGCCAGCTCGCTAAATCAGGTATTTATGAATCTGATCGGCAATGCCATTGACGCCCTAGAAATGGTAGAAATAGAGCGAGTTGTGAATGTTAACTCCCTAGGGATAAGTGCAGCCGCGACCTATTTAAGCTCCCAAAAACTGGAGGTCGAGACAGTAGATATAAAGGTCAGCACCGAGCGTTTGATACCTAATTTACCATCCCCTTGCATTCGGATTCGCACCGAATTAATTGATGAAAAAACGGTAGGAATTTGCATTGCAGACAACGGTCACGGCATCCCCAAAGAGTTAATTGCTCACATATTTAATCCCTTTTTTACTACTAAACCCGTCGGTCGGGGGACGGGTTTAGGACTGTCTATCAGTTATCAAATTGTAGTTGAGAAACACCAAGGGGTACTCAAGTGTATTTCTGTACCCGGTCAGGGTACTGAATTCTGGATCGAGATTCCTCTGAATTAGCAAATTAACAGTTAACAGTTAACTTATACCAATTTTTTATGAAGCTGCTCCCGAATCTGATCCCCCCTAACCCCCCTTAATAAGCAGGGTGGATTAATTGTCGAGAGGTTAAATGAAGGCTATCAAGGCTATTGACCAACATTATGCAAGGCATTTAACAGGTTTATCTGAACTAGATAAA
>RDYN01000071.1 GCA_004293365.1 Oscillatoriales cyanobacterium | reverse complement strand
ACCGAAATCAAGAGGTTTGTAGTGAGGACTTTAGTCCGCAAAAAATACAGGACTGAAGTCCTCACTACGAACCGAAATCAAGAGGTTTGTAGTGAGGACATGATATTATTGTTAACTCATGACTTTTTGAGCTTGGCGCAGAGATTGAATAGTGGCGATCGCGTGTTGAGACACTGCATCTATCTCAGCAGCAGTATTGAACCGGCCAATCCCAAAGCGAATTGAGGCGTAGGCTAATTTGTCCGATCGCCCGATCGCTGCTAAAACATGAGAAGGAGATATTTTCGCCGAAGTACAAGCAGAACCCGAAGAAACCGCCGCCGCCGGTTGCAAACCCAACAGCAGCGCTTGACCGTCAACACCGCCGACACTAATATTCAGATTTCCAGGTAATCTTTTAGTAGCGTGACCGTTGAGAACAACATCACCCAATTCATTCAAATTTTCCCACAAACGCTGGCGCAAATTCACAACTCGTGCTGTTTCCGCCTCCATTTCAGCAATGGCTAATTCTACTGCTTTAGCAAATCCGACTATTTGCGGCGCGTAGAGAGTACCCGATCGCATTCCCCGTTCGTGCCCTCCCCCGTGCATTTGTTGCGCTAGCTGCACTCTCGGCTTGTTGCGGCGCACGTAGAGGGCGCCAATGCCTTTTGGCCCGTAGATTTTGTGCGCCGTCAAGGACATCAGATCGATGTTCATTTCCTCTACGTCGAGGGGAATTTTGCCGATCGCCTGGGCCGCATCCGTGTGAAACAGAATATCATTTCCGCGACAGATTGCTGCAATTTCGGCGATCGGCTGAATCACACCAATTTCGTTATTAGCCGTCATCACTGACACTAAAATTGTCTCCGCCCGAATCGCTTTGATCAAATCGCCGATATCAATCAGTCCGTCGCTTTTTACCGGTAAAACAGTAATGTCAAACCCCAATTTTTGCAAATACGTACAGGGGTCAAGAATTGCATTGTGTTCAGTTTTTACTGTTATAATGTGCTTTCCTTTACTGAAATATGCTTCAGCGATGCCTTTAATCGCTAAATTATTTGCTTCCGTTGCACCGCTGGTAAAAACAATTTCTTCGGGAGAGGCATTGATCGCTTCTGCTATGATTTGTCGTGACTGTTTTACCGCTGCTTCTGCTTCCCAGCCGTAGACGTGGTTGATGCTGGCTGCATTGCCGAATTGTTCGGTAAAATACGGCAGCATCGCATCAACTACTCGTTTGTCTACAGGGGTTGTGGCGTGGTTGTCGAGGTATATAGGACGTGCGGACATAGTTGGGTTTTGGTTAAAAAAGGTGTTAGGTTTATTGTAGACGAGCCCTTTGTTCTACCACAAAACTTTATATTTAACAAATATTTGTGAAGATTTATGCGACCTGACATTCAGGGATTAGAAATTACTGTCGGTGAGCTCAAGCACCTGTGCGGCGCCCGGCCCGATCGCGTATACCGGCCTGCGACTGCGACTAAGTTTGCCCGCGAAGCTTTGAAAACAGTCTGTTTAATTGTTTTGGTTCTAATTAGTTGTTGGCTGTTGGTGCTGATATTTCCTAGGGCTTATTTGTTGTGGTTGGCCCTGCACCTCTGTGCGATCGCCGGTTTGATCTTGGAAGATGCCTGGAAAATTTGGTGCAGCCGGAACCAAGATTTAATTCGTCTTTTTGATGATGTCGATCGCTATAATGGTATAATCAAAGCGATCGAAATTAATGACCGGATCGAAGATGCTGGCAATCCGAACGTCAAAATCGGCGATCGCGCCAAAGTTATTAAAGCCTTGCAGCTCATCAGAGAGGATTTAGTTCGAGCTTTGAAAACCGAGAAAATTCTCAGGGAAAACAAAAAATTTGTCGATACTAACTCAGAACTGTTTGCCAATAATTTAAGAACTTTGAATGCCCTGCAAATTAGCGATCGTTCGAGCCAGCCGGGGCGATTGCTCAACCAAGCTTTGCAGCTAGCTGTGGAAGTTCAAGCAGAAATGAAAAAGTTGCAGGATCGAAATGCTGCTAATTAACAAAATGGAAAGATAAGACGGCGGTTGAAACCGCATCTACACAAACAAATTCCGGATGGTGCGCGGAATGAATAAAATAACGTAATTTTAGCCAAATAAGGTTCAGTTAAAAAGCTAACTTCTCCTCGCACACATCAGTTAATTGATAACTATCATAGTTTCGGCGATGGGATCGCCCTGGGATCGCTGCGCTAACCCTAAGATATCTCTTCCGACCTTAGCATTAACCCAACCATATTGAATTTTAACTGCCCGTTCTTCAACCTGCACCAGGCAGGTTTTGTCTGTATAGACGCGGTTTCAACCGCCCGGTCTTCTTCCTAGCAACGCGCACCAATAGACGCGGTTTCAACCGCCCCGTCTTCTTGGTAGCAACGGGCACCAACTGTGAACGAATCGAACTCAAACACATTTTAAAATTTATAAGTTATGAGAATTGTTAAGAAAAATCATAATTGTAAATTTTTACCTGTTGTGTAACAGGTAAGGATATCTTGGAAAGGTGACGTTAACAACCAGGTCAGTATGTCTTCTACCAAACCTAAGATTATAGTTCTCGATGACGATCCCACAGGTTCTCAAACCGTGCACAGTTGTTTGCTGCTGACACGTTGGGACGAAGAAACCCTGCGTTTGGGACTGCGGGACAAGTCCCCGATTTTTTTTATACTGACAAATACTCGATCGCTAACTCCCGAAACAGCCGCCTCCGTCACCCGCGAAGTGTGCCAAAATCTCAAAAGGGCGATCGCGATCGAAGAAATCGAAGACTTCCTAATCGTTAGCCGTTCCGATTCTACCCTGCGCGGTCACTATCCGATCGAAACCGATGTCATCGCCGAAGAACTCGGCCCTTTCGACGCTCATTTTCTAATTCCCGCCTTTTTTGAAGGAGGCAGAATTACCCGCAACAGCGTCCACTACCTCATGGTTAACGGCGTCGAAACCCCCGTTCACGAAACCGAATTTGCCAAAGATTCAGTCTTCGGCTACCATCACAGTTACCTCCCCGACTACGTAGAAGAAAAAACCAAAGGTCGCATCCACGCTGATACTGTCGATCGCATATTACTTGCAGACATCCGCTACGGAAGTTTAGATAGATTGATGGAGATGACAGACAACCAATGTGCAGTTGTTGACGGCGAAAGCCAAGGCGATTTAAACACATTTGCCAAACACATTCTTGATGCAGCCAGTCAAGGCAAAAAGTTTTTATTCCGCAGTGGAGCTAGTATTTTAACATCCTTAGCTGACCTAGGCAACCAGCCAGTAGCCGCCGATGAAATGTCAAAATACGTCAAAGACGGCAAACCAGGTGCAGTAATAGTTGGTTCCCACGTTAAGAAAACTACAGATCAATTGGAACGTTTGTTAGAAGAACCCAATACAGTTAGCATTGAAATAGATGTATCTCACTTGCTAGAAGATGCTCCCGAGTCTCGCATCCAAATCCTCGATGAAATTCTCGAAAAAGTTCGCACTGCTTATGCAGATGGCAAAACTCCTGTAATTTATACCAGCCGCCAGGAACTACAATTTGAAAATGCAGAAGTGCGGCTAAATTTTGGAGCGGCAGTTTCTGCTTTGTTGATGGATATCGTGCGGGGACTGCCTGCTGATATCGGTTTTTTAATTAGCAAGGGCGGGATTACTTCTAACGATGTGTTGAGTACAGGTTTGTCGCTGAAAAGTGTCAGGCAAATCGGTCAAATTATTGCAGGTTGTTCTGTGGTAAAAACCGAGCCAGACCATCCTCTGTTTCCAGATTTACCCATCGTTTTGTTTCCCGGAAATGTGGGGGACAGCAATGCTTTGGCTACGGTTTACAAGCGGCTGAGCAAGCATGATAGCTAGTTGAGCCTTAGATTGACGCAGATTAATTCACTTCTAGTCATGGAGGACAATAGACTTGAATTGCCAAAATAACTAGGACGGGCAAGATGCCCATCCCACAATTTTTTTTCTTGTGGGGTAGGCATCGTGCCTGCTGCGAGCATTTACTTTGTTCTTGCCAAAACCGCACAAATATGCTACTGTAGAGAGTCTGCCTTTAAAATAGTCATCCTTTGAAATTCGCAATCTATAATCTAAAATCTATAATCTAAAACCCGATCGCCCCTGGAACACCGCTATCAAAAAAATCAAATTTAGGAAAAAAAATTAAGCCCGAACTCTACATATAGAGCCAAGATCCCCAGAGGTACTGCTATCAGTAGCGTTTCCAGCTTGTCTCAGCCTAAATTTTAAAATTAAGTAAAAATTTTCGCATGGTAATTTTTAGGTGAAAGGATTAGCATATAACGGTGACAGAACATTATCATCCACTAAACTCATTAAAAGATGGTCATTGGTTCAAGCTAATCTGTGGGGCGAGCTTTCAACACCTGCCGGCGGTTCGGAATCTCACATTGGCTTACACCTTAGCAGGTGCTGACTGTATTGATGTCGCGGCAGATCCCGCCGCCGTCGCAGCAGCAAAAGAAGCCCTACAAGTTGCCAGCGAATTACAGGCAAAAACTCAAAACCGCAGGTTTGGCGGCGAAGGGTTGCCCTGGCTGATGGTGAGTTTAAACGATGGGGAAGATCCGCATTTTCGCAAAGCCGAATTCAACCCAGCCGATTGTCCGGTGGACTGCTGGCGGCCTTGCGAAAAAATATGTCCAGCCTCCGCAATAGTTTTTCCGAGTGCTGGCGGTGGTTTTTCCGGGGTGATCGACAAGCAGTGCTATGGCTGCGGTCGCTGTCTGCCTGTTTGTCCGAGCCAATTAATTTACACTCGTTCTTACGTGTCTGCTCCCGCTGCGATCGCACCTTTAATCTTGCAATCCGGTGCGGATGCCCTAGAAATCCACACGCAAGTAGGCAGAGAGGCAGATTTTGCGAGACTTTGGTCGAGCATAGCTCCCTGGGTAGATCAACTCAAATTAATAGCAATTAGTTGCCCCGATGGAGACGGTTTGATTGATTATTTGCGGACACTCTATCAAATAATTTCCCCCCTTCCTTGTCCTCTAATTTGGCAAACCGACGGTAGGCCGATGAGTGGAGATATCGGAATAGGAACTACTAGAGCCGCAGTCAAACTCGGTCAAAAAGTTTTGGCGGCCGGCTTACCCGGATACGTGCAACTTGCAGGCGGCACTAATGCTCACACTGTCAGCAAACTCAGAGCCTCTGGACTGATGAGGGAGCATCGGAAAAATTTGTCAATTCCTGATGTCCCACACATTGCAGGTATAGCTTATGGCAGTTATGCCAGGGTTTTGCTGTCACCAATTTTAGAACAATTAGAAACAATGCAGACCGATCGAGCTTATGCCGTTGGGGTAGCAGTCGCTTGCGACGCAGCCGAAGTTCAAACACCTCGGTTGACTCAGCTCGAAGCCGTCCCAGAACTTCTCTCGGAGGCGGTGAGTTTAGCTCGTTCTCTAGTTTCCCAAATCAAAAGTCATTAGTCATTGGTCATTGGTCATTGGTCATTGGTCATTGGTCATTAGTCATTAGTTAATAAAAAAAAACTGAAAACTGACAACTGTATTTTGCGATTTCGCGATCGCACTTGCGACCTCAGAAACCCGGTTTCTTACTATATTTCTCGTTACCCAACGCAAAACTCGTAGAAACCGGGTTTCTCGCCTACCGATGCGTAATCCGTAAATAGACAACTAATGACTAATAACTAATGACTAATGACTAATGACTAATGCCAACTGACTAAAAAGTTAAAAACGTCACCGAACACACCGAGGCGAATGCAGATTACAGACGACCTCAACAGACTATTAGACATCGTGCCAGATGAGATCCGGCAGCCCTTAGAGCAGCACCCGCAGCGCAACAATCTCATTGAGATTGTGATGGATTTGGGCCGCCTACCAGAAGCTCGTTTTCCATCCTTGGCCGAACCTCTTTCCCAAACACCAGTTTCCAAAGCAGACATCAGCTATTGCATCGATCGAGTCGGCAGCTTCGGCGGCGACAATCGAGCCGGTATCGAGCAAACCCTGCACCGAATTAGCGCCATTCGCAACCGCAGCGGCGAGATTATCGGCTTGACTTTGAGGGTGGGCCGCGCTGTGTTCGGGACGATCGGCATTATCCGCGATTTAGTGGAAACCGGTCAATCAATTTTGATGCTCGGGCGGCCCGGAGTCGGCAAAACTACGGCTTTGCGGGAAATCGCCCGCGTGCTCGCCGATGACTTGGATAAACGGGTGGTAATCATCGACACCTCCAACGAAATTGCTGGAGATGGAGATATCCCGCACCCGGCGATCGGCAGAGCTCGCAGAATGCAAGTTTCCCGTCCCGAACTCCAGCACCAAGTCATGATCGAAGCAGTGGAAAACCATATGCCGCAAGTCATCGTGATTGACGAAATCGGTACGGAATTAGAAGCTTTGGCCGCTCGGACGATCGCGGAAAGGGGCGTGCAGTTGGTGGGTACCGCCCACGGGAACCGGCTCGAAAACTTGATGAAAAACCCGACTCTGGCCGATTTAATTGGGGGCATCCAAGCGGTGACGCTGGGAGATGACGAGGCGAGAAGGCGCGGTTCTCAAAAGACGGTTTTGGAGCGCAAATCACCGCCAACTTTTGAAATTGCCGTCGAAATGCTCGAACGCCAGCGCTGGGTAATCCACGAAAGAGTCTCAGATTCGATCGACACTCTGCTGCGGGGACGCGAACCGAACCAGCAAATCAGAAGCGTCAGCGACAGCGGAGAAGTAATTATCGAGCGCGAATCAGCCGCTCCCCCCGCCCGGTTCCCAGGGATGCCAGCTTCGGGTTCAGGCTCCGCTGCGGTATCAGGAATGCGGCCAGTCACACCGATTTCTGGGTGGCGGAGTGCGGGCAAAATGGTGCCGATGCCCCCTCCAGGCGAGAAATTCGCTGCTGCTACCGCTGCTAACAGCGCGCCCGTGACAGAGGCTCGGTATTTCGAGCAACTCCTCGAAGAATCCCTGTCCGTGGAACCTGTACCGCAGCAGCGAGGTCGTTATTCCCAGAATGTCGGCCCTAACGGCGAAGATTTGCCCCTCCACGTTTATCCTTACGGCATAGCTCGCCACCAGCTCGAACAGGTGATTTCGACGCTGAACCTGCCGGTGCAGTTGACGAAGGATATTGAAAGTGCTGACGTGGTGTTGGCTTTGCGATCGAACGTGCGGAACCAGTCAAAATTGAGGCACTTGGCCAAAACTCGCCAAGTTCCCCTGCACACAATCAAAGCTGGGACTATTCCCCACGTAGCGAGAGCTTTGCGGCGCCTGTTGGACATGGACGACCCGGGCACGCCGGAAGTGGCAGACCTCGCCTTATTCGCCCGCAGCGGTAATTCTGACGAGCTCGAAGCTCTCGAAGAAACGCGCTTGGCCGTCGAGCAAATTGTCATTCCCAAGGGACAGCCGGTGGAACTCTTACCCCGTTCTCCCAATGTCCGCAAAATGCAGCACGAACTTGTGGAACACTATCACCTGAAATCTCACAGTTTTGGGGAAGAACCAAACCGCCGCCTGCGGATTTTTCCAGCTTAAACAGCCCTCTATATGTAGGGTGCGCACTGCGCACCTTACTGCTTGAAGGCAGCAGGTAGAAGGCAAGCGACCGAATTTTTTTCATGCTGCTGTCTGTTTTCTACCTGCTGCCTTCGATATCGTGTCGGCTCAATTAACTATGATTCTTGTAGCGCGGTACACTGCGTAGACCCGAATCTTGTGGTTTATCGACCGCACGTGATATTATTCCCGTTGCTATGATTTTTGCCGGTGAGTGCGATCGGGCTTTCTTCCCAATTCCCAATTCCCAATTCCCAATTCCAAACCCCCTACAATAACAGATAACAGATTATAAGTAAACATACAGCGGTTCTCAAAAAAATGAGGTATGCCCTATGCCCTATGCCCTATGCCCTATGCCCTATGCCCTATGCCCTATGCCCTATGCCCTGCGCGGGCCGATAGTCCGCGAATCTTTCTGAGACTCGGCTATATTTACCGAAGTTGACATGAATGATGCACAAATTCAGCTATTTATCCAATTAATTGCCGCTCGCACGGGTTTACAAATTCGCCCGCAAGATCGATCGGGTTTGTCTCGAAAAATTTTGACTCGAATGAAAGCTTTAAAAATAGCCTTTCCCGACCAATATTATCAAATTTTAGCCGCTTCGAGTCCGGAAAGTCAAAATGAATGGCGGGAACTAACCTTGCTGCTGACAACGAACGAAAGTTATTTCATGCGGGACAAAGGACAGTTTTCGCTGCTGGAAAAAGTGATTTTCCCGGAATTGATCGCACGCACAAGAAAAGTGCACGAGACATTGGGAATTAAGCCCAGACTGCGAATCTGGAGTGCCGGCTGCTCGACTGGTGAAGAACCTTATTCTTTACTGATTATTTTAAAACAACTAATTCCTGATTGGGACAAATGGAAAATTTTAATTTTAGGTACTGATATCAATCAAGCAGCAATAGAAAAAGCTCAGCGAGGAATTTATAGCCATTGGTCGTTTCGCTTAGTTGACCCGGCACTGCAAAATCGATATTTCTCTCGGCGGGAAACCGATTGGGAAATCGACCAGAAATTGCGCCCATTTGTCAGTTTTAGAGCTGTAAATTTAGTGACAGAAAATTTTCCTAATATTTACACAGATCTTCATAAAATGGATTTGATTTTATGCCGAAATGTTTTTGTTTATTTTGAAGCTCAGTATATTTCACAGGTATTGAAAAAGTTTGCCAAAACCCTAAGACCAGGAGGATATTTAATGACCGGTCACGCTGAAATTCACAGTCACGCGATTAACGATTTTCAGCCCAAGAGTTTCCCGGAGTCGGTTGTTTATCAAGCCAAGAATTTCCTAGAGGAGGAACCAGGTAACAGAAAGTCTTTGATTGCACCAGAATCTAAAGCAAAATCTGCCTTTGGGGAATCGGGAAATAAATCGGAATTGGAAAACAACAGGGGTCAGTTGCTACCGAGGGAAGAGGAAACTGTGCCAGCTAGTTTTGCTAACGGCAATTTTGCGGATGTCGGGTCGCTGTTAACAGCAAGTACCGGGCTGGGAAAGATGCTGCGAAGTCGCTATGTAGAGGGCGAGCTGGCGAACAATAAAATATCTGGTTTATCTCCCACAATCGCAGCAGAAAAAGCCGATCGCCAAAGGCCTAAAATGCTGATTTTAGAGGCAAAAGCTTGTTTTAAAAATAAAGCTTATGCTGAGGCAATTGATAAAGCCAAACAGGCGCTAAACCTCCAAACTCACAATTTTGAGGCTGATTGTTTGCTGGCTCAAATTTATGCAAATTTAGGGAAGTATTCTCAGGCGATAGAACACTGCAAGCGAGCCAGCAAAGTAGATGCTATGTCAGTATTTCCTTATTATTTGCAAGTTCACATCGCTGAAGAACAGGGCGACTTGGAAACAGCTAAAAGATTTTTAAAAAAAACTATTTATCTTTGCCCGTCTTTTGTTTCCGCTTATCTCGAACTCGGGAATATATACAATAAAGAAGGTAAGCTAAATAAAGCTATTAAAATGTATAATTCATCTTGCGATATTCTCAAAAAACTACCGCCCAATACTCCGATAGAGCAACAGGGAAAAATGACAGCGACTCAAGTATTGATTGATGTTCAAAAAAAATTGGTAAAATTGTACAGCAAACCAAACTGACGCGCCAGGAAAAGCTAAAAAGTCTGTTTTTTGTAAGTGCGCCGGTGCCCAACGTAATATGCTTTTAGAAATCAGTTTTTTTTTGCAAGTCCTAGTCAATAAAGTGTCGCGGTAAATATGGAAACTAAGCCCTATCTTATATTTGAACATAACGGTTTGCTCTGCGGTGTAGAAGTCGGCTGCGTTCGAGAAATTTTCTTTCTCCCGGAGTTGACACCGATCGCCGAAGCGCCTCAAGATATTGTCGGGGCGATCGATCTCAGGGGATCGATTCTGCCCGTGATGGATCTAAATCTCCGTTTTGGCTACGTTTGGCAGGACTATTCTGTCACAGATAGTGCGATCGTCATAGAATGGCAAGAAATTCGACTTGCTATCATTGTCGATCGAGTTAACGAAGTTAAGCAGATCTCCGCAGATGCCATAACTCCCCAGCTATCTTACGGGCGAGACAACCCAGAAGCCCCCCATCATTTTTTAGCTGGATTTGCCCGCTGTGAAGGCGATATGATTATGCTGCTGGATCTCGATCGGCTAATTCGATATTCTCCCGACAAAACAGAAGCCCCAATCCCAGTGTCTGCAAGCGATGCAGGAGTTTCCGCGGCCTCCGGCAACCTAGAAACCACCAATTTGCAGTTAGAAATAGAGCCACAATTGTTACCAGAAGATGCTAAAGTTTTGGTCAAAATTCACGTTTTTTGTCCGAATGCTACAGCACAAGAAAAGGCAATTTTTCGAGACAGGGCTCAGAATTTGAGGCAGCAGGGCGAGATCGAAAACTCCACCGCAATTGATATGTCCCTAGCCGTAGTTGTTTTAAACAGCGAATACTTTGGTATTAACCTAGGTGTAGTGCGCGAATTCACTGACATTCGCCAAGTAACTCCCATTCCTTGCACTCCCGATCGCATTATTGGAAATATGAATTTGCGGGGCGAGATTCTCACCCTAGTGGACATTCGGAATGTTTTAAATATGTCAGCCGACACAAAATCTCTATCAAAGGCGATCGTTGTTGAAATTGAAGATTTGGTCGCCGGTATAGTCGTTGACGAAATCTTGGATATTATACATTTAAATGTGGCAGAGATTGCAACTATTCCTGCTGCACTAAATTCGGCCAACCGCGAATATCTTCGAGGCACCGCTTTTTACGAGGAAAAACTTATCGCTGTTCTGAACTTGCAGAAACTGTTAACAAAAGGAGGAGTTGCTGTTGACGAGGAGGTTTGAAGAAAAATTTTACGGCTAAATCGGGATCGCACCTGCAAAACCGATGTCACCACCACTCGAAACTAAAGAAAAGAGAGCAAGAGAACAGAATTTGCTATGATACTATTTTCTAGTGTCACTGTACGGCATCTCTACCAGAAGTGGTTAGCTGATTTCCCTTGCCAACCGCGGACTCCCAACGACTATCGCAGCGTCAGAACCTTACTAATGCCAATGCTATCTTAAATTAACGAAAAAATATGTTTTTATCAATTAAAAAATTAAACATTAGAAACAAGATGCTCGTCGGATATCTAGCACCAGCAGCTATTTATTTAGGGCTGCCGGTCCTAGTCCTCGCTACTACAAATCAGGTATTTGAGACTTTCAAAGAAGTGGAAAGGGTAGAAATATTTATCGGAGAAACAAGCAATATGTCCGTAGGTGCGGAGCAAATGGTACGGGGGATGCGCGGCTATTTAGTTAATAAAAACCAGCAGTTTTTAAACGATTTTAAAACAGGTGCAGAGTTGGCTAGAAAATCAGCAATTAATGTAAAGCCGATTGTAAAAAATCCCGAACAAAAAGCCCGTTTGCAGAGAATGTCAGAGCTGGTCAACGAATATTATGATGGTTCTAACGAAATAGTACGCTTGTTTCAACAAAATCAGACCGCCGAAGCCCTAGCTATATTTAATACAGGCAAGTATACCAAATTTGTGAATGAATTTGTGGAATTGAACCGGCTATTTCGGGAAACAGAATTAAAAATTATTAAGCAAGAAACGAAAATTACGAAGGCAGCTTTAAGCTTTTTGGTATCGACGCTGGTGTTTGGTTCGATACTGTTAGTGCTGCTGGGTGCCACTGTTGCTTGGGTGATTTCATCAGGAATTGCTGGAACTATCGATCGCGCAATTAGTTCGATCGCCAGTTCCTCCGCCCAGATTGCCGCCACAGTTGAAGAACAGGAACGCATGGCAAGCCAGCAAGCAATTTCAGTCAATGAAACTACTACGACAATGGACGAATTGGGTGCATCTTCTAGGGCGACTTCACAGCAGATAGAAACTGCCGCAAGTCAAGCAATGCAAGCTTTAACTTTAGCCGGTGGCGGTACAAAAGCTGTGGAACAAACCTTAGAAGCAATGGCAATACTGAAAACAAAAGTGCAGGATATGCAAGGACAAATTATGCAGTTGAGCGAGCAAACCGATCGCATTGGCAATATCTCAACTGTAGTCAGTGATTTGGCAAATCAAACTAATATGTTAGCATTAAATGCGGCTGTCGAAGCAGTGCGAGCCGGCGAACACGGCAAAGGGTTTGGCGTTGTCGCCTCAGAAATTCGCAAACTCGCCGATCGCAGTAAAAAATCTGCCGCGCAAATAAATCTCTTAGTCGCTGATATTCAGCGCGCGATCAACTCAACAGTCATGGTGACAGACGAAGGAACTAAAACCGTGGAATCTGGCGTAAATATTGCGGAAGAAACTGCCGCAGCATTTGCCGGAGTAGCTGATGCCATTAACAACGTAGTTTTGAGTTCTCAGCAAATTTCGCTGAATGCTAAACAGCAAGCAATCGCGATCGAACAAGTAGTCGAAGCAATGAACTGTCTCAACCAAGCAGCAGCACAAACAGCTTGCGGTATCACTCAAACTAAAGTCGGCACTCAAAAATTAAATGAAGCTGCTTTAGATTTAAAAGCAGTTGTTTAGCATAGTTATCAGTTCTGATAGTTTGAAAAGCGAATCTAACAGTATGCCCGTCTTCCAAACCCCGATACTCATTAGTCAATCCCTATTATTCAATCTAAAATCTCAATTCTCAAATGGTATGAGTCATTAATAATTATGAAAAGCCAATGAAAAAAATGTCTTTAAGAATTAAAGCGATTGTTTTTGCGATCGCCCTCGGAACAATTCCCGTAATTTTAACTGGGGCAATAACTTTTTTCTTAGCCAATCAAAGTATCACTAGCTATGTAATTAATTATCAAGAAACGCGGGCGCTCGCTACTGCCAATGAAGTCAGCAATTTTATGTTAGAACGCTACCAAGATATCAAGCAACTAGCAAGCTTAAGCATACTTAACGACCCCAGAGTCAGCCAAACGACTTCAACCATTCAAAAGGAAGCTATCTTAGATAAATATATAGAAGAAGACGAAGGCTACGACAGCATTGCAGTCGCCGATCTCAAGGGAAATACTATTTTTCAATCCACTGGAGAAAAAATTGTAGATTTGGGAAAGCAGGACTATTTTCAGGAAGTAACAAAAACTAATCAGGCTGTCATTATGCAGCCTATAAAGTCATCGCTTGACGGCAAATATGCCCTTTTTACTGCGGCTCCGGTTGTGGATGTCAATACTAACGAAACTATCGCCGTCATCAGGACTCGCACGCCCATAACTTATTTAGAGCAGACTTTTAAGGAAACACAAAAAAAGCTAACCAGAAGTTCTGAAGGATTAAAAAAAGAGGAATTCCATCTAATTGATGGCAATGGCAAGTTTTTTTCAGCAACAGAAATTGAGCAGATCGGCAGAGATGCAGCCTCTGATTTTAGTGTTTTTGCCAAAATGCAAGCTAACAAAAAAATTGACAGTGCCATAGATATCGATCGCATCGATGGAGCTAAGCAATTGCTTACTTATGCTCCTATTGAAGCATTAGAAAATATCCCAGAATTGGGTTGGAGCGTGATTATTGCTAACGATACAAAAAATGTATTTGCTCCCCAACAAGAGTTACTGTATACTTTGATGTCAGGAGTTGGGTTTACTGCTACTCTTGTTAGCGCGATCGCAATTTTTTGGGCTCGTCGCACTACCCGCTCGGTTAATCACATTGTGCGGGCGATCGCCTCTTCTTCGTCCCAAATTGCTGTCACCGTCGAACAGCAGGAACGCATCGCCAGCCAACAGCTATATGCAGTCGATCGCGCTGCGAGTACAATGAACGAATTGAGCGAATCAAGCAAAGCTTGTGCCTCCGAAGCCGAAGCTGCGGCTTTTGGGGCAGCCCAAGCCCTTAAACTTGCAGCAGGAGGCAGTCAAGCGGTAGATAATACCTTGAAAGAAATGGCAACTTTGACAGAAAATGTCGGAGCAATTCAAAAACAAATTTTGCATTTAAGCGATCAAACCGATCGCATTGGCAATATATCCAGTTTAGTCAGCGATTTAGCCAACCAAACAAATATGCTCGCCCTCAACGCTGCTGTCGAAGCAGTCAGAGCCGGTGAAAGCGGCAAAGGATTTGCTGTTGTTGCCAGCGAGATTCGCAAATTAGCCGATCGCAGCAAGGAATCTGCTAGCAACATCAATGCTTTAGTTGCAGAGATCCAGAAAGCCATTACTTCGACAGCAACAGTAACCGATGATGGCACAAAAACTGTAGAAAATGGCGTGAAAATTGCCCGAAAAACCGCCGACGCATTTGCTGGAGTTGCCGGGGCGATCGATCGCATTGCTGCCAACAGCAAACAAATTTCCGTTACATCGAAAAACCAGGCGATCGCCATTCAGGATGTAGTTGAATCCGTCAACTCTCTTCACCTCGCCACTCAGGAAACTGCCTCCGGTATTTCTCAAGTCAAACTCGGCATTGCTCAACTAAACCAAGCAGCCCAAAATCTCAAATCAGCAGTGTAGTTGAAAGAAGGAAGATTTATTGCTGATTGCCGATTATCGATTACCAATTACCAATTACCCACTCCCAATGATTAAGAAATTTTTCCAAAAAATCCAAAACCGACTGCTACTGCTTTTAATTTTAAGTACCTTGATTCCAGTATCTCTTGTTGGCTGGTATGGAATTTCCTCTTCCGCAGCAGCACTGCAAACCTTAGCCTTAACTAATCTTACTGAAAGTGTCACCTCCAGCGGAGAGCAAATTGTCAACAAACTAGAAAATATCAGTTACGATGTTTTGTTCTTCAGCAAAACTCCCCCTATCCAAGGAATAATTAGAGCTAGAGATGGAAATGGAGCAGACAAAGAAACTAATTCAACTTATCAAAATTGGGTCGATCGAATGCAAATCACATTTGTATCAATGATGGAAGTTAAGCCATATTATATGCAATTGCGTTATATAGATGAGAATGGCAACGAACTCGTGCGCGTAAATTCTGATGGCAAAAATATCAAAATTGTTCCCAATTCCGAGCTCCAAAATCAAGCTCATAGGGATTACTTTTACTTAACTATGAAGCTAAAACCTGGAGAAATATATGTCTCTCAATTTAATCTGAATCAAGAGCGCGGTAAAATAGAAATTCCTTACAAGCCAACCATTCGTCATGCAACTCCCATTTTTAATACTAAAGGAGAAAGAAAAGGTATTTTGATTGCCAATTCCTTGGGCAAAAATCTGATCGATATAGTTAAAAACCTCAATCATGACAAGTCAGAGCAAGCTTTTATGTTAAATCAAGATGGTAACTATATCTCCCATTTCAACTCTAAAAAAGAATGGGCTTATGAAAAAAAAACCAATGAAAATATCCACAAAGATTATTCGGCAGAGGTAGCGACACAAATACTTTCTGGTGGCAAAGGCAGTATTGACCTCGGCGATCGAGTGATTAGCTATGATACAGTTTTTCTTGGCAAACAAAATAACAACAAATTTATTGTAATTGTGAATCAAGCACCTAAATATTCGCTCTTTGCTTCTGTTTTTGTTTTAAGAAAAATAGCTACTATTATTGCTATATTGTCCCTGGGTACTGTTCTGGGATTAGGATTGTTTGTGCTCGGAAAACTAATTAAGCTGATTCGAGGATTGATCTATCAAATATCGTCATTCTCAATGCAAATATTATCTAATATGAATGAGCAAGAGCAAGTCGTCGGCGAGCAATTTCTCTCCGTCAATGAAACAACTGCAACCTTAGAAAAATTGGGCATATCTTCTCGGCACACAGCCGAGCAAGCTGAAGCTGTCGCCGCCGCAGCTCGCCAAGCGTTAACTCTCGCGCAAGAAGGTACTCAAAAAGTTGAGGAAACTCTCAATCAAATGTTGAGTCTCAGACAAGCTGTGGCGGCAATTTCTCAGCAAAATCAGCGCCTGGCGGATAGCACGAGTCAGATTGGTAATATCTCGGCTTTGGCAAATTTAGTTAGCGATTTAGCCACTCAGACAAATATGCTGGCTCTTAACGCGGCTGTGGAAGCTGTCAGGGCTGGTGAGTATGGCAAAGGTTTTGCGGTGGTAGCCAGCGAGATTCGTAAATTAGCAGATGAAAGCCAACAAGCGGCGCAAAAGATTAATGGTATTATTCCAGAAATTAAGGGCGCGATCGACTCGACGGTGAAAGCAACGGAAGAAAGCCGCAAAACAGTCGCGGCAGGGGTGAAAACAGCGCAGGATACAGCAGAAGCTTTTACGGGGGTTCGGGAAGCTTGCAATCTGGTGTTTGCTAGCAATCAACAAATCTCTTTGAATATTAAACAGCAGGCGATCGCGATCGGGCAAGTAGGTGATGAAATGAACTCTCTCAACCGCACTGCATCTCAAACTATCAGCGGCATTACTCAAGTCAAAGTAGGCACTCAAAAACTTAATGAAGCTGCTTTAAATCTTAAGTCTATAGTGTAAGAAGTCATTAGTCAGCAGTCATTAGTCATTAGTCATTAGTCAGCAGTCATTAGTCAGCAGTCATTAGTCATGAGGAAGAAGGAAGATTAATTACCAACTCCCAATTACCAATTACCTGTTTGGCCAATTCCCAATTACCTGTTTGGCCAATCCCCAATTCCCAATTACCTGTTTGGCCAATTACCTGTTTGCCCAATTCCCAATTCCCCATTCCCCACAAACACCTATGATAATTGAAGATGAAGAACTCCGAGATGTATTTAAAATTGCTAGTGAAGAACACTTGCAGAAACTAGACGATGGATTGCTGTACTTGGAAGAACACCCGGGGGACTCAGCTAAGTTAGAAGAATTGCTGCGGGAAACTCATTCTCTTAAAGGCGATGCTGGGATGTTGGCGGTAAAAAATGTAGCATCTTTAGCTCATCAAATAGAGCATATTTTGGGAGGTGTCAAGCGGGGAGAGACTCAACTAACTTCAGAAATTAGCGATCGACTTTCGCAAGGTTTAGACGCCATCCGCAAACTCGTTGACGAAGCCGTGACTGGTCAAGATTCCGGTGTCAATACCTTTTACGTGCTCGCTAGCATGATGGGTGCTTCTAACAAGCCCCTTTCCACCGCCCCCATAGCACAGCCAGAATCTTCAAAGGTACCAGAAGAAGAATTAATACAAACGCAACTTATTGATTCGTCTACTGCGGAACCCGAAACAAATAGTGAAACTTATTCCGCCACTAATTTAGATAAAAATTATTCTTTTTCGACTCTACAATCCGAGCAAGAATTGTTGCTCCAATCTCACAACTTGCGTGGGGCTTCTGCCCCCGCTACTGCATCGGCTTCCCAACCCGCTGTTAGCAGTTCTTCAAGTTCGTCTTACCGCATCGAAACAATTCGCGTTGCTACCAAAAATTTAGACGATTTAATGACTCAAGCTGGTGAACTTACTGTTACAAAAACTAGGTTAGTACACCGACTTGCTGATATCGAAAAACTGACAAATTTGTGGGAAAGTTGGAGCAGAGAAGCTTTTATAAATCGCTTGGCTTTTCATCAGATAGAATCGGACAAAAATGCTTTTCAACAAAATGCCCTCATCATACAGTTACAGAATTATTACCAGCGTACAGAAGAACGTTTAGAACGTCTGGGAACTCTAGTGAATAGATTGAAAAATCGAGTTGATGAAGATACTGCAAGACTCGAATTAATTTCCGAGGAATTGGCATCAGGAATTCGCACTCTCAGACTGCTGCCTTTGTCTACTATTTTTAATCTATTTCCACGGGCAGTTAGAGACTTGGCTAAGCGGGAAGGAAAAGAGGTTAAATTAGTCATTGAAGGTGGGGAAACTCGAGCTGACAAACGCATTCTAGAAGAAATGAAAGACCCTTTAATGCACCTGATTCGGAATGCGATCGATCACGGAATTGAGACGCCAGCCGATCGCGAAAAGCTCGGTAAACCTCCCGCCGCTACTCTCCGAATTAAAGGATACCAGACTGCTAGCAATATTATTATTGAAGTTGCTGATGATGGTCGGGGGCTGAATCTCGACCGCATTAAACAAACTGCTGTCAAACGCAACATCTGCACGCCGGAAGAACTGGCAGCGATGACAGAAAGCCAAATTCAATCGCTGATTTTTGCTCCGGGTTTTTCAACCAGAACATTTGTTACTGAAATTTCTGGAAGAGGGGTAGGTTTAGATGTAGTTAGGACTAATGTTGAAGCATTAAAAGGTCGCATTCAAGTTGAATCTGTTCTGGAAAAAGGATGCACTTTTCGCTTGCAACTCAGCACGTCTTTAGCTACAGCTAATGTATTAATATTAGCGGTTGACGGTATTGCTTATGCGCTGCCCATCGAGTTTATTGAAACTGCTATATTGGTTCGCTCTTCTGATATTTTTTCTCTCGAAAGCAAGGCAACACTAATTTTAGATAATCAGCCTTTGTCAGTTGCGTATTTAGCAGATCTACTAGAATTAAATAATAGAGATTGGTTGCACAATAATCGGGAGTGGAGACAGGAAAGTTGGAGAGAATTCAAGAGAAATACAGAGGTAGAATCGGTGAATCATAATTCTCGGAAAATTCCTTGTATTGTTTTGAAAGTTGGGGAGGAAAGATTGGGATTATTTATAGATGCTTTGATTGACGAACAGGATGTGGTGATTAAGCCTCAAAGTCAATTGCTGAAACGGGTGCGAAACGTTTCTGGTGCAACGATTCTGGGTACTGGGGAAGTTTGTATGGTGCTCAATCCCCACGATTTGATAAAATCTGTACGCAAGCAAGTTTTGTTGGGTGGGGTTGGGGGTGCGCGATCGCCAATTGAGACAGTCAGCCGAAAACAAGTTATACTTTTAGCAGAAGATTCGATCGCTACCCGCACTCAAGAAAAGCGCATCCTGGAAGGTGCAGGTTATGAAGTTGTGACAGCAGTGGACGGATTGGATGCTTTCAATAAATTAAAAACTCGCTATTTTGATGCTCTGATTTCTGACGTACAAATGCCTAATTTGGACGGTTTGGGACTGACTGTTAAAATTCGTCAGCAAAAAGAATACAGTGAGTTACCGATTATTTTGGTCACATCTTTGGCGTCGGATGAAGATAGAAAAAGAGGAGCTGATGCTGGCGCTAATGCTTATATTCCTAAAGGTACTTTCAATCAAGATGTATTAATCGAGACTTTGAAAAGGTTAGTTTGATTGTCAGAGGGGAAGGGAAGAGGGGGACAGGGGGAGAGGGGGACAGGGGAAGAGGGGGAGAATTACCCATTACCCATTACCCATTACCCATTACCCATTACCCATTACCCATTACCCATTACCCATTACCTAAAAAAATCTAAAATCTAAAATCTAAAATGGTATGATGTTGTCGCCCATTAAAGTATTGTTAGTAGAAGATTCGCCAGTAGCTACGATCGTTCTCAAGCGCATTTTGGATGCTTCGCCAGAAATCCAGGTTATCGGAACGGCTTCTAACGGTTTAGAAGCGCTAGAATTAATCCCAAAACTTCAGCCGGAAGTCATCTGTACAGATTTGAATATGGCAGAAATGAACGGGTTAGAGTTCACGCGAGAAGTGATGAAAAAATACCCGCGACCAATTTTAATAATTAGTGCTTCTGTCCAAGCAAAGGATACTCAAAATGTATTTGAATTAATGAAAGCAGGTGCATTAGATGTTTTTCCGAAACCCATTGGCGGGTTGGCGTCTGATTACGATCGCCTGGGGAATGAGTTAATCGCTAAAGTTAAAGTTTTGTCGGGAGTTAAAGTATTTACGCGGCATCAAAGGCTGGGAGGAATCGAAACAGGCGAGCGTCGCCCCAGCAAAAAAATTTATCAATTACCAATTCATAATTACCAATTATCTAGCAAAAATCTCAATTCTCAAACTATTAAGTTATTGGCTGTTGGCGCGTCTACGGGCGGGCCGCAAGCGCTGCACTCGATTATTTCGCAGTTTCCGGCTAATTTGCCAGTGCCGGTAATTTGCATCCAGCACATCAGTGAAGGGTTTTTGCAGGGATTGGTTGACTGGTTGGGTTTTGAAGCTAAACTGCCGGTGAAGATAGCGGGTTTTGGGGAATTGCCGCAAGCTGGGATTGTTTATTTCCCGCCAGAAAAACGTCATTTAGAATTGGATGCTCAAGGGCGTTTTATTTATTCTGAAGCTGCTCGTGAAGCGGGACATTGCCCCTCTGTAACGGTAACATTTAAGTCAGTTGCTAGTTTTTATGGTCGCGGGGCTGCGGGAGTGTTGCTAACAGGAATGGGGCGAGATGGTGCTGAGGGTATGTTGGCGATCGCCCAAGCCGGCGGTTTGACTATTGCTCAAAATGAGGCTAGTTGTGTTGTGTTTGGAATGCCAAAAGAGGCGATCGCCCTCGGTGCGGCCCAGCACGTTTTACCCGTCAGTGCGATCGCTCCTTTACTGTTGGCGAAATTAAAAGTTTAGGACAAGCGGGAGAATATAGCAGATCGGACGTAGGGTTGAAACCGCTTCTATATAAACGATGTCCGCCGGACGCCGACTGAATAGAATAACATAAAACGTAATTTAAACGGTCTGAGCTTCAACCCGCGGAGGCGGGTTTTGCTGGTATAGACGCGGTTTCAACCGCGCCCGTCTTCTTTTATGATTTGATATTGATAAACTTACCAATTACTTCGCGCAACTTGTCAGCATCAAAGGGCTTAGTTAAATACTCGGTTGCTCCTGCCAAACGCCCCTGTACTTTATCAAATGCTCCATCTCTGGCTGTCAGCATCACGATCGGCAAATTCTGAAACTGAGGCAAGCTTCGCACCGTGCGGCAGAGCTCCAATCCGTCAATCCCAGGCATCGAAACATCGAGCAACAAAACCGAAATTTGTTCGTGATAAATTGTTGACAAAGCATCAACTGCATTGTCTGTCACGAGAACTCGAAACTCTTTGCTTAAGGCTTGTTTGACCAGTCCTTGCATGACGACGCTATCATCAACTGCCAAAATAGTTGGTACTTGACTGCTAGTTGCAGACATATTCTTCTCCCGGTTTATTTATAGTTCTTGAAAATAGAAAACATAATTCCCGCCGTCAGTCGATTGTAGATTGTAGATTTTAGATTGACTGTTCCAGATGAATCTGGGAGCTTGAACTTGAGTCTAAAATTGCGATCTCGACCCTCAAAATTGTCGGCAAGCAAGTATCGGTTTTTGGGTGGGTCATTTTTCAAGAGTGCCTTCGGATAAATAGTGCCCAACTCCGTTGGAGCATTAGCAGAAACTTCACCCCTGTTTTTTTGACCTCAAACTCGAAAAAACAGATTGCCCGAGGGGTCGATCGGCGATGACAACAGTTGCAAAATCTGCATCTCAACCGTCAAACCCTTGATGGTGGAGTTTGAACAACTATTGTTACAAAGTTTAACATTTTCGGTGTTTGTGTAGTCGCTCTCCTAACTTTTGTTGAGTTGCCTGTGCAACAGCCCGGTAAACCGTACTGGTATTGTGGCACAAACCAATTATTTTAATCTACCAGCAAGCCTGCTACCCACGATTAGATCTGTCTGTTAAAATACTATTAAACTTATTAAGAAATTCTCTGTAAGCTATCCGCCATAGATTTTTGAAGGGTGCTTCGTCCCCACGGAGGCTCTTAGATTCACCCAGCCTCTGGCACATCAAAAGCATAGTCAACTCGAAGTATAATTTCTAGAGTATTAGATCTGCGGTGCTCTAACTCCCATAAATCAAAAGTTTCCATGTCAGTCAAGAGGTTGGTCTGAGTTTGGTGCCAGCAGCCTGTGTTCGACTTGCGATCGCAGTCTCCCGGGACAAAATTCATGGCTCGTTTTTCTCCTCGGCCAGTATTGATTAGGGCGGTTGCCAGCAACTAGATGGGCACTTATACATGATGAAAGCACCCTTGCCTCTTGGTAAAACAGTGTTCGATCTCGATCGCACCGACTTGTATCAACTTCTGGGTTCCGATCCAGAGGCTTGCTTTGACGATTTGGTAGGCTTGGCCGCCAGGATGAGCGGAACTCCTATTGCTTTTTTGAGTTTGATTGATGCCTCCGGCCACTGGTTGAAGTCGCAGCTAGGTATCGATCGAACTTTGGCACACCGTTACCTGAATTTTTGCGATCGCTGCTATATCGACCAAACTCCCGCACAGTTGGGCGCGAGTTCCAACTCTAACTCGGAATTTGACCGGGACATTCCCCTACAAAAACCTGCGGTTGCGGCGGCAGATGCGATCGCACCCTTTGCAAATTCCTGCAATAAACCGCCTGCCATCATTGTCCGAGACGCTTCCACAGACGTGCGATTTGCCCAGCATCCGCTAATTGTTTCTTACCCCTTCATCAAATTTTACGCTAGCATCCCAGTCGTCACCTCAGATGGGCAGATGCTGGGCGCGATCTGTGTCATGGATTCCGTACCTAAAGGCTTGACAAAAAATACGATTGATGGTATTGAGATTTTAACTCGGCAAGTTGCGAGTTTGGTGGAGCTGCGGTGGCAATTAGTCAAAGCCAAGAAAGAGGTGGCAGAGGTAGAAGATATCGCTTCACAGGGCCAGCAAATCTCGGAGTTAGCTCGATCGAACCAGGAGTTTTTCTGGGCAGTACAGACTTCAGAGAAGGACACAAGAATATTCCCAACAAAAAAGCTGCCGGTGCTCGAAACAGGCAAATCTCAGGATTTGCGGGAAACTTCAGCGGGCATGAGGCGCGATCGCGATCCCAAACAAATTCCCGAAATAGTGACAGAGGGGCAATCAATGGCAGACTTGCTACAGGAGCGATCGCGCTTGGCAATGCTGCAAGCTAAAGTTGGTGCAGCTCTCGGACAAGGCGGGACAATACCGGCCACCCTCAACCGCTGCACCGACGCAATGGTAGACCATCTCGACGCCACAGCAGCCAGCATCTGGACGTTCAACCCGCAGATAGAGCGGTTAGAATTGCAGGCCGATTCAGGAGTCAGCAGCCAAGATTGGGAACGGCTAATAGAAGATTGGCTGCGAGAAGAAACGGGAAAACTCGAAACGGCTCCTCTGTGCTTGCTGTCGAACCCGTCCCTCTGCGCCATTGCCTATCCCCTGATTGTGGAGGAACGACTGGTGGGAGTGATGGCTGTATGCAGCAGCGCTGCTGCCACGGAGGGGGCGCTAGAAGTTCTGGGGTGGATGGCTAATGCCATTGGCGTGGCGATCGATCGTGTCAAGGCCCGAGAAGAATTGTTGAGCCGCCGGGAAAGTCTGCTGTTTGGCCTCGCCAGTCAGATGCGGAATTCTCTAGATCTCGACAAAATTTTAGATACGGCTGTTAATGAAATTCGCAGCTTGTTGCAGGTTGACCAGTGTTACTTTTTGTGGTATTCAGTATCGCGGCAGGGGCAGCCGAGTTTTGCGATTACCCATGAGGCGGCAAATCCTGAACTCACAGATCTGCTCGCAGAATATCCGATCGCACAAGTAACGCTACTAGCCGAGAAAATTCGCGATCGCCAAACGCTCCGCATCGGCGACACTGCCACAGCAGCCTGCATAGATTCCGCCACGCGAGCTTTTTTAAGGGGTGTCGGGATCGTTTCTAAGCTGCTGCTACCGCTCAAGACTCACTCCGGTCAAATGGGGGCGATAGTTTGCAATCATTACAGCAGCCGTTCCTGGGCGGCCAGCGAAGTGGAATTGCTGCAAGCGGTGGTGGATCAACTGGCGATCGCGATCGACCAAGCCGAACTTTACGCCCAAACTCGGGCGGCAGCCTTAGCAGCTCAAACTCAAGCCCGACAACTGACTGAAACTTTGCAGAGTTTGCAGCAAAAAGAAGCTCAGCTCATTCAAAACGAAAAAATGTCCTCTCTCGGTCAAATGGTTGCCGGCGTCGCCCACGAAATTAACAATCCGGTTAATTTTATTTACGGCAACTTGACTTATTGCGAGCAGTACATGAAAGATCTGCTGGATTTGCTGCGCTTGTATCAAAAGCACTACCCCGAACCTTGCGAGGAAATTCTCGACAAAAGCGAAGAAATCGATGTGGATTTCGTAGTGCCGGATTTGCTGAAAATTCTGTCTTCGATGGAGATGGGAGCCGAACGCATCCGGCAAATTGTCCTTTCCCTGAGGAACTTCGCGCGGCACGACGAAGCCGAGAAGAAACCTGTGGACATTCACGAAGGGATTGACAGCACGCTGCTGATTTTGCAGAGCCGCTTGAAGTCAAACGGGCCAATACCGGGAATTAAGGTAATTAAAGACTACGGCGACTTGCCGAAGGTAGAATGCTATCCCGGACAGCTCAACCAAGTATTTATGAATATTTTGGGAAATGCGATCGACTCCTTGGAAAATCAGCCCGCACCCAAGACGATCGAAATCTCGACGGCGGTGGTGTCCCAAGACTCGGATCGAGGTGAGTCACGAAAGTCGATCGGTCAACTTGTGCTGATTCGGATTCGGGACAGCGGGCCGGGATTGAGCCAAAAAGCTAAATTGCGCTTGTTTGACCCTTTCTTTACCACTAAACCAGTGGGCAAAGGCACGGGACTCGGCTTGTCCATCAGCTACCAGATTGTGGTGGAAAAACACGGCGGCAGTTTGAAGTGTATCTCCCAAGCCGGACAGGGAGCGGAGTTTTGGATTGAAATCCCGCTGTCTCGCCCCGCTGCTGTCAAAGAATAAACTGGCGGCCGATCGGTTTCACAAACGTTTTTTAAACTTTATTGTCAAAGTGCTTGACAGATTCCGGTGTTTGAGTGTTAATATGATAAAGGTTAAGACGTTGGGGCGTCGCCAAGTGGTAAGGCAGCTGGTTTTGGTCCAGCCATTCAGAGGTTCGAATCCTTTCGCCCCAGTTAAATGGTTTTTAAGATTGTTGATGAAAGGGCGGTTGAAACCGCGTCTTGTCAGGCAAAACAAGCCGGACGCCGGTTGAAGAGTGAGCGGTTAAAATTACGCTATCCTCTCTTAGTCGGCGTCCGGCGGACATCGTTTATGTAGACGCGGTTTTAACCGCCGTCTAATCTGTGTCTGCGATCGTTTGTGTAGACGCGGTTTCAACCGCCGTCCGATCTGTGTCTGCGATTGTATTTGTTAGATCGCACATAATATCGCAGCTAATTGCTAGGCCCGCGAGCATTTAGCCGATCGAATACGTATCGGGAAATAGCCGGAAAGGCTGTTTCGTCCTTGGCATAAGCCACATCGTCTGCGAAAACGACTAAGATGTAAATCGCGCGATCGTCTAAAGTTCTGACAAAAGTCGCTTCGCTGCGGGATTTGGAAGTATAGCCAACTTTGGAACCAAAATAAATATTAGTTGGTAAAGACTCGCCGAGAAATCCTTTTATTGAGTTGCTAGGGTCATTTTTCCAGGCTTTAGGGTCTAAATCTCTCGTCAGCAAGTAAGCCATTTTGCGGCTGGCGAGACTAGAAACAGCTTGCCTAGTATAGATTTCATATATTAATCTGCCGGCTTGGTCAGTAGTTGCTTGATTGCGAATCGGCACAGAATCATCGCCCCGCAATTGCAAATCGCGACCGACTGGGCCTTCTTGCCTTAAATAGTATATGGGATAATTTTTGGTGCTTATACGAATATCATTGTAGCCTGCTGACTGGAAAAACGTGTTAATTTGCGTGCGCTTTTGCAGCCATGTTTGCAACTCTTCTCCTCCGAGCCGTCCGCCGGATTTTGTATCGGTGATTTTATCTAAAATCCTGCTAGCAGCATCGTTGTTGGAGATGCGAATCATTTGTTCTAGGTCATTTTTAAATGCAGATTCTCTTTCCGTAATTATGCCTTTTTCAATGGCTGAGTAAAAGGCGGCCATCCAAAATAACTTGGCAACGCTAGCAGGAAATCTGAGACTTTGATTTTGATATCCGGCGAAGCTGTGATTTTGGGGATTGCTGACATCAAACAAGCTAATTGATAGCTTGTCTGCGGGCAATCCTTTGCTGGTGGCAATGTTCACAGCTTCATCAACAATCCCTTGCAATTCTTGAGAATAAACTGGATTGGGAGGTGTTTTGATGTTGTAGGTGAAGGTAGGATCGCTTTTACTATCGACTACATTTTGGGATGTTGGAATTGTCGGTGGCGAGATAGCCTCTTGAGACAATATGACGGGTGGTTCTGGGGCGCGGCGAGTTCTGAAGGGGATTGTCAGGAGCCAAAAAAACGCGATCGCCCCCGCAATTAAACACAAAATGTTGCGGTATTTGAGCCGAGACAATTTTGCCCTCAGTCGCCGGCGAGATGGCGCTGGACGATCGCTGATTTGGCGTCGAGGTTGGACTGGGCGATCGCTGATTTGGCGTCGAGGTTGGACTGGAGTATCCGTGGTTTGGCGTCGAGGTTGGACTGGACGATCGCTGATTTGGCGTCGAGGTTGGACTGGAGTATCCGTGGTTTGGCGTCGAGGCTCAACTGGACGATCGGTAATTAGGCGTTGGAGCCAGATTGAGCTTTGAATCCAGATTGGGCGCAGGAGCGAGATGAGACGTTGGAGCCAGATTGAGCTTTGGAGCCAGATGAGTCCTTGGAGCCAGATGAGGCGTTGGAGCCAGATGCGACGATCGCCGATCGGGCGTCGGGATTGGATAGGGCGTCGGGGTTTGACTGGGCGATCGCTAGTTGGGCGTCGAGGCTCAACTGGACGCTCGCTGCTGTGGCGTCTGGGCTGGATGGGGCGTTGGGGCTCGATTGGGCGGCGGCGGCGGTCTACTTGCATTAGAGTGTTGTGGTATCAAACTCGCACGATCAGTTTATAATAGGGCGGCGTCCAAATGACAAGGGTGTCGATCGAGTCCGCTCTCGTAAATTTAATCTAGCTCCTAAGCTGATTGAGAGTTCTAATAATTGTAAAGGTTTCAGGATAGCACTCAGTTCAAGCAAAATCCTTAGAAAAACATGAGAAATTTTTGGAGTCTGGCTGTTTTGGGATTTGCGATCGCCTGGGTGAATAATTATTTGATACCTGATGTTTGGGCATTGCAGTCTCAACCTGCTGGATCTGTTGTCGATCGACAAACAGAAACACGCGGCGCGGATGTAGCGGCTGAGTTCACCACAGAAAGTGAAAATCGGGAACCCAAAAATAAGCAAAGTGTTTCTAGTTTCCTCAGTCTGTTTCGGGACTTGAACAACTTACCTGAAATTTCCTATTCCCAATTAATGGAAGTGCTGGCGAGACGACCAGACTCAGACAACACTGCCAGAGAAACCGCTATACTACCCGAAGACATAGCACGTTTTGAAAAGATTGTACAGTATGCCAAACAGGAAAATTTGCCCGATCGCCCGATCGGACAAATCATCCAGGCGATCGGCGATAACTTCCTAGGAAAACCCTACGCCGAGGGTTTGCTGGACAAATCCGGCGAAGAAAAGTTAATTATAACGTTGAATAAATTTGATTGCGTTCTATTTGTAGAGACGGTTTTGGCTATTTCCCGAGGCGTAGCAGTAAAAGATTACGACTATCAAAATTTTGTAAATCGCATAGAAGAACAGCGGTATTTAAACGGTAAAATGAACGGTTATTGCAGCCGCCTGCACTATTTTTCCGAATGGATTAACGACAATCAAAAACGGCAAACCGTAGAAAACATTACCGTTCAATTGGGCGGAGTGCCGATGAATAAAACACTAAATTTCATGAGCCAGCACCGCAGCAGTTACCCGCCAATGGTAAAAGATGAAGCAACTTATCAGTGCATAGTCAGCCAAGAAGCAGAATTAGCCAAAACTGCGGTTAATTACATCCCGACAAATCGGATTAAAAGTGTTTATTCCCAGTTAAAGCCTGGGGATATTGTGGCGGTAGCCACGGATGTTAAAGGATTGGATGTCACCCACACAGGTTTTGTGTACAGGAATGCAGACGGGAATCTCGGCTTGATTCACGCTTCGCCGGCTGGGGCTGTGACAGTTGCTTACGACTTGCAGAGATATATTAGCAGAGTCGAAAGTGCGATCGGCATTGTAGTAGCAAGAGCGAAAACACCTAATCAAATTGGTTCGTAGTGAGGACTTCAGTCCGCATTTATGAAGGAGTCCTCACTACAAACCTGATTTATGAAGGACTAAAGTCCTCACTACAAACCTGATTTATGAAGGACTAAAGTCCTCACTACAAACCTGATTTATGAAGGGCTAAAGTCCTCACTACAAACCTGATTTATGAAGGACTAAAGTCCTCACTACAAACCTGATCGACCTTTGACAAAAAAGCAAATTATCTAATTTTTTGCTTCAGCCAAACCACCAAAACCCACCCCAAAGTACATCCCAAAATATAGCCAATAAAATCCTCCCACGAAAAACCGCTACCGAGGAACAAACGCCCAAATAATGTAGCGCGAATAGCTTGCAAAAAAGGAGGTTTCCACAATTGGCTAAATTCAATGATACAGTTAAAAATGAAAACTCCCCAGGCAATTTTACTCGAAAAAACTTGGGGAAATATCAAAACAATTAGCAGAATCAAGAAAATTTGGTAGAGAAAATCACCAAAATAATCGTTAAAGAACTCTCGCCCCGGCCCGGAATAGAATTCGCTGCTTAAACCGACAATCAAAATAGGGATGATTGTCAATAAAAGAGCAACTCGATAGTTAAAAAAGGGATGGGCGCGATTAAAAGGTGATGCCATTTTAGGTATTATACCAAATCCGGGTTTCTTACCCCCTTTATTTCTTAAACCCGCGCAGGCGCGTGAGTGTTTGTGTAGACGCGATTTCAATCGCCGAGTCTTATCGGGGGCGGGAAACCCGAATTTGGTATTAGTAGTAGGGTGCGTCAGTTGGCACGATTTTAGATACCTATTGAAAATCTCTGTGCTGACGCACCGTGCCAACTATTGACTGCTCGCCAAGAATCGAACATAATATTATTCATCAAATCTGGTATTATTGAACAAGTTCGCTGCGAGATACCTTACTACTTCTAGCAGGATTTGGTGTTAGTTCTGGCGGCGAAACTTGAACGCTTCCCCATTCAGTCAAAAAGCTTTTCAATAAAACCTCTTGCTGAGTGCGAAATGCCTCGACATTTGCCCCTCGATTCATAATGACAAACCACACTGTTTCTTGTTTTTGAGTGGGTAGCGCTCCGCCCAAAGCGCTAACATTATCCAACGTGCCAGATTTGACTACTGCTAACTTTGGCAGCGCCCGTTCTGATAGTATTCCTTTATCTTTGCCAACTACTGTTAAGACATCAGCAACTGTCATGCTGTAAGGTTGCAGGTAGCGTTCTAAAGCTATAAATAACCCGCAGGCCGCTCTAGGAGAAATGCGATTGTCGTCGCTCAATCCCGAACCGTTGACAAGTTGAATTTCTGCGGGAGGAACTCCGGTTGCTGCTGCTGCTTTTTGCGCGACTGTTTTGGCGCCGCCGACAGTATCAGCTAGCATATCTGCCATGAGATTGTTGCTGTACTGATTCATTTTTTTGATAAGTTCGGCGAGGGGTAAAGAATAATGTTTGGCTAAGGGTACGGCGCTGGGACGTGCTGGCAAAACTTTGACAGTACCATCAATTACTATTTGGGGTTTCGGTGTATTGGGAGGAAGTGTTTGATACTGGGCTGCGGCTTCGCCCGGCCAGATTTCACTGTTCAATGCTTGTTTGAGCAATTCTCCTGATTTGAGGGGATTTAATTCAAAGTTCATGTAAAATTTACCGACAATGATTAAAGTGCCAGTGACTCGCTTGATGCCTTTTTTATTTAAGATGTTACCGAGGGCGATCGCCTCTTCCCAGACAAACAACGGATCTTCACTGCCTTCAATAACTAAATCGCCTGTTAATACGCCGTCTTTGATTGTGCCGTTGGTACTAATTTCGGTGATAAATTGATGTTCCGGCCCGAATTGTTGCAGCGCTACCAGAGATGTTGCTACTTTGGTAATGGAAGCGGCTGACAGAGGAACTGTACCTTGATGGTTGGCTAGCAAGGTATTGCCCGATTGCATCCAGATGCCTTGGTCTTCTTTGGCAGAACCTTGGGCCGTCAATCCGTTGAGATATTGCTGGATTTTGGTATTTGTGGCGGTTTCGGGATTGTTGACAGAGACTGTTAACGGCTGATTTGGTTTAACTGGCGGCGGGGAAGATTCGGCTACAGGAGAGGGAGTTGCAAGTTGGGGCGATTCGGTAGCGGCGCATCCGGTGATAATTGCGAGAAGGCCGATCGAACTTACAGCAGTCAAGTAGCGGTTTTTCAGCATTACCTTCATCTTTTCCATCAAACTTACGATCGTCTTTCGGCACACCCGATGGAAAGTTTAGCACTCTTCGGGCGCCTCTTCCTTCTTCGATCTTCCTTCGCGCACTTCGCGTCTAAGCGCTACGCGCAGGCTACGCCAACGCGGTTAGTTAAAATAGATATCTTGGAAATGCTTCGGGATTTTATCTTCAGCGCCTGGGGTTCTCACCCCAGGCCGATCGCTCTCAAAAATTCTCGCTAGACTGGTTTATCCAGCCATACTCCCCATACTCCCCATACTCAGCGGCACCATTTCGCCGTGCATCGTCAGGCCTAATAACATCGGCTCATTAACTCGAATCAACTCTCCTGTAAGGGCGCAGCGTTCCTCCTGCTGTGCTGTGGCATTAATGCTGGCTCGAATATCCGATCGACAAAACATCTGACGATACTCTCCAGACTTCTGCTGGACGTAATTCCAGAGCAAATCTCGAATCAAAGCTTGATAGCCTTGATTGCCAGCGAGCTCTTTGAGTCTCTCCTTGAGCTCTCTTTCCAATCGAATGCTGGTGACTTCCATTTCGGTGGTTGAGGTTCTAGGTAGGGTATGCATAATTTTTCTCCGTGACGGGTGGACATATCTGTAATATCAGTGTAGTATGTTTAAAGCTAGATTTAAAGGTCTCAGATCACTTTCTGCCTACTGTGAAATTTTTCCCCACCTACTCTACTTATCAACTCAAGTGCGATCGCCCCAGGGGTCGCGCTGAGTCCTCACGGCAAGTCTTTATGACAGGTTTGCTAACCCCTACAGCGACCTCGTGGGCTGGGACAAGCCCAATTAAACCCGGTTATAGTGGATTAGGACTAATTTCAGAAATTAATTACAACGAGGTAGACCGGGACGGTCTGGGAGTGGCACGGCCACACCATAAAGATAGGCGAAGCGGGAGGTACAGCTAACGACTGTACCAACATAAGATGAAAATTTGCATGAAAGCAGTTTTTCTAGCCCCCGCTTCACTCGTAAGAGAAGCGGGGGCATTTGATTGGAGATTGGAGCAATTTGGCAAGGCTTGGGGAACTCGCAAAAACTAGATGTAGCCAATGCTGGGAAGCATTCCAAATCTCAAATCTCAAATCTAAAATCTCAAATCTAAAATCCAAATGAGGAGGAGCAAGCCGTGACCGTAGTAACTGATGTATTGAGGCAATCTGTTGTGGTATTTTCTCAAAATTACCTACCGATGAGCCGTGTCAACATCAAACGGGCGATCGTACTTTTGGTAACGGGCAAGGCTGAACCTCTGGATTTTAGCATCGGCAATGGCTATCTAGTGCGATCGCCCAGCACCAGCATCCACGTACCCGAACAAATCCGCTTGACTTTTGGCAACAGGGAACGGCTGTGGAAAGTGCCGCCGGTCAATCGGCGAGAAGTTCTGCGCCGAGATGCCCATGCTTGCCAATACTGTGGCAACAACCGGCATTTGACGCTGGATCACGTGATGCCCCGATCGAAGGGCGGGACGCATACTTGGGACAACGTGGTGACTGCTTGCGAACGGTGCAACTCTCGCAAGGGCGACAGAACTCCCATAGAAGCTGGAATGTCTCTGCGAACCAAGCCGAAGGCTCCCATTCACCCCACTGTTGCTTTTGCCGAAATGTTTTGGCACGAATACCAAATTGGGGAATAGGGAATGGGGCATGGGGAATGGGGCATGGGGAATAGGGCATGGGGCATGGGGCATGGGTAATAGTTAGTGGTTTTTCTAATAACCAATTCCCTATTTGACCAATTCCCTATTTGACCAATTCCCAATTCCCAATTCCCAATTCCCAATTCCCAATTCCCGATTCCCAATTCCCGATTCCCAATGCCCAATTCCCAATTCCCAATTTTCAATTTTCAATTCCAAATTTAAGGCTGTCAATATGCTGAAGTTGACTTACACTGAAACGGGCTTTAACCTGGAGCGTTTGGCTCAATCTCCCGAACAGTTAGTGGCGCTGCGAGTTGTGCTGGCTATGCGAGTTGGTCAAAGCATCAGCGTCGAACCGAGCACTGCGGCATTTTTGCTGCCCGCGAATTTGCCGGCGCTGTCTCTGTTGGAATCTGAGGCGCGCCGAGATGATACCGATTCGATCGACCTTTGTGTTGCTGATGCTGATTTTGTCGAGGTGACTCTGCGCGGTACGTGGATTTCTGATGCGTCTGAGGGCGCTCAGGGGGTGTTTGCGACTGTTTTGAGCGATCGGGCGGAGCGGTTGTTGCTCGGACTCTGGCTCGAAACTCAGGCTGCTGCCGAGGTTGTTGGGGAAGTCGGCGATTAATATCAAATCAAGAAGTCATTAGTCATTAGTCATTAGTCAGATGTTGAATGAAATATTTTCTTCATCTGACACTCTCCCACTCTCTCACTCTCCCACTCTCCCCTTCTCCCCATCCGATCAGGGTGTATAAATTAGGTTGAAGTAAATGCCCTTATCTTGAAGATTGTCGCCTTTATCGGTAATTCTCACCAAAGGAAAAGCATAATCTACACGCAAGTTCACCCGCCGTATCGGTTCCCAGATTATTCCCAAACCCATACCTGCTAAAAATGTCTGATTGGTTAATTTATTAGGATTGTTCGCAACGTTCCATACCGTACCCGCATCCAAAAAAGGAGCTAATTGAAGTTTGGGATTTCCCGAAGCATCCCGCTGCAAAGTAATCCGATCCTCGATCGACAGTCGGAAGCCGTTATCGCCAGAACGCACATTTTGGCGGTAGCCGCGCAGAGATTGCCCGCCGCCAATTACAAATTGCTGCGAAGGTAACAAACTATTAGCAGAAAGTTGTAAGTCTGATTGCAAAATTAATAAATGTTTATCATTTAATCGCTGTACTCGCTGCACTTGACCCAGCCAACTCAAAAATTGTCCGTCAGGGACAGAACCTTCATTTTGAGTAGCATCAAACAAGCTTGTGCCGATCGTAAATTGCGATCGCAAAGCCCAAGCACCCTGAGGATCGCGCCGAATGTAGTCCTGTCCCAGCTTAATCGCAGTGGTAGTCGTGACACCATTGGAGTCAGGGCCAAAGCCAAATGGAGTCGGTACACCGGCGACAAAAGTTCTGCCTTTCTGATAAGTAAGACCGGCAGATACGGCAAATTCTTCGATCGGCGTTCTCCGCAGCGGCTGGCGGTAACTAACTTCAAATAAATGCGATTTTCCCGAAATGTCAAAAGCATCAAAAGGTTCTTGTACTATACTGTTACGGTTAGGCGCCGCCCTCAATTGCAACGTGCCGTTCATCGCATTTAGCGGCAAGCGATAGCTGAAATCGAAGACATCTGAATCGCCGAGCGATCGATAATAAGCACCCGCAAGTTCATCGCCATTTCCTGTGAGATTGCGGTGCCGCAAACTAACACCCAATCTTTCAGAACCGACGCTGGGAGGCGAATAATTGTCAATGCTGAAACTAGATTGAAATGGATTAGCTTCCGTAACTCTGACGATCAGAATGCTCTCTCCTTCATTATCCCCAGCCCGCAGGCTGGCTTCTACATTGTCAAATAAAGGATCGACTCGCAGCAGCCGGAGTTGGTTTTCTAATGAAGCTGTACTTAAAGGCATTCGGGCACCGAGTCGAATCCGGCTGCGGATGTAACTTGGATGCAATCTTTTAGCTCCTTCTACCTCTATTTTGGTCAGCTTGCCTTCGATAACTTGAATTTTGACTGCTCCTGCGGTGATAGTTTGGGGCGGCAAGACGGCTCTCGAAGTGATGTAGCCGCGATTGAGGTAAATTTCGGTGATTTTGTCGGCGATTTGTTTGAGCTGTTCTAGCGTGGCAGAACGGCCCTCTAACGGTTTGACTAAGGCATTAATTTCGTCAGGGCTTAAAATTGTGCTGCCAACTACTTGAATTTTCTGCACCTCAATTACCTGATTCGGCAGTGGCAGGGGCACTGGCGACGGGCGCTCCGGCGCAACTGGTTGAGGTACTTCAGGAGGTTGTGGGGAAGGCTGGGGAGCGGGTTGCAAAAATCGATCGCGATTTGGATCTGGCTGAGTCGGTGGAGCGGGCAGGTTTGGAAGCGGAGTTTGTGGGTTTTGGGCTAAAACATTGCTGTGTAGCTGGTTTGGCAATTTCGGTTCGCTGTCAACTAGATTTTGTGCTTCGGTTTCCGGGTGGGCATCACAACCCGTTTCATTAATTGTGGAACAGCGATCGACCTGATTGTCAAGAGGGTTGTTTTCGGCAAAATCCGGCAGTTGATTTAAGTTAGTTGCAGTTTCATCCTGCTTGATTTCGAGTTTTTGCAGCGCTAATACTCCGTTGCCCGGATCTGCTAAGTTGTCAGCGGCGGCGGGCAACTGATAAATATCGTCCGTTTGGGATATAGCTTGATGGGCATCAAAGCAAGCAATGGGGAGCGCAGTTAGAAGTGAAATCCCCAACCGAAATATTGCAATATTTGCTCTCGGGCGCATAATTAATATTTTTTGTAAAATAAGTTTGCCTGCTGCTTGCACTATGCAAGTTTACCATTTACTATCGGGCGGAATTTGACCATAAAATTTTCAATAGTCCGGCTTTCTAGAGACAAGGAGACCGTGATGCTCGTTAGCACAAAAATTTTAATTTATGCAGGACGATCGCCCAAAAAAATCTGCAACGCCACATAAATCATATGTGGCGCTGCCCAATAGGGCGATCGCACCATTTGAGATTTTCCACTTGAGATTTGAGAATTGGCAATGACTTATGACTGTAGCAACCCTCATTGATTTTCCAGGACTGGAAAACCTGAAATCCTTACCCTACAAGGATTATAGCAATACAAGGGGTCGCGTTCTTTTCAGACTCAGATCCGAGGATTGCTCGATCGGGGTTTGGACCCTGGGTCTAACGTTACATTTTTGGGGGAAACTAATATGGAATTATTTTTTGGCGATCGGTTTTAACTCACTAGGGACTAATGGTTCTTGGGCGATTTTGCCGAGTTCGACTGCACTCAACACTTCTGACCACTTGATGGCTAAAGTGTCATCGCCGGGAGACTCACTCCGCAATTTAGCTAGAGTTTCGAGGTACTCGTACCAGAGAGCTTGTTTGCCGAAGATGCTGAGCTTGGCGCGACTGTCGGGCGATCGATCCAACTCTGTTTTCAAGGTTGGGGCCACTGCGATGCGGTTTATCCACCCCGAAACGAGAACCTCATCTCTATAGTTTTTTGGGTTGCATTTGATAGTAAAGTACCATTGATAGTTTTTGCCAACTTCCAGGGCTGGCGAGTTGCCGTCGGAGCCGAGGTTGATGCTAACGATACCAGGACGGCTCGTTACCATCCGAAAACTTTTTTTGTATACTGTTTTGTCGCTTTCGTCTGCTAACTCAAACTGAACTGTTTTGTCGATGGCTACGGGAACGTAGTAGAAAAATGTCGGCTTTGCTGATATTGTTTGCCCCATAGTTGATTGGGGAATCAAAGCAGTTAAGGCATTTGTGGCAGTGCATTCTAAGCCGCGGGTTCCTCCCCCTTCCCGCCTTCCGGGTACTCCCTGCTCCGGCGGTTGAAAGTTATTCCACGTGCCTCCCAATTGCTGGCTGTTCGGTCTGCTTCCGCTTAGTTCCGGGGGTTGAACTGTTTGCCAGTTGAGCGGTAGCTGCGGTTTTGAGGGGCGGTGAACATTGTTACCGGGGCTGTTGAGAGCAAGACCTGGTATTAAACTACCAACGCCAACTCCCTCTAAAGACAGAATTAAGGAAAGAGCACCGATGTTTAGAGCAGACTTCCAAGCCATGACGAACCTGCCTTCTAATGAACCTAGGAACTTGATCGCACGATTTTATTCTACCCAAGGTTATGACGGATCTAGTAATCTGTTGTACTTAATTTATATCTTCCAACAGATACGATTAGTTTGGTCCTTCTGACCGAGATGGAATTCTGTGTCGCGTTTTTCAGTGCTAGCTTAGTAGTTATACTTACTTGCCTGCACGGCAGCAGGTTGGGTTGAGCTTGTCAAACCCAATTTTGAGAAAGACTAATATTCCGGTTTTTTTTACTCTGACCGCAGGCTAAAAAGCGTCTTTTCGTAAAAAAATCGGTTGATGCGTCAGTCCAGGATATCAGGAACCTCGGCAATTTTGCTGAGGAGTCTTACGCGATCGGCTACAAGTAACAAATCAGGTTTTCTGTACAATAGCGGCAAAAAAATTTAGCATGAATCTCGACTCACCTGTTCTCTCGGACAAACAGCCTTCGGGGCTGCGGATGGTAAGACCGATCGGAGTCTTGGCACTGCACGGCATTGCTTTTTTAGGAAATAGGTTGTTCGCGGTCGATCGCACCGAAGGGCTGCTATTGGAGATCGATCGAGAAACGGACAACACCACTGTTTTAAATCCTCATCAAACGGCTAAGTTTGCGGGCGCAACCGGGCTGGCGATTTGGGAAGATACTCTCTGGTTTTCCCGAGATGAGGATATTTGTTGCTGTCCGGGCGCAATTCGGGATGGGGCAATCGCTGAACTCAAACCGGAACATTTTGTTTCCCTTTATTATCCCGCTGACGGGATTGCTGTTTGGAAATCTACGCTGTATGTGACTTGCCAGAGATTGGGCTATATTCTGGTTTTTGATGTAAAAACTGGTCGGGAAATTACTCGGTTTTACGCTCCGGGTATTGGCATAGAAAATATCACTGTCCGGGATGAGGAACTTTGGGTTTGCGACAAGACTGAGCAAACTGTTTACTGTTTGGAACGGGCAACTGGGGAGATTAAATTTAGCGTTTTGACTCCCTTTGAGTGGCCTTCTGGTTTGGCTTTTCACAAGGATGCTCAGACGGGCGAAGATGTTCTGTACGTGGCTTATGCCGGGGATGAACTGTATATCCGGGACGATCCGAATTCGGAAGATCCTTTTCAGTTGACGAAGCGCGATCGCACTTTTGTTCACCCTTTATCTTTTCACTACAATGAAGCCGAACGCTACGCTCTGTCAAACGGTTTTTTGATGGAAATGTCCTATGTGGAGGAACTGTCTCCTCTGGATGAGGTAGAAATCGATAAATTGGAGTGGCGGATTGCTTTACCTTCGGACACTCACCGGCAAAAAGTGAGGAAAATTACGCCGATTGGAATGCCTTTTACTGAGGAAATTCAGGAAGGGGAACGAGTGGCGGTGTTTAAGTTCGATCGCCTACTGAAGGGGGAACGGCGAATTTTTGGCTGGAAGGCATTGTTAGAAGTGCGATCGATTAAGTATCAGTTGTCACCTCGGGATGTAGAAAAAAATCCGCCGCTATCGCCGGAGTTTGCAGCTAAGTATTTGGTGGACAATGATAATTTGGCGATGGATACGGAGATTGTGCGATCGGCTGCGGCGGCATCCATCGGCACAGAAACTAACATTTTGAGGAAGTTACTGAGCATTCGCAATTTTGTTTACGACCAACTTTCTTACGGAATTAGACCTCACATTGACACTCCCGATATTGTACTGCGTCGCGGCGTCGGTTCTTGCGGCGAGTACGTGGGTTTGTTGTTGGCCTTGGCAAGATTGAACGGGATTGCTTGTCGCACAATTGGGCGCTACAAGTGTCCGGCTTTTGCTGACAGAAAAGGTGTGCCGCTGGAACCCGATTTCAATCACGTTTGGCTGGAGTTTTACATTCCCGGTTTTGGTTGGGTACCGATGGAATCTAATCCTGATGACATTCAAGACAGAGGCCCTTATCCTTTGCGGTTTTTTATGGGTTTAGCTTGGTATCACGTGGAAATTGGCAAGGGAATTCGCTTCCAAAGTCTCACCAGCGGGGGTCTTCCTTTGAAGAAGGAGGATGTTTCCGTGGGAAGTCTGGCCATTAATCATGTCCGGTTTACAATTTTGGAAGAGTTGTTTTAAGGAAGAAGGAAGAGGGAAGAAGGAAGAAGGAAGAAGGAAGAAGGAAGAGGGAAGAGGGAAGATTTTTCTTACCTCATCCTCTCCCACTCGCCTAATTCAGAGCACGTCCGGTACAATAACCGTTATCAGGTTTGTAGTGAGGACTTTAGTCCGCAGAGTTTTATGAGGACTAAAGTCCTGACTACAAAGAGGTTTGTAGTGCGCAGAGTTTTATGAGGACTAAAGTCCTGACTACAAAGAGGTTTGTAGTGAGGACTTTAGTCCGCAGAGTTTTATGAGGACTAAAGTCCTGACTACAAACCTTTTTTATTGCGTTTGTGCGATCGCACATAATCTCAAGTATAAGACAAGCAGGAGGGGTTGTGGAATTTTCGATTGCTAATTTGCTGGTTTTGGTAGCCTTTGTGCTGTTGCTGACTGTAACTGGCGGAGTCGCCTATTTGACAGCGGTTGAGTGGCGCGATCGCAGGCGGTTAGATAACGCTAAACGGAAAAAATAGTCGCTATTTGCTGTTGACAAATTGCATTTTTCATGATAATAAATAAGGCGACATACTTGGTCGCCTTTAAAGGTTTGTAGTGAGGACTTTAGTCCGCAGAAATTGATGCGGACTAAAGTCCTCACTACAAACCTATTTGATTTAGGATTCACGGGCGGGAGGCGCGCGGCACAATCAACACAGATGAAAAAAAGGATTTAGGATTTTAAGTCCACTGTCGGAAAAATGTATTTTCTTGCCAAGCGGCGGCAGTGCGTTGTTCAATTGCTGCCATTTCTGTTTTGTTCAGGGGTTTGAATGCTTGGGCAACTTTCAAGTTTTCTTCGAGTTGCTTTACTGAGTCGGCGGCGATGACGCAGCAGTGCACGCCGGAGAGTGAAAGCGTATAGCCCATTGCTTGGTGCATTCCATCTAAAACACCGTTCTGAAATAATTTGCCGTAAGCTGGTATTTTCATGGCAATTACGCCGATGTTTTTGGCTTTGGCGACGGGTAAGGCGCTGGTAACAAACGATCGCGGGTGGTGTTTTTCGGCAGCGTTGAGAGAGATTAATGTTGTATCGAAAGCATAGCGCTGCAAGCCTGCGACAATAATAGCGGGTTCGTGGTGTCCGGTGATGCCGGAAAAACGAATTATTTTTTGCTGTTTGGCTTCTTCGATTGCCTTTATTGCTCCTTTGGCACTAAAAATCTGGTCTAATTCGTTTTGAAATGAGACGTGGTGGAGTTGCCACAAGTCGAGGCGATCGGTTTTCAATCTTTTGAGCGATCGTTCTAAGTCTCTCCAGGCGCCATCTCTGTCTCTAGCTGCTGTTTTTGTGGCCAAGAACAGGCGCGATCGATATTTTGGCAAAACTTTGCCTAAGTTTTCTTCGCTGGGCCCGTAGTCGGCCGCCGTGTCAAAATAGCGAATGCCAAGTTCGATCCCACATTCCGCAGATATTCGATCGGATTTAATTTCAAAAGAATTCAGAATTCTCAAAACCTCAAATAATTGCTCTGCAATCATTTGAGGCTTTT
>RDYN01000194.1 GCA_004293365.1 Oscillatoriales cyanobacterium | reverse complement strand
TTGGACAGATTTTAGCTCATAAGCTTGCACACGCGGAGCGTTCAAACCAGTCAAAGTCTTTCTCTGTAAAGGTTTTAGGCTTTTTCGGCAAGCCCTAAAGTAGTTAATTCTATCCTGGTAGCCCGTTGCTGGCGCTCTTGGATAGCAGCCCAAGAAGTTTCATCGTCTGAATTTAATTGAGCAGCCAAATTTCTGACTGTAGATTCTAATTCTGCAAAGCGGTTGCGGAGCTCGACAATATCTTCGCGGGGGTGGAAAAATTCGCTGCGGATGCTTGTCAGGCGCTGGGCTAAATACTGATAAGCTCGGATAGCTGGACGCAGTACAGTTAAAAGCAGTGCTGCACCGGAACTGAGATAGCCAACAGCACTAATTCCAGCGGCGGCTAGGGCGTAAAGTGCGATCGCGCTAACCAGGTGAAGGGCGATCGCCACAAAGAGCGATCGGCTAGCTAATACAGTAACGTATTTGAGTTGTTCGCGATCGACAGCAATATTTTTTTTAGTAGATTCTGCGCCTTGCGCTAAAACTTCCTTAGCTTCAAAATGGATATTCCAAGGAACTGTAACTATCAGCAACAGCCATTCAAAAATAGCAATAGCAATTACCCAATCTATAAAACTGCCGGCGGGGACGTGCAGCCATTGTAAAATAGCAAAAATTAACAGTAACAATAGGCCAGTACCAGCACCGAAACCTGCAAAAGAGTAATACATATTGATTGCCTTTGCGAAATGTTATTTTGATTGTGGGTAAGTTGTTTAGGTGTCGAGCAATCAACTGTGACAGTTAAGAAATTGTCAGAGCGCTCCCGGCTCGTTAGTGATTAGTAACACTCCAGGGCAAAGGTTGCACGAAACCAGGTTTAGCCACCAAACAAAATACTTGCTCTGCTTCAAGAGGAGAATGTTGTTTTGATTGTGGGTAAATGGTTGCGGTAGGGATAAATCAACTGTGACAGTTAAGAAAATGTCCCAGCTTAACAAACTTATTAATTATTAGTAGTAATCCCGAATCGAAGTATTGCCACGCGCCTGTTTAGTTTCGGAAAGATACACAGGCTGTAACCCATTAATAAGAATTACATCAAACTTTTTGTGAGTCGTGCGTTAGTCATAAATAATTATTTTTTGGCAATTATTTGTCACAATTAAGTCATATTATCCCCAAATGATATTATTTGATATTTGAGATTGTTCGACTTCATGAAAGGCTGCGCTGACTGATAAATCGCGATCGTACAAGTTGGAGAGTTGAGATTCAGAATAACTGATTGTATATGGTTGGCAGCTTGCCGGCGGTTAGATTCTTTTGTTAAGCTGGCATTACTCACGGTGTTACGCAGTGCGAGGAACGCAGCAATGTCAAAACCATCCTTTTGTTCTCTTTTCTTTTCCAGGGCGACAAATCACCTATAGCTGAGATAAACTGATTGGAAGGTCGATCGCCCGTGAGAGCAAGTTACCAGCTTCTTGCAACCGAGACGGCGATACTCTTACCCTGAGAGAAACGACAGCAAAATAGGTGCCAAAATTAACTCTACCGTCTGCAATTTCCAATAACTGCACGTCATATCACGTAAAATCAAAAGTCAGCAGCAAGGACAAACCGATGGCGAACTCAACTCTTGGCCTAGAAAATCAACTTTACGATTATCTGTTATCTATTTCTCTGCGGGAACCAGATATTCTCGCTTCACTGCGGGAAGAAACTGCTAAGCATCCCATGGGTATGATGCAAATAGCTCCCGAACAAGGTCAGTTTATGGAGATGCTGGTGCAGCTTATGGGAGCGACAAAAACCTTAGAAATTGGGGTTTTTACTGGTTATAGCTCGCTGTGCGTAGCTTTAGCGCTGCCTTCTAACGGTAAAATTATTGCTTGCGATGTCAGCGAGGAATATACTTCGATCGCGCGACGCTATTGGGAAGCTGCGGGTGTGGCTAACAAAATTTCTTTGCAGTTGGGCCCCGCAATTAATACTCTCGACAAACTCATAGCCGAGGGACAAGCCGGAACCTTTGATTTTGCCTTCATCGACGCCGATAAAGAAAATTATGAGGCTTATTTTGAGCGATCGCTCCAACTGGTGCGGAATGGCGGTTTAATTGTAATTGACAACGTTCTGTGGTCTGGACGAGTTGCCGATCCTCAAGTACAAGACACAAGCACCCTCGCCCTTCGCACTTTCAACGACAAGTTGCGTAACGATCCGAGAATAACACTCAGTGTTGTTCCCATTGGTGACGGACTGACTTTGGCGCTGAAACGCCGCTGGGCGACTATGATGGAACCGGAAGAACAGAATTAAAAATAGGATTTACGCACGGGTAGTCAGAAACCGGGTTTTTTGGAGAAATACTTCGTTACACCCCTTGAACAGGCGAAAAAACCCGGTTTGTGTGATATTTATGCGTAAGTTATAACTATATTTAAACAACCTAATAAATTGGTTTGAGGCGAAAATTATAGTGTCTAATTTACAAATAAAATTGCCGATTCACGAAACTTTTCAGTGTACGGTTCAAGGCGAAGGCTACTGGACTGGTACTTTAGTTGATTTTATCAGATTGGCCGGTTGTCCCGTGCGGTGTCCTTGGTGCGATACAGGCTACTCCAATGGTGGCAAAGGTTTGCCGTCGGTGCCGCAGTCGATCGCACAATTGCTCGCTCAATTGCAGTCTCCGAGAGTTGTCATTACTGGCGGCGAACCTTTCATCCACCAGAATTTGCCGGAGTTAGTTCAAGCTTTGTTAGCAACTGACAAGCAGGTGAGTATTGAAACTTCGGGCGCTTACTGGCAGGATGTTTCGCCGCTGGCTTGGATTACTCTTTCTCCTAAGCAACACGTCAATCCTCAATATCCCGTGCAAGAGATATTTTGGACTAGAGCTAATGAGATTAAGTTGGTGGTTAGCACTGGCGAAGAAGTAGATTTTTATAGAAAATATTTGGCTGAAAATGTGAATACTCGTGTATATTTGCAGCCGGAGTGGGAAAAGCACGATCGGGCGATTCCGATTATTTTGGAGTTGCTGAAACAGCATCCGACTTACCGGTTGTCTTTGCAAACTCACAAGTTTATTGGTGTCCAATAAACATCCAAAAATTCTGTAGGGGCGGCTTCACAAACTATCTATGAAACCTACACACAATCTCATAAACCCGCCCATCCCCGCCATTATTCACATCAACGTCTTATATTATTTCCAATCGATCGCCATACATAATAAAAACAGTTCGTAGTGCGGACTTAAGTCCGCTCTTATTCTGCAGTTCGTAGTGCGGACTTAAGTCCGCTCTTATTCTGCGGACTTAAGTCCGCTCTTATTCTGCAGTTCGTAGTGCGGACTTAAGTCCAATGGCACTGAAAAAGTGAGCAGAAAAAAATCTGTAAGGCAATATATAGCGATCGCAAATCATTCGTAAATTAATTAAGGGTTGGAGCGAGCAGCAGTTCCATTGAGTGTTGGTTCAAAAATACCAAATTTGTGTAACTT
>RDYN01000070.1 GCA_004293365.1 Oscillatoriales cyanobacterium | reverse complement strand
CGCTACTTACAAAGTCTGGGTGTACGCTAATCTCAGAAACCGGGTTTCTTCCCTTATTTTTCGTACTTCACTGAAAATATTCGTAGAAACCCGGTTTCTAAATACCCGCCCCCATTTCTCATGGATTAACCTATCAACTGCTTAAAGGCATCGTGTTCGCGAATATTCTCTAAATCAGCTTCATTTTTTGCCAACTCTTTGCACAAATTAGGATTGAGATTCAGGGCGCGCTTTAAATTTTCAATTGCTAAATCAATTTTACCTTGAAGCGCATAACATCGGGCTTTATTGTACCATATTCTGTAAAAGTCAGGTCGAATTTTAGCAGCATTGTCGTAGGACTCGATCGCCGCTTCGTACTTTTGCAATTTGGACAGTGCCACGCCTCGATTGTTCCAAGCGTCAGTATAATCATTTTTGACTTGTAGAGCTTGATTGTACGAAATTACTGCTTGTTCGTACTCCTGCATTTTGGAAAAAGCAACGCCTCGGTTGTTCCAAGCGTCGGCATAATCTGGTTTGGCTTGGATGGCTTGTTCGTAACAGCCGATCGCCTCCGGGTACTTCTCCAACTCCAACAATACCACACCTCGGTTGTTCCAAGCATCTGGATAGGTCGGGCGAAGTGTGGTAGCCTGTTCGTAGGATGCGATCGCCTCTGGATACCGCTGCATTCGAGTCAGCACAACTCCTCGATTGTTCCAAGTATCCGCTAAATCCGGCTGAATTTGCAGGGCTTGATTGTAAGCTGCGATCGCATCTTCGTAGCGGTTTTCAAAGAAACAAGCATCTCCCTGTTTGGCATAGTCGGCCGCCGTCAATAACTGTTGATAATTGCCGTAGTTGACCGGAGCAAATTCTTGAATTTGGGCATCCGGTAATAACAAATCTGTTTCTACATCGGCTGGGTGATTTTGGTATTGAATTTCACCTAAGATACTTTCAGCATCCGAAATTAATAGTTTTAATTGAGAGATGGTATCGTAGTGGAGACTTTCGATTTCTTGGCGAGCAATTGTTGTCTGCTTGGACAATTTGTTTAACAAAAACCAAACAGCGACTCCGGCTGCTGTCGGAAACAAAGTTAAGGCAATTACCAACCCATTCAGCAGCAGGGCCGTGCGCCCAAAAGCAATGTCAACTTCTTCTTGAACTCGATCGCGAATTTCGTCTTTTAGTTGCTGCTGGGGCAATTCCTGCTGAATTAACACGGTAGCAGCCCTCGCTTGGGATGCACAAACGGCACTGCCGCAGAGTAGAATAGTCAAAAGGGCGATCGGGCTAATACTTGTTCTAAAAATACTTGACAAACGCATTGCCTTAGTGATAAGCACCTGATTTGCGATTTTCATATGCCAAGAAATGCTGGTAAAGATGATCTCAGCCTAGCCGATTTGTTCAAAAACTATTAAATACAGGATATCTGTTGTGCAGCTTTCTCCGATTAAGTGTTTGACTCAAGAATTGCTAGACGAAGTTGCAGCTTCCTCTCGCAGCAATCCCCGCAGGCGACAAAACTACAATTTCCACGATTTGTCAGAAAAGGTGCAGCGGTTTGTCAACGTGCTGCAAATGGGTACTTACGTGCGCCCTCACCGGCACCTGCGCCCGCCCGAGGTTAACGGTTTTGAGTTTTTTGTGGTGATTCAAGGAGAAGTGGGTATTCTGATTTTGAACGAAGACGGTCAAATTTTGCGATCGTTCCGAGTTAGCGCTATCGGGCCCACCCGCGCTGTGGAACTTCCAGAGGGAACTATTCACACGCTGGTTGCTTTGGCTGCGGATACCGCGATTTTGGAGTTCAAGGAAGGGCCCTATGAGGTGGCGGCGGATAAAGACTTTTTGCCGGATTTTCCGGCTGAGGGTACTGAGGCGGCGCAGGAATTAGTCGGGATTTGGGAAGCGGAATTTATATAAGAAGGAAGAAGGAAGAAGGAAGAAGGAAGAAGGAAGAAGGAAGAAGGAAGAAGTAAGAAGGAAGAAGGAAGAAGGAAGAAGATTAAGCGTTTCAGCAATTAAGAATGTGCTAATTCTCGGTCGCAGTTGACCAAGGACCTGCGCGGGCCCATGCCCTATGCCCCATGCCCCATGCCCCATGACCACTGACTACTGACTGATGAATCTAATTGTTGTCATCCGATTGTATAAGTCTGGGGCGGTGCGAATGATTTTTCTGAGAAGTTCATCTGTCACCCAAAAAACCACGGGAAAGGCAAATTTTTTGCTGAATTCGCTGCATACTAGGTTGGTGGAAGTCAGCAATCGATCGATCGACTCCACTGACTCCAAACCGAGGATCATTAAAGCTGGAGGCTTTTCGCCGTCTACTTCTGCGGAGATTGTCGTGTAGAGAGTTGTCGCCGATTTTGGCACAAACAGTTGCTGCGGTTTCGGGACACAAGTTGCTTGGAGGCGATCGACTATTTGCTGCCGCAAGGCCAGGGAGTTGCAGTGGACTAAAACGAAAGAAAAGTAACCTTGAGAAAGACGGATAGCCCGGATTAAAGTTGAGAACGACCGCTCGTTATATTTGGCTGAGTCGTACTTAGCTGCATCGTCTTTACCTGTATTTTCTGAGCTGTTCTCAACAAACATAAATTGCAGGTCTGTTATCTAGTTTTAAATATTCTCTAGATTAAGTGCTGTTTCTCAAGAAAATCTGAAGCTAGGAAAAAAACCTAGAAAATATTTTAGTGATTCTAGCACTATTTAAAATTAATATCAATACTTCTAGAGATTAATTTTGCTTCACCCGGTCTGGCGCCACCTGTGGCGGGAAAACCTGATAAAATGTAGTTAAGCATACAAAAAACTCACCGAGAATTTTCAGCCAAGGGCAAAGTAAACCAAAAAATTGCCCCAGCACCCGGACTGCTAATTACCCCAATTTCCCCGCCGTGAGCGCCAATAATTTGCCGGCAAAGATATAGACCCAAACCCAAACCGACGGAGTGTCGGGATTGATTGCCCCTAACATAAAGGTCAAACAGATGTTCGCACTGTTCCGGCAATATTCCCACTCCGTCATCTTCAACGCTACAGTAAATCATACTATTTGGGTAATTGGTAATTGGTAATTGGGAATTGGTAATTGGGATTTTTTTTATATTTTGTTTGCCTGTGATGGAATTTATAATATTTTCCGCAGTAATTACTCGAGCTGAAATTTTTAATTTTAGTCCGGAAAAATTGTGTTTCAAAGCATTGGAAATTAAATTAGAAAAAACGCGCCACAACTGAGTATAGTCAGCATTCACTGCGGGCAAATCATCTGGTACTAAATTTGTAAAAGTAGCTTGAGCCTCATTGATTAAAGGCTCCAAATCTGCCGCCGCCGCTTTGACTAGCGCTCTCAAATCTACCCCATTGCAGTGCAGAACCAAACCGCGCAATTCCCCGGCGTGAACTTCCAATAGCGAATTTATCAACCGCAATTGCTGCTCGCTACCTTGAATCATCCGCTCCAAAACAGAACGGGGAATGGCGATGGATTCCCCCTTTTTTGTCTGCCAACTTTTCAGCACCATTAACATTCCCGCTACCGGATTTCGCAAGTCGTGAGAAAGAGCGTGAATAAACAACCGCTGCGATTCTTGGGCCTGTTTGCGCTGCGTGATATCCTCAATTAAACCCTCATAATAAAGCACGGAGCCGCTGCTATCCCGTACCGCCCGCGCTTTCTCTGAAATCCAGACAATACTGCCGTCTGAGCGATAAATTTGCGACTCAAAATCCGAGACTGTGTTGCTTTGCTCGATCGATCGCAAAAACTGATTTCTGCGTGTCGGATCTACGTACAACTGTCGCTCAATATCAGTAAACTTTGCCGTCACTGCTTCCGGGGAATCGTAGCCGTAAATCCGCGCCAAAGCTGGATTTGCAGTAATATAGCGCCCCTCGGGAGTGCTTTGAAAAATTCCCTCGCCAGCATTCTCAAAAATGCTGCGGTACTTCGCCTCCGCCACTTCCAACTGCTGGTAAGCAGATTCCAACTCGCGCCTGGTAGTAAACTCTTTCCGCTGCAAGCATTCGTACCAATAAACTGATAAATCGCAGATCAAACAAAACCAAAATAAATACAAGTAAAACCCGCTCAGCCTAAAAGCAGTATATTTAGCCAAACTTAGATTTAAAATTAAATTTATGCCGACGTGGCAAAACAAAACACCGAGTTGAGAAATCAGGTGCAGGCGCCAGCGGACGGGCATCAGCGTAGCTTGGGTGAGAAACGCTAAACTCCAGGTTAAAATCGGTAAGTCTCCGACTTTTGCGGCGGCCAACCCAATCTGTACGACGACTGTTAACGACCACGAAAAACCCAAAAATAGTAAACCGGGATAGCGCTTACCGATCGAGGTTTTTTGCAACATTAAACAAGTCAGCAAGCCAAATTGTACAGCAGCGCTAGTGTACAAATAAACAATTTTAAATTCCCGGGGAGCGAAGATTGCTTCGCCCAGAAGATAGACAATTATTGTGAAGGCAAAAAAGATGGCAATTCGGACAGCAGGGCTCAGCCGATCGCCCAGGAAGCGATCGCGCCACACCTCGTAAACCGTTAACGCCTGAACTGATTTTTTATGGCCAGGATAGAACATAGGATTTTAGATTTTAGATTTTGGATTTTAGATTTTGGATTTTGGATTTTGGATTTTGGATTTTGGATTGAAGAATTGAAGACTGAATAATTGAAGAATTGAAGATTTAATAATTGGGTTAATAGCGATTGTCTGAGTTAAATCAGCCCTCCTATGATGTCCAGTCGATTGACCGCGATAAAATAGGTTCGTAGTGTGGACTTTAGTCCGCAAAAAGAGCGGACTAAAGTCCACACTACGAACCGTTTTTGTTATGGTAATCGATCGGACATCATATCAAACGGATACAAGCGCCCGACTGTTGTCGTGGAGAAATCAAAATTTTAGACTAAGAGTTAAACCTCCCATACCAATTTAATGTGAAGTTACACATATCTCGATCCCCCTAAATCCCCCTTAAGAAGGGGGACTTTGAGAAGAATCTTGTCCCCCCCTTATCAAGGGGGGTTAGAGGGGATCGAGATATGTGCAGCCTCATAAAAAATTGGTACCACATTCATCTGTCAAGTAAATCTAAAATCTAAAATCTAAAATCGACTGACAGTTGGTAGCGAAAACCAGAAAGTTGAGCCGCCTCCGGGAGTGCTTTCGACGCCGATGAAGCCGCCGTGAGCTTTGATAATTTGCTTGGAGAGGTAAAGCCCCAAACCCAGCCCTGTTAATTGTCGGCTATGGGGGTCTTGAACGTAAAGTTCAAACAGAGCTTCCCGCTGTCTGGCACTGATTCCCACTCCATTGTCTGTTACAGTGCAGCGAACCATTTTTACGGTGACTTTGGGCAATTTGCCGCCTGTATTGCCAATTTGACCCTGATAGCGGGGCAGTTGGCAACTGCCGTCGAGGTGAAATTTGGCCCGGGTTTCTTGATTTTTCGGGGTGTCGAACATCCCCGCGCGATCGCCCGCAGCATTCGGGAGGTTGGGGATACAGCGGGCTACGGCAGTATTTGGGGAAGCAAAAACCTGTGAATTTCCTTCAAAAATTAGGGCTTTTTCTACTTCTATTACCTCGGCTTTAAAAGTTATATTTACTCCCGGATGATTGTGCTTGATAGCATTGGTTAGGAGATTTTCTAGCACCCGCTGCAAGTGTTTGCTGTCAGCATTTACGAGCGGCAAATTAGCCGGGATTTCCTGAATCAAAGTTGCTTGATTTTTGGCCAGCATCGGTTCTAAATCTGCAACAATTGCTGAAATCAAAGATGGCAAGTGCAGCGGTTCGGTATTGAGAGCAATACCTTTGACCTCGCTAGCGTGAGCGTCGAGGAGGGAATTAACCATAGTCAACTGGTGTTCGCTGGCCTGAACTATGCGCTGCAAAATCGATCGCGAAACCGGAACATCCTGTAGGGACTCACAGGCCGATTTGTTGAGCAAATTTTTCAGCAGGATTAACATTCCCATAACTGGAGTGCGGAGATTGTGAGAAACTGCGTGCAAAAATAAATCTTTGAGGCGGTTGCTTTCTTGCAGTTCGTGCATTTTTTGCTGCAATTGGCGGGTGCGTTCCTCCACTTGAGATTCCAAGTTGGCATTGAGATCTTTTACTTGCTGCAAAAGTTGGGCTGAAGAGAGGGCGATCGCGACTTGGGTAGCCAGTTTTTCTAACAAATCAATTTCAAATTCTTGCCACTGGCGGGGCCCAGAACACTGGTTGACGGCCAAGATCCCGAACAATTCTTCCCCGAGGAAGATCGGCACAGTTAAGGTCGCCCGAATTTGATAGTCGCTGTACAATTTGGCAATGATGTTGCTGACTTGCACCGTAGCAGTATCGGAGACTACTCGGACGAGGTTGTTAGCATAAAAAGCTTTCTGCTTTTCGATAAAACTTTCGTCAGCGAGCACCCATCCTATAAGAGAAGGACATTCCACTGCGACAGACTCAGCAACAACTTTACCGCGCAGCGGGCTAGCCAAATTTGCCCCGCCTCCGTCCATAATACCGATGAAAACTCGGTCAGCCTTGAAAAATTGCCGAACTTCAGCAACAGTGGTGTTGAGAATTGCTTCGAGATCGAGGGAGTGACGAATTCGCAGGGCCATTTCTGAGAGGAGCCGATCGCGATGGGAGGATGCCCGCAAAGCCGCTTCTGTGCGGTGGCGATCGGTAACATCTTGGACTGTGGCGGCGATGACGTTAGAATTAATTGCCGACTGTTCGCAGACAGTGCGCTCGGAGCCGTCGGCGAGTAAAATTCGGTAGTTAATGCAATAGGGTTTGCGTTCAAATATCGCTTGACATTGCGATCGCGCCACCAATTCTCTATCATCTGGATGTACCGCCTGCAAAAAAACGGATGGTGTTGGTTTAACAGTTCCCGGAGCCAAACCCAAGAGGCGATAAAGTTCATCCGACCACCGCAATTCGATATTGGATATATGATGTGCTGCGGATTCTGCACAGTTTGTAGTTGTGGCGGCGGCGGCACAATTTAAATCCCAATTCCCCAATTGAGCGATGCGCTGAGCGTTAGCTAAACTAGCGTGAGCGTCGCGCAACAGAGCCGCCGTGCGGTGGACTTCCACCAGGGCTTGCTGGCGTTCAGCGACAGCAGCAGCCAACATCAGGGCGACAATGGCGATCGTAGCAGTAAAAGCTTGTAAAAATAAAACCGCCTGTTGCAAATTTTCGCTTTTAAGCAGAAACGGGCCGCCTCCCTGCACAGCTCCCAAAATCGCGATGTAAGAGACGATCGAATAAGCAAAAATTGCTCCCCGCTGTTGAAACCGCAGGGCGGCCCAAACTATGAGAGGAAAAGGCAAATATTCCAGCGGATAAAGAGCACTCGCCCCCTTTGTTTTACAACAAAAAACTAGCCAACTCACGCTCAATAGAAGAATGAATAAAATGAGTGCTTCTAAATAATTAGAAATTAAAAATATAATCTTATATCTATTTTTGTTTGTGTTTGATAGAGTTAAATAATGTGTAGTTAAGAATTGATAGTTAGCAATTGATGATTCATAATTAGCAACGGGCAATTGGAATTTTAGCCAGTTAAAAAATGATAAAAAATCAGTAATAATCGGAGGATTTAGGGGAGATTTAAAACTTTTAATAGCGTGGTGTAAAGTCAGCAACACTGGCGTGACAATTAAAATTCCCATGCCGTCTCCGAGCCACGTAGTCCACCAGTTGCGAGAGAAATTGCTCCACTGAGCCCAACCAAAAAAGCACGTACCCAAGTTGCCGAGTGCAGAACCGAGCAAAGTAGACCCGATGACAGCGCCCGCCACCAAACCCAGAACATCTCGCAGTCGATCGAGCTTAGTACAAAATCCGATCCGCGCGAGCACAGCCTCCCCAGCCAGTGCTTGCAGGGTGACGCTAAAAGCGGATGTCACAATCACGGCGGAGGGTATACCCGCGGCGAAGGTAGAGTTTAACAGTACCGAACCGAGGGCAATTCCCGGCCACATCCGTCGCCCTTGTAGCAGCACTGCCGCCAGCGCGATGCCGGCGGGCGGCCACAGGGGGGAGGCTTCGGCTTTCACCAATCCCAGTACGGAGGCTGCGAGTTTTCCGGTGACAAAGTAGGCCAGGGCCAGGATGGTGGCGTGCAGAAAAGGTCGAGTCCGGCGGTTGAGCAGTTTCATTTTTGTGCGATCGAATCCTCCATTGCTACTTTTTAATTTAGGTGACTTTGGGCGATCGAGCTTCCTCCAGAGGAATCACCTGACTGGGGGAAGGGCAGAGGGGGAGATTGGGGGAGAATTGCCCAATGACCAATGACTAATGACTAATGACTTCTTAAAATCCAAAACCCCGCTTACCATCGGGCTTAGTAGTCAGCCAATTTGTCTTGGCACTTGCGAGTTGTTCCTCAGTAACTGTAGCGTCAGTTAGATTGGCGCCGCACAAATTCGCGCCCCGCAAATTCGCCTTGCTCAAATAAGCGCCCGTCAAATCAGCACCTCGAAAATCCGCACCTTCAAAATTAGCAGTGCTGCAATAAGCTTCAGTCAAATTTGCCGATCGCAAATTCGCCTTAATTAACCTCGCGTGGCCCAAATTCGCCCCCGACAAATCCGCTGCTTGCAAATTTGCCTTCACCAACCTAGCCTGATAAAAATTTCCCCCCGCCAACTGCGCTTTTGGCAATTGCAAACCCGACAGTTCGCAGTCAGCAAAATCGCGTTTACCTTTAAAATATGCCGCTCGCAAGCTGTTACTTTCCCACTTTACAACCGCTTTCGTTACCTTTTGTCCTGCTAAATTGCCATTGGACAAGGCCGCAGTTCCGAAAGTTCTGCCAGACTCAGCCAAAGTCCGGGAAACTCTCGGCTGCATCCCTGTATTTCCCGATTGACTGAAGGAAGTTCTAGTGCGGATGCTTTGCTTGGCACGCAAATCTCGATCGTTTTTCATCTGGGGCGAAGGCAACGAAGTAGCATCACTATTAAATATCGTTGGTTCTTCAACCGTGCGCCCACCTGCGTTGAATTGAGTTGTCAAGCCGTTGCAAAGATCTGCGTCTTCAAATTCGCCATTCAGAGCTTTTACGACATCTCCTGTCGATTGAAAGCGATGGCCGACCATGGGCTTGAGCATTTTCTCAAGAATCCGCGCAAAATTTGGGCTCACCTGAACGTGGGGCTGCCAAACAATTTCGCCAGTTACCGCATCAAAATCTAAATCTTTGGGAGACTTTGCTGTCAGCAAATACAAACAAGTCATGCCCAAGGCGTAGATGTCGCTGGCAAATATCGGCCGCAGCGCCATTTGTTCGGGGGGAGCAAAACTAAACGTACCAACTGAAAATTTCGTGTTGGCGCTTTGGTCGGCGGGGTCTAATAATAGTGTTTGGCTAACTTGGTCTTTGACTGCTCCGAAATCAATCAGAACCAAGTGATTGTCTTGAGCGCGGCGAATAATATTTGCGGGTTTAATGTCTCTGTGAATTACTCCTTGGCTGTGGACGTATTGCACTACCGAGAGAATTTCTAATAGAAAATTTTTAACATCTGATTCATTGAAACGCCCTGATTGTTTGACTTCTTGTTTCAAAGTCGAGCCTTTAACATACTCTTGAACTAAGTAAAATTGCTGTTCGGTTTCAAAATAATCTAACAGCCTCGGCACTTGCGGGTGGTCGCCGAGTTGGCCGAGGGTTTTCGCTTCTCGCTTGAATAATTCCCGCGCCATTTCTAAAACTCGCGGCGACGAACTACTGGGTCGGAGTTGCTTGACTACGCAACTCGGTTGACCTGGCAAAGAGATGTCTTTTGCCAGAAATGTAGCTCCAAAACCTCCTTGTCCTAACGGTTCAATGACTTGGTAGCGAGCGCGCAGCAATAACCGCGCACCACAGGTCTGACACTGGAGAATAGAGTCAGGAGGGTTTTGAGGATGTGGACAGCCCGGATTTACGCAGTAGCTCATGTTGATTGAGTTTGCCTATATTTTTCTGATTTTGCTCTGGCGATCGCTCGAGGGCACAAATTCCCTTAAACCGCATCTGCTAGAAATACAGCTCTATCAGTTGCCGGCGGGCCGTGCTGCGGCGTGCGAATTGGAATTGCACCTAAGTCTTTTAGGCCGATATCTTTTCCCTATTTTAATTATCTCGTTGCTGTGAGTTTTTGCGGTAGATTATCCTTGAAGATAGTTTAAAGACTTGCTAAAGTTGTCCTTTTTTGTGTAAAGTCTTTCTAAACTTAGGTGCTTTTTGCGCTGTTAGATGTCTCTAGCATACCTCATTCTCTGATTGAGAATGTTACTCATCCCACAGCAGCCATCGACCGAAAGGGCGATCGCTCGTTTTTGCTGATATCTACCGCAATCGTCTTGACAAATTTTAATTAGTATGGTATGAAAAGTTTTCCCGAATAAATTCTCGGACTGCACAGTCGAAGCCCGCCGGCGTAGACTAATGACGAATAACTACCGATCGCGAACAACTAACTACTGACTCTCATTATGCGTATTTCTCTAAACTGGCTGCGAGAATTGGTGGATGTGACGAGTTCCCCAGAAGAATTAGCCGAAACCCTGACACTGGCAGGATTTGAAGTCGAAGAAATCGAAGACCGGCGTGCATGGGCCGACGGGGTAGTATTGGGCAAAATAGTCGCCTGCGAACAGCATCCCAACGCTGACAAATTGAGAGTTTGTCAAGTCGATGTCGGCAAACCAGAAGCCTTAAATATTGTTTGCGGCGCACCCAATGCGAGGGCGGATATTTATGTACCAGTCGCCGTTGTCGGTACTTTTTTATCGACGATCGATCTGAAAATTAAACCAGCTAAATTGCGGGGTGTTCCTTCGGAAGGAATGATTTGCTCTCTCGCCGAATTGGGCTTGTCTAAAGAATCAGCAGGAATTCATATATTTGAGCTAGAAAATCCCGAATTGGGCAGGGATATTCGCCCGCTTTTAGGTTTAGATGACGTGATTCTAGACTTGACAGCAACTGCTAACCGTGCTGACGCTTTGAGCATGGTGGGCGTAGCGCGGGAAGTGGCCGCACTGACTGGCGCAACTTTGAGAATTCCTGAAGCTGATGGTGTGGCGATTGATGGCAAAGAAAGTCCGAATTTGGCAGTAGAAATATCGGAACTGCAAGGCTGCCCAATTTACATCGGCACGGAAATTTCAGGAGTAAAAATTGCGCCGTCTCCAGCTTGGTTGCAGCAGCGGTTGCAGGCGGCGGGTGTGCGGCCGATTAGTAATGTGGTTGATGTCACTAATTACATTTTACTGGAGTGGGGACAACCGCTGCACGCTTTCGATCGCGATCGCCTGCAATCTTTCACCGGCACTTCTGACATCAGTATCGGCGTGCGCTTTGCCAAACCAGGGGAATCCTTCAAAACCTTGGACGGACAAAACCGCAATCTGCAATCGCAAAATCTGTTAATTACTGCTAGCGACAAACCCGTAGCCTTAGCTGGGGTAATGGGCGGCGAAGACACGGAAGTTCACGAAGGAACCGTAAATTTAGTCTTGGAAGCTGCGATTTTCGACCAAGCAACGATTCGCCGTTCTGCGCGCGCTCAAGGCCTGCGGAGCGAGGCATCGATCCGCTACGAACGGGGGGTGAATCAGGCGGCATTGACGACGGCGTGCGATCGCGCTATTGCCCTAATTTTGGAGTTGGCTGGCGGGACTGCGACGGTGCAGAAAACGGCGAATTCGGGGGAAGATTTAAGTTTTTCGCGATCGCTCGAATTGCGTCTCGATCGCATAAACTTGGTGTTAGGACAGTTAAAAAGAGGAGCAACCGGCGGTTCAACCTATCTGGAACCGGAGGAAGTAAAAAATATCCTCACAGCTTTGGGCTGCGAAGTGACTGCGACGGAAAAAGAACGAGTTTTTGCGATAACTGTTCCTGCTTACCGCTACCGCGATTTAGAAAGGGAAATCGATTTAATTGAAGAAGTCGCCAGACTCCACGGTTACGACAATTTCTGCGATACTTTACCCAGCGAAACAGAACCCGGTTATTTATCTCCAGAATACGCGCAAATACGGAACGTGCGATCGGCTTTTCGGGCGGCAGGTTTGACAGAGTTGATGCACTATTCTTTGGTGAAAACCGAGGGAGACAATCAAGTTGTGCTGGCGAATCCGCTGTTTGTTGAGTATTCGGCTTTGCGGACGGAAATGCTGTCGGGTTTGATTGATGCTTTCGGGTACAATTTGGAGCAAGGGAACGGCGCGCTTAACGGTTTTGAGGTCGGACGCATTTTTTGGAAAGAAGGGGATGCCAAGAAAGAATCAGATGCCGTGGCGGGGATTATTGGCGGCGACCCGACTGCGTGGAAATGGCAGCAATCCGGGCGCGATCGACCTTTGACTTGGTTTGAGGCCAAAGGTGTCTTGGAAAGCGTATTTCAGCAGTTGGGTTTGGCTGTGGAATATGCAAACGATTCGTCTAATGGGCGCTTGCATCCGGGCCGCACAGCCGCGCTATCCTTGAACGGGAAACGGTTGGGAGTTTTCGGACAGCTACACCCGCAATTGCAGCAGGAAAAGGGTTTGCCGGAACAGGTTTATGTGTTTCAATTAGATTTAGCCGTGTTGTTGGATGAGTTAGGTCGATCGAACAAATCGACTCGCAAATTCGCAGGTTATTCGAGTTTCCCGGCTTCTGACAGAGACATCGCATTTTTCGCGCCGGTTGAAGTTGCGGTGGTTGAGATGCAGGGCGCGATGAAGCAGGCGGCGGGTAGTTTGCTGGATTCGGTGGAGCTCTTCGACGAGTATCGCGGGGAAAACGTGCCGGCGGGACAACGTAGTTTAGCATTTCGGTTGGTTTATCGATCGGGCGATCGAACATTAAGCGAAACCGATGTCGAACCAGCCCAACAAAAAGTCCGGGACATCCTAGTAGAAAAATTCGGAGTCAGCCTCAGAAGCTAACCCTTCGTAGTGCGGACTTCAGTCCGCATTCAAGAAGGACTAAAGTCCTCACTACGAACCTATATCAAAGGTTCGTAGTGCGGACTTTAGTCCGCAAAAATCCACACATAAAATCAATAATTTAAAGGCCGCAACATCTCCCGCACAAAAAAAGAACGATCAGGAAACCGCAAAAGAGAAATACTCGCATCATCCGCCAGAATCACCCGACTTTGATAACCATCCTGACTCGGTTCTCGAAAAACATGAAGTTGCCGATTATTCACATCCAAAACCCAATAATCAGCAATCCCCGACTCAGCATAAATTTTCGCTTTAATCCCGCAATCCGTTCTCAGCGTAGTATCCGCAACTTCCACAATCAGATAAATTTCCGATGGCGTTGGATGGTGGTCTTCATAGTAAAGTGGATCTGGTATAACTACAGAAATATCCGGTTCAGGTTCCGAGTAATTATCGAGCCGAACAGGGTCTTGCAGTCGCACCAAAACCCTCTCTCCCAAACGGTTTTCCAGTAGCTTCTCTGTTCGTTTTACCGCCGCACCGTGTGCTGTTCCCTTTGCTGCCATCTTTACTATCTGTCCTGCTAGTAATTCTACCCGTTCATCCTCATCAAAAATACCAATTTCCGTCATCCGGTCATATTCTTGAACCGTTAGCAGCCGAAGGTCTAGTAAAGTCATAGTTATCTCCTCCTATTTAACAAACGTCTCTCTTTCTCCCCTCTCTTCCTCAGCGCCCTCAGCACCCTCTGTAGTCAATCAATCTTATCCTAAAAAAAATTATCAAATCCTGCTACACTTATTGTACAATAAATTTCAAATAAATTCATCCAAGGCTCAAAACCGTGACCAAATATGTAATGTGGGGAAGTTACTGCGAAGATGTCCTCGAAAAACGTGCTCCATTTCGAGACGCTCATTTAGCCGGATTGGCTAAGCAGAAGGAATCGGGTGTATTAAGTACGATCGGGCCAACGACAGATTTAACAAAAGTTTTTGCAATTTACGAAGCCGAAAACGAGGCTGCTGTGCGAGAATTAGTTGAAGCCGATCCTTATTGGGTAAATGGGATTTGGACTGAATACGAAATAAAAGAGTGGATTCAAGCTTTTTGAAGGGGTGCATAGGGTGAACATCTTAAGATTGGACGACAGCGACTTAGTTCCAGTAGACTATGGTGATTTGCTGGACAAAATTTTAGAAGTTTTGCAGGGAAACAATCCCTTTAGCGTGTCAGGCGATTCCCGTCGTCTAATTATCGATATTGATACCATTGCTGCTGACGTTGCCAAAATAGAAGTGCGGAAACCCTTGGGTTCCTTTGAACGTCAAGCAGATTGTGCTACTGTGAACTTTCCGCAGGAAGTTGAGGAGCATTTTGGCAACAGAATCAAGCAGATAAAAGAGTGTTTGCGACAACAATTAAAATATAAGTTACCACAAAATGCTTCTATAGAAAAGTTTGTCACTAGCTTAATTACTCCTTTAAGTTCCCCATCTTTTCGGGGAAATGGTCAAGAGTTAGGCTTTAAATACGATTTTGGCAAACGCCACCCTTCTTTAGAAAAAGAAAAGCTAACTTTGCAACCTCTCGATTCTGGTAGCCACGCCACTTTAAAGCTGCATAAATTGACGATTGCGGTGCGAAATACTGATGTTTTTGAACGACAGCTAAAAGAGGGTTTGGAAAACTACATTAGGGAAAATGCCGATACTAGCGACGATAGGCAAGAACTTAGCCATCGTCTGGATGAGATGGTTAAAAATCCCGACTCAGATTTTTACAAATTGATCCGACTGGTAGACAAAGAAACCCTCGGAAAAATTAACAAAGAAGCAAAAATTACTTATCTGGAGTATCTGCTAGAACACATCCGCGCTAGCAGCACAGATACTGTAGGCATCATCTATTTAGAAGACTTGATTCGCCGGCTCAGATTGCTAGAAAAATATATCAACGATAGCAGTAAAGCTGATGGCGAATACGAAGTAAATTATGCAGGATTCCGATTTAATTACAGAGAAATTTTTGCTAGAGCGGAAGTTTTAGATGCACTGCCAATTATCCCAATTGTAGCAGGTTGCTTGGGAGAAAGCACCGATACTCCTCAAAGCGAACGTAAATTTATTTTTGGTTTCAAAATCAAATTTAACAACTCGGTTCAAGCACGCGGCGGAAAAGAAGCATTTGAATATTATCTAAATTTACTAAATCCAGATAGTGAAGAACACCAAGCAGCAATTGGGGAAGATTCTATAGATTCCATTACCGAAACCTTCGCCCGTAAGGTCTTAAGAATAGCACTGCTCTACTATTTTGTGTTTGCTTCTCGCCACGATCCACTAGCACAAAACTACGACGCTGAAGCTGAGCTCAATCATCACCCGATCGCAATTTTTGAACAAAGAGTATTACCAATCCTAAAAGGTTCTGACGACGAGGCGAAAAGAGAGCTGTTTCGTAACTTGATCAAAGGGTTTAAGCAGTTTAATATTAAGCACAAAATCAGCCATCTCAAGAAAATGCTGAAAGGCTTTCTGGAACGGCAGACAATTTTACCAAGTCGAACAGAAACAAGACACGTAACCCTCAAAATGGGTCTGTTAGAAAACATTGACAATATTTTGACGAATGGTAAATTTTTCAATGAGATTATGGAGCGAAATTATAAGCAAACACTCCATTATATTGCCATCGAACCGCCGACTGTCAGCGAAACAGCAATCTGTCAATTACCAGTTAATATTACCATCGAAGATGTGCGTTATTTCCCCACAGATGAACGCCAAACTTTCAGCATGGAGTATAATATAGAAGGTGTCGATGTTTTGCCGATACTTTCTGCACCTAAAGCCCAGCGTTCTAGAGACATCTACAAAAACCATTTTAATACCAAATTAGTCTTGTTTCCCTACAACGACAGACGACTAGACAGTGGCGAGAAAGGTTTACAACCTGCGGCAGCTTTTGTCTATAAGTTTACCATGTTACTGCTGTCTTATATCTGCATGAGAATATTACTAGAAAATAAGGCGGAAAACTTATTTATTCCGATGGCGAGACTTCACGAAGGCTACCATAAACATCCCTCACCATCTGAAGAATTTATGGCTAAACTTTCCAAAACATTATCTCACATTTTGAGCGAAAAACACCGCTCAACTTCTCAAGGATTTCGGATTAGAGAAAGAGTTGATGGTTTCCATGTCCGTAACGGTTTGAGTTCCATGTATTCCATCCTTCCTAAAAAGTTTCGCTTCGACAATGTGCAGCTATCTCCAGAGTTGGATAAGTTAGCAATTATTGTCGTCTCCAGTCGGGATAGCGATGCGAAAAGAGGTAATCAAAACCGCTTCCAAAGACAAGCCAGCTTAATCGGAGAAGTTGTCGGAATCAATCAGCTAGATGATAGCACAATTCAAGTCGAAATGCTGAAAACCTTTTCCGAGAATTACAGTGTCAGCCGCCTTTATACTGAACCTGTAATTCTTGAAGATGTCATGAGTCAGCTCGATCAGCAAGGATATCGGAATTTCGCATATATCTCGCAAGCACCTTACATGAGTACGCTGCATATTACCAAGACTGAGGAAGATGAAGAAATGTCTTTGATGTCAAGAAAATTGCTCCGAACTTTGAAGGGAGAGCGCCGCGATATCAAAATTTATCCGATGTTTTTTGATAAATACTTTGTCCGCAGTTTCCTAGGTGATCGAGGCAAATCTTTTTACATTCAAGATGCAATGGAGCTTGAAAGATTGTCTGCAAAAGGCAATCAGCAAGCTGTGATATTTTTCAACTTGTTTAACGGGATTAAAGTCAAGCAGCCGGGAGAAAAAAACTTTTACAACGGCGTGATTTCCTACTCAACACTATTGCATATATATGATGGGATTCTGGATGACCAAGACCTTCACCAAGATTTGATTTATGGTGGTGAAATCAAAGATACTTTGCTGCATTATCTTACCATCTTCCACTTTTCTAGGTATGAAGCGCGCCAAAATATTAGTTTGAAACTAGATCCCTATGAGCGGATTATTGGCGATGATTCTGTTGGTGCTTTATCTATATTTAATCATGCGGGTGGGAATGCAGAATTTAACTCGCTGGCTTTTTTGAATAAGGTAAGAGAAGTCTTGAATGTCGGTGATGGAGGTACGCAATCATGATTAGTGAAGATTTTGGACGGCTGTTTGAGGTTGGATTCAATATCGGGATTCTGGCATATATCCAAAAGGAAAAGCTAGCTCATAATTTCGGAGATTCCTATCGTCTGGATTTGCAGCAACTCAAATTGCCAAAGATGATGGCGGAAATGATCGGAGAAGCTAAGTTGCTGGCTAGTTTAGATGCTGAAATCGCTGAGAAATGGAGTTTGTTTTTTGTCCAAAAAGGCTTTCTTGGTGGGTTGAACTTTTTCCGGGAGTACATCAAATCTACAGGCTGGACTTTGGGGCGGTTGGAGATTGTATATTGTCAGTGCAATTTTAGTAATGAGAATAGTATTAGAACCTACAATAAGGATGAAAAAAAAGTATTTAAACAGCTATTATCTCAGTTGACAACTGCCAGAATTAGTTTATTAGATGATCGGATTAACTCGTACATCCGCCGTTACTCGAAAAAAGGCGAGTTTTTGCAGGCTGATACGCTGATGCTGTTACGGTATGAGAATGATTTTAGAATTCTCTGCGTCGATTTGTCGGTGTTTTCTCCGACGCTAGCTCCCAAACCGGAGGATATCAATGAAATTGAGGTGATTCGGAAGTATTTGCTCAGAGAAATTAGCTATTTACGCTCGAAAAGTGTGTTTTCTAATCTGCGGATGGATACTAGCACTTTGGGTGTTGATTTCTCGGAGGATTTGAAAGGCTATTTCACAGCTTTTAAGTATAAGGATAAGGAAAGCACTAAGTTGATTCAGGCTGGTAGCTATGCTCACAGTTTCTATGGGTTTCTGCAACAAACAGGTATCCTTGGAAAAGATGCTGAGGTTTTGTTTAATGTGGTGGGTTATGGCGATCGCAATATTAGCACAATTTCCCTAGGCCAGGACAAACTCAAGCTCTTAGCAACTTGCGCCGAAATTTATCAAAAGGAAATTACCAACAAAGAAATTAGTGATTCTCGCACCGAAGTTTTAGGTGTAATCGAACTCAACGCGGCTCGCAGTTTCAAAGAAGGCCGAAAGTTTGTCGATTCTCTTTTAGCAATTGAGAAAAGTCTTACTCAACCTGTATGTCATACTGAACGGATAGACAATTTTGTTAATTCCATTGATATTATATCAGATAAACTGGCAGACGAATTGCAAATTGATCGCGGTTTGCATTTGAGAAATGCTCACGCCCAATTGATTGTGAAAGCGCTTCAATCTGATGAAACTTATATCTTTTTGACTGGGAATCCGGGAATTGGGAAAACAACTGCGATCGCAAATTTTCTGAAAACACATATCGACGACGGATTCCTATTCTTATATGTCAGTCCCCGCAAGCAAGTAAACTTAGATATCATCGAGAAATTCAAAGATAAAAATACTGGTTTGCTGTGCGATAATCGGTTATTCTGTATTAACACAAATTCCGATATTATCGCCAGCTATTCGGGAAAGCGCACAGTCAAGTATAACTCGAATAGCCACGATGAAAATTTCGCACAAAAAACGGTTAATTTCCTCAAAGACAATCCAGAAAATAAGGTAAAAGAATACCACCAGCGAGAAATCGCCAGAAAGAATGAAACCGTAATTGAACCAGCTAGCCTCAAAACTATGGGAGTGCTAAATAGTATTTGCAATGGGATTTATAGCCTGATTAATTGTAAAACTTCTAATAATATTGTCGCCACCGTTTCTATCCAATCTTTAAGGATGAAAGAAAATAGACAAAGTACCCTTGATTATTTAGAACAGATATTTCAAGATACTTACAACAAACGAGATAAACGAGTCATTACGTCTAAGATGCAAGAAATATCCAGCCGCATCAAACATATTTTCATTATGATAGATGAAATTACGGGAGATGACGGTGGCGTTGAGTTTTTGGCCGGAATTGCCAAGATGGTTAAAAATCATGAGTTGCATAATCCACAACACGGTTTTAATACTAAAATTATTGTAGCAGATGCTTCGATTGTTGACCCAGATGTGATTAAACAACACCTTGAAAATACATCCCCAGAACCAGATAAAATCTATTTTAAAAAGTTAGCTAGAAATTCGGATGTAATTGAACCTTTACAAGTTACTCCTTTTGAATTCAAACGGCTAGCCGCAACGGTAATTAATGCCAATTCTTATCCAGCCCGCAGTTTAGAAATAACTTATAAGGTATTTGTAGAAACTGTTAAATACAATGAAGATGCGTCTTTAAAAGAGAATTATGATTTAGTAAAACGGGTACAGTCTGAAATAATTCAGGATATCAATCAGCGATTGGCGCAACCTGGTGTCGAACAAATTATCGTCTATATTCAAAACAAGCAAAGATTGGCAGAATTGATTGAGAAGATTCAAAAAGAACGAGAATTTAATCAGTTTGAAGATTATCTAGAAATTCATGCGAATATCTCGGAAGAGGAGAAACAAAAAATACAAGAGTGCAAAGATACAGCTAAAGTAATCTTTATGACTGCATCTGGAAGTCGCGGGTTATCTTTCCCGAAAACGAAGCACATTTTAGTAGATATTGCTCACTTCCAGATTGAGAAAAATCTGATGGAAGTAATACAGGTAATTTATCGGGGGCGCGGCGAAGATAAACAGGGTAAAACCCTTGACGGTGAAGACAAGGAGTTGGTTTTTTACGTGTCTGATACAGCAGTTTATTACGCTGATGATGCGGAACTTTCCCTACAAGAAAGTAAGTTGAGTTTGTTGAATTTACTGCTAATTCTGAAGACTGCGGTAATGACGCGAATTTTGGGATATGGTTATTTAGGTAGGGAAAAGTTTGTGATGATTCCCATCGGCGGTAAGTCGGTTTCAGCAGTGGGAGATACTTTTAGTAACAAGATGGCTTCTTTGATTAAAACGCTAAAGAGCGAAAGCTACCGAGGAGATAAGCTGTTAAAGGAGGTTTATACGAGTCTAGAAGAGCTTTTGGCTCGTGGGGAGTTTGTTTTGACGAATTCTGATAACTCTCGTCAGAAGGGCGATTCCTATCTGGAAATGCGGGATGATTTTAACAAGAAGTTTTTGGAGAAGTGCAATCCGCTGGATGGTTTGCTGAGTTACGATCATCTAGAGATTGGTCATATTTGTGGTAGTTTGTTAGTAGTGCCTCTAGCTAATCAAAATTTGCTGGAAAAATACCAGATGCGACTACGCGAACAAATTCAGAAATGTAGAGATAATGGGTTGCTGCAAAAAATGCGTCTAATTAGGGATAGCAAGTCGTACCCGGAGAATGTACGATCGGCTATAACAGGAGGTGCGATCGAGCTTTTGCAATTTCTCAACGGCGATGTGGAGAAAACTCAGTATTTTGAACAACTCAGCCAACAGTTCGATCGCTATTATGCCATACCGCTGTTTGCTTTCGTTAGCGGGGAGGAAATGCAGGAGTATTTTGCTGACAGCAGCCTGGAAGAACCGGAAGACAGGCAGTTTCGGGAGATTTTGTCGGCTTATATGAGAGCAATGTATCCTGTAGATAGTGTAATGCCGATCGGACACAAATATCAAGATTTCCCATTTATCGTATTTAGAAGCTACAGTTTAGAACAAAGTCGAGCCAAGATGTTCACAGATAAGTACCTGTTGAGCTCCAACGAGTTAAACGTGCTCAACTTGATTTTATCAAAAGATGCCAATTAACCCATCTGCGTTCATCTCCGCTCATCCGCCCTCATCTGCGGTTCAAAATCCTCTTCCCGTAACTACCGTATAATAATCAATAAACAAAACACTCACTTAAATAAATATGACTGTCAAAGTAGGAGACATCGCACCGGATTTTAGCTTATTATCTCAAACTGGCTCATCAGTCAGTCTCAAGGATTTTAAAGGCAAAAAAAATGTCATCGTCTACTTTTACCCCAAAGATGACACGCCCGGATGTACTGCGGAAGCTTGCGCTTTTCGTGATAGTTATGAAGTTTTCAAAGACGCAGGTGCAGAAGTAATTGGGATTAGCGATGATTCGCAGCAGTCTCACCAAAAATTCGCCACCAAATATCAATTACCTTTCACATTGTTGAGCGATACTGGCAATAAAGTGCGGCAATTGTACGGGGTTCCAGCTACCATGTGGATTATGCCCGGTAGAGTCACTTACGTCATTGACAAACAAGGTGTTGTCAAGCATATTTTTGACTCGATGTTGGATTTTAAGGCGCACGTTTCGGAATCTCTCAAAACTTTGGAAAGTATTAAAAGTTAGATATGATTGGATCGGATTGATTTAACCGCAGAGAGCGCAGAGAACACAGAGGAAGAGTAAGACAAAGAGAGGAATTTAGTCCTCTCTTTGCTATTAGCAATTATCTAACCTTTCGCAGCACCTGATTTTTCATGTGCTACGTTGTGGGCGGTTTTGCCATTCTTACTATTACCGTGGCCGTTAGCATTGCGAGGCTGGATAACTCCATAGCCGCTTTGACTCTTGCGTTCGTAAAGCACATTAATTTCGCCTGTTTCTGCATTCTGAAACATATAGAAATCGTGGTCGATAATCTGCAATTGTTCTAAAGCTTCTTGCACAGTCATTGGAGGCATGGCAAAATACTTTGTCCGTACTACTTCGGGTGGAAGTTCGGGAGTTCGATCGCCAATCAAATCTGCTACTACAGGATGTTCTTCAACTGCCGTAACCGTTTTGGCACTACTCTGGGTCTTGTTGTCGTGGCGTTTTTCCTTAAATTTCCGCAGTTGACGAGCTATCTTGTCTGCGACCAAATCGATGCTAGCATACAGGCTTTCCGTGCTTTCCTCAGCCCGAATCACGCTGCCGTTAGCATAGATAGTCACCTCAGCAGTCTGCTTAGGATTGATCCTGGGGTTACGAGCCACCGATAGATGGATATCCACTTCCGTCGTCAAAGTTTGAAAATGGCTAACTGCCTTTTCAACTTTTTGATTGACGTACTCGCGAATGGCATCGGTGATTTCTATATTTTTACCCTGGATAACAAGCTTCATAGAGCTCCCTCCCTTCTGTAACGTGGGTATAGTTTATACAATAGCACTATGTATTCTAGAAAACACTTATCTTCCAAATCTTTTTTCATATGTTGACAATTCTTGATTTTAACTGCGTAAATATTCCGTAAAAACACTGTTGATTTTTTTCATGATTTCCCCTCTCATTCATCAACCTGCGATCCCCGAACCGTGCTTGCTCCTCGATTGGGGACAAGTACCCTACTCCCAAGCTTGGGAAATCCAGCAAAAACTCGTGCAAGAACGCCGGGACAATCCCGATTTGCCGGATGTGCTGATTTTGCTGGAACATCCGCCGGTTTACACTTTGGGGCTGGGATCGAAGTTGGAATTTCTGAAGTTTGACCCGAGCCAAACTCATGCGGAGTTGCACCGAGTTGAGCGGGGCGGGGAGGTGACTTACCATTGTCCTGGCCAGTTGGTGGGCTATCCTATTTTAAATTTGCGCCGCCACCAGCAGGATTTGCACTGGTATTTGCGGCAGTTGGAGGAAGTGCTTTTGGGAGTGCTGGAAGTTTGCGGGCTGAAGGGTTCGCGGGTTCCGGGAATGACTGGGGTTTGGGTGGATGGGTGCAAGGTGGGTGCGATCGGCATTAAAGTCAGTCGCTGGATTACGATGCACGGTTTTGCTTTGAATGTTTGCCCGGATATGGCAGGTTTTGGGCAAATTGTACCTTGCGGGATTCCCGATCGACCGATTGGTAGTTTAGAGCAGTTTATTCCGGGGATTGAGGTCGATCGAGTTAGGGCGATCGTTGTTGCTGAGTTTGCTCGCGTTTTTGGGGTGGAAATTGTGCGATCGGAATCATCAGACTTGTTGCCAAAATCTTTGATTGATAGACTAACCGCAGATGCAAGGCAGATAAACACAGATCGACGCAGATAATTTCAAGAATTGAAAGCTTCTTGGGAATGCCATAAGTCTATAGATGGTGCGTCACTCTCAACATTCCGGCGGAGTGTTGAACAACTCGAAAGTGACGCACCCTACGGCTGTGATTAAAACGGAATCGGATCGTAATCGGGATTGTCAGCTTCGGTTGAGGAACCAGGCTTGCGATCGGACTCCGAAGACTGATGCGAGTTCCAATCCGAGCTAGACGGGCCCTTAGCAGGGGCTGGAGCGCTGTTAGAACTGCGGCCTCGGGAACTCATGGGAACCACATTGCTCGGCACATTAGCGGGCGCGGTGGATCGAATTTGAGCGGGTTCGGGGGCGGTTCTAGCTGCGGGTGCAGCGCTCATCGCATCGGCGCCGAGAGTGTAAATTCTCTGGGCTGTTAGTTCAGCGCGCTTTTCTTTGATACCATCTCTGTCGATCGTATTCATACCCAGTCGGCCTTCAATAATCACGCGATCGCCCTCGCGATATTTATCGTGAATTTCTTGAGCTAAATTGCCCCATCCTATCACCTTCAAATGTTCCGGCGGATCTTCAGGTTTTGGGCCGGGAAACTGCACGAGCATTTCAGCGATTTGAAGTTGATTGTCTGGAGTATAACGGAGTTGCGGTTGTTGAATTATTTCCGCCATTAAAATGCAGCTATTCATAACTTAATTGGGAATTGGGAATTGGGAATTGGGCATTGGGCAAACAGGTCATTGGGGAGTTGGGAATTGGCCAAACAGGTCATTGGGAAAGCGAGGGTTTGTAGTGAGGACTTTAGTCCTCTCTTTATATATGAATTAATAAAGACTAAAGTCCTTACTAAGAACTGAATTATCGTTGCATAACCGGACATAATATAATACCCGATTACCCATTCCCAATTCCCAATTCCCAATTCTCAATTCCCAATTCCCAATTACCCGTTACCAAATTTATCTTGGCGAACCGCAGCTTCGGCCTGAGTGACAAAATCGTGGACGAGGGCGCGGTACTCCTTCAAAGTTTCAGAGACCCAATCTCGATCCTCGCTGTTGGCGAAGATATGAACGGTGGGTTCGCTAGCATCGGGCAAAACTAATACCCAATTGTCGTCGCTGTAGTTAAAAATCTTCACTCCATCTATTAATTCTAAACGATCGGGCGAATGAGTTTCTACCAAATGCCGCATTAGCGAACCTTTTACTGTCCAAGGACAGCGGACGCTGTAGCTGCGGTGGGTGACGCGGGGAAGTTCGGCTTTGATCTGTCCGAGCGATCGCTCCTGAATCGTCATCATTTCTATCACTTTAGCAATGCAGAACATTCCGTCAAAGCCCGGATGCAACTGCGGGAATATAAAACCCATATTGCCGCTGCCGCCCAAAACCACATTCGGGTTCCTGTTAGAGGCTTCCATCAAAGCAGTTGGGTTCGCCTTAGTGCGGATTACCTTGCTTTGATAGCGGCGGGCGATCGCCTCCACCGCAGAAGACGCATTCACCGGCACTACTACTGTACCTCTAGGATGGGAAGTCAGCATCAAATTTACCATCAGCGCCGTCAGCATTTCCCCGCGAATCGCGATTCCCGACTCGTCTACCAAAATAAGCTGTTCGCCGTTGGCAGACACCTGCACGCCAAAATTAGCGCTGAGTGCTTTCACCACCCGGCCGAGTTGGTCGAGCAAATATTCCCGTTCCCCGTTGCTCAGAGAAGTCTGCTTGAGACTGGCATTGAGCACCACCGCATCGCAGCCGAACTTAGCGAGCATTTGTGGCAGAATTGCTCCAGAAACCGCGTAAACGTAATCGATCACCACCTTAGAATTGCTGTAGCGAATTGCCTCCACATTCATCTGCCGCTCAAACATCCGGTTGTAAACGTCGAGTGCTTGGTTAAAGTACGACATATCTCCAATTTCGGGAATCAGAGCCCTGCGTAAATCTTCCTTAAAATAAGCGCCCTCGATTTTTTTCTCCGCAGCTTTAGTGATATTGATACCTTTGATATCGAAGAATTCAATTAAAATGTGGTCGGAGCGATCGGGCGAAATGCGAACGTGAATGCCGCCAGCAATGGAGATCGTAGACGAAACCGTGCGCGCGATCGGAATTGCCGTCGATTCCAAATTGACCACATTAATTCCCACCGACATCAAACCCGCAATCAAAGATCTCGAAACCATCCGCGAAATGCTGCGCTGATCCCGAGAAACCGATACCGAAGCCCCCGGTTTCAAAGTAGAACCGTAAGCCGCGCCCAATTTCACGGCAAATTCCGGGGTAATATCCACATTGGCCAGTCCTTGAACGCCCCGCTGGCCGAACAAATTCCGTTTAGCTTGTTCTCCCCAAATTAAATTTTGATTCAACAGAGCGCCGGATTCAATATTTTTGCTCGGCCAGACTCGCACGGAAGGGCCGACTTGCGCCTCTTCTCCGACAATGGACATAGAACCGACGACAGCACCTTCGAGGACGTGGGCGCGCCTGTCTACGCGGGTACTGCGGCAAATCACGCAGGCCCTGAGGTGAGCGTCTTCGCCGATAATTGCTCCATTCCAGACGATCGGACGTTTGATGTTAGCATCAGCCCCGACGGTCACATTATCTCCGATTACTGAACCCGCATTAATTTTGACTCGGGCTCCAATTCGGCAATTGTTGCCGATCATGGCGGGTACTTCGACGATCGCGCTATCGTCAATAAAAGTATTTTGACCTACCCAAAGTCCCGATCGAACTTCGTTGTAATAGCTCAAATCCAGATTGACTTTTCCCCGCAGCGCGTCATACTGAGCTTCCCGGTAAACATCCAACTGGCCGACATCGCACCAGTAACCCTCCGCGATGTAACCGTACATCGGCTCGTTTTTTTCCAGCAGCAGCGGAAACAAGTCTTTCGAGAAGTCGCACTCTTGATTTGCCGGTAGGTAGTCCAAGACTTCCGGTTCTAAAATGTAGGTACCGGTATTGACCGTATCGGAGAAAATTTCGCTGCTAGAAGGCTTTTCCAGAAAGCGGTTGATGCGGTAATTATCGTCCGCAATCACCACCCCAAATTCCATCGGGTTGGGAACGCGAGTTAAAATTAACGTGGCTTTGGATTGCTTGCGGCGGTGAAATTTGATAGCTTCCGTCAAGTCTAAATCTGTGATGCTGTCCCCGCTGATGACTAGAAAAGTTCGATCGAGCAATTCCGCAATATTTTTGACACAACCCGCCGTACCCAGCGGTTGGTCTTCCTCCACAGCGTAGGTCATTTGAACGCCAAAGTCGGCACCGTCAGTAAAATATTCGCGCATCACATCGGGAAGGTAGTGCAGCGTCGCAATAATTTCCGTAATATTATGCCTTTTTAGCAAATTGATAATGTGTTCTGCGATCGGGCGATTCAGAATCGGCACCATCGGTTTAGGTAAATCGCACGTCAGGGGTCTGAGCCTCGTTCCCGACCCCCCAGCCATCAGCACTGCACGCATAAAATCCTCCTTGTTTAGAAACCTCTCTACCGTTATTGTCCGCTAGAAAAAGTTTGCCTGCTGTAACTTGTGGGGCACTAACTATCAGCGTTTATTATGTTTGAGTTATCGCGCGTCTCTAAAATCCAAGGGAAGCGAGGTCGTCCCTCAACCGCAACCAAGTTCAACCGAATCAGGACTAGCCAGGTAAGTCGATTTGAGATTTGAGATTTACTCTACAGATGAATCTGGCAGCTTTAACTCTGGTTAAAAAACTTTTGACCCTCCATGACAGAAGTCGCGGCTTGTATCCGTTTTTGGACGAGAGTGGAGAAATTGTGCGCTCGAACTCCGATTTGTACGGAATGTTGCGTAAAGCCTCAGAATCACTTTTAGCAAAAGTCGCTTCTTGCTTGCACCCTGAAAGCTATTTCCTTGCTGCTATATCAACCGCGCCCGACAGTTAGGACCTTCTTACTTGCTGAAAGCCTTGCTGAATATGGCTTCTTCCTTTTCCCTTCCTCCTTCTTCCTTCTTCCTTATTCCTTCTTCCTTATTCCTTCTTCCTTCTTCCTTCTTCCTTATTCCTTCTTCCTTCTGCTATATTTTTAAGTTTGTGGCCAGCGGGGATTTTCAAGTATCTAGCTGAAGGTAGAATTGCTACAGGTATCGGGTGCGCCAGGAGGGCTGAAAAATGATAGATTAAGAGTAGCGATGCAGGCTCGCTGACTCAAAAAAATCCAATCAGTCGCTTAGGGAGTTATTTGATGGAACCGTTAATAGGATTGGTGTTGCTAGTCGCTTACGGCGGCGGTATTTGGAAATTTTGGAATGGTTTCGATCGCACGAACTTCGACAAAAGTTTTGCCAATCGCCTGAAGCTATCGCTGCTGTGGCCAGCGTTAATTTTTAATAAGCCTTACCGTCAAAACTTTACAAAAGCACTCAAAGGCTCTAGAAGGTAATTAAAGAATGTCTAAAAAGTCCGAACGCCCAGTCGCAGGTCAAGAGCAGACTTGGTTTGCCAAAGGAAAATCAGATAGCTGGCAAGTTTTACTGTCGCAGGTTGCATCTCGGTTCGATCGCGAATATCGAGAAGAAGCATTCGCCTTACCCGAAGAAGTCGAAGCAATGCCGATTTTCCTAGAATCAGTCGCCGGAACACTCCAAGAAAAAACAGTATCTCCCTTCTGGAAAATTGCCAAACCCCAAAAAAATCAACGCTGTTTAGATATTGGCTGCGGAGTCAGCTTTCTGATCTATCCTTGGCGGGAGTGGGAAGCGCTTTTTTACGGTCAAGAAATCAGCAGCGCCGCCCGAGATGCCTTAAACGCTCGCGGCCCTCAACTCAATTCCAAGCTATTTAAAGGCGTAGAATTGGCTCCCGCTCATCGCTTAAATTACGAAGAGGATCAATTTGACTTGTGCATCGCCACAGGCTTTAGCTGCTATTTTCCGATAGATTATTGGAAGATTGTCATGGCAGAAGTAAAGCGAGTATTAAAACCGGGCGGTCACTTTGTGTTTGATGTCCTCAACCCCAATGCACCCCTAGCAGAAGATTGGGCAATTTTGGAAACTTATCGAGCAGGCGAAGTATTTTTAGAGACAATAGAAGATTGGGAAAAAATGATTAAAGCAGCCGGTGCTAAAGTAGTAAAAAAGCAAAACGGCGACTTATTCCAAATGTACAAACTCCAATACAATTGAGAGGTAATTAGGTTTGTAGTGAGGACTTCAGTCGGCAAAAAACAAGTTTGTAGTGAGGACTTCAGTCGGCAAAAAACAAGTTTGTAGAGTGAGGACTTCAGTCGGCAAAAAACAAGTTTGTAGTGAGGACTTCAGTCGGCAAAAAACAAGTTTGTAGTGAGGACTTCAGTCGGCAAAAAACAAGTTAAAAAAGTAGGGTGCGCCAATAAGTATAAATAGGTTTAATAACCAACAAATATGGCAACTGACGCACCCTACTGACTAATCACCAATCACCAATCACCACTAATTCCCACCCCATTAACAATCAATTGGGTGTAGCAGCAGGAGAAGGTGCAGCTTCGGGAGAAGGCGACACTTCCGGGGCAGCAGAAGGCGCAACTTCTGGAGAAGGCGACACTTCCGGGGCGGAAGAAGGTGCAGCTTCGGGAGAAGGCGACACTTCCGGGGCAGCAGAAGGCGCAACTTCTGGAGAGGGCGACACTGCCGGGGCTGGTTTCGGTTGGGGAGAAGGGGATTGTTCGGCGGCTGGTTTCGGTTGAGGTGAGGGCGACGGCTTGGTTGCGGGTTTTGGTGAGGGCTGTGGCGACTGTTGGGCCCCTGGCTGCGGTTTGTTAGAGGGCGCCGGCGGCTTCTCAAACTGCGGTTTCACTTGTGCAGGGGCTGGGGACTGCTCGCCTGTCGGGTTGGGTGCTGTCGGGGCCGGCGCTAGCGGCTGCGGGCCTGTGGGCCTGGTTGGGGTGGTGGATGGGGTGACAGGAATGCCGCTGCAAACTTTTTCGTCGTATTTAAACGCGACAGCCAACTGGTAAAGCTTGTGGGTGCTGGCTCCTTGAAATGTCAGAGTAGGGTTAATAATCGCGGTTTTAGCCGCAGTATCGAGAATACCGTAACCCGTGGGGACGATCGGCTTAGGCTCCGCCTTGAGCAAGCCTTGAGGGCTGACAACTGCTCCGAAAACTGCCGTTCCTTCGAGTTTTTGCGAGCAAGCTTCTTTGGGATAAGCGACATTCACAGGAGTCGGCCCCGTCATTTCCAAGTCGGGGTAAGCTCTTTTGAAGTCATTAAACAAAGCAACATAGGTATTAGCAGCAGCAAGCAGTGTCTCTCTATCGTTGGGTAAGTTTGAACCGGGAACTCCCTGCTGTTCTAGCTGCTGCTGTCCTTGGTCAAATTGTTGCCTCCTGATTCTTTCTTCGGGAGTTTCTGCGATGAGATTCCGTTTATTTGGATCTTTTTGAGTGAATTTCGGTGCTCCATCGGGCCCGGAATTTCTTCCACCAATGGGGAATTCCGGGGTAAAGACTGGAGCTCCGTCTGGGAATAGCGGGAGTCCGCCTCTACTGGCTATAACCCTTTTGAGGGTCTCCGCCTCATCTTCGGAGGTGCCACCCGGAATCTGTGGAATGCCTGTGACTCCTGGTGGCGGTGGGGGGATATTGCGATCGAAATTACCGGGTAATGGCGGGAAAATCAAACCGCTGGGAGGTGTTTGGGGGATGACAGTGGGTGTTTTGAGGGAGGGGGGTTTGAGATTTGGAACTGAAGCTTGTGGCTGCGGCGCTGTTGGGGCACTTAAGGGGGGGAGGGGGGGATCGAGAGGCGCAAAGAATCCAGGAGGGGGCATTCCCGGCGGCAGGGCGGGCAAGTTAACTGTTGGAGGGGGGGGCAAAGGGGGAGCTAACTTGGGGGAGGTGGGAACGGGAACTGGTGCGATCGAAAACGGCTTGTTAGTCGATCGCGGTGGTATGGTTTGTGGCAGGCGGCCGGCTTGTGCGGGAGTTAGTTGTACGAATCCGACGGAACCGGGGATGTTTTTTGAGGAATTTCCGCCATAGATGATGTTTGAGATTGTCGGGGCGCTTACTCCGAGCACTCCGTGAATTCCGACAGAAGCTAGGGCTGCCCACCAAAAAGGCTGGCGCAGCGGTTCGGAAAGGGTGTTGGCTAGGGAGGATGAGTCAGTCATGACCATAGGGAGTGGGGAATGGGGAATTGGTAATTTGCCCGCGCAGGGCATTGGCCCGCGCAGGGCATTGGGAATTGGAAATGGGGAATGGGAAATGGTAATGGGGAATTGGAAGTTAATATAGCGGTTATCAAGCGTAGTGAGGTATGCCCGCGGAGGCCACGGCGGCCTATGCCCACCCAGGCCAGTCGTACCTCATATGGGATCTCGAAAGGCTATAGTTATTAATTGATATTTTTTTTATTTTGAGTGATTTTAAACGTGGCTGTTGGGAATTCAAAGGTATGATTTTAGCACGATCGCCCTCGAAGTTGCCCGATCGGCCTTGATGACAATTCACGGGCCCAAAACTCAACCAAATTTATTAAACACGATCGACCAGTTCAAGCGATCGGCGTTTCCAATTCGGTTACAGAACCGGATTCATCCCTCGGTGCCATGCTTTAAATCCAAAATCCCCAATCCATCGGCTTACTCATCTGTTGCAGCATTCTTCCTTCTTCCTTCTTCCTTCCATCCGTTACATCCGTTACATAATCCGTTGCCGAACTTCCTTCTTCTCACCACCGATAGCGGTAAGTTTTAAAAGGAGCTCCCTCAACGCTCAGCAAGTCGATCGGGTAAATTGGAGCACCGCTTGCCATATATTGAAACATTTCGCGAACTTCCTCTCCCCGCAGCGACAACTGGTCTAACTCTTTGAGAGAATACCAACCAGCACACAAAGTATGCTCGTCCGGCTTGCTCTTGGGCGGCGTCTTATCTTCAGGACGAGCCACAAAAATCACCCTCAGGCGCACGTTGCCCCTAGGCATCACCGTATGCTCTACCCTGAGAATTCCCTCCACGATCACAGAAATGCCCGCTTCCTCAATGGTATTGCGCTGAGCAGCTTCGAGCAAAGTCTCGCCCTTTTCCACTCGCCCTGCTGGCAGATACCACTGCTGCTCGTACTTGCGCTCTTGTACCAATAGAAAACGGTCTTCTAAGTGAACGACAACTAGGGTAAAATACAATGTTGGAATCGGCTCGCGAGCCATAGAAGTAGATATTCCCCAAGCAAAAAGTTTAACGAGCGAGAGATGTTAGCCATCCAAAAGATGCTTCGGCAAGCGTCTTTGAACTTGAAAAATAGATCCTAGCACCCCGACCGCCAAATCAAAAATCAAAAATCAAAAATTGATAATGCCATTACCTACCGTGATTTTGCCAGGATATTTTGCTGCTGCTTCAGACTGTGGGGAATTAGAAAAATCTTTGGTCGATCGCGGTTTCCCAACTGTAACAGTACCACTGAGCAAGGCAGATTGGTTGCCGACTTTCGGCGGGCGATCGATGGTGCTAATTTTGCGACAGCTCGATCGCACGGTCAAACAGATGTTACAGCAATACGGCTGCCAACAGATCAATCTCGTCGGTCATCCCGCAGGCGGCTGGATTTCTCGGATTTATTTAGGCGAAAAGCCTTACACGATTCACAAAGACGTGTTTTAGTCCCACCCCTTTAGGACTTTCTTTGTGTGCATCCTTCAGACAGTCCAGTACCCGCTCACAGCCAATCAGATAATCGACTGAGGTGCTTGCAGTGATTAGATTAGACTTTTCGCTCATTTTTCGCTCACTTGACTTACAATGTTGAGTCTGCTTATTGCGTACAGCTTACCGAAAAAGAACTCGTTTTTCGCTCAAGTACGAAAACGAATCTTTTGACATACTCCCCAGCCTGAAGGCATGGGGATTCTCCCATCGTCACCGAGTTGGGATTCCTTGCTCAACGAGACGGCTTAAATCTTCAATATCTCTATTAAAAACCCAGAGGTCGGACTCTCCCAAGGCGTTTGGGTCGGTTTCTGTTTGCCCAACAGTACCGTTGAGGTATTTCCCCAAGTATTGCAACCCTTTTTTAAGAATGTTGATTGCTGCGTTGCGATCCCTGTCTAAAACTGTTCCACATCTTTGGCATTGATGAGTTCTGGTACTTAAAGTTTTCTCGACTTTTGTCCCACAAACTGAGCAATCAATAGTTGTGAAATGCGGTGGTACAGCGATGCAGGTTATCTTATGTATCTTGGCAAAATAATTTACCCAAATTGTGAATTGATACCAAGACGCATCACTGATACTTTTGGCAAGCTTATGGTTTTTAACCATATTTGACACCTTCAGGGCTTCATAGACTACCAAATCGTGAGATTGGACTAACGCCAAAGCATTTTTTATCGCCTTGTCTTTACGCTGCCTAGAAACTTTAAGATGTAGTTTGGCTACTCTTTTTCTTTGTTTGTGATAGTTATTAGATTGTTTCTTTCCCTTCTGGAAACGTTTAGATAACTTTCGCTGTGCCTTTTTTAGTCTTTTTTCGGATTTTCTAAGATAGCGAGGGTTTTCTACGGTATTCCCGTTAGAATCTGTATAAAACTCTTTTAATCCAAGATCGATTCCTACAATCGACCCAGTGAATTCGTGTTTCTCTTCTCTCGAGTAGTCAATCAAAAACTGACAATAGTAGCCATCAATCCGTCTTACTACTCGAACTCTCTTAATTTGTTGTTCTGAGTAATAAACGAGTGTTTTTTGACTGCACCAGAGGTCAAATGTTCCAGCTTGAAATCCATCTTTAAAAGTTATCTTTCTGCGACCGTCAGAAAGTTTATAGCCGGTTACTTTATATTCAACGGAACGGCTATGCTTTTTGAATTTAGGGAACCCTTTCTTTTTTACTGATGTATTACGGCAGTTGGCATAAAACCTTGATATAGCCTGCCATGCTCGATCGGCACGCTTATTGCCTTGCTTGAGAGTTAAGCTTGTCTGCCCAAGGAGTTGCCTTATCAGAAGCTAAAACGGAACAGAGTTTTTGGAGATCATTTCTCGTTGCCCCTTTGTTTTCCATCCAATATTTAACACATTTGTTCCTGATGAATTGTGCTGTTCTAATAGCTTCATCAAGAAGGGAGTATTGTTTGGGAGTTCCGTTTTTGAGTTGAGCTTCAACAACTAGCATTTGTTTATCCTCGACCTTGGATGTTTTTAGTTTAACACAATTTACCCGCTCGTCCTAAAATTAAATAAAAGCCGTCCTTGAAGGACGGGGCTTTAAACCCAACATTTTCGGTAAGATGAGTGATTTATAGGCTATAGCAACCTTTGCCGATCGCACTTTCTTATTTCTCAGTCAGATACGCTGCTAATTCTGGAATTTCACCAGCGCGCTGCCACTCGGTTTCACCGCGGCGTACTTTGGTGCGATCGGTAATCTTCTGCACATCTCGCAACTGCCGCTTAGTATAAGGCCCCTCGGCTTTACCGCTGCGGAATACGTACCACTGAGCCTGCTGTGACTTAGGCTTTTTAGTTGCTGGCGCGGGTTTTCTGACAGGCCTCATCCGAGCATCGCCGAACTCGGCTGCAAGCTGGTTGAGTTCGACTTCAACCGGATCGGCAGCGGGTAAATTACGATCGCGCGAGGTCTTTTTGGCTGAGGCTTCCCCGCCAGCAATTGCTACTTCGCGCGGCCACCCCCGGAAATGCCACTGTGCCACCCAAACGAGCGCCACGGCAGATCCTAACATCTCTTCCTCTGTTTCTGACCATTCAGACGGCTCTCCAAATACCGCAGAAGCGATCGCACCAAAGACGAGCGCACTCAAATTGAAATAAATTAGGTAGGTAGTATCATTCGCCGCTAAATGCCAACTGGTTGTATGCCGGACAAAAGATTGACTGGCTGCTGTTTTGTTGTGTTTCCACGCTTTTCGAGCTTGAATCCGACTGTAACCAGGAGAGTAGGCCGGCCACCACTTCGCGGCCCAATTAACTAAATGCGCCGACCAATACTGCAAAGCTGCATATCCGACTATGCCGCTCAGAAACACAGAAATAACTAATAGAAAGGTTGTCAGCGGCAGTAGCTGTTTTGGCACCATTGGGGCCGTCACAAAAGTCAGCACAAAAAACGGCGTACCGGTTAGTGTTGGAACTAACAGAATTTGCAATATCTTGAGCAAGTATGCATAGAAAATCCCTAGGAATTTGAGAATAATTTTAAGCAGCTTTGCAAAGCGGAAGTGATACAAATAAGCAGATGCGATCGCAGTTCCTAGAATTAAAGCAACGATCGCGCCCGAAGAATCCCTGAGCGGCAGCATCAAAAGCGCGATCGCCGGAATTCCCATCACGATCGCAGCAGGTAGCGTAGCAAATGCGATAAACCCTTCCCTCCAGTGCAGCCAAGGCGATACTGTTACTGTCGGCGGTTGGTTCTGGCTGCGACTTTCCACCCACTCAGCAAATTTAGCTAATCCCCAATGGTAGAAAGCAAATAACGGGATTTGGCACAACCAAGCAAAGGCGATCGCGCCTTCAAAGTCAGAACTGCTGATGATGTTGCGCCAGTAGACTGTGCTAAATCTGTAGTAGTAATAATATCCAGGCAGCAGTACCGAAACAATCAGCCAAAAGCCACTGCTCAAGGCAAAACCTTTTGCCCAGGATGCAGGAAAGGGGAGGAACTTCGGCCAGTTATTCATGAGAGGGACAATTGAAGCGGATATCAATATTGTCCCACTACACTTGAGCTTAGGCAATTGCTTTAGTCTTGAGTTTTCCCACCGCTCAGGTTTCGTCGGGAAACATTAGACATCTTGCATTCAGTCGAAAACTATCTAAAATTATCTGCGTTAATCTGTGTTTATCTGCCATTATCTGCGGTTTTTGTATCAATCCAAGATTTATGCAATCTTGTTTACTGCCTCAAACTCCCGAAGCAACCGCTCACCAGCCTCGATATTGCGAGCCACAAAATAATCGCCCGCATCCAAGTCTCGGCTAGCAGTTGGAGAGACAAAGCATTGGCTCATCCCTAAACCTCTCGTGCCTTGCGAAACTTTTCCTGCAATTGTTCTGGCACAGTCTCTAAGGGAATTCCCTCACCCCGCGATAGTTCCGCCTCCGCTTCCTCAATCGACTGACGCACTTCCTCCTCCCACTCCGAATAATGCTTCTGGGTTTGCGCCAGAGTCTGGAGGGCTTTGGTGATTACCTCTCCAGGCGAACTAAACTGCCCCTGCGCCAATTGCGCCTCGATCAATTGCAATTGCTCTGGACTTAAAGTAATATTCATTACGCCACCTCCCTCAGACAGATTCATATTTTAACAATAGCGCTACATCCGCGTACTCTCGATCGCCCGAAAATCATAGGTGAGAATTGCCAATCCGATCGCTTGTCGCTGCTTTCGTCATCGCCACAATTGCTAAATCAACAACTCAACCGCGCCATAACGCGATCGTATTTTTATCTGAAAAATTCGGATTTAGAGTCAACATAATTTTCCTTCTCTTTCCCTAAAAGCCTCGCAATCTCGATCGAACTCATTAAATACTCCGGTCATTTTTTGATTGACAAAAAGCAAGATTTATAGTAAACAAGCTCAAAAAAGGTGTTAAACTCATCTGGCTCGGAGAATCACCCAGCCGGAAACAAAAGGTTACAATCAAAAATACATTCTATTTCGATAACAATACAGTTTATCGCTTGAACTCCTCAGTGCCAAATAACAACACCTCAACTCAATCCTTTCAATTTGACTCAATTGACAGCGCCCTCGCAGACCTGAAAGCAGGTCGGATGCTGGTAGTAGTCGATGACGAGAACCGCGAAAACGAAGGCGACGTGATTTGTGCCGCCCAATTCGCCACCCCTGACAACATCAATTTTATGGCAGTGAACGCCCGGGGTTTGATTTGTCTGGCCTTAAGCGGCGAAAGGCTCGATCGCCTCGAACTGCCCCTGATGGTCAGCAAAAACACCGACAAGAACCAAACTGCCTTTACCGTCAGCATCGATGCAGTCAACGGCGTCAGTACCGGCATCTCCGCCGAAGACAGGGCCCGCACCATCCAAGTAGCCATCCACCCGGATACCAAACCTCAAGACTTGCGCCGTCCCGGTCACATTTTCCCGCTGCGGGCGATCGACGGTGGCGTCCTCAAACGCGCCGGTCACACCGAGGCCTCCGTTGACCTCGCCAGACTCGCCGGCCTCTATCCCAGCGGCGTCATCTGCGAAATTCAAAACCCCGACGGTTCCATGGCGAGGTTGCCGGAATTAATCGAATACGCCAAAACCCACAACCTCAAAATCATCAGCATTGCTGACTTAATTAGCTACCGACTGAAGCACGATCGATTTGTCCGCCGCGAAACAGTCGCCAAATTGCCCACTGAATTCGGCGAGTTTATGATTTACGCCTACCGCGACACTCAAGACAACTCAGAACACGTTGCCATTGTCAAGGGCGACCCGGCAGAATTTAAAGACAAACCCGTGATGGTGCGGGTGCATTCGGAATGTCTGACCGGAGATGCTTTGGGCTCCTTGCGCTGCGACTGTCGGATGCAACTGCAAGCGGCACTGAAAATGATCGAAAATGCCGGTTGCGGCGTCATAGTTTACTTGCGCCAAGAAGGTCGGGGCATTGGATTGGTGAATAAACTAAAAGCTTACTCGCTGCAAGACATCGGATACGATACCGTAGAAGCTAACGAGCGGCTGGGATTTCCCGCCGACTTGCGGAACTACGGCGTTGGAGCACAAATGCTTAACGATTTGGGAGTGAAAAAAATTCGGTTGATTACCAACAACCCGCGCAAAATTGCCGGTTTGAAAGGTTACGGCATTGAAGTAGCCGATCGCGTCCCCTTACTCATTGAAGCCACAGATTACAACTCGATCTATCTGGCAACCAAAGCCGAAAAACTCGGTCATATGCTGCTGCAAACTTATTTAGTCACAGTGGCGATTCAGTGGAACGAAACGAAGGAAGAAGGAAGAAGGAAGAAGGAAGAAGGAAGAAGGAAGAAGGAAGAAGGAAGAGGTTCGGGGGAAGAAGGAAGAGGTTCGGGGGAAGAAGGAAAAGAGGAAGATTCTGCCATTCAAAATCGGTACGAACACCTCGAAAAACTGCGGCATTTGGCGGCAAAACACGATTTATTGCTGAAAGAAGAAGCCCGACCGGTGGGTATAGCCCTGTTCGGAGAAGGCTCCACGATCTTTCACCTTGGCTTCGATCAAGCCGGACTCGCCGCCCCCGACTGGTACTCGGACCAAAATCATCCTTACGTCAGGGCGATCGTCCAAATTCTCGACTCGATCAGCACAGATCCCGACTTGCAAACATTAGAATTCATGGTTTCCTCCGGCGCAGATCCGCTCAAAATCCTGCAAGTCCAGCTCGATCGCGAAAGCTTCCCCCTGGGACAAGTCGCGTCCGCGTGTACAAAGCTTCAACCTCAAAAAATCTATAGTTTTTCCCCTATTCCCGATTCTGCCCTCGGAATGTCAAGCTAGGGTCAAGAATAGAAAGGGCAAATCGACATGGAAATGAACGTTGGTGACTTTTTGCACCGGCTCGACCTCAGGGGACAACCGCTTAAAGGCACCAACCTCGGCGGTGCGGAACTCCGGGGAGCCAACCTCAGGGGAACAGACCTCCGAGAAACCAATCTCAGCGACGCAATTCTCAGGTATGCAGATCTGATCGAAGCAGATCTCACCCGCGCCAATCTCAGCGGTGCGGATTTAGCTGAGTCGTTTCTGAATTTAGCTAACCTCACCAGAACCGATTTGACAGGTGCTTTCCTCCGAGAAGCTACTTTGGTAGGAGCGGAACTCACGGGAGCCAACCTCAAACAAGCAAGTTTGATCAAGGCCAATTTAGTTGGAGCAAATCTCCAACAAGCCAACTTAACCAGAGCCAATCTCAGCGGAGCAGATTTGCGCGGTTCTCAGATGACTGGCGCTATTTTAGAGAAGACAGTCTACAACAACCGGACTATCTTTCCCGAAGAGATTGACCCCGCTGCAATGGGAGCAATTTTGTTAGCTCCCAATGCCTCGCTCCCGGGATTAAATCTGGCTATGGTAGATTTGACCGGAGCCGATTTAAAAGGAGCCGATTTGCGGCGGACAAACTTATATAAAGCTATTTTATTTGGAGCGAAACTCGATCGGGCAAACTTAGCAGGAGCCAACCTCAGCGCAGCGGACTTGAGGGAAGCCAGTCTCAGCGGCGTCATTTTAGAAAAAGCTGTTTACAGCAACCAAACATTGTTTTCAGAAGGTATTGACCCCCGTCTGGGCGGAGCTTATTTAATTGCTCCCAATGTATCGCTGCAAGGGGTAAACTTAACCGGAGCCGACTTAAACGGGTCAGATTTAAGCGGAGCTAATTTGAGCGCTTCTAACTTGAGTTCGGTCAATCTCAAAAATGTAGACCTCAGTAAAGCTAGCTTAAAAAAAGCTTACCTCAAAGGTGCAAACTTGGAGGGAACAGACTTGAGAGGAGCCGATCTAAGCGGCGCAATTTTGCACCAAGTAAACTTGAGTTCTTCTGACCTCCGGGGTGTAGACTTAACAAGGGCCGACCTCAGCGGCGCTAATTTGAGCGATGCAGATTTGAGGGAAACAGATTTCACCGGAGCTACTTTGCTGTTCGCTAACTTGAGCGGCGCCGACTTGAGAGGTGTAGACTTGACAAAAGCTGACCTCAGCGGCGCGAAGTTAAACGAAGCCGATCTCAGAAAAGCAGATTTGATGAGAGTAAATTTGGAGGGAGCCGATTTAACTGAGGTAGACTTGAGCGATGCTCATTTATTCCGAGTTAATCTCAGAGGTGCTAACCTGAAAGGTGCTAACCTGAAGGGCGCAAGTTTGAAAGGGGTATCTTTGACCGATGCTTATTTGAGCGAAACGGATTTGACCGATGTAGAGCTGAATCCGAGTTTCTTTGAACTGCCATTAGAATCGGAATGGTAATTAGTCATCAGTCATTAGTCATCAGTCATCAGTCATTAGTCATTAGTCAGCAGTTATTAGCCGTTAGCAGCTAACAACGAAGTAGGAGCAAGACTGCGGACTAATAACATCAGGTAACAACTAACAACTGTAGAATAAAGACTGCGGACTAATAACATCAGCTAATGACCAATAACCAATGACTACTGACTAATAACTAATAACCAATGACTAATGACCAATGACTACTGACTAATGACTACTGACTAATAACCAATGACTAATGACTAATGATTAATGACAAACCGTTAGGCTCTGTTATTCAAGGTTCCCTCAGCAAGGGATTAGAAGTGCGGCTGCACGCCGATGTTTCGGTGGAAGATATGAGGGTGGGGAAATTTTTAGTAGTGCGGGGGGTACGATCGCACTTTTTCTGTATGCTCACCGACGTGTCCCTCGGAACATCCAGCACTCGGATTTTATCCAACCCTCCCAACCCCAACGACGATTTTCTCCTCGCAGTCCTCGCCGGTAGCAGCACCTACGGTACGATCGAGCTTGCGCCCATGTTGATGCTGACTGCGGAAAAAGAAAAATCTCAAGCCATCTTCAATCCCACAGGTAACGGAGTCCCCGATAAAAAGCTGGCCTTGGGAAATTTGGGTTCATTTGAGCCGCAAAGTGGCGCCGATATGGAATTGCTGCCGGTGAAAACGATTCCCAGCCACTTTTCCCAGGTGTTTGATGCCAAAGAAACCGATTTTAGGGCGGTTTTTGGCTGGGAAGATGACCCGTACCGCCGCAATTTTGCGATCGGCAAACCGATTGACATGGACGTTGCCGTGTGCTTGGATTTAGACAGATTTGTGGAACGCAGCAACGGAGTTTTTGGTAAGTCGGGAACCGGAAAATCTTTTCTGACGCGCTTGCTGCTGTCGGGAATTATTCGCAAGCAAGCTGCTGTCAATCTAATTTTTGATATGCACTCGGAGTACGGGTGGGAAGCTGTTTCGGAAGGAAAACAATTTAGCACTGTTAAAGGTTTGCGGCAGTTGTTTCCCGATAAAATGCAGATTTATACTCTCGATCCAGAATCGACAAAACGCCGGGGAGTTCGCGACGCTCAAGAGTTGTTTTTGAGTTTCGAGGAAATTGAAGTGGAAGATATCTCGCTGGTGCAGCGCGAGTTGAATTTGTCGGAAGCTAGTATCGAAAATGCAATTATTTTACGCAATGAGTTGGGCAAGGGTTGGATCAATAAGTTGCTGGACATGACTAACGAAGATATTCAAAATTTTTGCGAAGAAAAGCGGGGAAATAAGTCTTCGATTATGGCTTTGCAGCGCAAATTAGAGCGTTTGAACGATCTAAAATACATTCGCAAACGCTGTCCTAAAAATTATGTAACTGAGGTTTTGCAGTGTTTGGATGCGGGTAAAAATGTAGTAATTGAGTTCGGTTCGCACTCGGATTTGCTGTCCTATATGTTGGCTGCAAATGTGATTACTCGCCGCATTCACGGAGCTTACGTGAAGAAAGCTGACAAGTTTTTGCAGAGTAAAAATCCGTGCGAAAAGCCGCAACCGTTAGTGATTACCATTGAGGAAGCCCACCGCTTTCTCGATCCGGCGATCGTGCGATCGACTATTTTCGGCACCATCGCCCGCGAAATGCGAAAATACTTCGTAACCCTGCTGATTGTAGACCAGCGTCCCTCCGGTATCGACGGCGAGGTGATGTCGCAAGTCGGCACGCGGATTACAGCTTTGCTAAACGACGATAAAGACATCGATGCTATCTTTACGGGTGTTTCGGGAGGGCAGAGTTTGCGATCGGTTTTGGCCAAACTCGACTCGAAACAGCAAGCATTAGTTTTGGGGCACGCCGTACCGATGCCGGTAGTTGTGCAGACTCGTCCCTATGACGAGCAATTTTACAGGGAAATTGGGGATATTGATTGGCAAGAAATGCCCGACGCAGAGGTATTTGCAGAGGCAGAATCTGCTAAAATGGATTTGGGATTTTAGATGAGACAAGATTGCTTTCCTGCGCTTTCCAATCAGAAAATAATCTGCGTTTATCCGTGTTTATCTTCCTTGCATCTGCGGCCCGGCGATTTTAGATTTTAGATTGGCGGATTGGCGGATTGAAGATTGGCGGATTGAAGATTGAAGATTGTCATGCACGTCAACTCTTCCTTCTTCCTTCTTCCTTCTTCCTTCTTCCTTCTTGACAACTGTCAACTGAATGAAGCAAGGGCTTTTGCCCTCACACCCCTCACCCCTCATCCCTAACTCCATAAAATTTGGATAAGGTGAAATATTGTTCAGTCGATCGGCAAAATTTAACTCAAATAGCCCAATATCCCGCTCTTAATATATCTTTACTCACTGACAGCAGAAGTTGATTAGCATATTTGAATAAAAATGTCAAGAAATATTTTAAACAGTAATTTGCAGCGAATACGGCGATCGAGTTCGGTTATCTCGCATCGCAGCATCTAGGCAGCGAGAAAAATTCAAGCGATGATAGAAGAGAGAGCAAAACAAAGCCCTCGAATTGCATGAGTCTGTTTGCATGAGCGTGTTTGCATGAGTATTGTGAAGCTGAGTTGCAGTTAAAACTAGCAGGGAATTGAAAATCTTAAGGAAAAATGTAGAATCTTTACCTTAAGACAGAGGTTTTTACCCTTTACGATCCTCAAAATTGGAAATAGTATTGAGAAAAGTAAACTCTTGCTTCACTTCGCCTTAAACTAGCCGTTAAAGCTAGCGAGCTACGGAAAATCGACGGGGATTACTGGAAAATCAAGCATAAAAGTAATCCAATACAACAAGCTTCTACCGATCGTCACCGATAAACAGGAGGGGTAACATCCCCCCTGTCGCAGTCTTTATCCCACTTTTACAAGTGGGACAGGGTATCACCAACTTTTTATCTGTTGTTACAAGGAGTGCAATACTCACCCATGTCCACTACAACCCCCAAAACCAAAACAGTGAAAGCCGATCGCATGGGCAGCCGGCCATACTCCTCAACGGATACGGTTCGTACCTATCTGCACGAGATCGGTCGAGTACCCCTGCTAACCCGAGAAGAAGAGATTGTTTTCGGGAAACAGGTACAGCAAATGATGAAATTAATCGAAGCAAAACAAGCGCTTGCTAAAGAATGGCAGCGAGATCTGACGAATGAAGAGTGGGCTGCCGAAATGGAGTTGACCGAAGCCGAACTGAACCGGATCTTGCAGTTAGGGCGGCGCGCCAAGCAAAAGATGATTGAAGCGAATTTGCGCCTAGTAGTCGCGATCGCCAAAAAATACCAGAAACGCAATATGGAATTCTTGGATTTAATTCAAGAAGGCACCCTCGGTTTAGAACGGGGAGTCGAAAAATTTGACCCGATGCGGGGATACAAATTTTCTACCTATGCCTACTGGTGGATCCGCCAAGCAATCACTCGCGCGATCGCCCAACACGCCCGCACCATTCGATTGCCAATTCACATCACCGAAAAACTCAATAAAATCAAAAAAGTGCAGCGGGAACTCACCCAGCAGTTGGGCCGTTCTCCCTCGCCTGCGGAAATTGCCGCCGCCTTGGAACTGCACCCTTCCCAAATTCGGGAATACCTGCTGATGGCAAGACATCCAGTTTCTTTGGACTTGCGCGTAGGAGATAACCAAGATACCGAACTGCAAGAACTCTTAGAAGATGAAACAGCATCTCCAGACAACTACATTACTTCGGAATTGCTGCGGCAAGACCTCGATACTTTAATATCGGAACTTACCCCCCAGCAACGAGATGTGATTGTTCTGCGCTTCGGTTTGGAAGACGGCACCGAAATGTCTCTGGCCAAAGTCGGAGAAAGGCTGAATCTCAGCCGCGAACGGGTGCGACAGCTAGAACATCAAGCCCTCGCCCACCTGCGGCGGCGCCAGTCTCAAGTCCGAGAATACTTGGCTAGTTAGTCAGTAAAAGAGTTGAGATTTTCCCTAAGTCTCAACTCTTTTTTTGTGCAGGCGCCTTTGGGAAGGATACTTTTATAGCAATTTTCAAGTGATATCATGTCCGGTCGATTGACCGCAATAACTAAGGTTCGTAGTGCGGACTTCAGTCCGCAGCCAGAAAGCAGCCAGAAAGCGGACTGAAGTCCGCACTACTAACCGTTTTTGTGTTAGTAGTGCGGACTTCAGTCCGCAGCCAGAAAGCGGACTGAAGTCCGCACTACGAACCTTTTTTGTGATGGTAATCAACTGGACATGATATCAGTGAGGTACAAATATTAATGGGTAATTGGTAGGCTGACAAGTACCTCACGAGATTTGAAAAGCGCTATATTTAAGATGTCGATCGCACTTTCTGGAGCGATCGCAATTTATCAAAACTAATCTGAGATTTGAATTTAGGAACCGGGCGGGCGATCGCTCCTCAAGTTAATATTTAGCGCCCGCCCAAATACCCGGTTTCTGTACGAGCTTTTTGAAACTGGTACAAGAGGCGCTGCGCTGCAGCTATTTGAAATTTTGGGGCAAGCAAGTGGTTTTAACTTATTTAATCGTATTCGCAAGCAGTTTAGAGGCGATCGCCCTTGCTCTCTCGCCCGGTAACTTCCGCATCAAACTTCCCCTAGGCGAGGCACAGCAATCGGACATCAAATCCGGCATTTTCACCTCCCAATCCCCCCCAAATGCTGCGCCAGATACCGCTAGCACAGGTTTAGCAGACGGTATTTACCTCTACGGCCAGTCGAGCCAGCCCGATCGAATTAAAAAAGAATATTTTGTATTTGAAATGCGGCAGAGTAAAGTAGTCGGCGCTTTTTACCTGCCTCGGTCTGCTTTTTACTGTTTTTACGGCACTGCGGAGCGAACTCAGTTAAATTTAACAGTAGTGGACACTTACGACGGCAGTCGCTCTCCCTATTCCGTAAACCTGCAACAGTATCACCCTATTTCGGCCGTCAGCGACAACGATCGGCGCATTTTGGGTATTTGCAAGGAAGCTCACAAACAGCAGGTATGGGGAAACTAATACCATTTTCGATTTTCGATTGCAGATTAAAGAATTGGGAATGACTTACTGCATAAGAGTTTGGAGTTTCCCTAGAGTTGCATTGATTTGTGAAAATCGTACAACCAATACCTACTGATTTTCTTGGTTTCTTGGGTATAGTAAAGCGAAACAAAAACCTATTTGTTCGGTAGGAGTGCCTCAACCCAACCTAATTTATGAAATAATTTTCCCCTTGGGCGAAAATCTTGTTTAACAAAAAACTAACTCTCCTTCCCATGCCTGAAGTCACCGGATGTTACCTGTATACTTTTTAACAAGGCAGCAGTAGAGTGCGTCACACAAAAAACTGGAAATATCCGAGAAAATGTGAGGCTGCGGGACGCCCTACAAAACTCCCTCCCGGCAGACTGGCGCGGCCCTAGCAGCCAGGATTCAGGAAACAGCAGTAAAATTGCTCCTGAGTTGAGAATTTTGGACGGACATCACATACACGGCAAGATGAAACTGCGTCGCAAAACACTATCAATAGTTGGCATTACCATCGCTGGACTGACTGGCATTCTGTATGCCACCTCCTCCAGCATCCTTTTGGGCAGCCTTGTCAAAGCAGAGGAACAAGAAGCCACACAGGTTGTGAAGGGAGTGCTCAGCGTGTTCGGGCAAACCGCAGATGACTTCAACTCGCGCTTTGCCGACTGGTCTGCCTGGGATGACACCTACGCTTTTATCCAAAACCGCAACTCAGAATTCATTGCCTCCAATTTAGTTCCAGAAGGGCTGAATAATTTGAGAGTTAATCTAGCCATATTTGTCAATACTTCTGGCAAAATAGTTTACGGTACGGGTTTAGACAGCGAAAAAATGAAACTAACGCCTGTTCCATCCGCATTAAAAGAGCATATTTCTCTGGGCGACCCGCTGTTGCAGCACCCCAACGCCAACAGTAGCCTTGCTGGTATCCTGCTTCTGCCTTCGGGGCCGATACTGATTACTTCCCGGCCAATTGTCACTACAAAAAACACCGGCCCGATCCGAGGTACGCTGGTATTCGGGCGCAATTTCGATGCTGCGGGCATTGCGAAGCTGTCTAAAATTACTCGCTTGCCGCTGATTGTACACAGTATTAATGAGCCTCATTTACCCGCTGATTTTCTGAAAGCGCGGCACAAACTGTCGGCAAAAAAACCGATTTTCGTGCGTCCTGTCAGCGAAGATTTGATGGCGGGTTATGCTTTGATCCGGGATATTTACGATCGACCGGCGCTGCTGCTGCGGGTGGATATGCCCAGAGAAATATACCACCAAGGTCAAACCAGCTTAATGTATCTGCTGGTGTCTGTCGGGTTAGCGGGAATCGGGTTTATCGGCTGCACTCTGCTGCTGATTGAGCGTTTGGTGCTGTCTCGGTTGAGCAGTTTGGCGAAAGCAGTGAACCGCGTCAGCAGCAGCCAAGACCTCTCAGTGCGTCTGCCGGTAAGGGGCGCAGACGAGTTGGCAGACCTTGCTCATACTATCAACGGAATGCTGTCGGCGCTGGCGATCGCCGACAGCGAACAACTCGAAGAAAAAGCCCGTTACCAAGCCGTAGTCGAGCAAGCTACAGACTGCATTTTCCTGTGGGACGCTCAAACCAAACGCATTTTAGAAGCCAATACAGCCTTTACAAACTTGCTCGATTACAGTCTTGATGCGATTTCGCAACTGACTGTTTACGATATCGTCGCCTATTCCAAAGACCTAGTTGAGAGAAATATCCAGTTCCTGCTAAGGGAGAAACAATTAAGAATTGGCGAAGTTCTCTACCTGCGCCGAGATGGTTCCTGCGTGGACGTGGAAGTAAGCGCCAGCCTGATTTCCTACGGAGGCCGCGAGATTATTTGCACAGTTGTCCGCGACATTACCGAGCGCAAGCAAGCCGAAGCCGAACTCCGAGCCTCGGAAGAACGCTACAGACTTTTGTTTAAAAATAACCCCCATCCGATGTGGGTTTACGATTTAGAAACTCTGGAATTTATAGCCGTCAATCAGGCTGCTATCGAGCACTACGGCTACACTCGCGACGAATTTCTCAACATGACCGTTGCGGATATTCATCCGCCCCAAAAAATGCCGAGATTGCTAGAAAATATATCCGAAGTAGATGCCAGTATTGATTTGGCCTGTGTGTGGCAGCACCAGACAAAAAACGGCACAATTATTGATGTTGAAATTACTTCTTATGCCCTGATATTTGATAGCAGAAATGCTGAATTAGTGATGGCTCACGACGTAACCGACCGCTTGCAAGCCGAGGCAGAACTTTACAATGCAAAGGAAGCCGCCGAAGCAGCTAATTTGGCTAAAAGTCAGTTTTTGGCCAACATGAGCCACGAACTGCGAACTCCTCTGAATGCGATTATCGGTTACAGCGAAATTCTGCAAGAAGATGCTTTAGATATTGGCGAAGAAGACTTTGTGTCGGATTTGGAAAGAATTCACAGTGCCGGCAACCATTTGCTCGGATTGATTAATGATATTCTGGATTTGTCGAAGATTGAAGCCGGTCACGCGGAACTTGAATTAGAAACTTTTGACGTATTCGAGGCAATTAAAGATGTAGTAAGAACTGTTGAGCCGTTATTTTTTAGAAACAACAATCGCCTGAATGTTGAATGCGATCCTAATATTGGCCAATTGCATTCCGATAAAACTAAGTTAACTCAAATTTTATTTAATTTGCTCAGCAATGCAGCGAAGTTTACTCAGCAAGGGATTGTTACACTCAGCGTTAAAAAAAATCAAAATGACGAGAATAGTTGGGATGTTGAAGAGTTAATTTTTAATTGTACTGATACGGGGATTGGGATGACTCCCCAACAGCTAGAAAAATTATTTCAACCTTTTACGCAAGCTGATGCTTCGACTACCCGCAAGTACGGAGGTACGGGTTTGGGTTTGGCAATAGCGCAGAAATATTCTCAGATGCTGGGGGGAGAAATTACTGTGAATAGCGAGTTGGGCAAGGGGTCAACTTTTACTCTCATGTTGCCGGCACAATTGTAATAAGTAGAAGGAAGAAGGAAGAAGGAAGAAGGAAGAAGGAAGAAGGAAGAAGGAAGAAGGAAGAAGGAAGAAGGAAGAAGGAAGAAGACATACACACTAAACTTGAGCGCGAGCCGTATTTTACGTTTAATTAAGTGGATTTACTTATAGCCCAATAGGCGATTGTTAGCGCTCTCAAATGAATTTTATGTCACGATTTTATGGGGAATACAAGCCGTTAATTGCCAGTAGGGCAACGGCACTGCCCATAGGTGTCAACTTAACCCTAGGGCGTTGCTGATTGACGGTATGAAAGGCTAAATATGCCAATCATAGAAACCAGTATCGACAAAGCTTGGGGATTTTCAACTTAGTTTTTTCATACCCTGATTAAGCAACGCCAACCCTAGAACCCTTTGTAATCTCTCGTTTACCGCCGAGGGCAGATCCCCCTTAAGAAGGGGGACTTCGATCACTTCCGGTTCCCCCTTTTTTAAGGGGGGGCTAGGGGGGATCAGGCCTTAATCATCAGACAGAAGACCGGTGCTAATACCATTTTTCTAAAATCGTGCAACACTCTTCGACCCCCCCTAGCCCCCCCCTTACAAAGGGGGGGAACAAGAATACTGTTGCATTCTTTTTTAAAATTGGTATAAATTTGACCGGGTTGTTGACACTCCGAAAGGCACGGCGCCGTGTCCTGACTTCGCGTTCATTTAACAGCATTTGGCATCATTAGAGACCCAAAATGCTCGTGCTACTTCGCATCAGCGGGGATCAAAACTTTGTCAATTACGTGAATAACGCCGTTGCTAGCTTTGATATCAGCTTTCACAACATTAGCGCCGCTAACAGTAACTTTGCCTGCGGCAACTGCCACTTTCAGCGAGGCGCCTTCAACGCTTTTAACATCGCCGGATTTGAGGCTGCTAGATAAAACAGCACCAGGAACAACGTGGTAAGTTAAAACCTTAACAAGTTTGGCTTTGTTGGCTGGTTTGAGCAAATCATCCAAAGTTGCTTTTGGCACGGCAGCAAATGCCGCGTCTGTCGGTGCAAAAACAGTGAAAGGGCCTTTTCCTTGGAGAGTTGTAACTAAACCTGCGGCTGTCAAGGCTTTAGTCAATGTCTTAAATTGAGCGTCGCCAGATGCAATAGCGACAATATCCTTAGTAGCGGCTGTTGGTGCTGGTGAAGTGGTTGATTTCGGTGAGGCTGTTGGTGCTGGTGAAGCAGCGATTTTCACATTTTCTGCAACTTGTTGAGTTGGAGTTGCATTGCTAACAGTTGTGTTGGAGTTGATGTGAGCCCAAGCGGGGAAACCAATTAACGCGCTAGCGCCGATTACTCCTGCGAAACCTGTGAGTTGTTTCATCCAGTTAGGTAAATTTTGATTTTTCATTGCGCTTGCTTTTCCTTATGACAATAAAACAGTGAACGTGAATTCTTATGTTAGCGAAATTTCCGCAAAAGGTAAGTTTGCCAAAGGCAGTCGGTAGAGATAAAATGAGCTGGGATTGTCTATCGACCAAAACTCCCTTACTATAGCGCAAGCTCAGGGGAAAAGAAATTTAACCGCTAAATCTGTAACTCAAAACCTCAATCACCGAACCGGTTTGCGGTAAGTCAGCAGATTTAATCGCAATCGTGTCGTTATTCGATCGGCGTATCGATGTACCATCCATTAGGGCCAAGAATTCATCTAGCGGCACCAAATCGCACGCAGCAGCATCGGCGGCTTGGGTTTTGAAGTGTGTGGGAATCACCATTTTCGGTTTGAGAAGTTGCACAGTTTGCTTCGCTTCCGCCGGAGTGTAAGCTTTCGGTCCTCCGCCGACGGGAATTAGCAAAATATCCGGCCGCCCGATTAAGATTTGTTCTTCAATGCCGATCGGGCCAGCGACTCCACCCAAGTGTAAAATCTTAACACCGGCTTGCTGCCACAACCAAGCCACATTCACCCCAAATCGCCTTCCTCCCTCACGGTCTTTTTGTGTGCGAATGCCTTGAATCCTGAGCCCGTTAGACCTATAAGCCCCAGGCTCGTACAAAAGGCCGGGATTGCCCGAAAATCCGTCTACCGCCCCTTCATCGAGCAATCTGCTGCTAATCAGAATCAAATCTGTGGGCACTTTAGGAGAACGGTAGCCTGCCGTACAGCCCAGGGGGCGAAAAGGATTCACCAGCACCCTCGCACCGCCACCGGCGAACAAGAAGCAAGTGTGGCCCAACCACTGAACGGCCAAAGAATCAGCAGTTTGAGCTTGATAGCTTTCCCATCCAGATGGTAAACCAGTCGCTAAAGCTGCTAGCAAACCCGTCTGTGCGTAACGTATTAATTGTCGCCGTTTCATCTTGTGGTTGCGGTTATCGGGTGTTGGTCGTCTGTTGTTATATCATGTCCGGTCGATTACGATAACAAAAAGGTTCGTAGTGCGGACTTCAGTCCGCAGCCTGAGAGCGGACTGAAGTCCGCACTACGAACCTTAATTATTGCGGTCTATAGACCGGACATGGTATCATACCATAAAATTTCCAAAAGTGCGAAATGTGCGATCGAGTTTTAAGGTAAGGTGCGTACTGCGTACTCTACAAATCCAGAGAAACTCAACTAAGCAAATCCACTTGATTAAACGTAAAATACGGCTCGCGTTCAAGTTGAGTGTGTATAGCCTTTCTCAAAAAGATGAGGTATTACTGACAGCTTAATACAACCACTAAACGTATTGGGTTGGGGTTCAACAACGTCTGCGAATATGAGAGATCGATCCGCTATATGTCTTTTTCCGACTTCCATTTCTCGACTTCCATTTGTCTTCTTCCGACTTCCATTTCTCGACTTCCATCCGTTACATCCGTTACATCCGTCGAGCGAATCCGTTGCCGAATTTCCTTCTTCCTTCAACTTAAAGCCGTTCCAAAAAATTCCGCAATAACTGTTTCCCCGAAGCAGTCAAAATACTTTCCGGGTGAAACTGTACGCCTTCAATATGCGGATATTCCCGATGCCGCACGCCCATAATCGTGCCATCTTCCACCCAAGCGGTAACTTCCAAAACTTCTGGACAACTCTCTTTTTCAATTACCAAACTGTGATAGCGAGTCGCCAGCATCGGCGATTCTACACCTACAAAAACTCCGACTCCTGCGTGTTCTACCTGAGAAGTTTTGCCGTGCATCAATACCGGTGCGGAAACTATTTTGCCGCCGAATACTTGACCGATACTTTGATGTCCGAGACACACGCCTAAAATTGGTAGAGTCGGCCCCAATTCTTCGATCAATTTCAGAGAAATGCCTGCATCTTCCGGCCGCCCTGGGCCTGGAGAAATTACTACTGCTGCGGGCTGCAACCGGCGAAGGTCTGCTAAGGAAATTTGGTCGTTGCGGTAGACTTGGACTTCTTTTGCTACGGGCAACTCAGCACCTAGTTCTCCTAGATACTGTACCAAATTGTATGTAAAACTGTCGTAGTTATCGATGACTATAATCACGGGTTAAGTTGGATTTTAGGTTTGAGATTTTAGATTTTAGATTGACTCGCTGCCTGAATGCAAGAGTTTGAAGATTTTAGATAGATGCCCGAGATTAAAATAGCTGCAATATGTAGGAATAAAACTAAAAATCTCAAATTGGTCATCTAAAACCTAAAATTTAGCTTGCCCAATAAGTTTACTAACGGACGATCGCAATTTGAACAACTACCCACAACGGAGGAAGCAGTAGTGCAGCAGCGACTATCGCCGCAGCCATTGCGGATACCAAAACGGCTCCGGCAGCGCAGTCTTTGGCAATTTTGGCAAGTTCGTGGTAAGATTGCCCGACGGTCAAGTCTACCACTGATTCGATGGCCGTATTCAACAATTCCATTGCTAAAACTATACCAATTGTGACGCCGATCACTGATATTTCTACAGGTTTGAGGTGCAAAAATAGTCCTAGTCCGATCGCCAAAGTTCCTATAACAGTGTGAATGCGAAAATTGCGCTGAGTTTCAAAAGCGTAGGTTAGCCCACCCCAAGCGTATCTAAAACTTGTAGCTAAACTAGATGCGATTTTCCAGGAAAGCTCTCGCTTGTATTTCAAGGCTTTTTTAGGCTCGTGGACTGTAGGCATGGCAGAATCGGGAGGCACGATCGCAAACGGTGGGATGTTTGATGAAATTGACGGTTGATCTAGTGTCATAAACAACCAACTTTAAGTTACAGAGATTAACGAAAGCTAGACTTTGAAAATTTCCTTCATTAAGTCTAGTTAACTTTCCTAAGTTTTTACTAAAGTTTTGGTATGATTTCAGAAAGTTATGTTTGGCTTGACATGATTGGTTAAGTCACCATCAAGGTCAGTTATGGTGTTTGGATCTCAAGTCCGATCGCGCGCAGCAGTGTTTCTTGTCGATCGAGCATTTGAGTCAAACTCTCGTCATCCGGGTGATCCCAGCCCAAAAGATGTAGAAAACCGTGGGATGCGAGCCAAGCTAGTTCAGTCTTTAGGGGATGTCCTTGCTGCTGGGCTTGTCGCTGCGCTGTATCGATCGAAATTACGATATCACCCAAGTATAAAGGTTCCGATGACTGGATTTCCTCTAGCTGAGGACAGTCTACCTCTAAAGCTGCGAAAGCTAGGACATCGGTCGATCGATCTTGTTGGCGGTACTGGGCGTTGAGGGCTTGGATATCAGCATCGGCGGTTAAACGCAGGCTGACTTCGTAGCCGGGGGCCTCTGGCACATCTGCTTCCTGGTTTTCCAGCCAAACGCTAAACCAATTTTCCCAGGTTTCGGCGGCAATCTCCCCGCTGGGTTGATTTTCCCGGAGGTTGTCAGCGTCGGGGAGCCCGTAACAGTCTTCGACGTTCACCTCAATTATCATTTTTGGGTTCTTTTGTCAAGGGAAGTATTGAATTTTTTACAATTTGAAATTGGGCGGGCTAATCGAGTGTGTGCTTTTAGCAGGCAGATTACAATAATCTGTTGAAGATTGCAACGGGTCAAGACTGCGATCGCATCAAACCCCCGGTATTTAACCCGCGCACCATCCGGGTTTTGCCTGTATCGACGCGAATTCTATTCGCCCGGTATTCTAAGAGTTGAAATAGCGATCGAGAAAAGCCAAACCGACGAGTACGCCCAAAAGTCCAGCCGCCGTCAAAGCAAAATGAAACAGAGAAGTCGCCCGCTTGCGAACCATATTTCGCATGGCCAGCTTGACATAACTCGGTGGAGGTGCATTGTTTGTCGGGGCGATCGGGGTTTCGGCGGCGGACTCTTCCGAGGCGGGAGTTGTGGAGGGAGGTTGACTCATAACGGTTAGTTTAGAAGGTTAACAGAGGGGCTGCTGAACACAGACTCGCCACGATGTTAGCAAAGATGTAACGTTTTGTGTAGGATTTTTTGAGAACTTACTCACCGATACTCAGAAACCGGGTTTTTTGCGAAAATACTCGCTACACATCGCAAAAACCCCGAAAAACCCGGTTTCTTAGCCCCCACAGCCAACTCAGAAACCGGGT
>RDYN01000069.1 GCA_004293365.1 Oscillatoriales cyanobacterium | reverse complement strand
TCTTGCGGACTAAAGTCCTCACTACGAACCTCACTCTCTAGTTTGATCGTGAGGACTTCAGTCCTTCTTTCTTGCGGACTAAAGTCCTCACTACGAACCGATATGAAGCTTTTTGCGGTGTTCCGCAAGATTGGTGGCGGGTTTCCTAGGCTGCGGAATACGATATCAAACGATCGGCAATTCTACTATAAACTCAGCACCACCCTCAGTTTGAGATAGAGTCTGAGATTCAATTTGAGATGGCACTGGAGATTGAACTGTCAGGCGCCCGCCGTGCAAATCTACAATAATTTTATAGCAAACCGATAGCCCCAATCCTGTAAAATTTTTCAAGGATTTGGTATGGTAAAACGGATCAAAGATTCGGTCTTGAATTTCCGGCGGAATTCGAGAACCGTTGTGGGCGATCGATACTGCAATAAACCTGCCTGTTGAATGCTCGACAATATCTGTTTTAATTGTAATAGTTTGATCGAATTTGTCAATCCGGTTAACAGCATCAATCGCCTTGCTGAGGATATTAGCAAAGACTTGGCTCAGTTGACCGGGATAACACAAAATTGGTGGCAGGTTGCTGTACTCTTTGACTACTAAGATTTTTTTATCCAGTCGGTGAGCGAGCAACAGCAGAATATTATCGATGCTTTCGTGAAGGTTGGCGCGTTCTTTGTTGGCTTCGTCAGGAAGTGAAATGTTCCGCAAAGCCAGGACGCTTTGGCGTATGCGATCGGTCCCTATTTTCAGAGAATTGAGAATTTGTGGCAAGTCTTCGCTGATAAAATCTAGGTCGAAGCTCTCTATTTCTTTGGCAATTCGCGGCACTGGTGTGGGATATTGTTCGCGGTATAGGCGAAGTATATTCAGCAAATCATTGAGAGAATCGTTGACGTGAATCAAGCGGCCATAAATAAAGTTTATTGGGTTGTTAATTTCCTGGGCAATTCCGGCGGCGAGCTGACCGACTATTGTCATTTTTTCGCTTTGTACTAAATGCTCTTCGGTTCTTCTGAGTTGGGCTAATACTTCTTCTAAAAGCTTGAGTTCTTCTTGAATTTGCCCGTGGAGTTGGGATTGGGAAATTGCGATCGCCAGTGAGTCTGCAATTGTTTCCAAAACTTCCACTTCCTCGGGAGTCGCAAACCGCCGATTAGCGCTGGCGAACAGATATCCCAACCGATTAGTCTGAGTCAGTACGGGTACGACTGCGTAGTGGCTGTCTGTGAGTTCGAGATGGGCCACTTCCTGAGACTCTGTGGCATCGGGGGCGGAGGTTTTCTTCAGAAGTATCGTTTCGCACCGATGCAGCCGTGCAGCTAAATCTCCAGAGGGCCCTCCTGTGGCGCCAAAGATTCCCAAGCGCCCCGGTAAACCTTCCCGGCAATATTCCCAGCAAAATTCTACAGTATCTTGCCGGGGGTCGTACCAGCCGAAAATTGCTCGATCGAGCTTTAGCAAGGTACCGAGTTCGTCTACTGTAGTTTGCAGGATGCGATCGAGTTCCAAGGAAGCGCGAATGCGGCCTGTCAATCGGTGGATCAGGGCTTCTGTGCGAGTGCGAATGCACTTTTGGGAAAATAGCTTCAGTGCCACAATTACTGCCAAAATAGCTGCGGCGAAGAGTCCCGTGGCTGCTGCTGCTAATATATTTAAGGCGAACAGTTCTTTTTCGAGATTGTCGCAGGGAATTACCAGGGCGATCGACCATTCAGCTTGTTGTAAAGGAAGATAGGCAACATAAACTCTGGCGTCGTTAATTTGAGTCAGTACAATCCCGGTTTTTTGATAAACCATCTCCCGGGTTACATTTGCCAAATTAGTATCTGCGGACTCTAAAAGACTGGGAGCGGTTTTGTCAATATTTCCCATTAACCGAGCGTCGGGATGGACAATCGGCACTCCTTGAGAATTGAGCACAAAAGCGTAAGTTCCCACTCCATATTCCAGCTTTCCTGCTACTTCCGCAATTCGCTCGATGCTAATGACACCATTCATTACTCCGATCGGCTTTTTTGATTGATTCTCCAGAGAATTTGACCACACCGGAGCCGAAATCGGAACAATACTTTGTTTTTTGAGCGTGCGAGAAATGGTTGGATCTGAAACATAGACTTCCCCAGCCATTGCCTTTTTGAAGTGTTGGCGATCGCTGACATTAATCAAAGCTCTGCCGACTTTTGTGGTAAAATAAGAACCGTCGGGTTCAATCAATGCAAAATGTTTGAAATCTTGGAGTCGATTTACTTCCGATTTTAAATAAGGGCCTGCCACAGACCAATTCATCGATCGCACCGGAGGAGTGTTGGCGAGGGTTTCAAGTTCAGTCTTTTTAGTGCCGATCCAGCGATCGATCTTGTTACCGCGCTCCTTAACTTCTAACAAAGCATTTCGCTCGCTTTTGTTGACAATCAAGCGGCGCACGCTTTGATAGCTGATACAACCAGCGATGCTAGCTGCCAGAATTGTTACGCCCAAAATTAACAGCGCAATTTTGTAGCGAACATTGTATTCGCCCTTCAATCTCGCTGGCAATATTCTAGTTAATTTCCACCACTTCACTCTCGCAAAGCTTCGCATGGTTTGACCAATTTGTGAGATTGAAATCCTCAGCTCACCTGCGATGAACTTGCCCGCCTGCCAGGAGTCTGAAACTACTAGCATTCAATAATTGCGGGGATTTTTTAATTTTTTCCCGCTGGTGGGCTCACCTTGTTAAACTGGAATCAGATTGTACCATGTTTTCGATCGATTAAAATATTTATTCAACAATTTAAGAGTTTTGTTGACAGTTATTAACAATTTCTGTCAATTGGGCCAGGTACGCCCATCAGCACCAGACTTTGAGATGTTTGGGCTTTGTCTTATTAGGTAATGTTGAAATGTATTGCTTTTGTGGAATTATGTAAGGTGCGCACTGCGCACCCTACCTTGAGATATTAGGCTTTTTTATAATCAAATTTTTGAAGTTTTGAGTTATTCATGAACGAAAAAATTGTTAAATTTTTAATTCACATCTCAAAACTCTTTTCGCTGCTAAATTGCCGCAGTTGGGCGATTTATTTAAAGAACCTTGTGAGTGTGTTCGTGCTGTTTCACATTGTCTTCAGTGCGAATGACGCGCTCGGTGTTGAGCACTCTTTTGCGTTCTAAGGAATACGTAAAGTCGTTGCGAACTGTTCCTAAGGGAATGTGAACTTGAGCCTCGGGGCGGATTTTGTAAGTGCGGGCTGCGGCGATCGCCCGAAAGCCAAATTCTTCGCTAAACTGAGCTTCGGCGGGGAATTCCGGCAGCCTTTGGGGTGATTCGCCGTCGAACACCGATCCTAAAGTCGTCCCCCAAGCCATTTCATAAGATGTGGGAATTCCCTTGACAATTGCTTGCAAAGCTGCTGAGGGGATAGGTTCGATTACTTTTACTTGATGAACTTCGCCTTCTTCTTTGATGAAGCAGGTGGCTAAACCCACTACTATGTAGTCGTCGGTGCCGAGTTCGGGTGCGTTGGGATAAACTGTTGCAGTCGTCATAAGAAAAGCTTGGTAGTGGAGAAAACGAGAGAGAGAAATTAAGCGATTTGAGATTTGAGATTTGAGATTTTGGCCGCAGATTTTTTCGGGGGATTTTACCTGAAAAATCTCAAACTGGCGGTTATAGTCTGTAAAATTTTTGTGTAAAGCTCCAAAAAGCCGATCGCGCCAGTGAGTCGATCGTACCACATCAAGGCAACTGCCGGATAATTCGGCAAGGATTCCCCGCCGCCACGACGTTTGCGGGAATATCTTTGACAACAACACTGCCTGCGCCGATCGTGCTATTGTCGCCAATAGTGACTCCCGGACAAATAATACTGCCGCCACCAATCCAAACATTATTACCAATATTAATTTCAGCGGCGAGATCGCGGCCAGAAAGTCGGATTTCCGGATCTGTGGGGTGAAAAGCAGTGTAAATTTGCACGTTGGGGCCGCACAGCAAGTTTTCGCCGATGTTAACTCGATTGCAGTCGAGAATCACGCAGCCAAAATTCATGTACAATCCGTTTCCTGCATAAATATTACTGCCGAAATCGCAGTAAAAAGGCGGCTCGATTTCAATTTTGGGCCCCATTGCACCAAACAATTCGGCAAGGATTTCTAACCGTTTCTCGGGTTCGTCTTCGCGGGTAGAATTGTAGATTCTGGTGAGGCGGCGGGCTCGCTGGCGATCGGCAATTAATTGCTCGTCTGCTGCTAAATATAATTCGCCGGCGAGCATTTTTTGTTTTTCGGTTTTTTCCATAATCATCGGCGGTAATAATTGGCCGTAATAATCGGTTGTAAGAATCGGCGGAATAAGATAAGACGGCGGTTGAAACCGCGTCTACACACAGGAAGTCCGGATGGTGCGCGGACTAAAGAAAATAAGGTAATTTTAACCCAATACGCGATTGATAAGACGGCGGTTGAAACCGCGAGCGTCTTCTTCAACCCCTCTCAGCTCAGGTTTTGCTTGTATAGACGCGGTTTCAACCGCCCGGTATTCTTAATTCTGCAAACAAACTGTTAAATCCAGATTGATTAATTGCTCAAAAGCCCGATCGATCGATCCTTTTCCCCGCAAAAAACCAGTATTCGCAGCGGGGCAGATATATTGCAGAGTCGAGGGCGAAAATCGATCGATAATTGACTGCACGCTGTTAATTTGCCTCGGCCAGTGAAAAGTTTTTGGCGTTCTTTGCGGTGTCGGGGCGCCTTCTCGATTGGGAAGCAAGTGCCTGCCGGTAAACAACACTCCACCGCTGCCAGTATCATAAAGGCAAGATGAACCAGGAGAGTGACCCGGAGTCCACAATGCTTTTATGCGATCGCCCACAGCAAATTCTCGCTCAAAAACCGTCAGCTTCAATCCCGGGAGCAAATAAGCTTCCTGCTCTTGAACCAGGATATCGCAGCCCGTGGCTTCCTGAATCTCCCGCGCCTTGGCGATCGCGCCGCGGTGGGTGAGAAACAGCAGCCGCACGCCGCCGTTTTCCCGCAAAAAGGCTTGGTTAATCTCATCCCAAGCGGGACAATCTACCAGGATGTTCGATTCGTTTTCTACAATGAAATAAGCTGTCGCACCCAGGGTATCCCGGTTAGGTGGGAAAGCAAAAATATGTGCCAGCACCAGCCTGGGCTGTTTGGAGACTGAACTCTGTTGTTTCAAGGAAGTATTGAGAGGCATGGAATAAATATTATGTTCTTTTTACTATGGTTGCTGGTATTGGGGTGGATATCTTACTACTTGTTGCAAAGCAGCACCAGCCGCATCACACGCACTCCGGTATGGCTGCTGTGGCTGGTAATGATGGCGCCCGCACTGATTTGGAGCGGTTGGCTTTTAGTTAACGGCGCGAGCAAAAAAGTACCGCCCGAGTTGGTAATTATACCTTTTCTGGTTTGCCCTTTTTTGTACTGGTTTTTGGTACAGTTGGGGCGCAAGGAAATTATCGCCCAAACACAAACGCAAGTAGAAGGTTCTGCGACTGAACCGACAGAGCCAAAACCGCCCCTGCGCCCGATCGATTCCGAGGAAGAAGCCAGCTTGCGCGATTGTTTTCCCTGGTCAATTTACTTTTTGCGAGATTTAGAATTTCGCCCGCAGGCTGTCATTTGTCGGGGACAGTTGCGAACGAACCCGGAGGCGGCTTACCAGGCGATTCGGGAGAATGTGGAGCAGCATTTTGGCGATCGCTTTTTAGTCATATTTCAAAACAGCTTGAGCGGTCAACCTTTTTTTGCCATAGTTCCCAATCCCAGCCGCCAATCCGGGGAAACTCCTGTCAAAAAAGAACCTGTAACCAGGCCATTTTTTGCATTAGCTTTGGTGCTGATTACGGTGTTTACCACTACAATTGTCGGGTCGCAAATTGCCGGAGTCACTGAAAAAATTTTGCAGTCCAACCCGTATATGTTGCTTCAGGGTTTGCCTTACTCGCTGGCTCTAATTACAATTTTGGGAATTCACGAATCCGGTCACTATTTAGCTGCCAGATTCTACAAAATTTGCACGACTTTACCTTATTTTATTCCGGTTCCTTTTTTCTTGGGAACTTTTGGCGCATTCATTCAAATGCGGAGTCCTATTCCCAACCGCCGAGCTTTATTTGATGTGAGTATTGCCGGCCCGCTGGCGGGTTTGGTTGCAACAGTGCCGTTGTTGATTTGGGGTTTGAATCATTCGACAATTGTACCGCTGTCTGAGAAGTCGGGAATGTTAAATTTTGACTCTTTCAGTCCGAAATTTTCGCTGCTGATGACTTGGTTGAGCAAGTTAACCTTGGGCAGCGCTTTCAATGCGGAAACTGCGATTCATTTGCATCCGGTAGCGGTGGCGGGTTATTTGGGTTTGATCGTGACTGCGTTTAATTTAATGCCTGTGGGACAACTCGACGGGGGCCACATTGTACACGCGATGTTCGGCCAGCGGGCGAGTATGGCGATCGGGCAATTTGCCAGAATTTGTATGCTGCTGCTTTCTTTTTTGGAACAGGGTTTGCTGTTGTGGGCAATTATTTTGTTTTTGACGCCCCTCAACGACGAACCTGCGTTGAATGATGTGAGCGAATTGGACGATAGGCGAGATTTTTTGGGGTTGCTGGCGATCGGGCTTTTGTTAATTATTTTGTTGCCAGCACCCAAGATACTCCTTCAGTGGTTAAATGTTTAGAAGTCATTAGTCATCAGTCATCAGTCATCAGTCATCAGTCGGTAAAAAGTCACCTATAGCCTTTCTCAGAAAGATTCGCAGACGTAGTTGGGAAGAGAGCCCTCTGAGTTTATTGGTTCTACAAGCAGTCAGTCATACCTCATCTTTCTGAAAACCGCTATATCTACTGTCAACTGTCCACTCTCAACTGTCCACTGTCAAAAGATGCCAGAGAGAAGAAGGCTCGCTTCGGCTGCGCGGGCTGACAAGTCGCTCAGGATAGAAATAAGGAAGAAAAATAAGGATTTACTTATCGTCGCGAGATAGAAAAAAGAAAGAGGTTCACAAATTCTTTAAGGGTTGCTATTGAGAGCCTTTCAGTTTTGTCTTTATAGTGCTGTCGGGAGATCGCACGGGTTTTCTGTAACCCCTGCAATCTCCCGACAGCACTCACATAAAAAAATGCTTTTTATAAAAATGAGATGCTCCCTTGCTAATTAAGCTATAGCCGTTCTCAAGCGTGGTGAGGTATGCCCGCGGAGACTTATGCCCTATGCCCTATGCCCTATGCCGGATAGTACCTCATCTTTCTGACAAATGCTATATGTCCTACAGAACCTTCACTTTTCAACAATTAAAAGATCGGTTTGGATTGGAGATGTCACTCAGTCCGATTTTGAGTGCCAAAATTATTCCTTTAGAACCATCCCAATGGCTTTGGAGAGCTCTCGAAATTAGTTCTAACACTGCTGTGACAACAGCAAAAGAACGTTCCGAACGGATTATTTCTCCTATTTTGTTAGAATTTAGAGAAAAAAATCACAGACAATTTTCTATTTTTTCCGGTTGGGCATTTGATGTAGATGTTTCTCAGGGATTGCATGGAGAATGCGACTTTCTATTCTCTGGGGCACCGTTAAATTTTGAAATTAAAGTTCCGTTTTTTGCACTTAGAGAAACAAAAAGCGGAGAAATAGAATCTTGTCTGCCACAGTGTGCTGCACAAATGGTGGCGGCTCAGCTATTTAACGAACGCCAAAAAAAATCAATCCCTGCCGTATTTGGCTGTGTAACTTCGGGGGTTGTCTGGCGGTTTCTTAAATTAAAAGGAAATAATTTAATTATTGATGATGATGTTTATTATCTGGATAATCTTCCTACGATTTTAGGGGTTTTGCAAAAAATTGTTAATTTATACAAATAATCTAACGAGTCTCATAAAATAGGTTTGTAGTGAGGACTTAAGTCCTTCAGGTTTGTAGTGAGGACTTAAGTCCTTCAGGTTTGTAGTGAGGACTTCAGTCCTTCTATCTTTTTGAGCAATGAAGTCGGAACGATCGCACTAAATTAATTATTGAATGGAAAATAAAATAAGATGAATGTACCAACGATCGCACTAACTCCCGAACAAGCAGCGCTAACTCCCATTTATCGCGAAAAGTGGCGGCAAATTGGACTGTCGATCGCACCAGTCGATCGCCCGATCGCGACAGCCGCCATCAACACCGCCTACAACATCATCGGCTTGGGCGAACCGGAAATTATTTTCTGCGACAGCCCTTACACAGCTTTGGAAGCTCTTGAACGGCTAAGGATACGCGATTCTGGTTTGGAAACTGGTAGCGAAATTCGAGACAAAATTCATAATGAATTGTACGATACATTAAGAAGTCAACTCGATCGCAAACTGGAAAATCAGATTTACAGCCAACTCTATAACCCGCTGTACGCTCAACTGATCAGTCAATTCCAAATTCATGTTAAAGACGAAGTTTATGCCTTGTTAGCAAAGAAGTTGGGCGCGAGATTTCACCAATTTTTTGTCAATATAACCTATAATAATAATTGGATATTATCTGAACTTTCGGCCTGTCACGGAAGTTGGGTAGATTTTTGTATTGAGGTGTTAGGATTAAAGTGCGATCGCTCTTTGTACTCAGCCTTTAAAGCTTTAGTCGAAAACTGCGGCTGGATTTACCCGTTTGAGAAAAAGTGCTTTGTGTGCGATCGCCCGCGAAAAATTCATTTTGACAGCGAATATTTGCTCCACGCTTTATGTCAGCCCGCCATCGAATTTGCTGACAACTTCAGGGTATACTCTTATCGCGGCGTGCTGTTACCCGAAAGCATCGGTCAAGTTGCGCCGGAGTATTGGGAGGCTGCGTGGCTGCTAAGAGAAAAGAATGCGGAAGTGCGGCGAGTGTTGATAGGGGCGATCGGCTATCAGAAAATTTGTCAAGAATTGCAAGCAATAGAATTGGATACTTGGCAAGAATATACTTTGTTGAAAATAGATAATGATGTTGACATAGAGCCGATATATTTGTTGAAGATGACCTGTCCGAGTACGGGACACATTCACGCTTTGCGAGTGCCGCCAAAAGTGCTAACGGCTAAAGAAGCAATTAGCTGGGTAAATTGGGGAATAGCGCCCGAAGAATTTCAAGTGCAAACGTGATATCGCGTGCGATCGATTAACCAGCCGTTCGTAGTGCGGTCCGCAAAAGCGGACTTCAGTCCGCAGCAATTTGCGGACTGAAGTCCGCACTACAAACCGTTCGTAGTGCGGACTTTAGTCCGCAGCAATTTGCGGACTGAAGTCCGCACTACAAACCTTACAGTTCGTAGTGCGGACTTTAGTCCGCAGCAATTTGCGGACTGAAGTCCGCACTACAAACCTTACTGCAAACCTTTTTTATGATGGTAATCTACGGCACACGATCGGACAGGAAATTTGAGAGTTTTGAGTGGGAGTTTGCAGTTTAAAGAAATTCATCCCCGCCTTAATCAGCATTCTGCACAACTCCAGAAAAATTAAAAAATAATGTAGATTTACAGCCTGGGCTTGGTACTATGTACTCTGGCAGATAAAACCAACAACTTCAAATCGACATGAGCCAGCATTCAGACCGCATTGCCCCTCACGGCGGCATCCTGGTCAACCGCATTGCTACACTAGACCAAAGACAGGAATTTTTCGACAAAGCAGAGTCCCTGCCGCGAGTCCAGCTTTCGGATCGATCGATCTCCGACCTGCAAATGATCGCCATAGGCGCCCTGAGTCCCCTCAAAGGGTTCATGGGCCAAGCTGATTATCGATCGGTAGTCAAAGAAATGCGCCTCTCCAACGGCCTCCCGTGGTCGATTCCCATCACCCTAAGTGTCAGCGAAGCAGTCGCCGACACCCTCACCGAAGGCGGCTTAGTCCGCCTCGACTCCCCGGCTGGCGAATTTGCCGGTATCTTGGAACTCGCAGAAAAATACCGCTACAGCAAAGAAGAAGAAGCCCTCAACGTCTACCGTACCGACGACCTCAAACACCCGGGCGTCCAAGTAGTAGACCAATCCGGGCCAATCAACCTCGCAGGCGAAGTTTGGCTGCTGGAACGCGAACTAGATGCGCGGTTTCCGCAATACCAAATTGACCCGGCAAAATCGAGAATACTGTTCAAAGAAAAAGGATGGAAAACCATAGTTGGTTTCCAAACCCGAAACCCCATCCACCGGGCCCACGAATACATCCAAAAATGCGCCTTAGAAACAGTAGACGGATTATTTTTGCACCCGCTAGTCGGGACAACTAAAGATGATGACATCCCTGCTGACGTGCGGATGCGCTGCTACGAAATTCTGCTAGATAAATACTATCCAAAAGATCGCGTAATTTTGGCAATTAATCCGGCGGCGATGCGCTACGCCGGCCCCAGAGAAGCAATTTTTCACGCTTTAATTCGCAAAAACTACGGCTGCACTCACTTTATTGTCGGGCGCGATCACGCTGGAGTTGGCGATTATTACGGCACCTTCGACGCCCAACACATTTTTGACGAATTTGAGCCATCGGAATTGGGAATTGTGCCGATGAAATTCGAGCACGCTTTCTATTGCAAGGTGACGGAACAAATGGGTACAACTAAAACAAGTCCCAGCACTCCGGAACAGCGGGTGCATTTGTCGGGAACCAAAGTGCGCGAGATGTTGCGCGCTGGAAAATTGCCGCCGCCGCAGTTTTCTCGACCCGAAGTCGCTGCCGAATTAGCGAAGGCTATGAATATTTTTAGTTACGAGATTTAAGTCTTTAACTTTGGTATTGGTGGCATTGTGAATAGTTTTGAGTTTTGAGTTTTGAGTTTTAAATTATAAAATTTAAGCTTGAAACTCAAAAATTAAAACTTAAAAAAAATCTTAATAATTAACAGTCAGCATCTACTGGATTCCAAGGTTTTGGGATTTGCGACGCATCCTACTAATGTTGTATAAGTTTTGAGAATTGGTATAAGTCACAATCTAATGAAATCCCCTAAAATTATTTAGGGTGATTTAACTGAAATATCCAAACATAAAATCCAAAGCTATTTAAAAATGGGACTTAAGCGGCGGGAATTTTTGCAGCAAGCTGGCCGGGTGCTGGCCGCCCTCGGAATCAGCGAGGCTGGATGGTTGCGGTTGGGATCGCGCTACTCGGAAGCTTTAGCCCAGCCAACAGCGCGTAAATTGGCTTTGTTGGTGGGGGTTGACCAATATCCAGACTCGCCCCTGCACGGCTGTGTGACGGATGTGGAATTGCAGCGGGAATTGCTGATATATCGGTTTGGGTTTGCGCCGTCGGATATTCTGACTTTGACTGATGCTCGCGCTACCAGGGAAAATATTGAGACGGCTTTTGTGAGTCATTTGAGCGAACAAGCAAAACCGGGTGATGTGGTGGTTTTTCACTTTAGCGGCTGCGGTAGCCGAGTTAGCTCGATCGACTCTCCGGCAAAAATGCAAAATAGTTTAGTACCCGCCGATGACGTGGTACCGCTGTTAGAAAATCGATCGGTCAACGATATTTTAGAGGAAACGCTGTTGCAGTTGGTTCGATCGCTCGCGACGGAAAATGCGATCGCCATCCTCGACACTAGCTACAGCTATCCGGGTTTCCTCAAAAACGGCAACTTTCGCATCCGTTCCCGTCCGCGCCCCACCATCGGGCAGCCAAGCCTCGCAGAATTGACGTTTGCCAAAGGTCTCCAGTCAGGCAAAAACAACAGTAGGGCGATCGCCCTGCTGAGTGCAGCCGCCAATTCTCAAATCGCCGGGGAACAACAGTGGAACGGATTTACTGCGGGTTTGTTTACCTACGCCCTCACCCAAACTCTGTGGTTGGCGACTCCGGCTAGCAGCTTCAGCCTGAGTTTCAGCCGCGCGGCGGGCACAGTCGAGCAAAGGGCGGGATTATCGCAGCAACCGCAAATTCGCCGTGACAATTTAACAACCGCGCCGGCGCTGAATTTTGCCACAAGTTTAATGTTGAATTCCGCTGCTGCTGACGGGGCTGTGACGGGGGTGGAAGATGGCGGCAAAACTGTGCAGTTGTGGCTGGGCGGTTTGTCGGCGGGGGTTTTGGAGTGCTGCGAAGGCTCGGTGTTTGCGGTGGATGCAAAAGAGAGCGATTCCCTAGAGGATAGCAGCTATACTTCACGACTGTTGCTGCGATCGCGCAGCGGTTTGTCTGCGAAAGCTCAAATTTTAGATAAGCTCGATCGTACAGAAGGGCAATTAACCGCCGGCGATTTGGTGAGGGAAGAAATTCGGGTATTGCCGCGAAACATCGGTTTGACAGTAGCTTTAGACTCTGGTTTGGAACGAATCGAGCGGGTGGATGCTACCAGTGCTTTCGCGACAGTGCCGCAAATTTCAGCCGTAGCGAGCGAGCAACCGGCGGATTTTCGGTTCGGGAGAGTGCCCGAAACCATTGTCGCTCAGACTCCTGCGGCTTACGAACCTGCTTTGTATCAAGGCCGCTACGGTTTGTTTTCTGTCGGCCAAATGCCGGTTCCCGACACTCAGGGCGACGGGGGAGAAGCGGTTAAAGTGGCGGTGCAGCGGTTGATTCCGCAGTTGAAAGCATTGCAGGCGGCGAAGTTGCTGCGGCTGACTGTCAATGAGACATCTTCGCGGCTGAAGGTGCGGGCGGTTTTGGCAACTCTGGCGCCGCAAGCGCGGGTGATGGTGCAGCGGGAGTCGGTGCGGGCGAGTGGTGATTACCGGTTGCAACCCCTGAGCGGGGAAACCGAGAAATCGAGCAATTTGGGTATACTAAGTTTGCCGATCGGCAGCCGAATTCAATATAGGTTGTATAACGAGAGCGGTCGCCCGGTTTATGCTGCGGTGTTTTCCTCGGACAGCGCGGGACGGCTGTCAGTGCTGGGTACTGAGGAGGGGATGTCGCGGGCGATCGCCCCTGGAGACAATGTGAGCGTGCCGGCGGCCGGGGCTTTGGGCTTGGCGGTGTCTGGGGCTTTGGGTTTGGCGGAAACTTTAATTATAGTTAGTGAGGGCAAGTTCGATCGCGCTATGGCAGCAATGGAAATGCAGCAGACAAGGGATACTTTACCGTTGGTGTTGTTGAATCCTTTAAATGTGGCGCGGGCTGTGTTGGAAGATTTGCACGCGGCTAGCATTCCGGGCGTGCAGAAGCTGGGAATATCGACGGATGATTTGGCTTTGGATGTGAATGTTTGGGCGACTTTGAGTTTTGTTTATCGGGTGGTTTAATTTTGGGAATGGGTAATTGGGGATGGGTAATTGGGAATGGGTAATTGGGAATGTTTGCTGCAACTATCCGAGTATGAAATCGAGATTGACTTCCCAATCAGGAAATGCTAGAGGCGAAACTTGTTGACCGCGCCAAAACTTTTGGATTAAACTGTAACCGTTGGGTGTTGGCTGGCGGTATACTTCTAAGCATTGTGCTTCTAAATCTACTAGCCAAACTTCTGCAATTTGCGATCGCGCGTAAATGGGAACTTTCACATCTCGATCGTAATCCACCGTACTATCAGATACTTCTATCAACAGCAAAACTTCTGATGGTGTAGGATGTGCCGTTGAATAGTAGTCAGCACGGGGTTGTAAGAATACTACATCAGGTTGAGGTTCAGTGCGATCGGTCAACTGAACAGGATTTTGGATAGCAATAATCGCTGTTGTTTCGGGAAATTGGGCCGAGAGTCGGTTGAGGCGGTTGACACATCCGGCGTGGCGAGTTCCAATGGCTGCCATTTGTACAAGTTCTCCTTCGATCAATTCTACGCGATCGCCCTGGGGAAAAATACCAGCTTTACCCATTAAATGATATTCTTCTACGGTGAGCAATCTTTTGATTAATTGCACTGCCATAACTACCGTCCCTCTAATTATATTTATTAAATTGTAGTCGATCGAAGGAAGAAGGAAGAAGGAAGAAGGAAGAAGGAAGAAGGAAGAAGGAAGAAGGAAGAAGGAAGAAGGAAGAAGGCGCTTCTGGTTTAATATCAAATCCACTCTTCATCGTCCTGTATTAATCTCTTTATTCTCTCTCTCTGTGTCCTCTGCGCCCTAGTAAGGTTAAATCATTCCGATGAAACCGGAAACGATATATAGCGGTTCTCAAAAAAGTAAGGTACGTTGTTGGGCTTCAGCCCTCTGAGAGTAGTGATTATATACTAAGCGAGGTGGCATCAAAAACTCCATTTACATTCATCATCTTTCTGATAAATGCTATAACTGGTTCCTTCTAGTAACGAGTACAAAGAAGACGGGCGGTAAAAACCGCCGTGTCATCTAATAACAAATTAAGATATAGCCTTTCTCAAAAAGATGAGGTATAATTGACAGCTTACATAACCGCTTAAACTAAGAGGGCCCAAGCCCAACAACGTACCTCATCTGTCTGACAACTGCTATTGATAAACTTTTTCCACCAGTTGAGCCAAACGTTTCATCGCAGTTTCAATCTCATCATCTGTCGCAGTCAAACTAATACGCAAACACTCGTGTTTGTGCTGCCAATCTTCCCGCAAACCTGGGAAGAAAGAACTTCCCGGCACGACTATTACGCCGACTTTCTTCAATTCTTGATACATTTCCCAATCTGTCATTGGCAAATCTTTGAGCCACAACCAGGCAAAGATTGCTCCTTCGCCGCGGTGCAAGAACCAGGGCAAATCCTTCGGCATTGCGTGTTCTAATGTGCTTTCAACTACTGCAAATTTGCTTTGATAGTAGGGGCGAATTACGTTGAGGGAAATGTCGGCTAGGGCGCCGGATTTAATGGCCCTAGTTGCGATCGCCTGTCCGTATCTCGGCGAGTGAATGCACATATTGGTCTGAAAAGATTCTAATGTTTTAATGATTCCTTCATCGCCGATCGCAATTCCAATTCTTTCACCCGGTAATCCGGCTTTGGACAAACTCATGCAGTGGACGATATTGCCCCCGAAAATCGGAGTCATTTCGGTAAAGTTCAAGGCGGGGAAGGGAGGCCCGTAGGCGGAATCGACTAACACCGGCACGTCGAAAGCGGCTGCTAAATCTGCTATTTTCTGCACTTCGTCGTTGGTGAGGACGTTTCCCGTGGGGTTGCAGGGACGGGAAAAGATGACGCAACCGCTGGTTTCATCAATGGAAAGTTGGCTGAAATCCGGGCGATATTTGAATCGGTGGGCGGCTGTATCGATATCTAGGGTGGGTTTGCAGGCGATGACTGCTTCGGGAATTAGGCTCACGCCGCCGTAACCGGTGTAGTCTGGGCTGAGGGGAAGGACGATCGACTTTAGGTTGCGGATTTGGGATTTGGGATCGGAAGTGTGGGCGACTGGTGCGGTGTAGCCTCCGAAAGCGTTGGCTGCGTAAAAGTAGATTGATTGGCTTCCGGGAGTAATTAGGATGTTGCGATCGGTCAAATTGAGGTTGTAACGTTGGTTAAAATCGGCCAATACTGCATCGATAAAGGGCTGATAACCTTGGCTGGAACCGTAGCGACAAACGACTTCGCCGTATTCCGGGCTCGATAAAAGTTCCGCAGTGCAATCGCGCCACAATTGCTCGACTTCCGGCAAAATGACGGGGTTTCCGGCGCTTAAGTTGATAAATTCCTGCCCGTTGCCGGCTCTGAGTGTTTCTATAATATCTTTCATAATTGCCCGAACTCCTGTGAGTTGGGACATTTGAGTGCCAAATTGTGTGAGGGCAGGGTTCATGATGCGGCGAGGATGATAGAGGTTGACGGTTGATCTATGATAGCTTTTGTGCGATCGGTGTCAGGATAGGATTGATGCTGTTGGTTCGATCGGGCGATCGAACTAGATTTTTGCTTTAAAATGCGGGAATCAGTAGGTGTAAAAATTGGGGTGTTGAATTTTGAGGCTGTAATACAGACGCTGCAAGGGTTTGATGCCAACAGGTCAAAAAAACGATTCCCGCGATCCCTATAACCCATGCCAGATAAGAGTTTGAAGGCTATATGAAAAATAGGGTATTGACAGGCCGAAGGCTGAAATGGTACTTTCGGATCAGAGTCCCGCAAATGAACCTTGAAAACCAAATACAGCAACAGTTTGAAATGCCGGCGGCGGGAAAACCCATAAACCCCTACTAGGGATTGAAACGAGCGACTGCAAAGCCTCTGCCTTTTGCTTTGGCTGCTAAGCGGGAAAACCCATAAACCCCTACTAGGGATTGAAACCGATTGCCAAAAACTGCCCTTCCCACTCAGGAACGGGGCGGGAAAACCCATAAACCCCTACTAGGGATTGAAACAAAAGCTCAAAAATTTGAGCTAAAGAGCGGGGACAGGCGGGAAAACCCATAAACCCCTACTAGGGATTGAAACAAATTCCTTTCTGCCTGCCAGCCGGAAAATTTAGCTTTGTCGGGCGGGAAAACCCATAAACCCCTACTAGGGATTGAAACCTTTAACGCAATTTGCTAGCGGGCTAATAAATGCTTAGCGGGAAAACCCATAAACCCCTACTAGGGATTGAAACAAAGATCCTGCGAGCTACTGCTGGCTGAATTGTGCCGCGGGAAAACCCATAAACCCCTACTAGGGATTGAAACTGCAGTATTTCTCGTGAAAAATGCGGGGGTTTTCCTCGCTCTCAGCGCGGGAAAACCCATAAACCCCTACTAGGGATTGAAACCCAGAAATTTTGGTTTTGGGGGTGATTGAGATAATTCCCTGTAGCGGGAAAACCCATAAACCCCTACTAGGGATTGAAACCAGGGAATTATTAAGGAAGTTTGTGCTAGCGGTGGCGCCGATCGCAAGCGGGAAAACCCATAAACCCCTACTAGGGATTGAAACTGCTCGAATACCGCTAAATAGTCCAACAAATCCGCGGGAAAACCCATAAACCCCTACTAGGGATTGAAACGGAAAGTTAAGTTGCTGCGAGTTTCCTGGTTGAAGCGGGAAAACCCATAAACCCCTACTAGGGATTGAAACGGCTTGAATCCCCTGACTTGGCCCTTCGAGTACAGCGGGAAAACCCATAAACCCCTACTAGGGATTGAAACGCCGGAGCCGGAGCCGGAGCCGTCCCCGGAGCCGGAGCCGGGCGGGAAAACCCATAAACCCCTACTAGGGATTGAAACAAAAAATTTACAAGGCCATCAGTGAACTGCGACCTCACGCGGGAAAACCCATAAACCCCTACTAGGGATTGAAACCTTGACTCTCTCTAGCAAAGGCATTTATTGTTGGGCGGGAAAACCCATAAACCCCTACTAGGGATTGAAACTTTGAGCTTAATTGCTCAATTGAACTATTGACGGCAGAGCGGGAAAACCCATAAACCCCTACTAGGGATTGAAACAGTATTGGCAGCCTTGGCAGCATTGGCGCGGTCAATGCGGGAAAACCCATAAACCCCTACTAGGGATTGAAACGGAATACGATGAATCAGTACCGGATACATTGAAATCTAGCGGGAAAACCCATAAACCCCTACTAGGGATTGAAACGGGTTTGACTTATGGTTCGGCAACTGCAATTCGACGCGGGAAAACCCATAAACCCCTACTAGGGATTGAAACTTACAATCTCAACGGAACCATCCGTAGAACCATCATCGCGGGAAAACCCATAAACCCCTACTAGGGATTGAAACTAGCTGCTAATTCATGCCTCCATTGCATGAGATGTTGCGCGGGAAAACCCATAAACCCCTACTAGGGATTGAAACAAGTTCGCGCAGCTCAAGCAGAAATTAATTCGCTTGGCGGGAAAACCCATAAACCCCTACTAGGGATTGAAACAAGGTTAAATTAAGCGTGCGTTTTTTCTCACCATGCGGGAAAACCCATAAACCCCTACTAGGGATTGAAACATTTAGCTGACGACCTTCCTGCGCCTCGTCGCGGGAAAACCCATAAACCCCTACTAGGGATTGAAACTATTCGCGAGATGCCAGCACCGAGTGCCGAGCGGGAAAACCCATAAACCCCTACTAGGGATTGAAACTTGACACTATTGGAGGACAAACCTACCCGGCAGGCGGGAAAACCCATAAACCCCTACTAGGGATTGAAACCTCGACGATATCTCCACATTTCCAGCCTTTTGGGCGGGAAAACCCATAAACCCCTACTAGGGATTGAAACCAATCGTAAGCAAGCCTAACTCTTTGAACTTGGCGCGGGAAAACCCATAAACCCCTACTAGGGATTGAAACTCATTTGTTAGCTACCAAAATCACTATTGCCGGAACCATTACCGCGGGAAAACCCATAAACCCCTACTAGGGATTGAAACGTAAAATGGCGGCTTTCCGACAAAATAGTCAGAATCTCGCGCGGGAAAACCCATAAACCCCTACTAGGGATTGAAACAAATCGTTATTCGTTAAAACTAATTGTTGGCAATTGGCGGGAAAACCCATAAACCCCTACTAGGGATTGAAACAGTAAGCGCAGAGATGAAAACTTAGTTTTTCATCGCGGGAAAACCCATAAACCCCTACTAGGGATTGAAACAAGCGGCACCTTCTCCTGAAGTGCAATCGGTGGTCACGCGGGAAAACCCATAAACCCCTACTAGGGATTGAAACGGACTTGATGGAATTAAATCCATTCTTCATGTTCTTGGGCGGGAAAACCCATAAACCCCTACTAGGGATTGAAACCAATTATCTATCCTTCAGAAATTAAATCTAGTCCTCGGCGGGAAAACCCATAAACCCCTACTAGGGATTGAAACAAGTTGAAATTTACAATGTATGCAAACGCTCGGCGCGGGAAAACCCATAAACCCCTACTAGGGATTGAAACATTTATTTGAACAACGACACCAAGCAGATATGGTACTTAGCGGGAAAACCCATAAACCCCTACTAGGGATTGAAACTCGTAGCGCTTGTCTTCCTTGTCGCGATCGAGCAAGTGGCGGGAAAACCCATAAACCCCTACTAGGGATTGAAACGAACCAATCTTTAGCGACTTGAGCATTAGGTCTGAAGCGGGAAAACCCATAAACCCCTACTAGGGATTGAAACGTAGAAAATTATTGCTTTGGTCGCCGTCTCCCTCGCGGGAAAACCCATAAACCCCTACTAGGGATTGAAACCCCAAGAAGGTAGTGCCCTGAAGGAAAGGATCGGAGTGCGGGAAAACCCATAAACCCCTACTAGGGATTGAAACAGATCGTGAAGTGCTGATAAACGCGATCCGCCGCCAGGCGGGAAAACCCATAAACCCCTACTAGGGATTGAAACTTTCACATATACAGCTATCCCAAGCTCGATAGCTGGCGGGAAAACCCATAAACCCCTACTAGGGATTGAAACCTAAAGACCCCGCGCCCGGTGTCTAGTTTTATCGACCGCGCGGGAAAACCCATAAACCCCTACTAGGGATTGAAACACCTCACTAAATCGGACTTGACCGCCCACAATGCGGCCGAGGCGGGAAAACCCATAAACCCCTACTAGGGATTGAAACGAAATTCAAGGCTTACAGAGACGTTCCATCAGCGCCGCAAGCGGGAAAACCCATAAACCCCTACTAGGGATTGAAACAAGCTTGCTACCAGTTTGAGGGCGATTTTTTTTGGCGGGAAAACCCATAAACCCCTACTAGGGATTGAAACTTTAAGTCCTTCGGGACAGAATTTAGCAGTTCTTGCGGGAAAACCCATAAACCCCTACTAGGGATTGAAACATCGGAAATAATGCCTGTAGCTAGTTCGCACAGCGCCTGCGGGCGGGAAAACCCATAAACCCCTACTAGGGATTGAAACATTGCTTGGCCAAGCAATTAGGTGGTTCGACTCCACGGCGGGAAAACCCATAAACCCCTACTAGGGATTGAAACCCAATCGTAGCCCGCTATCGCAGAGTCATGCTCTAAGCGGGAAAACCCATAAACCCCTACTAGGGATTGAAACGAACTGTGACAATTGTTGTCCCTTTAAAAGGGGGCGGGAAAACCCATAAACCCCTACTAGGGATTGAAACATTGAACACCGAGAACCGTATAACTTATCACCTATCGCGGGAAAACCCATAAACCCCTACTAGGGATTGAAACTAAAATTATTAACAAAATCATCACCAGTAGAAAACTGCGGGAAAACCCATAAACCCCTACTAGGGATTGAAACGACCCAAAACCTCAGGGGAAGGCAAGCCCAAATCGCGGGAAAACCCATAAACCCCTACTAGGGATTGAAACCAAGGCTTCAGCCGCCGATTCACCTTTGGATACAACCGCGGGAAAACCCATAAACCCCTACTAGGGATTGAAACAGTTCCCGATCGCCCAAGTGCTTGAAGGCAAAAGCGGGAAAACCCATAAACCCCTACTAGGGATTGAAACCAAGTAGACCAGGCGTTAAAGGGAGATCAAAAAAGGCGGGAAAACCCATAAACCCCTACTAGGGATTGAAACTGCAGAGACCGACAAGGAAGCGAAAAAATAAGACTTGGCGGGAAAACCCATAAACCCCTACTAGGGATTGAAACAAAGTAAATATTGCTCGCATCAGCGCTAAGGGTGGCGGGAAAACCCATAAACCCCTACTAGGGATTGAAACGCTTCCCAGTGGCCTCGAACCACATCGCTCGTTGCGGGAAAACCCATAAACCCCTACTAGGGATTGAAACGTATTGTATTCATCAGAGCCGAGAGATAACTCCCGGCGGGAAAACCCATAAACCCCTACTAGGGATTGAAACTTCCCCCAATTCGGCACACCCATCCAGAATCCACTGCGGGAAAACCCATAAACCCCTACTAGGGATTGAAACACAGGAGAGCTTGCGGATTCAAACTGACCAACAATGCGGGAAAACCCATAAACCCCTACTAGGGATTGAAACGTCGCGTTGATGCCATCAATGCGAACGTGCAAGCGCGGGAAAACCCATAAACCCCTACTAGGGATTGAAACCTCATGAGACTTACCTGACGCGGGTATTTCTCGCGGGAAAACCCATAAACCCCTACTAGGGATTGAAACTCGAGAAAGTGTATACGACGCGGGCGTCAAACCCGGCGGGAAAACCCATAAACCCCTACTAGGGATTGAAACGAGGAATTTTGACTAACCTCAAAGAAGATAAAAGCGCGGGAAAACCCATAAACCCCTACTAGGGATTGAAACCCTGCTTCTTGGCTGCTTCTTCAATCTGCTCAAGCGGGAAAACCCATAAACCCCTACTAGGGATTGAAACGGAGTATCTAAACCAATTCCCTTTAACCACTCAGGTGCGGGAAAACCCATAAACCCCTACTAGGGATTGAAACGCTGTTGCGCCTGTTGCTGTACGGCAAGTGCAGGCGGGAAAACCCATAAACCCCTACTAGGGATTGAAACCAGCCTTTGGCTTTCTCTCAGTTACTAGGCGCGCTGCGGGAAAACCCATAAACCCCTACTAGGGATTGAAACATCGAAAAATCGAGCTTCCTGCAAGACCACAACAAGCGGGAAAACCCATAAAGCGGGAAAACCCATAAACCCCTACTAGGGATTGAAACCTAAATGCAATCGCCCGCAGCGGTAATTTACGGGTAGGCGGGAAAACCCATAAACCCCTACTAGGGATTGAAACTTGCGGAGGTGGCGGTAAGCAATTGCCTCTTCTTCAGCGGGAAAACCCATAAACCCCTACTAGGGATTGAAACCTAAATTTAAGTGGCGGTCGGTTAGCTGGTTGATTTTTTGCGCGGGAAAACCCATAAACCCCTACTAGGGATTGAAACACTATGTTGTGGCAGTGTACAGTTTCACTGCCTGGCGGGAAAACCCATAAACCCCTACTAGGGATTGAAACGAGTTAATGAAATATATGGAGATATTAACTACCAATGCGGGAAAACCCATAAACCCCTACTAGGGATTGAAACGCAACATTCCCGGGGCGACATTAATTCCAGTTGCGAGCGGGAAAACCCATAAACCCCTACTAGGGATTGAAACAGTAGAACATACTGCCAAAACATTAATAAATTTCCCCGGCGGGAAAACCCATAAACCCCTACTAGGGATTGAAACTTATTTTTTCCTTGCGCTAGGACGATCGGCAAAAGTAGCGGGAAAACCCATAAACCCCTACTAGGGATTGAAACTTGCTTGATGCACTGGCAGGCTAAACCTTTTGGATTGAGGCGGGAAAACCCATAAACCCCTACTAGGGATTGAAACGAGGAGCGTATCAAATATTCGCATTTTTCTGATGGTTTAGGCGGGAAAACCCATAAACCCCTACTAGGGATTGAAACGCCGCTCTTGCTGCTTTCTGGCTTGCCAAAAGTTTATTGTGCGGGAAAACCCATAAACCCCTACTAGGGATTGAAACACAGGCTGGTAGCAGCGCCGCTGCGAAAATATCGGCAGGGCCGCAAGCGGGAAAACCCATAAACCCCTACTAGGGATTGAAACAAAACTACTTCACAACTGCTTCGCGCAAGCGCGCCCCTGCGGGAAAACCCATAAACCCCTACTAGGGATTGAAACGGATCTGCTTGGCTTAGTGCTGGTTGGGCTCCTGCTCGCGGGAAAACCCATAAACCCCTACTAGGGATTGAAACTTGATTGCGGCGTTGCCGGAGGGGTTGGCGACACCGATCAAAAGCGGGAAAACCCATAAACCCCTACTAGGGATTGAAACCGGCGCATCTTTAACGTTTACCCTTCCGGTACTGCGCGGGAAAACCCATAAACCCCTACTAGGGATTGAAACTAAAGTGAAAAATCGGGAGTGATAGCGGAACGCGGGAAAACCCATAAACCCCTACTAGGGATTGAAACAACAACTTGCTTTGGAATATTGTTCACTGTAGGGCGGGAAAACCCATAAACCCCTACTAGGGATTGAAACAGCAGGATGCGATCGACCGAGTTGCTGGAGACGCAGCGCGGGAAAACCCATAAACCCCTACTAGGGATTGAAACTTGCTAGCGATGGCGGAGCCAGAAACAGTCGCCGCGGGAAAACCCATAAACCCCTACTAGGGATTGAAACCCATTTCTGGGACACTTTTCCTTGCGTAAAAGATGGGATGCGCGGGAAAACCCATAAACCCCTACTAGGGATTGAAACCTTGTAGATGGAGAGTCGCAGCCAACCAGCATCGCGGGAAAACCCATAAACCCCTACTAGGGATTGAAACATGTTTGTTGCCTGTGTTTTGTGTTACCTCGGTGATGAGCCGCAATCAAGCGGGAAAACCCATAAACCCCTACTAGGGATTGAAACGCCCGGTTGCACCGGGTAGCAAGTAGGAGTCTCGCGGGAAAACCCATAAACCCCTACTAGGGATTGAAACTCAGTGTCTCGCGCAATTCCAGCGGGAATATCTCGCGGGAAAACCCATAAACCCCTACTAGGGATTGAAACCACGAGATGTGCCCGGGCTGCGATCGCGCAACTCGAGCGGGAAAACCCATAAACCCCTACTAGGGATTGAAACAGCGATCGCCTCCTGACTCCCACCATAGAATCGAAGCGGGAAAACCCATAAACCCCTACTAGGGATTGAAACAGCAAAAAACTGGAACAATAACCAATGAAAATTTCACGCGGGAAAACCCATAAACCCCTACTAGGGATTGAAACTTTCTATAATCCCACGTTTTCCTTCCGCAAATTCAGGCGGGAAAACCCATAAACCCCTACTAGGGATTGAAACGGTGGCACAAAACATTTGACCACCACCGCCAACCCTTCAGGCGGGAAAACCCATAAACCCCTACTAGGGATTGAAACGAGGGTGAAGGTTATTACCGCTTATATCCTTCTCGCGGGAAAACCCATAAACCCCTACTAGGGATTGAAACGGGGAGATAATTGTTACCCCTAAAAGTAATGCCTTGCGGGAAAACCCATAAACCCCTACTAGGGATTGAAACTATCTATTAGATCATCGGCTTGTATCGGCCAGACGGCGGGAAAACCCATAAACCCCTACTAGGGATTGAAACCTGCAAGAGCGCTATAACTTGAGCAGCAAGCAATCTGGGCGGGAAAACCCATAAACCCCTACTAGGGATTGAAACCTGGTAGCTACTGCAAAATCTATGGGTTCTTGCGGGAAAACCCATAAACCCCTACTAGGGATTGAAACTCTCACAACGGCTCATCTTATTTTGCCGTTGCGACCTCAACTAAGCGGGAAAACCCATAAACCCCTACTAGGGATTGAAACCCGTAACCATCTCCCGGCTCAAGAATTCGGACAGCAGGCGGGAAAACCCATAAACCCCTACTAGGGATTGAAACCCAGTATCGGGAAATGGCAGATGGATTTAATTCTAGAGCGGGAAAACCCATAAACCCCTACTAGGGATTGAAACCAACTGCGACCTCTTGAATTTGGGCGATATCTGGCGGGAAAACCCATAAACCCCTACTAGGGATTGAAACTTTCGGCATTTTGTTTTAACCCGTAATCGATTGGCGGGAAAACCCATAAACCCCTACTAGGGATTGAAACAAATTGATAATAAGCTTGGGGTTGATATCAGCATCGCGGGAAAACCCATAAACCCCTACTAGGGATTGAAACGTCGAATCGCTCAATTGCGGGGAATCTTCGGATGAGGGCGGGAAAACCCATAAACCCCTACTAGGGATTGAAACTCAAATTCTTTGCGAATAGATTCAATCAACTTGGCGGGAAAACCCATAAACCCCTACTAGGGATTGAAACTCGTTTCTTGAGAGCAAGCTGCTAAAAATACCGCGGGAAAACCCATAAACCCCTACTAGGGATTGAAACCTTAATAGCCTAGGTTTCACCAGCAATCAAGCGCTTGCGCGGGAAAACCCATAAACCCCTACTAGGGATTGAAACACTTTGTACAATCTATGGGAGGGGCAATGGTCTACTGCGGGAAAACCCATTTTCCCGACGTAGGGCTTGAAACAACCGTAAAACGTAAGCCCCCGCGAGAAAACCCCAAAATCCCGATCGCGAATCCAAACCAGATTAAAATAATCGAGTCAAGTTGACATTAACTCTTAATTCCCATGCGTATTTGGCAAGTCGATTTCTACCGCCGCCCTCTCCGAGACGACACCGGCAAACCATTGTGGGAACTCCTCATCTGCGACTCCGCACAAACATTTCAATTTAGCGCCCTTTGTCGCCAGTCGGAAGCCAACTCCCATTGGCTAGCCGCCCAATTCCAGCAAGCACAAACCCAGAAACTGCCCGACACAATCCAAGTATTTAGACCTCAATCTCTCAGCTTAATCGAAGCAGCGGGCAAAGTTTTGGGCGTCAAAGTAGAAGCAACTCGGCGCACCGCAGCCCTCAAAACCCTGCTGCAACAACGCGATCGAGAATATTCCAGTTTGCCTGATTATACTAATGAAGCTTATCGGCCGATCGACCTTGAGACACCGCCACCCATCCCCCTACCCGAAAATCTCTGGGGCGATAGCTGGCGTTTTGCCTCCCTACCGGCGGGCGACATCCTAGAAGCCTTCCAAGGGCGTCCCATCCCCATCTTAGAAATGCCCGAATTGCTATTACCCCTGAACTTAGGTTTAGCCTCAACAGTACCCGTACCCGGAGTAGTAATAGACGGCGGGCGACAGTCAATGCGCCTAGCTAGATGGCTTCAGGAAGCCAAACCCTTCGCCTTGAACTATATCGCCGGAGCTCCCGACGGATTGATATTGGAAGCTGGATTAGCCGACAGATGGGTTGTCGCAACTTTTGAAGATAGCGAAGTAAAAGCCGCCGCCGAAACTTACCAACAGCGCAAACAATCGAGTAAAGGATTGCATTTCCTCTTAGTCCAGCCCGATGATACTGGCATGACTTATACAGGATTTTGGCTGCTAAATTTTAATTAATAATAAATAGTAATCGTAAATCTGTAAGGTACGTTGTTGGGCTTCAGCCCTCTTTAGACATATAGATAAAGAGCGCTGAAGCGCAACAACGTACCTTTTTCTATTGACATTGACACTCTCAGGTCTAAAGACGCTGAGATTCTTAAGAAATTTCGTTCTTAATATCCTGATTGCTCAGGTTCCCAAACTCACCACGTTTGCCTGTCCGGCGTGGTGATATCTTTTGGGCGTTTAGGTGTTGAACACCAAGTTTCGCGGAGTCCCCGCGTACCATTTTCAAAGCTCGATCTCTAATCGTTTTTGCAGCACCAATATCGGCGTGTTCGTGATATCCACATTCTACACAGATGAATTTTTCACCATCTCTATTTGATTGGTCGATATGACCGCAATTCCTGCATTCTTGACTAGAATGTTTGGGATTAACCTTGATTACGATTTTTCCTTGCTTTGCAGCTAGATACTCAATCTTTAATCCCAAATCCCCCCAACTTGCGTCGAAGATAGCGCGATTCAATCCCTTTTTTCTGGATTGCCCGTTCTTCAGAAACCTTCCAGTTTTCTCATCACTTTTTACCTTGCATCGACGCATCATCCCAGAGATATTTAAATCTTCTATGGCAATTACATCGACGTTGCGAGATACTATTAAATTCGCAGCCTTCCATTGATATGCTTGACGCTTATCGCTAATTTTTTGATGGAACTTTCCAACTTGAATGGCTGCTTTTTTGCGGTTTTTACTCCCCTTCGTTTTCCGGCTAACCCGTCTTTGCCTGATTTTTAGAGTCCGCTTAGCCTTTTTATTTGTTGAAAGCTTGGGATTTTTAATTTGGTATCCATCAGAAAGATGAACCAGTTTAGTGATTCCCAAATCGCAACCTATTACTTTGGGGCTATCACCAACAGCGGTAGCACTGTATTCGGGTACGGATTTATCCTCTATTCTAATAGAAACATACCAGCCATTCTGGCGTTTTCTAACCGCGCAAGCCTTGATGGTAAACCCATCTGGGATTGAGCGAGAGTTGTAAAACCGCATCCAACCCAGTTTTGGTAGGTAAATTTTATTACCCTTGATTTTTATTCCCATTACGAAAGTAAAGGATGTGAAATTGCTGCGGTTTTTGAATTTCGGGAATCCCCTGCCCTCAAAGAAGTTTTTGTAGGCAATGTCTAAGCGTTTGACATTCTGTTGTAAAACTGTTGAGTCAATTCCACTATACCAAGGTCTAGCCATTTTTAACTCAGGTAATGCTGTAATCTGAATGTCACCAGCACTTCGACGCGGATTTCTAGCTTTGCCCTCTTTGTTAAGCTTAGAGTCTTTCCAAGGGTTTCCAGTCGCGCCACTTTTACTTACGAAACAGGTCAATGGTGAAGCTTCGCCTTTCGTTCTAATGTCACAGTAATCGCCTTGGATAAACTGCTGGCTGTACTGACAGATTCTGTCACCCAAGCACCAATTATACTGACTTCGCAGCATATCTATCCAAGCAGACATTTTCGATGATTGTGTTCGATTGGGGCGCAACTTATAAACATAGTTTGTCAACAATCTTTCTCACCTCCTTAGCTTACATCTTAACGTATTTCTCCGCTTTTGAATGTTGCGAATTAAGAAAGATTCAAGGCGGTTGAAACCGCCCGTGCCGCTTGCATCTCAGGTCTAAAGACTCAGAGTTTTCCGCTTGCCGAATGTTTTTTATAAACAAACCAAACATTTATTGTGTAGCAATCGTCAAAAATCGTATTAAATGCGGTACAGCTTACAAGCATGAAAAAAATTTGCTAAGCACCAAATTTTGTGGTGCCGAGCAAAACAGAGGTTGTTTCCTCAAATCTTGTCGGTGCGTCGCTACGAGATTTTGAATCTTTTTTAGGGATTATTCATAGCGACACACCCTACAAACACTTTTGGCTGCTAAATTTTAACTCGCAATAGTTAATGCCCAATCCAGGACATCCGCCGCCAGTAAAACTTTAACAAAACGATCGCCCGATCTCGCTGCGGACAAATGAAACTCTCGGAGATTATCTTATTTTTATATTTCAAAATTCGATCGCCAAAATCAGATTACCGCCCGAACTAAGTTCCAGCGGATACAGACTGAAGTACCCTTTTTAAGAGTCTATCTATTCCACAACCAGAATCAATCCATCTTGGATGCCCTGATGCACTCGGTTAATCTGACACCGATCCTTTTCGTTGAGGCGGTTTGCCGAAAGCATTGCAGACTTCAGCAGCCGCCTGTCGAGAGGCGTAATTTGGCGGAAAGCAAAGATTCGTTGGACGATCGCCTCGATCGCGATTGCGGGTACATTAGCAGAACTGACTGTCATTTTTTTAACACCCTGAAAATTGATAACAGAACCCTGTACATTTATTTTTAAAGATTTTGTAAAGATACATTGTGATTAATATCATACTTATCTTGTGACAATACAGTGTATCAACGATAACAATTGTTACAAAAATTAAATTATCTTTACCGCAACTTAACGATGGCCCGATAGAATCACTGTTAGAAAACTGAGGCAGAGAGTAAAATGGCACAGGCAAAAATCGGCATTATCGGCGGCAGCGGTTTGTATAAAATGGAGGCCCTCAAGGATGTGGAAGAGGTAAAAATCGATACACCTTTTGGCGCGCCATCTGATGCAGCCATCGTAGGAACATTGGAGGGTACGCCCGTTGCATTTATGGCCAGACACGGCCGCAATCACAGTTTTTTGCCCTCGGAAGTCCCCTATCGGGCAAATATCTACGCGATGAAGAGTCTGGGAGTTGAGTATTTAATCTCAGCCTCGGCGGTTGGTTCCCTGAAAACAGAGGCCAAACCTTTAGATATGGTAGTGCCAGATCAGTTTATCGATCGCACAAAAAATCGAGCTTCTACATTTTTCGGAGAAGGAATAGTCGGTCACATCACCTTCGGCGATCCGATTTGCGGCGAATTGGCTAAAGTGTTGGTAAGCGCGATCGAATCCTTGAACCTCGCCGACGTTTCCCTGCACCGCGGCGGCACCTACGTCTGCATGGAAGGCCCCGCATTTTCCACAAAAGCAGAATCAAATCTTTACCGCAGTTGGGATGCCACAGTCATCGGGATGACAAATTTACCCGAAGCAAAATTAGCCAGAGAAGCAGAGATTGCCTACGCAACTTTAGCATTAGTCACCGATTACGACTGCTGGCATGAAGAACACGACAGCGTAACAGTAGAAATGGTAATCGCCAACTTGCACCGCAATGCCGAAAATGCCCAAAAAGTAATTCAAGAAACAGTGCGGAGATTAACAGAAAATCCCCCCGTTTCTGAGGCACATTCCGCTTTGAAATATGCGATTCTGACTCCGCTAGACAAAGTACCTCCCGCAACTAAGGAGAAAATGGGTTTGCTGTTGCAGAAATATTTGTAGGTTCCTAAAAGTTCTACAAAACCTGGTTTCTCGCTACTTACAAAGTCTGGGTACACGCTAATCTCAGAAACCGGGTTTCTTCCCTTATTTTTCGTACTTCACTGAAAATATTCGTAGAAACCCGGTTTCTCGTCGCTACTTACAAAGTCTGGGTGTACGCTAATCTCAGAAACCGGGTTTCTTCCCTTATTTTTCGTACTTCACTGAAAATATTCGTAGAAACCCGGTTTC
>RDYN01000068.1 GCA_004293365.1 Oscillatoriales cyanobacterium | reverse complement strand
GACAGATTTTAGCTCATAAGCTTGCACACGCGGAGCGTTCAAACCAGTCAAAGTCTTTCTCTGTAAAGGTTTTAGGCTTTTTCGGCAAGCCCTAAGTAATCGAACCAATTCCCCCGCTACCGCCGCCGATAAATCCGCCAATCGTTGCGGTGCGGTAAGTTGAAGGAACCATCCGCAATTCCCAACCAGATTCTCGCGCTGCTTTGTCGAAAACCGACATTTTCACCCCCGGTTCCACGCAAGCCAAACCCGGTTTGATCCAGCGGATATTATTCATTTTGCTGGTATCTAGAATAACACCGCCATTGAGGGAATGCACTACCCGTAATTGCCCGTTCCCGCACCTCTAACAGTTAGCGGAATCTGGGATTTGACGCAGGCTTTCGCTACGCGCAAAACTTCGGCTTCGCTGGCGGGACGAACTACTAAATCTCCTGTTTTATTACTTAAGATAGGTTGCAAAACAGGACTGAAGTGATAATAGTCTGGAGATAGCTTGACAACTTGCGCGCGATCGCGAATTATTTCGACTCCCGACAGTTCAGAACAAAAAGCATCCCAATCAATACTTTTAATCGCAGTTGCAGTCATTTTGTTTCCTCAATCCTGACAGTATTATAGATTTTATACCGCCGAAATTAGTAACATAAAATACTAACTACCATCTTGATTTAACCCGTAAGGTGCTGAGGTTGAACCCTACATAGCAGGACGGCTTTTTTTACTAATAGGACTTACGCATAAACTCTATCTGTAGGGTGCGCACTGCGCACCTTACCGCTATCAGTAGCTTGTCAAACCATTCTTTTGCCTTACTCCTGATTAATGAACAAATCCCCCAAACACCGCCATACCGCAGTATTTCCAAGGAACTGCCACAGTCTCAAATCCAGCATTTGCCAGCATTTCCAACTGTGTCGCAAGTGTCGCTAGGCGATCGGGATTAGAATACCCGTAAGACACACTCGTCCCCACACCAGCGCGAATTGCTGCTAAAGTTTCCCCCTGACTTAGCGCCCAATCTTCCCGCGCCGCTTGATAAATATCCTTCATTACTGCCGATTCTGCCAAAACAGGATCGGCATTCCAAAAACAGCCGCCAGCATTTAAACTTTCGCGAATCCGTTGAAACAATTTCAGCTTCATTTCGTCCTCAAGATGGTGAATTGCCAGAGATGAAATGCCAGCATTAAATTTATCCCCCAATCCAGAAACATTTGGATTGTTCGCCCATTCTCCAAAATCCAATTCTATGCCAGTCCACCGGGCTGCGTATCCTGCCGACTCTATTTTGGCGCGGGCAAAATCAAGCATTCGCGGCGAATAATCCACAGCAACAATTTCGGCCGACGGGTAGCGTTGCAGAACTTTTAAACTCAGTTCCCCCGTACCGCAGCCGAGTTCTAAAATGCGGTGGTTGGTGCTAGCAATGCAGCCTGCTAATACATCCAGCATTTCGTCATATTTCGGTAAAAGTCGCCGAATGCCTGTATCAAAATCCGCAGTATTGACGAAAACTTCTCCCGGAAAAATTTCGTTCTGTGCAGGTGAGACAGTAGAGTCAGAATTCACGATCGCCAACCATAGACTACAATTGCTATCCTAACCGAGATCGAGCAAAAAGTGCGCGAACTACTATAAACCCATGGGTACTTTTACGGACAAGCGAAACACTTGCGGTAAACAAGAATTAACCATCCCTGGCAATCTCCAGTCTTGTTTTACAGTAAAACACTCTGACAAAGCAGTGTTATCTTAGTAGTGCATAAAATAAAATCAATATCGAACCTCAAACTTGAGGATAGCATGGACAAGTTGATTTCTCGCAGTCTGGCTGCCATCAGCCAATTAATTTACAAGCGAATTCTGCTTGCGGTGACAATTTTATTTTGTGTAGGCGTAGGAGTAGCGATGGCAAATATGTCTCGTCTTTCCTCTACCCTAATACAAGCGCAAGCCCTCCAAAATGCTACTCTTTACGCCCAAGCTATTAAAGAAGCCCGCACCCTTTACAGTTCTGATGTTATCAGTCCTCTCAACACCGCTAAATCGATTAACTTTACCCACGACTACAACCCAATATCAACAAAAGCAACAGTTCCCGTACCTGCCACCTTCTTAATAGAACTCGGCAACCATATCACCAAAAAAAATCCTGAAGTATCAGTTCGTCTCTACAGCGACTACCCATTTCCTTGGCGGCGAGAAGAAGGTGGTGTCCGAGATGATTTTGAACGGCAAGCTATTACCTATTTGACGCAAAATCCCACGGGACAATTTTTCCGCAGTGAGGATTTTCGCGGCAAACCAGCATTTCGATATGCCGAGGCAGATATTCTCACTCCTAGCTGCGTTAACTGTCACAACACTAACCGCGACAGTCCTAAAAAAGACTGGAAAGTGGGAGACGTGCGCGGGATATTAGAAATAACTCAACCTCTAGAAACCATCACTCAAAAAACTCGCGGCGGACTGAAAGACCTGTTTTTACTGTTAGCTGGACTTTCAATTTTAGGGATAACAGGATTAACTTTAGCTCTCAGCAGGTTGCGCCAAAATGCTAAACAATTAGAACAGCGCGTCAGGGAACGCACGGCACAATTGCAAGAAACTAATGTAGAATTGCTCAAAGAACAAGAAAAGAGCGATCGCCTGCTGCTCAATATTTTACCCGAATCCATTGCTGCCAAGCTAAAAGACGGTCACAGCAGCATTGCTGACGGCTTCGCAGAAGTCACGATTTTGTTCGCCGATATCGTCGGCTTTACCGTACTTTCAGCACAAATATCTCCCGAAGAATTGCTCGTTTTTCTCAACGAAATTTTTTCCGCCTTCGATGATTTGACAGAAAAGTACGGCTTGGAAAAAATCAAAACAATTGGAGATGCTTACATGGTAGTTGGAGGTTTGCCAAATCCCAGCAGCAACCACGCCGAAAGTATTGCGGAAATGGCCTTAGATATGCAGGAGGAATTAGCCAAATTTAATGCCAAACACCATGCAGGAATTAACATCCGCATCGGCATCAATACCGGACCTGCGATTGCGGGAGTTATTGGCACCAAAAAATTCATTTACGATCTTTGGGGCGATGCCGTCAATACAGCATCCCGCATGGAATCCCACGGAATTGCCGGCGCCATTCAAGTCACACAATCAACTTACGATATTTTGCAAAATAAGTATCTGTTTGAAGACAGAGGAATTATCCATGTCAAAGGTAAGGGCGATATGAATACTTATTTGCTGGCAGGCCGATTAGTCAGCGCAGTTTTGGTTTAATTTGTTTATCATTAGATTAAGGAGTCTGCTATCTCAGAAGACCGGGCGGTTGAAACCGCTTCTACACAAACAAAACCCGGATGGTGCGCGGGTTGAAGACGGGGCGGTTAAAATTACGCTATCTTCTTTCTTCAGTCCGCGCACCATCCGGACTTCGTTTGTCTAGCCGCGGTTTCAACCACCGTCCGATCAGTTGCTTGGTTGACCAACCCAAAATTTATTGCGAGAAACCCAGTTTCTTTTCCTATGTCCTAAATTAGCCCTTTGCAGAAGACTAAATTTTATGTCAGTGCGAATTTTATCATTTTTGGAGTTTTTCAAATCTCGCTTGTCTAGGCAAATAGCTTTGTGGGTATTTGCTAGCATTCTTGTCATAGAGGGAATTATTTTAGTTCCCTCTTATTTTCGGCGCGAAAATGAACTTTTAACTCAACTCGAACAGGTATCTCGGGCGACGGTGGATTCCCTAGAGGTTTTGCTCAAACAAGATATTTACGATCGCACTGTCTTGGAAGAAGAAGTCAAAAATATTACTAAGGATTCTCAAGTAGTATTAGGAGTATCTATTTACCAAGCTGACGGTCAGCTCATATATACACTTGGTGAACCGCCAGAAATTGATTGGGAAAAACTAAAAATTGCCCGTATAGTTCGCAAAAAAAGTTTGGAAGGAAAACGCTACGATATTGCTTGGACAGAGCGACATTTGGGAGGCGATTACATTTTAATTTTGCGACACGATGCTTCCACTGTTCAACCAGAACTCTACGCATTTATCGGGCGCATTGCTGTTCTTGTGATTATTATATCAGCATTTGTCACTTCTGTAACTATGCTTTTTTTAGGAGTGACAGTAATTGCACCAATCTTGAGACTGCGCGATGACTTAATCGCTGCGGGAGTCGCTTTGAGCAAAGATCGAGAAAAACCTGATTTCTACTCTCTATCCGTCAAGCGCGATGACGAGTTGGGAGAAGTTATGGCCGCCTTCAATCAAATGTTTCAACGAGTCTACAAGGAAATCGCACAGCGGAAACAAGCTGAGGAGATATTGCGCGCCGAACAAGAAAAGTCGGAACGTTTATTGCTAAATATTTTACCTGAAATGATTGCCGATCGCCTAAAACAAGGTCAGATCAATATTGCAGATGGATTTGGCGAGGTGACGGTGCTGTTTGCGGATATTGTCGGCTTTACCAAAATATCCTCGCGCACGTCTCCCGAAGAATTAGTCGAATTGCTGAACGAAGTATTCTCGGCTTTCGATTGCTTGAGCGAGAAATACGGCTTAGAAAAAATTAAGACGATCGGCGACAATTATATGGTAGCAGGCGGTTTGCCACTTCCATCTACAAATCATGCAGAATGTATTGCCGAAATGGCTATAGAAATGCAGCAAGAAATTATGAAATTTCGCGACGAATCCGGTGTACCTCTGAATATCCGCATTGGAATTAATAGCGGGCCTGTTGTCGCCGGTGTCATCGGTACTAAAAAGTTTATTTACGACTTGTGGGGAGATGCTGTCAATACAGCAAGCCGCATGGAATCCCAAGGACTTCCCGGTAAAATTCAAGTTAGCAACTCTACCTATGAATTGCTCCGCGATAAGTATGTCTTGGAAAAACGCGGTAAAATTAATGTTAAAGGCAAAGGAGCAATGACAACTTATTTGCTGATTGGTAGAAAAAATTTAACTGACAAATTTAACTATCGCCCGGGAATACCTGATATGGTGGCAGATGTTGTAGCACCGCCGCCCGGAACATTAAACTAGATTTTTTTTTTGAACGAACCGCGAAGGCGCTAAGGACAAAAAGGAAGAAAATAAAAAAATAAAGAAGAAGAGATAGAAAGTTCAGAAGTGATTGGGTAGTGCTATATTAAAATGCAAGTTGATATTAGTTACAGGGGCGAAATGACGATAAGTCTAGAACGTGATTCTTCAAGTTCACCGATTTGGCAGCCGTTCACACAAATGAAAACTGCTCCGACGCCGCTGAAGGTAATTCGCGGCAAAGGATCGTGGCTGGAATTGGAAGATAGGCGGCAAATTCTTGATTGTATTTCTAGTTGGTGGGTGACGATTCACGGACACAGCCATCCGGTTTTGGCTGAGGCTCTTTACGAACAAGCTCAAAAGTTAGAACACGTGATTTTTGCTGGATTTACTCACGAACCGGCTCAGAAGCTTGCTGAAAAATTAATAACTCATACGCCTGATTCTTTGACGCGGATTTTCTTTTCTGATAATGGTTCGACTGCTGTTGAAGTTGCTCTGAAAATGGCTTTTCAATATTGGCTAAATCTCGGAGAAACTAACCGCACTAGCTTTATTGGTTTTGAGGGAGGTTATCACGGCGATACTTTGGGCGCGATGTCTGCGGGCAGGAGTTCGCTGTGGTGGGAACCTTTTGCGCCTTTAATGTTTGCTGGGGATGTTGTGCCTTTTCCTGGGACTTTTGATGGCGATGAGGAGGTGGAAAGCAAGGAGGCGCAGAGTTTGGAGAAACTTGAGTCTTTGTTGAAGCATGGGAAGGGCTATGCGGGAATTTTTATTGAACCTTTGGTGCAAGGTTCTGCGGGTATGCGGATGTGCCGCCCTGAGTTTTTGCGGGCGATCGCGCAACTTGCCCGCCAATTTAATGTATTGTTGATTTACGATGAGGTGATGACGGGTTTTGGGCGCACGGGCGAACTGTTTGCCTCTGTTAAATCTGGAACTGAGCCGGATATCCTGTGTTTGTCTAAGGGATTGTCTGGTGGCTGCTTGCCAATTGCTGTCACAATGGCATCGGAGGATATTTATCAAGCTTTTTGGCGAGATGAATCGGAAAAAGCTTTTTATCACGGTCATTCTTATACCGGAAATCCTTTAGCTTGTGCGGTGAGTGTAGCATCTTTGGAGCTTTTGGAGCAAAACCCAAATGCCTATCAAGGAATGGAAAAACTGCACCGCAAATACCTGAATCAATGGCTGAGAAATCATCCTAAACTGGAACGGATTCGGACTTGCGGCACAATTGCAGCAATGGATGTAAAAACGGAAAGCGTTTCCGGTTATTTTAATGACATCGCCCCTGTATTGAAAGCGCAATTTCTGGAAGCGGGGTTTTTGCTCCGCCCCTTGGGAAATACGCTTTACTTGATGCCTCCCTATTGCATTTCTCCTGATGAACTCGAATCGATTTATCGGGTGATTCGTCAGGTTTTGGATACTTTGTAAACCCTTTAATTTTAGTAATGAATTTACCCAATTGGAACGATTTAGCTGATGACTCGCTGGCGGGAAAATGTCTCTCTCGCCAGGAATCTTTGGCTGTATTGCGCGCGCCGGATGAGGTTTTGCTGGAACAACTGAATGCAGCTTATCGGGTACGCCGCCACTACTGGGGAAACCGCGTCAGGTTGCACTATTTGTTAAACGCTCAAAGCGGCCTTTGTCCTGAAGATTGCCATTATTGTTCTCAGTCTAAAATTTCGAGTGCAGAAATAGAAAAGTATCCGCTGTTAGCTAAGGAAAAAATTATGGATGCGGCCCAACGCGCAGCAGATTTAAAAGCTGGTACGTTTTGTTTTGTGATTTCTGGCCGCCAACCGAGTGCATCTACTTTCGATCGCGTTTTGGATGCTGTAGAAACGGTCAAGGCAAATTATAACCTGAAAATTTGCGCTTGTTTGGGGTTGTTGACCGAGGAGCAAACTCACCGTTTGGCTAAAGCTGGAGTCGATCGCGTAAATCACAATCTCAATACTTCCGAATCGTACCACACCGAGATTTGCACGACTCATACTTTTGGCGATCGCGTCGAAACCGTCGAAAACGTCAAAGCAGCCGGAATCACAACTTGTTCGGGCGGAATTTTGGGGATGGGCGAATCGGATGATGACGCGATCGATTTAGCGCTGTCGCTGCGTAATTTGGGCGTTACCAGCGTACCTGTCAACTTTTTTATTCCGATCCCCGGAACGCCATTTGCGGACGTTAATCGCTTAAATCCGCGCCAATGTTTGCGAATTCTCTGTTTGTTCCGATTTTTGCTTCCCAGCCAAGAAATTCGGATTGCTGGGGGACGGGAAGTGCATTTGCGATCGATGCAGCCTCTGGGACTTTACGCTGCTAATTCGATCTTTGTGGGCGATTATCTCACAACTCCCGGACAAAGCGCCAATCAAGATTGGGATATGATTCGAGATGCGGGATTTGCGATCGAATCCCCCGAAGGTTCTATCTTAGAAGTTGAATCAGAATTTTCCAAATTAGAACAAAAAACCCTCGTTTCTTAACTCAGATTCAGCGCTATTACAAAGGGTTCGTAGTGAGGACTTTAGTCCGCATAAATCAGAGGACTAAAGTCCTCACTACGAACCAATCTTAAATAGCGTTCGTAGTGAGGACTTTAGTCCGCATAAATCAGAGGACTAAAGTCCTTACTACGAACCAATCTTACATCATATAAGAGAGGAAATTATGGACAAACGCGAAGAAATTACGATCGCAGAATACCAGCTAACTGCCGAATCTTTCCGAGAAGGAACATGGCATCACGACGTATCCCAAAATCGCGACGCACTGACCGCTGCCATGCCCCGCAATCCCGGTAAAATCCTTGATATAGGATGCGGGCCAGGACGAGATTTAGTAGCGTTCAAAAGCCAAGGACATACAGTTGTAGGATTAGATGCAACTCCAGCTTTTGTAGAAACAGCAAAGAAGTTATCCGGCTGCGAAGTTTTGCAGCAATCTTTCCTGAATCTAGACTTGCCAAATGGAGAATTTGACGGTATTTTTGCCAATGCTTCCCTGATTCACGTTCCCAGCGACGACATGGTAAAAGTGCTGCAAGATTTGCACAAAGCCTTAGTTGTTAGCGGTGCAATTGTCATGTCAATGTGTCGGGGAAATTGGGAAGGATACGACGAGCGCCCGACGGGAAAACGCTATACTGCGGGATGGGAATACAAAACTTTAGCGCCTTGTTTAGAACAAGCGGGATTTGCCATTATTAATCACTACTACCGCCCGCCCGGTTTGCCGCGCGAAGCTCAATCTTGGGTAGTAATGGTGGGCAAAAAAATCTAACGTAAACTACAAATTGCAAATCTTTCCCCTCTCTTCCTCTGCGCCCTCTGCGCCCTCTGCGGTAAAAAAAAACTAATTCAAAAAATTACAGAGGATTGTTGTATACTGTTCCACAGTCAAAAAAACCAAGTTCTGCACAAATTAAAACAAAATTAATATGACAGAGAAATCACACATTTTTTTAGCAGGTGCTAGTCGAGGTGTCGGCCTAGAAATCGCGAAATGTCTGGTACAACAACAGATGCAAGTAACAGCACTTTTGCGATCGCCCAACCACCGCACCGAATTAGAAACAATGGGCATCAAAGTTATCACAGCCGATGCTTTGGACGCTGCGGCTGTGGAAATGGCGATCGCTGGAGGCGCACCAATCCATGCTGCAATCAGCACCGTTGGCGGCTTGCCAAAAGATGGGGAAAGAGCCGATTATTTGGGCAACAAAAACTTGATTGATGCGGCTGTCAAAGCAGGCGTGCAAAAATTTATTTTAGTTTCATCTATCGGTAGCGGTAACACTGCCGCCGCTTTGCCACCGCAAGCTTTAGAAACTTTGCGCCCGGTATTACTTGAAAAAGAAAAAGCCGAAAATCATTTGATCGCCAGCGGGATGATTTATACAGTGATTCGTCCGGGCGGACTGAAATCGGAACCTGCAACGGGAAACGGTGTTTTAACAGAAGATTGTCGGGTGGCGGGAACAATTCACCGGGCGGATGTAGCCCAGTTAGTTTGTCAGTGTTTAGTTTCGGATGCTGCTAATAATAAAGTTTTATCTGCGGTTGACAAGCAAATGGTTTACGGCACTCTAGAATATGAAGTATTAACTTTTAGTTAAATTTCATAAACTGGTTCGTAGTGAGGACTTCAGTCCGCATCCAATCAGGTTCGTAGTGAGGACTTCAGTCCGCATCCAATCAGAGGACTGAAGTCCTCACTACGAACACCCGAAAGGTTTAATCAACTTTCGCCCGATCGCCCAATCCAGAACCAAACCCGCGATCGCAAACAATACCACACTCTCGACCCCAACCACCGCAAACGGCAACAACTCCAGTAGGGCGGGCATTTTCCCAACTTCAAAAAAAAGTCCCCCCTCAAAAGACAATCCAGCATCCAACTGTCCAAAAGCCCGCACCAACCCAAAAGCCAATACCACACCAGATTTAAGCTGCGGGTTAGTATCGCGGCGGATAGCGTAGCGGTAAGTCACGCCGAACAAAAAACCGCCCAAAAATGCCATCAATCCTCTCAATCCAAAATTTAGGTCGATCGCCCTGACCTGCAAACCCGCCAGAGCATCCCACCTCTGGGCTAAGATTAAAGTGTTAACAAGGGCGATCGACCCAAAAGCCAGCAAACAAGACAAAGCAGCAACACTTCCTGCTTTCAAAGATTCTACCCGTTCAGCGAAACTAAAATTTGACGAGTCCTTCACAGCGCCCTCACTTCAAAAATGGCTCAAATTGACTTATCATAAGCATTGAAGTCACTTTGTACAGTTTGTTCAATAAATAGCTATGGATATTTTGTCGCTCGGTTGGGTTTCGGTGCTAGTTTTGTTCTCCTTCTCAATTTCAATGGTAATTTGGGGCCGCAACGGTTTCTAGATTCCAGATCGGACGTAGGGTTGAAACCGCGTCTACACGAACCATGTCCGCCTCGTGCGCGGCCTTAAGAAAATAAAGTAATTTTCACCGCCCGTTCTTCAACCTGCGGAGGCGGGTTTTGTTTGTATAGACGCGGTTTCAACCGCTTAGTTCAAAACATGACAGCAAAAAAAATATTAATGTTAGTCGGCGACTTTGTAGAAGACTACGAAGTAATGGTACCATTCCAAGCATTGCAAATGGTAGGTCACACCGTCCATGCAGTCTGCCCGGACAAAGCAGCAGGTCAAACAATTCGCACCGCAATTCACGACTTTGAAGGCGACCAAACCTACAGCGAAAAACCCGGTCACAACTTCACTTTAAACGCGACTTTCGATGAAATCAACCCCGCCGATTACGACGCTTTGATTGTCCCCGGAGGACGCGCCCCAGAATACATCCGCCTCAACCAAAAAGTGCTGCAAATTACCCGTTACTTTGCCAATAGCAAAAAGCCGATCGCATCTATTTGTCACGGATTGCAAGTCCTCACCGCCGCTGGCGTACTCGAAGGCAAACGCTGCACCGCATACCCAGCTTGCAGCCCCGACATCCTCCGGGCCGGCGGCAAATATACCGAAGTTCCCGTTACCGAAGCCGTAGTCGATGGCAACTTAGTCACAGCCCCCGCGTGGCCTGCCCATCCTAACTGGCTAGCTGAATTTCTCAAAGTTTTAGGGACAAAAATCGAACATTCAGAAAGAATCTCCGTTTCTTGAACGATCGGACTTACTTTATTCAACCCAGTTTCTACGAAATGGGCAATGGGCAATGGGCATTGGGCATTGGGCATTGGCCAAACAGGTAATTGGTAATTGTTAGTTCTTCCCTCTTCCTTCTTCCTTCTTCCTTCTTCCTTCTTCCTTCTTCCTTCTTCCTTCTTCCTTCTTCCTTCTTCCTTCTGACTATGACCATTTTAACAGTCAAAGTTAAACCTAATTCCCAACAGCAAAGCATCGAAGAGCAACCCGACGGCAGCCTCAAAGTACATCTCAAATCGCCGCCCGTGGATGGAAAAGCCAATCAAGAATTAATCGTGCTGTTGGCGAAAAAGTTTAAAGTGTCGAAATCTGCGATCGCAATTAAATCCGGTCTTTCCTCCCGGAATAAACTTGTCGAAGTTCCGATTTAACCAATCTTTAGATAGATATCTAAATCTTTCTCAAGATAGATTAAGACTCAGCTTTTAATTTATACAGTAGTAGTTGTAAGGTTAGGAGAAAAAATTATGACCATTGAAAATAGAGTCGAAGTAACTGCCAAGAATATTGAAGGCAAAATTCAAGAAGCTGTGAGCGAAGTTACAGGCAACCAGAAAGATAAATTAGAAGGTCAAGCCAAGCAGGACGAAGCATCAGCAATTCACATGAAAGAAGACCTCAAAGATAAAGCCAAAGAGATTGTAGACCGAGCATAAAGTATTTCTTGCGACAATTTTCCTGCCTACTAAATCCCGCAAACAACATATCGTTTGCGGTATTTTTTTTAGACATACTTTTTGTAGATTAGAAAAATCATTGCTGGCAAAATCTATCGGCTAACTGCCCCTACAGATTCTACTAACTCGTAATGTAAAAGCATTAATTTTGTAGCGAGGATTGTTTCCATTGCATAAGTTGTGCCATCTTGATGAGAAAATTCTACCTCAAAAGCACTACCATCAAATTCCATCACAACTGTTCCTACTTGTCATGAAAGATAATTTAATGATTTGTTTTGTTTCAAAATGGGTTGCTTCTAAATCTTCAGTTAAAGCAACAATATCTAGATCTTTAATTGTTTTCATTATTTTTACCTCACTTTTTGACGGGATAACAACTTGTTAATCTGGGGAAAGTTTCACCTGAGCGGACGATCCAAGCTGCTAGAATCAGAGATTAACCTACTGCGGTTTTCAGCCAGATTTTCATGTTGTAATGTGTTCCGTATTCATTGTTTTTTTGAATAGCAACATCTTCGTTGATAGCAGCTTCTTTTAAAGGCTGTTTGAGCATTTCAGTATTTTATAGGGTAATGCCTAACTTACTGGCAAACAAAATATAGCGGTTCGAGCTCCCATATGAGGTATGTTGTTGGGCTTGGGCCCTATACGTTTAAGGAATGATTGATTGGTGGCAAAATCGATCGGTGAATCTGCCCTTCCTTTTAATGCCAATGTTATAAAAGCCCGATGCCCCATCCCTCCGCTTCGCTCCGCCCAATGCCCTATTCCCAATTCCCAATTCCCAATTCCCCATGCCAATAAAAAAGCTAGGGATTCATATCCCTAGCTGGAAACATAGCACAATTAGTTTTTAGAGTTGGCGCGGGCGATGGATGGAGCCCCGCTACGCTACGGCTTTTTCCAAACCGACTCCCACCCGCAGCCACCTAAATTAAATCAGGGTAATATCAGTCGCCGTCAAGCCTGGTTTGCCGTTCAGCAGTGCCAGTTGAATTGGTGCTTGGCCGCCAGCACCGTCTCTGTCGTACAGCAAGCGACCTGTGGCACCTTCGTAAACGAGGACTGCTTGTCCTGGAGTCGCTCCTGCCGGAGTCAGATCGTTGTTGTAAGTCCCGGTTTCCACCTGTAAGAACGCCCTGGAAGAAGGTCGATTGGGCAGACTATTGTCAAATGGTGGTAACAGGAAGGAATCGAAGTTCAATACCAACTTGTCACGGCCGACTTCAAAATCGCCGATTTGGTCTGGGCTGGTACCCAGGCTACCGTTGGTGTTGATCGTGACGCCCTCGCCGAAGTTGTTGTAGTAGAAGCTGTCATTACCCGCGCCGCCAATCAGGGTGTCAGCACCGGGCCCGCCGCCGAGAGAGTCGTTGCCGTCACCTGCGAGCAAATAGTCGTTCCCAAAGCCGCCCAACAGCGTGTCGTTTCCGCCGCCGGCATTTAAGGTGTCGTCCCCGTCAGATGTTGTTCCGGTAGGAAGACTGCTGCTGGGGCCGCCGAACAGTATGTCGTCGCCAGCACCGGTAGTGATGACATCAGTGCCGTTGGCGCCAATGATGAAGTTGGAACCTAAGGTATCGGTAATGACGTTTGGCGCTGTGGCACCGGTAAAGTTGACACTGCTGGCGTAGGAGATGAAGTCGTTACCAGCAAAGGAGCCAACCAATCGATCGCGCCTGCTGCCAAACACGATGGTGTCACTTCCTTCACCACCGTTCATGAAGTTGGTGACGGTGCCGGTGGTAGTAAGATTAGTGCTGGTGTTGCCAAGTAACAGATCGTCACCCAGGCCGCCGTCAAGAGTAATCAGGGCAGTAGTAGTACCGATCGCAAAAGTGGTGGCATCGATCGTATCGTTGCCATCTCCACCGAAGGCTTGATTAAAGATGCCGCTCAAGCTGTCATTGCCACCGCCACCGATCATGGTATCACTGGCAAAAGCTGCAACGATCGTGTCGTTGCCATCGCCGCCGTCGAGCAAGTTGCGACCCGCGAAGCCTGGAAATGAACTCGACGCGCCTACGCTGGAAAGTGCAGACACCGTAGACGACTTGATGAAGTCGTCGCCTGCGCCTCCCAGAGCCGTGTCCTGAGTAGCATAAACCGCGATCGTGTCGTTGCCTGCACCGCCGTCCAACAAGTTTTTGCCGGTGCCAAAGTCGCCGATACCGCCGAGGAGAGAGTCGTTGCCCTCACCGCCCATCAAAGTGGTTTTCTCAATGCCAATGGTGATGACGCTCGAAGAAAACGGACTCGACTGGGTACTGTTGTTAATGACTAAGGTATCGTTGTCATTATCGCCGGACAGATAGCTGTTGCTGGCCACACCGAACAGTGTGTCGTTGCCTTTACCGCCGAACAGACTATCTTTCTGATTGATACCTACAACGAAGTCGTCGCCCAAGTCTCCGCGCAAGAAGTTGCTGCCTTGATTGCCACCGGCGCTGCCGCCGATGCGAAGACCGAGGTTGTTGCCGCCGCCTGCGATGAAGAAGCCGAGGGAGTCATTGTCCTTGCCACCGTAGAGGGTGTCTCTTCCGAGGGCGCCTCCTAGCATCGTATCTGCACCCTGATTACCAAACATCAGGTTGCCATCGACTGTGCCTTGGAGCAAGTCATCTCCCAAACCGCCGAACAGCGACGAATTCCGGCTTTGAGCGATTACGGTGTCATTGCCTGCTTCGCCCGACATGAAAACCCGCTCGCGCTGGCCTACTAATGAATCTTCGTCAGGACCACCGTTTAGGGTATCGTTCGGCCCGACGGAAATTAGAGTATCGTTATCGCCTTGGCCAAATATTAAGCTGCCGCCGAGGGTGGAAGTTGTAATTAAATCCGCCCCCGCTCCAGCAAAGATTGTATCCGGGCCCAGTCCCGGAGTGTTTAAATTAGTTTGATCGGAATTGTCAGTTAACGTTGTCATACAGCTTCACTCCTCTACTTGTTGGTCATCGCTTGTGCGACTACAGACACTGCCTAGAACACCGAATGTTTGGATGCCGCTGTAGTTTAACCTGTTTGCCAGCCGCAAGTCTAGCCTACTGGTGTTAACCCTGTCTAGACTTTCTCTCTCGCGGACTTTTTGCTTGTAAGCTTTTATTTTCAATGTCTTCACCCTTTAATAATCCTTGTGCAATGTCTCAGGTGCTCACGCTCTCTTGAGACGCGGCTCATATTCTGAATGTTCCATTCTGGATTGGCGCTCGGGGATCGCCTCCGGGGAAGGAAATTAAAGATTAACAAGGGTCGATCGGGCGATCGCCAGACAAAGAAAAGTGAGAGATTGGTTACTTGGTTACAACGCTTTGTGGCAATTTCCGGTTTCCCAGGCAGGGCCGTCTTTAAATAATTCTGGCTCGGATTGAACTCCGCACCGCTGGGGGGTCTAAAAGTCTACACCCCGCTTTAGTTCTACGCCCCGATCGCCGTAGTGTTTGTGACAGTATACCTCCGAGTGTACGCTTGCCAAGTCAAAGTAACCATGGGGTTTGTGGCAGCGCCCGGTGATAATTATTTCTGTATCGCGGGGCTTTCGCAGCAGGGCTTCGACGATCGGCTCTACCGGCAGCAGTTCTAAGTCTACTGTGGGATTGAGTTCGTCGAGAACGATCGTTTTATACCAGCCGCTGGCGATCGCCATTTTAGCGATTTCCCAGCCGCGTTCTGCCTCGATGCAGTCTAACTCCTGCTGTTGCCCCCGCCAAACTATAGCATCTCGGCCGCACCGCTGGTGGTCTACTAGCTGCGGGTAACTTTGCCGCAAAGCGGAGATTGCCGCATCTTCTGTATAACCGGTGCCGCCTTTGAGCCACTGCACAATTAACACGCGGTGAGATTGGTCTTGGCCGATACCCCTACCTATTGCCTGCAAAGCTTTGCCCAAGGCGCTCGTAGACTTGCCTTTGCCCGCTCCGGTGTATATTTCAATACCTGAAATATTGTGCTCGGCCGCTGCGGGGTGATAGTGGGGCTTCATTTCTGAGTGCAAGTCGGCAATTTCCAGCAAAGCTTCGGGGGCGGCTCGCCCCGTGGCGATGATTTCTAAATATTCTGGTTTGTTTTTGAGGGTTTTGACTACTTCGTCCACTGGGAGCAAACCCAAGTCCAATACGGGGTTTAGTTCGTCTAGAACTACTACAGAATAAAGCTCGCTGGCGATCGCTCCTTTAGCGATATCCCAGCCTCGCTGGGCTTCTGTGCGATCGAAGCGGGTGATTGCTTCGGCCCCAAAATATTCGGCTCTGCCGGTACGCACTTGATCGATCAAGTGCGGAAATGCCCGTTGCAGGGCTTCTATTGCCCCGTCTTCGTCGTAGGAGCGGCCGGGCCCTTTCAAAAATCGCAGCAACAACACTCGCGTGGGCGAGTCAGAATTAATACCCAGCCCGATCGAGCGCAACACTACTCCCAAAGCTGCCTGAGACTTGCCTTTACCAGCACCGTCGTAGACGTGAATCTGACCCGCGATGCGTTCTGAGCGGGATGAGGCTGTCCGAATACCAATGCCATTCCTTACCATAATCCGCACTTATTTTAGTCTGTCTCGGGGTGGGTATTCGATCGCGCCCATTGAATGTTTAATATTTCCCTTCTGTTGGCCGATCTCAAAAGATTATAGGATACAACCTCAACCACCTAATGTTCAGAAGGGCGATGGAAGAGGATTAGGGGCTAAAACCTGCGTTCTAGATTATTCCGCTTCTGATGTACAATTAAAATCTAACACGGGCTGATATACCTGAATCCTTATGATTGCGAGTGTTTTCCCATTTCGGACTGTTTTGGTGCAAATTTTAATGATGTTTTTGGCGATCGCGATCGAATCGTGGTTTCTGCAAAAACTACTGAAACTCGGCCCCAAAACCAGCGTTGAATATACAGCTATCCTCAATCTCGCTTGCACTTGCGTGGGTTGGTTAGTTTTATTCGGCATTGAAAGCGTTATTTCCAAAGAATGGCGAGAAGAACTTATCGGTTATATTTTATTAGGCGGAGGTCAGAATACTTACTCTGCAATAACTGCGATTGCCCTCTCGGTATTGGCAATCACTTTTCTCGCCAAATGGCAGGGACTAGAATTCATAGAGAACATGGTTTCTGGTAACAAAAAAGCTTCCAAACCTCAGTTTTTGGGGCCGCCAACTCTCAGCCGCCGTCCTCCCAAAAAAACTTTTCGAGTAACCACCCAGTTTGGGGCAGTTTTAATCGCCCACACTGTTAGCAATTTCGTTATTTTAACCGTGTTGTTTTTGCAAAGCGTCAATTGAAATCTATGATGAAGCAATTTTTGGATGTGACTCAGCAACTCACAAAGCTGACAAACAACCTTTGGGAAAGCAATAAAAAATTCCAAAAGGTGATAATTCCGCCTAAAGTTGTCCACTGGAAGACGCCTTTACTGCTCGGCATCTTTTTAGCTTTGCTGTCAGTGGCGGCAGTCACAGACTTGCCGACGAGAACTCTGCTGTTTGATATGAGCTGGTTATTTTTTACACTTTCCATGGGTTTGCTGACCAGCCAGCAACCTTTTGTGATTAAAGAAGTAAGTCTGAGTCCGTGGCTGACAAGCAGCTTAATTGGCTTGTGGTTGCTCGTCAGATTGCCGTCGGATCAAAAGGAAATAGCATGGATATCCGGCCCGATGATAGCAGTAGTAATTCTTGCTATCATACAGATTTGGAATAGTGATTCAAAATGGGAAAGAGCTAGGTCGTTGGTGCGCCCTCAGTTTTTAATGATTACTCTAATTCACGTACTGATTTCCTGTTGGTTTGCATTTCACTTTTTAATTCAAGGTTGGATCGAACAATATCCCAGCATTTTATCGCAGGATTTGAGACAAAGCGATTATGTGGTGACATTTCAACAGCCAACTATTAATCGCTCCCGAGGAGTTGTGATCCTCAATGCAATGGATCGATACCTGCAAAATGAAGCTCGCACAAAACCGTGGGCGCAGGTAGAACAAATGTTGATAGATATTGACAACGAGCGATTTTTTCTGAAAAATCAAGCGTTAAAAACAATTCGGGTAGTCCCAGAAGATGCGAGCTGGGAGGTCAAAACTTCGATCGTCCAAGGAGAGTCCCGCTATCAGTTACAGATGCAGGCAACTTGGCTGGGGCTGGTGTTTAGACCCGAAATATATTCGTTTACCAAATCTTGCGAGGTGATCGATACAGGCAATAGGGCGACTGTAACCTGCGACGCTATCAAACGTTCTAAATCCGGACTGAAAAAAGATGGAAATGCGGGAGACAGTCAAGTTTGAGCCAGTCTCTGGCAGTTAGGATAGTGGGAGAAGGCGAGATGGGAAGATGGGAGACGGGGAGACGGGGAGACGGGGAGACGGGTAGATAGGGAGTGTCTGAGAGGGAGATGGGAAAAATCCTCTTTCTTTAGGCTTGACTTCTACTCTCAACATCAATCCGTTACATCCGTTACATCCGTTAAAAAATCCGTTGCCGAACTGCCTTCTTCCTTAAACTAAAGTATGGCGAAAGTTGACCGCGGGTTAATAACTAGATGAATTTGAGAAGAATATTGACAGTCGCGACTAATGTATATTGGGAAGTAATTCGCGATCGCATCCTTTACTTAATTATTATTTTTGCTCTGTTGATGGGAGCCTCGGTGCGCTTGATACCGGAATTGGCAGCGACAACCGAAAAGAAAATTATCTTAGATATCGGTTTGGCTGCGATGAGCATCCTCGGTATAATTGTCACAGTCTTTGTGGCTACCGGACTGGTCAACAAAGAAATTGAAAAGCGGACTGTTTACCTATTAGTGGCCAAGCCGATAAGTCGGGCTGAGCTAATTGTGGGCAAGCACTTAGGGATGTCGGCGGTGCTATTTGTTCTTGTAGCAGCAATGACTGTTATCTATCTGGCTATTCTGAGTTTGAGCCGCATTCCTTACCCTTTGGGCAGCATTTTAATCGCTTCGCTGTTCGTGTGGTTTGAGCTGTGCCTCATGGCCGGTGTCGGGATTTTATTTGGGGTTTTTAGCAGTTCGCTGCTGGCAACTTTACTGACATTTAGCGTTTATTTGATGGGACACTCGACGCGGGATTTAGTGGCTTTCGGCAAGTTAACTAAAAATCCTGGCATTGAACAATTGATGATGGGACTTTATCTGGTTTTGCCTGATTTAGCCCGGTTCAATTTGAGAAATGATGCTGTTTACGGACAAGTACCTTACTTGGCGGGTTTGATTACAGATGCGGGCTACGGTTTGCTGTATGTGGTGCTGCTGCTGTCAATTGCGATCGCCATATTTTCCCGCCGAGAATTTTAAATAGTTCGCAGCATCGGACTTTAGTCCTCGGATTGGAAGGACTAAAGTCCTCACTACTAACCAATTTTATTGTCGAATTAGCGCGCTAAGATATAGAGAAGGTTATCGCTCGGCAATCTCGACTAAAACTCAAATCTTTATTGTAAAATGAGGTGACTTATGACTGCTGTAATTCACAAACCGATATCGCAGCTAAAAATTACCTGGCCGCTGCTTCCCGATGATTTTATTCTACCAGATGACCCCGTGGAAAATATAGAACATCCTTTAATATCTAACGGTTTGCGCCAGTCTGTAGTGGATTCCCCGGAACAAACGCAAGACGCGCTGATAGTTTCTAATTTTGCTTTGTGTGCTGCTGTGGACGATCGCACTATTTGCAAAGCCCCAGACTGGATGTACGTGCAACCGGTTCAACCTTGGCCTCACAGCTATCCCCGCCGCAGTTACACGCCTCATACCGAAGGAACAGTGCCTTTTGTAGTGATGGAATTTCTCTCAGCTACTTACGGCGATGAATACTCCGTAGAACACACAGAAGAAATCGGCAAGTGGTTCTTTTACGAACAAGTAATCAAAGTTCCTCGCTATGTCATTTTTCGGCCGCATACAGGCAGAATAGAAGTTTATGCGCTGGAATCCGATCGCTACAACAATCAAGATCCTGATGAAAATAGGCGTTATTTGATACCTGGATTAAATCTATTTTTGGGAGTTTGGCAGGGAACTCGCGAAGGTAGAACAGGAAATTGGCTGCGCTGGTGGAATGCGGCCGGAGAGCTGCTTTTGTGGCCGGAAGAACGGGCAGAAGTAGAACGTCAAAGGGCCGAAGCCGAAAGCCAGCGGGCCGAAGCCGAACGCCAAAGAGCCGAAGCTGAAAGCCAGCGGGCCGAAGCTGAAAGCCAGCGGGCCGATCGCGAACAGCAAGATAAAGAGTCCGCCCAAACGCTGTTGGAACAGGAAAGACAGCGCAATCAAGAACTTTTGGCGCGATTGGCAGCCCTCGGTATCGATCCAGAATAACTAAACCCACCTAAAAAAAACAGAATATTTAGATCCCCGACTTCGCAGAAGTTGTTGGGGATCTAATATCGATCGCCTTCTACAGTAATCCCAATTGAAATCATGTTAGTGAAAAAACTAGAACAATTAAAAGATATCTTCGCGCAGGTGGAACGGGCGCTGATTGCCTACTCCGGCGGCATTGACAGCACTTTGGTGGCAAAAATTGCTTTTGATGTGTTGGGCGATCGCGCTTTGGCTGTGACGGCTGTTTCTCCGTCTCTACTCACAGAAGATTTGGAAGATGCCCGGATTCAAGCCGCAGAAATTGGCATCGCCCACCAGGAAGTACAAACTCAGGAAATGGCCAATCCTAATTACACTTCTAACCCGGTTAATCGCTGCTATTTCTGCAAAAGCGAGCTGCACGATACTTTGAAACCGCTAGCACTCGCCAAGGGTTATCCTTATGTGGTGGATGGGGTGAATGCTGATGATTTGAAGGATTACCGCCCGGGGATTCAGGCTGCAAAGGAACGGGGCGCGCGATCGCCTTTAGCAGAAGTTGGCATGACTAAATTTGAAGTGCGGCAGTTAGCAAGAGAATTGGGTTTGCCTTGGTGGGATAAACCGGCACAGCCTTGTTTGAGTTCGCGCTTTCCTTACGGTGAAGAAATCACCGTTGCAAAGTTGCAAAGAGTGGGGCGCGCTGAACGGTATTTGCGGCAGTTGGGGCTGAAAAATCTGCGAGTGCGATCGGATGGAGATACAGCGCGAATTGAATTGCCGGCCCAGGAGATTCAAGAGTTTGTATTAAATGCGGATTTGCCTGCATTGGTGGCGGCGTTTCAGCAGTTGGGTTTTGTGTACGCGACTTTGGATTTGGAGGGGTTTCGCAGCGGCAAATTAAATCAGGTTTTGCAGCCCGAATTGTTGGGGGCGAAGGCTTGATTAATTATCTTGAAAAAATGTCACTACAACCGTGTGTTCGTCCCGATCGCATTTAACTTGAAAACGGCGCTGAGGATAAAGCGATTTTAGGCGACTTTCCCACATCTGAGCTAATGCTTGTCCCAAATACAATAAATTGTCACTGCTAGCGTTTTCCGCACCGGGGAGAATGTCATCAACGTGCTGGTGGTTCATCACCTGCTCAATTGCAGCGACATCATTCCCTAGCTCGATTTTCCACTGTTCGTAGATTTGACTGTTAAAGGCTTCGGACAAAAAGATGCCACCTTCATGTTCGACAAAATCTGGCCAGAATAGTTTTGTGAAAGCTATGGCAATTTCAATATTAGCAGATCCAAAAAGATAATCCCAGAGTGAAAAATCATCGCCATTGGCTTTTTTCCATTGCTGGAAATCGATTAGTTTATCTGCATTCAAGGATATTTGTTTGATGAACATAATTTCTAGGGTATTTCATCCAATCTAGCTGGCCTAACTGTTTTCTCAGCTTGCACGTAAATGTCTCCTGCTGAGTTTTGGTTGTGTTTGTATTCAACGGCGTGAGGTGTCGGCACATTTGCATGAGCCCTTCCTGTCAAGTCTACTCGCTTAATTGCCCGTCCACTGTCATCGTAGACGATATAGCTGGTAATGTTCTTGCCATCCATGCGGTACAGTAAGTTTTGGGTACTTGCTCCATCTAGAGGAAATCTGCCACTTACCTGGGTTCCGACGGCTATAAGGGTGCTAGCGGGGATGCCAACTGTCCAGTCCACTGGTTTAGACATATATAAGTCCTAAATTACTTTACGACCTCAGTTTGATATATGTATGGGTGAATAATCTGGGCAAAAATATTCGTGACATCGCCACTGAATTAAAGCAATAGCATAAACTAAAGTAGCAGCAAGAGTAGCAGCAACGAGGCATTTGTCAGCAATTTGAAACAGGCGATCGCAATTATGCGATCGATCGCCACCAAACAGATTATTCTGATTCCTGCTTTTTACTCAACTCTTGCCGCCAGCTACAATCCTAAATTTGCCGGAACAATTGCCAGAGTTGACGAAATTAATCTTCTCATCGATCGAGTCGCCGCCGCAGAAAATATGACCGTGGAATCTAGCGGTATACAAGCATTGTTTAAAGAAAAAGCTCTGAATGAAGATTTAACAATAGACGGCGTTCACCTCAATGCCAAAGGTTTAGATATATACAAAAAACTTTTGTTAAATATTTTGAATTAAACTTGACAACTCACACTTTCTCTAACATAAAATCCTCCTAAAATCTTAATTTCAGTGAAGTAGGGTGCGTGATAAAAATGATATTTTTGCTACTTTCCTCACAATCTTAGCAGCTTCATACTGAATTGGTATCAGTCCTTTCCATTCCTAAGCCGTAAGGTGCGCATTGCGCACCTACTGATATCATTTTTCTTTCTCCGCTGCATGGAATAGATCCTTTACCGGAAAGGATTTTAGGCGAACCAGGTCGTTCCGCTTCATAGTGAATTGGTATAAACTGACGCACCATAGCGCTCAATATTAAGGAGTCGTAGTTGGCATAATTTGCTGTGGTTGTAGTTGCTGTAGCTGCTGATTTTGCTGCTGTTGAAGTTGAAGTTGCCGATCTTGAAGATCTATCTGCCGCTGTCTGTCTTCGAGTTGCAAGCGTCTGTCTTCAGCTTGGCGCGCTCTGTCTTCAGCTTGCAGCCTTCTGTCTTCAGCTTGTCTCTGTCTGTCTAGCTCTCTGTCTTCACGTTGTTGTTGTCTGTCTTCCCGTTGTTCCCGAAGTTGTCTGAGTTGATTGCGCCGATCGAAATCTCCTCCCAAAAATAAGTTCTGAAAAGCGTTGATAGTTGTTTGAAACCCAGTAAAAATGCCGCTAACGCTGCCGATCCCAGTTGCAACTCCTGTTATCGGCTGCAAGAAAGTGGCAATATTGTCTGCTACCCTAGTATAGCCCGATCGCGCTACGAGAATCACATCGTTATTTCGGAGAGTTGGGTTATTGTCAGGATTCAGCCCTTGAGCAAAATCGACATTAATAGTGCGGCGAGTAACAGTACCGTTGGGGTTCAAACGCAGCAGTTCCACCTTATCTTTTTTAGCCCGCAATTGATTGAAACTGCCAGCAGTCAGCAAAGCTTGGTGGAGGGATGTACTGGGTTTAACCTGTAAAGCTCCGGGCCTGATCACTTCCCCTACAATATTGATGCTGATCGCGTTTGGAGAGAAACTTGTACTTCCGAGTTGGGCAATTTCAGTTAAGTCTACAGTAGATGCCGTCGGGATAATGACGCTATCTCCTTCTTGGAGTAAAACATCTTGAGTTGCGTCACCTTTTTGCAGCAAATCCCACAGATTTACCGTGATAGTTTGTTCAGTGCCACCTCTGATACGGCGGCGGATTTGGACGCGGCGAATGTCTGCTTCTGTGGTGATACCGCCAGCAATTTTGAGCGCTCTAGTGATTGTTGGTAGTCCGACAACGGCTCCTCCTCCTTGTTGTTGTTCAATAGAGACAAAACTCAGATCTGTTTGTTGGTTGGTCGATCGCAAATCCGAAGCAGATACAGTATAAGGCCCCGGCCTGTTGACTTCTCCGACAATTACCACGCCAATTGGTTTAGTAATATCAGCGGAAAAATTAGCACTAGCTCTTTGACGGACTTCTTGGGTATTGAGAGCACTTGCTGTCGGTACAAAAATTGTATCTCCATCTCGGATAGTGACATCTTGACGCAAATTTCCAGTGTCTAAAAAATCCTGCAAATTAACAGTAATAAGTTGCTCTGCCCCGCCTCTGCGGGGACGGCGAATTTGGACGTTTCGCATATCTCCTGCGGATGTCACCCCTTTGGCAAGTTGTAGCATTTCCATCAAAGTCGGAAATTTTACGCCTCCTCCGGTTCCTTCTCTGCTGGCATTAATTTTGTAGGAACCGGGGCGAGTAACTTCACCGGCAACACCTATATTTAGGGGGCGAGTAACGATCAGAGTCACGGTGACAACGGGAACATTGATGAAGGGTTCGTATCGCTTGGTAATGACGGTAGCGGCTTGTTGCAGCGTCAACCCTTGAATTGAGACGCTGCGAATGATTGGTAGATTGAGGGTTCCGTCAACTAAGACTTGATATTCTTTGCTAAATTCAGGGACGCCGAAGATATCTAAAGCAATGCGATCGCCCGGGCCTAAAGTATAAGCCGCTTCTGCTGTCAGCGAGCCAGAATTGCCGATCGGCGGCAGACTCGAACCCGCAGGAGGCGGTGGCGGTACCCTCGGCAGGTTTGGGTTCCTAGGGGGTGCAGGATTTCTGATAGCAGGCAACTGAGCTATACTTGGCAGCGAACTGCTCAGCACCAGGAGTGCTGACAAACTAAGACTTGTGGCGGTTTGAACGTTATGTTTCATCTTTCTTTCCTGGTTGCAGTCTGCCAATGAACGATCGCAATGCAAGCTAGTTAATTTTAGTTTATTTTCACCTAGAACAGCAGGATGCCCCCGCTGTACCGCGAGGGTACTCCCGATGCGTGTCAGCGGTGGGAGGAATGCGAGCGAGTCGCCGATTGCACCCGCCCACAAACTAGCAGGCGCAGCCCTAGCGAGATGGGCGGGTGTATGAGAAGACGAGCAAATTCCTTGTTTTTCTCTATCCAACCATTGCTTGTCAATGTCACATGTGATAGACTTTAGATATATGGAGTTTAAGTACTTTGACTCGGAGGTTCTGAGCAATTGCTCAAGGGCTACTACAACAAAAGTACATGTGATAATATCAATAGCATGGAACAAATACTTACCATCGTTTGCAAACTTAGCCCAACGCCAGAACATGTCGCTCAAATCGAGGCAACATTGAAGGCGTTTGCTGATGGTTGCAACTATGCCAATGAAGTAGTCCAACCTCAGACCACAAGCTCTGTAACCATCCAAAACTTGGTTTATCAAGACTTGCGCTCTAAGTTTGGGCTTAGTGCTAACTTGGCGGTTCGTGTTTGCGCTAGAGTTGGAGCTAATCGGAAAACGGCTAAAGCCAAAAAGAGAACAGTAGAGTCTTTTGACCCCACTAGCATCGATTATGATGCTCGAATCTTCGATTTCAGGCAGAAAGACAACGTTGTCAGCTTGACGCTGATGAATGGTCGTTATCGCATTCCGCTGGATATTGGAGAATATCAAGCTGTTAATCTTGACGGCAAGAAGCCAACATCTGCCCAACTTTGCAAACATCGAGATGGTAGCTACTATATCCACATTCAAATTAAGACCACCCCGCCAGACGTTACCGAACCAGTCCGAGTGATTGGAGTCGATTTGGGGCGTACTGACATTGCCATTACCAGTGATGGTGATAGCTGGAGTGGTGAAAATATCAAGGCGACTAGAGACAGATTTGCTCGAACTAGAGCATCGCTCCAAACCAAAGCCACGAAAGGTACTAGATCGACACGGCGTAGATGCCGCAAGATCTTGAAACGACTGTCGGGCAGAGAGCGACGTTATCAAACAAATCAGAATCATGTCATCAGCAAAACCATCGTTTCCAAGGCAAAAGCTAGTAAGTCTAGCATAGCCTTGGAAGATTTGACCGGAATCCGAGAACGAACCAATCAACAACCAAGGTCTAAGACTGAGCGCAGACGCTCCAATAGTTGGGCATTTTATCAACTGCGAATTTTCTTGACCTACAAAGCGATTGGTGCTGGAGTCAAAGTAGTAATGGTTAGCCCGCGCTACACTTCCCAGATGTGCCATAAATGCTTGCACATCCACCCTATCAAAGGGCAGTCTTATCGTTCTGGTAAAAGATTTAAGTGCGGTCATTGTGGTTTTGTTGGTGATGCTGATTCAAATGGCAGCTTGAACATTGCTGCTCTTGGAGTGCCAGTCAATGCGCTCGAAGGTTCGATATTGTCTTGCAACTTGCAGGAACATATCAGGGCTATTACAAGCCCCCGCTATATTGTGAGCCGTCAGGCGAAACAATTAGCGGTGGGTAATTGACTTCTGTCCAGTGTAGCCTCGCTGCGCTGCAAAATCCACAGGTGGAATCATAAAATTTGTGCCGCAATCGAGTACCTTCTTTATAAAGAAAGTGTAAAGCAAGCAACTGTTCTCAAAATTATTTATACATAAGTCGGGATGCAAATCAACCCTCCGAAATAAAAGAGATAGAAAAAACGAGCCTTATTTGATGTAAAATATTAATAATTCTATCTACGGGACAAAGACAAGTGTCACTAAAATTGGAGAAGGTAATTCCCTGGGGACGCTGCTTGGATGAATACATAGGAATGTTTAGCTTGACATCAAGTGACCTCAAGCTAGCAATTCTTGATTGTGCGGGCGGCCCGGCGAGTTTCAATGCCGAAATGACTCGCCAAGGTAACAAGGTAATTTCTTGCGATCCAGTGTATCAGTTTACGGCGGTGGAAATTGGCGATCGCATCCAAGAAACATATCAAACTGTGATTGACGCTGTTAAGGCCAATGTAGACGGCTACCTCTGGAACAATTTTGAATCGCCGTACCAGCTAGGCGAAGTGCGGATGAAAGCAATGCAGGAATTTTTAGCAGATTTTCCCTCTGGCTTAGAGCAAGGCCGCTACATGAATGTTGAGCTGCCTGTTTTACCCTTCGATAACGGTCAATTTGATTTAGCTTTGTGCAGCCATTTCTTATTTGCTTATTCTCACCTGCTTTCGGAAGAATTTCATCTGCAAGCAATTACAGAAATGTGTCGGGTTGCGAAGGAAGTTCGAGTGTTTCCGCTGTTGCAGAGTTTTAGCGGGGAGGAATCTGAGCATTTAAATCCGATTATTACCGAATTGAAAAATAGAAATTTTCGAGTGGAAGTTCAAGAGGCTCCCTATGAGTTTCAAAAAGGCGGAAATAAGATGCTGCGAGTTAGCAAAAAAAGCTCCGAATAAAAGTAAGCATAACTTATTCTGCTGTGATGGGAACCAAATAACAGCCATTAATTCGCCAAGTACGATTCCCTTCGGGATAGCTTCGCTTCACGAACTGTTTTTCCATGACATAAAGTGCTCTGATGGGGATGCCTTCGGAGTCAAGCAACAGCACTGGCTGAGCGGGAATTCCTTCTACAGTGGCGAGGTTTTCAAATAATACCGATCGCGGATGGTAGACAGCTTCATAGGCAATTTTTACCATGTTTGACCAAATTTATTCATACATAACTCGGGAGCCAAATCAACCCGCCGCAGAAAGGGGATAGGAAAAAATAGCCCTGATTTGAGGTAAAATGTTAAATAATTCTATCTGCGGGACAAAGACAAGTGTCACTAAATTTGGATGAAGTAATTCCCTTGGGACGCTGCTTGGGTGAATACATAAAAATGTTTAGCTTGGAACCAAGTGACCTCGAGCTAGCAATTCTTGATTGTGCCGGCGGCGCGGCGAGTTTCAATGCCGAAATGACTCGCCAAGGTAGAAAGGTAATTTCTTGCGATCCAGTTTATCAGTTTTCGGCGGTGGAAATTGGCGCTCACCTCCCAAAATATCACACTTTCATTGAGGATTTCGAGGCAAGTAGACCCAACTACCTGTGGAACATTTTTGAATCGCCGTCCCAGCTAGCCAATGTGCGAAGGAATGCGACGCAGGAATTTTTAAAAGATTTTCCATCAGGCTTGCAGGAAGGCCGCTACGTGACTGCATCGCTGCCTGTTTTGCCTTTCGAGAACGGTCAATTCGATTTAGCTTTGTGCAGCCATTTCTTATTTACTGATCCTCACCTTTCGGAAAAAGATCATCTGGAAGCTATTACAGAAATGTGTCGGGTTGCGAAGCAAGTCCGGGTATTCCCTCTATTGCAGAGTTTTAGCGGGGTGGAATCCGAACACTTAAACCCAGTGATTGCCGAATTGCAAAACAGAAGTTTTACTGTGGAAATTCAAGAGGTTGCTTATCAGTTTCAAATAGGCGGAAATGAGATGCTGCGAGTTAGCAAAAAAAGCTCAGTCTAACCTAGACTATCTGCCCATTGCTTAACCCGTAAGATTACACATAGAAACCAAAACATAAAATTATTATGCCGCAAACAGTCTGGATCGCACGCCACGGAAACCGCATCGACTTCGTTAACCCCGACTGGTTTCTTACGGCAGAACACCGCTACGATCCCCATCTTTCCGAAGACGGTCACATTCAAGCCAAACAACTCGCCAATCGCCTCAAAGGTGAAGGAATTTCTCACATTTTTGCTTCGCCTTTTCTCCGAACTGTCCAAACGGCAAATCACGCGGCAGAAGCTCTGGATTTGTCAATTAAACTAGAGTGGGGACTGTGCGAATGGCTGAATCCTGAATGGATGACCGAAATGCCGGAAACTGAATCTGTCGAGGATTTGTGCAGGCGTTTTCCCAGGATTGATGCTTCTTATAAAGGCGGTATTGCTAATTATCCCGAAACCGGGGAAGCTTGTCTCAAAAGGGCGGGGGAAACTGCTAAACGCCTCGCTGCACAGTTTCCTGAGGATATGTTATTAGTAGGTCACGGTTCGTCGGTTGTGGGAAGTGCGCTGTGGCTGGTGGGCGGTGCTAGGAGGAAAATTAATGCTTCTCTTTGCTGTTTGGTGAAAGTGGTGCGGAATGGGGACGAATGGTCGATCGCACTTAATGGCGATACTTCTCACCTCACGGACACTGAAACCGTTGTCCGCTTTAATTAAAGTTGAAATTCGTGCAAAAAATCGCATTATATGCTATGTGTACGGATTGGGTGTGCAGTGCACGCGCTAGGTTTATTCGATCTCGATCGCACGTTGTAAATCTTAAATCTCAAATCGGTATGTCTGGACACAGTAAGTGGGCGACTATAAAACGCCAAAAAGCGAGAGTTGATTCGGCTAAAGGCAAAGTTTTTGCTAGAATATCTCGCGAAATTATTGTCGCTGCCCGCAGCGGAGTTCCCGATCCCGCTGGTAATTTTCAACTGCGGACGGCTATTGAAAAAGCGAAGGCCGCGGATATTCCTAATGAAAACATAGAAAGGGCGATCGCCAAAGGTGCCGGTTTAGCCGGGGGTAGTTCGGAATTAGAAGCCATTCGCTACGAAGGTTACGGCGTTGGCGGAGTAGCGATTCTGATTGAAGCGCTGACAGACAACCGCAACCGCACCGCGGCTGACTTGCGAGAAGCTTTTAGTAAAAATGGCGGCAACTTAGGCGAAACTGGTTGTGTGGGCTGGATGTTTGACCACAAAGGAGTTTGTACAGTACGCGGCCCCATTGATGAAGAACAATTGTTTGAAGCCTCCCTAGAAGCAGAAGCCGAATCCTACGATTTGATATCAATTGATGAGGATACCGAAGGTGCAGAAGTTTTTACAAGTGTGCCTAATTTGGAAAAACTGGCTGATGTTTTGAAACAAACAGGTTTGGCAGTTTTACAGTCAGAGACTCGCTGGATTCCGAGCAATACCGTCGAAATTGATACTCCTGAAAAAGCTCGATTGCTGATAAAGTTAATGGACGCCTTGGAAGATTTAGACGACGTGCAAAGTGTGACAGCTAATTTTGAAATGACCGATGAATTGATGTCTTCGATTATGATTTGAAATTCCCAGGTTCGTAGTGAGGACTTTAGTCCGCATCCATGACTAGCAAAATTCGTAGGGTGCGGATCCATCGACATCAAAAAAAAGCGACAATCTAATAGCGACGCACCTGTTATTTTCAATACCCCAGCAAACAAACCTAACATCTTTATTGTAGATTTTTTTTATAAAGGGTATAAACTAATGCCACATAACAACGAAATCAAAACAGACAGCAACCACTCAGAACAAGTTCCGTCAGTAACGGAAGTAGCAGAAACGAACGATCGCTCCAAATCGGATGTGCAGGCTAAACCAGGGAATAAATCCAATTGGTTGGGTTCCGTTTTTGGAGTCGTCTCTGCAAGCGCGAGTGCGGTGGGAAATGCCGCAGGAAGTGCTGGAAGTGCCATTGTGAATACAGCGAGTGCGGTGGGAAATGCCGCAGGAAGTGCTGGAAGTGCGATCGTTGTGAATACAGGGAAATGCCGCAGGAAGTGCTGGAAGTGCCATTGCTAATACAGCGAGTGCGGTAGGAAATGCCGCAGGAAGTGCTGGAAGTGCGATCGTTGTGAATACGGCAAGTGCGGTAGGAAATGCGGCCGCAAGTGCGGGAAGTGCAGCACTGCAAGTTCCCAAATTTTTGGGTTCATCCATCGGTTTGATTTCCCAAACTCCTATCCTGAAAAAACTGACCCAAAAGTTTAAAATCGACTGGTTAGCTAATGCTATAGATGCTGTTGATGTCGTAAATGCCGAGGCGCAAGTTCGAGAGTTACAGCGCCAATATCCTCGCGAGAAACCCAAAGAGATTGCACATCACTTGATGGTGGAAAAAGCCTTGCTAGCGGCAGGAACTGGCTTGGCTAGCAGTTTAGTTCCCGGCGTAGCTTTGGCGTTGGCTGGCATGGATTTAGCGGCAATGACGGCGTTATCTGCCGAGTTGGTTTATCAAATTGCTGCCGCCTATGGCATGGATTTGCGATCGAGCGATCGCAAAAAAGAAGTTGTCGCTATTTTTGGTTTATCCTTGGGTAGCAATTTAGCGATCGAAGCTGGAGTTACGCTTATAAGTAATATTCCCTTGGCAGGTGCCGCGATCAATGCTAGCGCCAGTGCGGCAATGATTTACGCGATGGGATACGGTGCTTGTCGGTTTTATGAAGCCCATCTCGATTCCTTGGAAATCGAAACCCAACTCGAAGATTTGCGGGAGGTATTGCAAGCGGAAAGCGAGCAATATTTAGAAAAAGCGATCGCACAAGAAACGGTGATGGATTGGATTTTAGTGTATGTCGTCTATGCCAGCCAAAAATTCACCCGATGGGATGACTTCTTACCGGAATTACAAGCAGCTAATTTAAATCCCAAGACTTTAGCTGAGATAGAAGCTGTGAAAAATAAGTCTAAATTGCTTCCCAAGTTGGATATTTTACTCGAACAACTCGAACTTGACTTTGCCGAACCACTTTTAAAGAGATCCACTGAGATCGTCGAGTCTGACGGTGAAATTAATCAACAAGAGGGAAAAATTTTGCTGGCAATTCAACGAGCTGTATTGAGCAAAAGAAAGCAAGCCCAAAAGCAAAGTCAGCAAACTTGCGATCGAGGATCTAACATCTGAACTCACTTAATTACAAACTGAAGTCCCAGCGGTATGACAAACTCCTTCTTTATGTGCTGATTTTCATCCTTATTTTAATTGCGTTATTTCAGCCCGCGAAATGTCTAGATTGCAAACTTTCCCCGATTAATTTATTGTTGAATGTTCGATGAAAAAGACAATGTGGCAAATTGGCAATGCTGTACCGCCGGGCTTAGCAGAGTGTATCGGCTTCGCACTTATTCCATATTTGGCTGATATTGCTTTGAACAAAGCTAGGAAATTTACTATTCTAGGCCAAGCCTAAGAACAATAAATATAGCGGTTTTCAGAAAGATGAGGTACGACTGACAGCTTGTGGGGCCTATAAACTAAGAGGGCCCAAGCCCAACAACATACCTCATCTTTCTGAGAAGGGCTATAAGATATTACTGATTGTCTTCGCGACGCTGAACTTTGAACAATATATTACTGGCAAATTTTGGTGTATCTGCTTTTTCACGTAAAAAATCAATTAATTCAGTAAAAGTCTTTGGGGGATTTTTGTACTTTTGAGACTGTTGCTGTAATAACTCAATTATTGAGTCCGGGTATTCTTCCAATAAATCGCTGAGAAAATCATCGGGCGACTGTGCTTTAATGTTCCAAGGAGCTAGCTCGTTTTCTCTAAAATCCTTGAGATTATTGGTGACAATGATATCAGCTCCAGCAGTTACGGCTGCGGCAAGAACGTGACGGTCTTTAGGATCGTTGGTCATTGCTTGCTCTAGCGCGACAGGCACTTCAACCATTGCTTCAGGAAAGGCTAATTTGATTTGATTTTCAAGATTTTTTGCGGTCTTTTGCGAAAGCTTTCCTCCTTTAACAAGATTGCCTATTGCCTCATCAAGGATTTTCTGAGACCAATATGGTAAATACAAATCTTCATCAGCAGTGGAAAGGAGAGTATCGCGCAAATACATCGGGAAAAGTACGCAAGCATCAAGTACAACACTATGTTTAGTCATATTAGAGATTCAATTAGTCCTATTCCTCGTACAAGCCAGCTTCCTCAGTCATCTCGATCAGCTCATCCAAGAGTTGGCGGCGCTTGACTTTCCGCTGTTCCTTGTAGGTCATTAAATCTTGGAAAAGTATGCGCCGATGGGAACCAACTTTGATATGGGTAATTTCTCCATTTTCAAGTAACTTGACTAAAAATGGTCGCGACACATTCAGAATATTAGCAGCTTCCTGTGTTGTCAGTTCGCGATTGTGACGCACTATGGAAATAGCTTGACCTGATGCCATTGCTTGGACAACTTGACCGAGTAAATTGTAAACTGACTGCGGAATTATAATTTCTTCTCCGTTACTTCCGACTAATTTTGGTTGTGCAGATTCGAGGCTGAGAATCTGGTATAATTTTGCTATTGTTTCTTGTTCTTGTTCGGGAATTAAAACTGACTCAGGCGATGCTTTTTGCTTCAACATAGCAAGTCTCTCTTTTAATGTTTTTTGTCTGATTTATGTATTCCTGGACGCACTTTCAGCAAAGAAACCGGGTTTTTTCGCGAATCAGCGGGCTGTAACGATGTATTTTCTCCAAAAACCCGGTTTCTGGCTACCCGCGTGTAAGTCTCCGGTGCATACTCAGTTGTTTTCACGATAACACTTTTCGTGCCGTAAACGCAATATCCGCAACAAACGAAATATAAAAAATTGTAGCAAGGTGTGGCGTGTGAACACCCTACTAACTGCTAACTATGTGGGGGAGGCTGTTCAGTATCGTACAATCGATCGAATGCAGTAGAATTATTTGCGATCGTTTTTCAAGTCATAACTTGATAGATTGCAGGTCGATATTTAGTGCGATCGTCTTTCATGGTTGCTCTAGTTCAGTACAGTACAATAGATATGATGCCGTAAACAAATGTAAAATGGAAGCAATACAACTGTCTTTATTCTCAAATGAGCAAGAGACAATTTCTGCAAAAAAGCCGAAGCAAGCAAAATTAGGGCGTTACGAACGCATCCAACGCGAACTAGAAGCGGATGACTCCGATCCTTAAAAGATATTTATTGATGTAGAATCTCAGTCAATCCCCGCCTCAGACTATAGATTTGTCGATCTTTTCTGCGGTGCTGGCGGAATGACACAAGGTTTATGGCAAGCAGGATTTCAACCATTAGCCAGTGTTGAAGTTAACCCCATTGCTTCTGCAACTCATATCAAAAATTTTCCTGATTGTCATCACTTTTGCGACGATATCAAAAACTTAAATTTCCAAAATTGGCTCGCTCAAATTGCTTCTCCTGAAGTTCATCTTGTTGTAGGCGGGCCGCCTTGTCAAGGCTTCTCAGTTGCCGGAAAACGCGACCCCAACGATTCTCGAAACCACCTGTTTAGAGAGTTTGTCCGCATCGTCTCGGAAATACGTCCCTGGTACGTTGTGATGGAAAATGTGCCGGGAATTCTGACTATACAGAAAGGGGCTGTTAAGCAAGCTATTTGCGAGGCTTTTGAGGAAATTGGCTATCCCCACGTTTCCGTTGCGGTGCTGGAATCAGCCGCCTATGGAGTTCCGCAAATCAGGCCGCGAGCTATTTTTATTGCTAACAGATTTGGGATGCCAAATCCTTATCCCAAGCCACAATTGTTGTCCGAACAATACAAAGCAATTGAGTCAGCAATTGATGATTTACCAGAGTATACTCCCATACCAGAAATTAACCACGAATGGACTCGCCATTCTGCTGAGTATATGGAAAGACTTGCTAAAGTTCCACCAGGCGGTTCTTTGTACGCAAGCTACGCAGATGCTTTTAAGCGACAGTATCCGGGGAAACCGAGCATGACTGTGAAAGAAAATCACGGCGGCACTCATATTCATCCTTATCTCAATCGCGTTATTTCCGCTCGTGAAATGGCGAGATTACAAAGTTTCCCGGATTCATTTATTTTTGAAGGTTCAATGAAAAAGGCAATGTGGCAAATTGGAAATGCCGTGCCGCCGCGCTTAGCAGAGTGTATCGGCTTTGCACTTATTCCATATTTGACTGATATTGCTGTGAACAAATTTATGCAGCATGAAATAATCGTTCTAGCTTCTTAGTTGCTGGTAATAGTTTACCTTCAGCTTGACAACTCTCGATTAGTAACTCCAGTACCTCTCGCGCATTGTAGATAGCTTCTTCATAAGAATCTCCGTGAGTTACTGGCTGCATGATATCCTCAAATTCAGGCAAAAACACGACAAAGCACCGATCGCATTCTGACCATTGGATAACAACTGTATATTTCATGGTTCTGAAGTTTCGGGTTGAAATTATAGTCTTGGATGCACTCGCCGACAAAGAAACCGGGTTTTTAACAAAGATTGAGGATTTTCAGCAAATATTGTGGTTAAAAACCCGGTTTCTGACCACCCGTGCGACCAGGACTGAATTATTGTACCCGATCGCCCTTACCAACCCGACCTATCCCCAGTGCCACATAGCGGTACAATAGGACGATCGCAATTCCCCAACTCCAAACCGTGATAGAGCGCTACACCTTGCCCGAAATGGGCAACATCTGGACTGAAACCGCCAAGCTCAAAAGCTGGCTGCAAGTAGAAATCGCTGTCTGCGAAGCTCAAGCCGAACTCGGCTACATCCCCGCCGCCGCAGTCGAGGAAATCAAAGCTAAGGCTAATTTTGACCCGAAACGAGTCCTCGAAATTGAAGCCGAAGTCCGCCACGACATGATCGCATTCTTGACAAATGTCAACGAATATGTAGGCGATGCCGGCCGCTACATTCACCTCGGCTTAACGAGTTCCGATGTGCTCGATACGGCTTTGGCGCTGCAATTAGTCGCCAGCGTTGATATTTTGTTAGAACGTGTCGAAGAATTGAGTCAAGCTATTCGCTATCAGGCCCAACAGCACCGCAATACCGTGATGGTGGGTCGATCGCACGGAATTCACGCCGAACCCATCACCTTTGGCTTTAAACTAGCTGGATGGCTGGCGGAAGTGTTTCGCAGCCGCGAAAGATTGGTGAATTTGCGATCGTCCGTTGCCGTCGGCAAAATCTCCGGTGCAGTCGGAACCTATGCTAATATCGATCCGCGCATTGAAGCCATCGCCTGTCAAAATCTCGGACTCGAACCCGATTGTGCATCCACTCAAGTCATTTCGCGCGATCGACACGCCGAATACGTCCAAACCTTAGCACTGTTAGCCGCATCGATCGAGCGTTTCGCAGTAGAAATCCGCAACCTCCAGCGCACCGACGTGCTCGAAGTCGAAGAATTCTTTTCCAAAGGGCAAAAAGGCTCATCCGCCATGCCCCACAAACGCAACCCAATTCGATCGGAAAGACTGACAGGAATGGCAAGAATTGTCCGCGCCAACGCCGTCGCAGCCTTAGAAAACGTTGCGCTGTGGCACGAAAGAGACATCTCTCACAGTTCCGTAGAACGGATGATTTTGCCCGACAGTTCCACTGTTACCCACTTCATGTTAGTAGAAACCACAGACTTAGTAAAACACCTGCTAGTCTATCCCGAAAACATGAAACGCAACATGAACCTTTACGGCGGAGTCATCTTCAGCCAGCGGGTGATGCTAGCCTTAGTGGAAAAAGGCATGAACCGCGAGGAAGCCTACAAAATTGTGCAATCTTGCGCTCACCAAGCTTGGAACAAAACGGGCGGTAATTTCTACGATTTAATTGCCAAAGATGTCAGCGTTACTGCTCGCATGACGACCAAAGAAATTGATGATTGTTTCGATCCGCAGTATCAATTGAGGCACTTAGATTTAGTGTATCAGCGCTTGGGAATTTAAAAGGATCAGCACTTAGGCAACATTTTTTTGAACCCGCTCTTTATGAGTAAGGTGCGCATTGCGCACCCTACAAACTTGGATAAAATGATATAGTAAGGTGCGCATTGCACACCCTACAAACTTGGATAAAATGATATAGTAAGGTGCGCATTGCGCACCCTACAAACTTGGATAAAATTATATAGTAAGGTGCGCATTGCGCACCCTACAAACTTGGATAAAATTATACAACTCAGCGCATTGCACACCCTACAAACTTGGATAAAATGATATAGTAAGGTGCGCATTGCGCACCCTACAAACTTGGATAAAATTATACAACTCAATTATGAAATCAAGTCAAATTTTAAAATATTTAAGTGTACTTATACTGGTATTACTATCTGTAATAACCCTTCACCATCCAACATTTGTTACCGCAGCGGAGCCGCCAAAAGTGCAAATTTACCAGGAAGAACAAAGCCCAGTATTACCTGAAAGCGTTTTCATGAGTCAACTTCCCAGTTGGGCGCGACTTGTTGACATCCGCACGGTAAATCCCAACATTCGCCTCGATATCCGCTACGCCACTACTAACAATTTCTTGAAACGAAAACTTTATACAGTCGCCAAATGCGCTTTGAGAAGTTCTGTTGCTCAAAAGTTAGCGCTAGTTCAAACAGATTTGGAAAAAATTGGCTTGGGTTTGAAAGTTTACGATTGCTACAGGCCTTTTTCTGTGACTAAGCAAATGTGGGAATTTTTGCCAGATCCGAACTATGTTGCTAATCCTGCTAGGGGTTCGCGGCACAATCGCGGGGCGGCTGTGGATTTAACTTTGGTCGATCGCACTGGCAAAGAATTAGAGATGCCAACGCCCTATGACGATTTTACCAAAAAAGCTCACAGAGATTACAGCGGTGGCAGCGCCCAATCTCGGAAAAATCGTCAAACGCTTGAGGATGCGATGAAAAAACAGGGATTTATTGGGATAAGCACAGAATGGTGGCACTTTGATTCGGAAGATTGGCAGAAATTTGCGATTTTAGATGTGTCGCTTTCTGAAATTCCTTAATTAAGACGGCGGTTAAAACCGCGTCTACACAAAGGAAGTCCGGATGGTGCGCGGACTGAAGAAGCTAACGTAATTTTAACCGCCTACTCTTCAACCCGCGCACCATCCGGGTTTTGTCTGTATAGACGCGGTTTCAACCGCCCGGTATTCTTGGGAATTTATCGGACTCGCACATAAAATTCGTATTCATAGCCACGGAAATTTGAGTCTAGTTGAAATGTGTAATTTCCAGTAACAGGAATTTTGCCCGTCCACTCAGTTTTCTGACCTCGTGTATTCGGATCTTCTGCTAAAAGTTTGCCACCAGGAGTGATAATTTGCGGGAAAACATCTTTCCGATTCTTAACAGTCATGATTTGACCTTTTGTGGCGCGAATCTTGTAAGAGTGAGTTCCGCCGCCGATGATTCTACCTTTAACAATTGCCTCATCTCCTCCCGACATAAAATTAATCTGCTGGTTGATGTTAGAACAACTGCTTTCGGTGCGATTTTTGGCAATCCAACCGGGCGGTTCGGTAATTCGCAGCCAACCATTTTGTTCTTCTGCGATGGAAACAAAGGTATTATTTTTCAGTTTTCCTACTATTTTGCTGTCGTTTACTTGCGGGTGCGATCGCACATTCAGCGGTGGATTCGGATCGCTAACTACAGCCATACTGATTTTACAGCCGGAATTGGGCGGTGTGACAACTACTGGCGCAACTTTTTGCTGCGAGACTCCAGCGATTAACGGTGGTTGAAGTACGGCGCTTTTGGCTGGTTGAGATTCAGATGCGGGAGATGCTGCGGTTTTGATTTCTGCTTGTAGAGGTTCTGCTGGTTTGGATTCGGGGTTGTTGGCGGGAAAAAGTGCGATCGGGTTTCTGACGGCTGCTGGGGATTCTGCAACCGGGGGATGAGATTGTTTTATCGCACCCGACTGTATAGTTGCAGCAGCTACACCCACGGCTGTGGCTAGACCTGCTAAGGTGACTGTGATGATTTGAGTAGAAGTAAATGACATAAAAACCCCCTCTGTATTTATACTGATATTTTTGTTTCCAAGTTGGCGCGATCGCCAGTCAAGTTATAGGAAAAATACGTAATTAGGCGGATAGATCCAGATTTTACTCGAAAACTCCCGGCGATCGCCCTTCTCCTTATAGTGAAAATACTTAATCAGGGCTGAGGTTTCCGCATGAGTTCCTAAAATTTAACCTGGATAATTGTCACAATCATTTCACTCCATCTATACTTGACAACTGTACAGATGGTAATCTTCTCGCCCGCCAGTTGCGCGCGGCGAATGGCAAGGTAAGCGATCGCCCGCTCCGGTGCAGTTTAGTAGCTCTAATGTCAAGATTCATTTCTCTCAGATTACAACCGCCTCGCGATCGACTGCTTTCGGAGGTGAAGCAGGAAGCCCAAGCAGGTCGATCGCAATCATTGCATACTGCTGTGCTGGCTAACCTCAGCCCTGACTCGCAGCCTGTGGGTGTGGGCCGCTGTTGGGATGTGGAAGTGAAAGCCGGAAACCGCCCGAGTTTTCGGCTTCCGGCTAAAGCTAGCATTTCTCAAGTGTTCGATCGCACCAGCGGCAAATTAGTCATTTTGGGAGCGACGGGTTCCGGCAAAACCACGACGCTGCTAGAATTGGCTCTGGTGTTAGTTTCGCGCGCCGAACAAGATCCTAATTTGCCAGTACCGGTGCTGTTTGAACTCGGATCGTGGAAAGCAGAATCAGGGGCGATCGCAGATTGGTTAATTGCTCAGCTTCAATATAAATACAGTATCTCTCCTGCGATCGGCAAAAAAATGCTCGCCGAACTAAAATTGCTGCCTCTCCTCGACGGTTTGGACGAAGTAGAAACCCACCGCCAAGATAGCTGCATTCAAGCAATCAATCAGTTTCTTGAAAGCGAATTTCAACCAAAACATTTAGTCGCTTGTAGCACTTTTGAAGTCTACAAAAACTGTCAAAATAGGTTTAAATTGCAAGCAGCAGTTTTGCTGAAACCTTTAACAGAAACTCAAATTAAAAATTATCTACTAGAAGCCAGAAGTCGCGAACTTTGGTACAGCATAGAGAAGGAACCCGAGTTGCTAAAATTGGCAAAAGCTCCCTTATTATTGAGCATGATGGCTTTGGCTTACGATGATATTTTAATCGAATCTTGGAAGCGCATAACTTCCGCAGAAGAACAGCGCAAATATCTATTAACGGCCTACATCCGCCATCAAATGACTGGGGAAGTCAAGCAATATCCCAGAGGAAAAAAACTGCGGCCCGAACAAATTCGCAAATGGCTGGGATGGTTGGCGAGAAGGATGGAACAGCAAGGAATTCAAGAATTTTACCTCGATCGCATCCCGTCGAGTTGGCTGCAAACAGGCGAGGAACAGCGCAAGTATCAGTTTGGAGTTAAGCTAGTTGGCGGGCTGATTTGGGTGATTTTGGGATCGATTGTCACTCTAGTTTCCGGGTCGGTTTTGGGGTTGATTGCGGGTGCTGCGGCTGCGGCAATTAGTGCTGTATTGCCGGGAATTCCGGCGATTGAAAGTTTTCTATTGCACCTGCTACTGTGGTCTAGCGGTCATATTCCTTGGGATTACCAGCGTTTTCTGGATGCTGCGGGCGATCGGCTGTTGCTGCAAAAAACGGGCGATCGGCGCTATCGATTTATTCACGATTTATTGCAAAAACATTTTGCTGAGATTTAAATGCAGAGCTTGACAAACTTTACTATTCATGGTAAAAAATACTATTTTTCAGATATAAATTGGCAAATTTTCGAGGACAGCTATTTGAGCATAAAAAAAATATAATAAGCGTAACTGCGGAGGTAACTAAATACCTAATAGCCAAATATTCGCCAAGCGAAAGGAAATTCAATGACTGTAAAATTCATTCTGAGCGAATACGTTGACAAAGCAATGGACGAGGCGAGCTACGACAAACTTGAAGATAATAGCTTTGTCGGTAAAATTACTGTTTGCAAGGGAGTCATCGCCTTTGGTTCAACTTTAAAAGAGTGTCAAAATGAGTTGCGATCGACTTTGGAAGACTGGATTTTGCTAGGGTTGAAATTGCGACACCGTTTACCAGTCATTGACAATATTGATTTAAATCAGGAGCCTAGCCTTGAGCCGTTGGATACCTTGTAAGCGTCGAGAGTTCATCCAGAAATTGCAACAGCTAGGCTTTTCGGGCCCTTTTTCTGGAAGTAAGCACCAGTTTATGATTTATGAAGAATGTCGCTTAACGATTCCCTCTAATGATGAGTATTCTGTCCCTCAGCTACGGATGATGATTCGAGAAGTTGAGGAGATTACAGAAAGGCAAATTACTCTTGAACAATGGAATAGCTTGTAAATAATTATTATTCATCAGTTGACAAAAATAGCAAGACATGATACGTGTCTTGCCAATTCTGCCTGGTTCAATTGCCGAATTTACGATCGCATCCTCATCGACACCCCCAAAAGGTTAAGATTCTAATCTGACCCTCCTGCAATCATTGCTTCACCTCCTATGGCAGAAACCTTATTGTTCAACGCCCTCCGCGAGGCGTTAGACGAAGAAATGGCTCGCGACTCCTCTGTATTCGTACTCGGCGAAGATGTAGGTCAATACGGCGGTTCCTATAAAGTCACCAAAGACCTCTACAACAAATATGGCGAACTAAGAGTGCTCGATACCCCGATCGCCGAAAATAGCTTTACAGGCATGGCAGTCGGCGCAGCAATGACGGGATTGCGCCCGGTCATCGAAGGCATGAACATGGGCTTTTTGCTCCTCGCCTTCAACCAAATTTCCAACAACGCCGGAATGCTGCGCTACACCTCCGGCGGCAACTTCAAAATGCCGATGGTAATTCGCGGCCCGGGCGGCGTGGGCCGACAACTCGGCGCCGAACACTCCCAGCGGTTAGAAGCCTATTTCCAAGCAGTACCGGGTTTGAAAATTGTCGCCTGTTCGACTCCCTACAACGCCAAAGGACTCTTAAAATCAGCCATTCGCGACGATAACCCGGTGCTGTTTTTCGAGCACGTTTTGCTTTACAACCTTAAGGAAAATTTGCCAGAAACAGAATATTTAGTGCCGTTAGATAAAGCGGAAATTGTGCGATCGGGCAAAGATGTCACCATCTTGACATATTCGCGGATGCGGCACCACGTCCTGCAAGCCTTGCCCGCACTCATGAAAGAAGGTTTCGATCCCGAAGTAATCGACCTAATTTCTCTCAAACCCCTCGACATGGACACCATCGGCGAATCTATTCGCAAAACTCACAAAGTAATTATTGTAGAGGAGTGCATGAAAACCGGAGGCATCGGTGCCGAACTAATTGCTTCGATTAGCGATCGATATTTTGACGAACTCGACGCACCGGTTTTGCGCCTGTCTTCACAAGATATTCCCACACCATACAACGGCAATTTGGAAAGACTGACAATTGTCCAGCCCAATCAAATAGTCGAAGCCGTCCAAAAAATGGTAGCTTTGCGAGTATAAATACTCACTTGATAGTTGTCAGTTGTCAGTTGACAGTTGACAGTTGACAGTTGACAGTTGATAGTTGTCATTAGTTGAGAAGTAGGGGCGCAGTATGCACCGGTTTAGTTTTTTACCCTCAGAGGTGAATCCTGAAGTAATAATTCAGAAGTTAATGGATGCACTCACGGCCTCAGAAACCGGGTTTCTTGCGATATTTCTCGTTACTAAACTCAAAAATCGTAGAAACCCGGTTTCTTTCCCACTCACTAATGACAAGTGACAACTGACAACTAACAACTGACAACTGACAACTGACTAATAAATAATTAAGTATGCAAAAACAACGTTCATTATTAGCCCTAATTTTTGTTTTGATCGTAGCCGCTATTACTGTGATAGCAACAATTCCGACGCGGCTGGGATTAGACTTGCAAGGAGGATCGCAACTCACAATTCAGGTGAAAACTACCAAAGATATCCCGAAAATTGAAGAGCGGGATCTAGAAGCAGTGAGGCGAATTATCGAAAACCGAGTTAATGGTTTGGGAGTCTCCGAATCAGTTGTACAAACCGTAGGCAGCGATCAAATTCTGGTTCAGTTGCCTGGAGTAAGCGATCCGCAACAAGCGGAACGGGTACTCGGCGGTACGGCACAGCTAGATTTTCGGCGCGAGACACCGCAAGAAGGAGCTTTTTTGAAGGTTAGGAAAGAGGAACTTGCTGGACTGCTGGGAAAGCAGCAGGAGTTGCAGGCAAAAGGAGATGCTAAGGCGATCGCAGACAACCAAGCTGCGATCGACAAAAAGAATCAGGACATTAAACAGCTTACCGCCAACCTTTACGAACGTACCGAGATCACCGGCAAAAACCTCAAAGATGCTTTCGCCACATCCAATTCCTTAGGCAACACCTACGCTGTAGCGCTACGGTTCGATACTGAGGGGGCCCAAAAGTTTGCCGAATTGACCAAAAGCATTGCTGGTACAAACCTCACCCTAGGCATTTTTGTAGATAACGAACTCATTAGTGCTGCGACTGTTAGCGATCAGTACAAACAAACTGGTATCACAGGCGGTAATGTCGAAATTTCGGGCAACTTTACAGCACAGAAGGCTAATGACTTGGCGGTGCAATTGCGCGGCGGTGCTTTGCCCGTGCCTGTCGTAATTATTGAAAACCGCACAGTAGGTGCCAGCTTGGGACGAGACAGCATTCAAAGCAGTATTAATGCAGGCATCGGTGGCTTGACTTTAGTCTTGATTTTCATGGTTGGCTACTATCGACTCCCCGGCGTAATTGCCAATATTGCTCTGTTAATTTATGCTTTGTTAACTTGGGCCGCTTTCGTGCTGTTGGGGGTGACATTAACGTTGCCAGGAATTGCTGGTTTTGTGCTCAGCATCGGGATGGCCGTGGATGCTAACGTGTTGATTTTTGAGCGCACGCGGGAAGAGTTGCGGGCGGGGAAGACGCTTTATCGATCGGTCGAATCTGGTTTTTACCGCGCTTTTTCCAGCATTTTAGACGGCAACGTAACTACCCTGATTGCTTGTGCTGCTTTGTTCTGGTTGGGCGCTGGTTTAGTCAAAGGGTTTGCTGTAACGCTGGCCTTGGGCGTCGCAGTGAGTATGTTTACTGCTCTTACTTGCAGCCGCACTCTAATGTTGGTAGTGTTGGGCTTTCCCAAATTACGCAAACCCGAGTGGTTTTGTCCCGGTTTGTCGAAAACAGTTAATAGCTAATAGCTAGTAGGTAATGGGTAATGGGTAATTGGTAATCGATAAGATTGGCTAAGTAAAAATTGCTAAAAATCAGTTGTAAATTAATTCGCAATTCGCAATTACCAATTTCCAACTCGCAATTACCGATTACCGATTACCGATTACCGATTCCCAATTCCCAATTCCCAATTCCCGCTAATTTATGAAATTCAGTGTTATCAAACAGCGATCGATCTGGTGGAGTCTTTCCGCCGCTATAATCCTTGCAGGTATAGTGTCGATGGCGATTTCTTGGACTCGTCCCGACATCCGCGCACCGCTGCGCCCCAGTTTAGACTTTATCGGCGGCACCAGGCTGCAATTTGAACTCGACTGCACGAAACCGGAAAATTGTAAACCCATCGATATTGCCACTGTCCGCGAAGTCCTGGACTCCCAAGGTTTGGCTGGTAGCAGCATTCAAGTTATCGGCCAAGAACAGCGCGGTTTGTCGCTGCGCACGAAAACTTTGGATGTCGAACAGCGGACTAAGTTGCAAACAGCTTTGAGCGAGAAAATAGGCGCTTTTGCTCCTCAATCTACTCAAATTGATACGGTTGGGCCTACCCTCGGCAAACAGTTGTTTACTTCTGGTTTGCTGGCTTTGTTGCTTTCCTTTGCTGGCATTACTCTTTATCTAACGTTCCGATTTCAGTTAGATTATGCCTTTTTTGCTTTTGTTGCTTTGTTTCACGATGTCTTAATTACGCTGGGCATTTTCTCAATTTTGGGTTTAGTTCAAGGAGTGGAAATTGACAGTTTATTTGTGGTCGCCCTCTTGACAATTATCGGTTTTTCTGTTAACGATACAGTGGTAATTTACGATCGCGTGCGGGAAGTAATCAAGCTAAATCCCGGACAGTCGATCGACCAAATTGTCGATGATGCCGTCATGCAGACCCTGGGAAGGTCAATTAACACGACTATGACGACGCTGCTGACATTGTTTTCCATCTTTTTGTTTGGAGGCGAAACCCTCAAATACTTTGCTTTAGCATTGATTGTCGGCTTTATTGCTGGTGCGTATTCCAGTATTTTCATTGCTAGCACGCTGCTGGCTTGGTGGCGCAGTCGCACGGGCAAGTCCACCGCCGTCCCCGCAGAAGGTATTAACCCCTCAGAAGAAGTTTAACGATGGTTGGTCATCAGTCATTAGCGATCGAGCTGCTGACTGGTGTTATTGCAACCGCGCCAAGATGGTTAGGACGTTCTCGCATTGCAATTTCCCTATGCGGGTTGATTGCAACTTCTGTCTTCCTTCTTCCTTCTTCCTTCTTCCTTCTTCCTTCTGCCATGACTAATGAAAGCGACCCTAATTTGCAAATAGAAGTCCAAAGGCTTCACAAACTAACAGTTTACGCCCGCTGGTTAACTGTGATATTGCTGTGGATTAGCGTCGGTTCTTTGAGCATTTGGAGTTTGCGTCACGAAATCGATTTGTGGTTTGAAAACTTTACTTGGGCGGCGGTGCGCTACGGTTTATATTTTCACCGCTGGCCGACTCTTGGTTTGGTTTTGTGCTTGGGGATGACTTTAGTAGTGCTAAGGCAAAGTCGCAATGTGCGAGGATTCCGAGAGCGCGAAAAACAGCGTTTGGAACAACAAGTGCGCCGCATTCGCCAACAGGGGCCGAGTCATCCTTTGTGGAAGTGGGTTTGCAAAGATTTGCAGTAGTCAGCAGTCATTAGTCATTAGTCATTGGTCATTAGTCATTAGTTAACTGTCAACTGTCAACTGTCATTAGTCATCAGGCAAAGCGCGGTAACATATGTGCTGGGGAAAACTGTTGAAGTGGAATCTCGATCGCAAATTCTGTTCCTTTTCCCGGTTCCGAAAAGCACTTCAATTCGCCACCGTGCTGATTGACAACAATTTCATAGCTAATTGACAATCCCAAACCCGTTCCTTTTCCCACAGGCTTTGTGGTAAAGAAAGGGTCAAACAACCGCTTCCGAACATCTTCTGTCATCCCCGGGCCGTTGTCAGAAATCTTAATTATTACCTTTTTGCCCTCGATTAACTCCGTGCGAATCAGAATCGCAGGCATCTGATGGCTAGAATTAGAAACTGAGGATTGAGTATTTGCACAGGAATTATTTTTATCGCCGGATTGCGAATTGTTCGGGGTTTTTCCATCGACATTTTCGTGTTTCTTCCACTCAACAAGAGCGTAAATGGCATTAACTAAAATATTCATAAATACCTGATTTAGCTGTCCGGGATAGCACTGCACCAGTGGCAAGTCGCTGTATTCTTTGTGAATTGCGATCGCCTCCTGCCCCGGTTTGCCTTTAAGCTGGCTTTGCAAAAGCATAATTGTGTTGTTGATACCGTCGTGAATGTTAACCTGCTTCATTTGGGCTTCGTCTAACCTGCAAAAATTCCGCAGCGACAAAACGATATCGCGCACCCTTTCTGCACCTTGCTGCATGGAATCAAACACTTTGGGTAAGTCTTCCAGCAAATAATCGAGTTCGATGTTTTCTGATTCCGCTTCAATTGCTGGGATAGATTCGGGACAGTGCTGCCGGTACAGAGAAAGCATCCGCATTAAACCTTCGGTATACTCTTTAGCATGGTGCAAATTGCTATAGATAAAGCCGATGGGATTGTTTATTTCGTGAGCGACTCCTGCTACTAACTGCCCCAAAGAAGACATTTTCTCTGTTTGAATTAGTTGAGTTTGAGTGCGCTGAAGTTCCAGGAGGGCAAGTTCGAGCTGTTGGGCTTGATGTCTCAATTGTGCTTGGGATTCCCGCATCGCCACGGTTGCTAACTCGTGAATCTGCAACTGAGAAAGCAGCAGTTGGTGAACGTCTAAAAGTTGGTAATTGTCCGGCTCTACCTGCACTACAATGGGTTCGTGGATTAGTTCGGGCGATCGCTCCAAAGACTTCCGCACTGCCGTCATAATTGAGGTTTTGCGATCGAGAACCAAGATATCAGTTTTAGTAAAGCGGTAGAGGATGAACAAAGGCTGCTGAGAAAATAACTCCAAGCTGTAGGGGCGGCTCATGTGTTCAAAATAACGCCTGCGCGAAATCATCCCTGTAAACTTTCCTCGATCGGTAATGATGATGCCGGGAAGTAAAGGATTAGCTTGAAAAATTTTAGAAACTTCGCCGCCCAGACATTCTGACTCTAGGAGAAAGTTGTACAGGGTTAATTCCTCTAGAGTCGATCGCAAACCGAGCGGCGATTTCAGGGGACTCAACCCGTCAGTTTCATACACTGCTCCCTCCTTTGGTAATTGGCAGTTGCTGTTGGCTGCTGGAGTATTGCGTACTATTTGCACTGCTTTGTCTACTATTTTGATAGCTTGGCAATCTAGTCAACTCGGCTCGTTCAAATCAGTGAATTCAGCACGATTTTTTTTCTTTAATTGTGCTGGGATCACCTGAAAGAATTTTGCAGGTTAGATTAATTTAACAGCAGACACCCCTTTGAAACCTGATTATTTAGTAAATTTAATCTATCCTAAATTTCACTCACCCAAATCTAACACTTATCACTAGCTTGAATGCTTCATAACATGAATTTGGTTCAGATTGATAGACCTTCGCAACTTGGGCGACTACATTTGCTATTACCCCTTATACCAATTTTTTATGAAGCTGCAGAGAATTCGATCCCCCCTGGTTGAAGGGGGGAATAAGAGTCCAATCAAAGTCCCCCTTCAACCAGGGGGATGCGAGGGGGATCGCAATATGTGCAACGACCCATTAAATTGGTATTACCTAAAATTATATGACAATCAGACAAGAGTAGCCAGAAATCTCTCGCCGATCGCCAGCCGTGACAATTCAACCGCAACCTGTTTCTGCTAATTGGCAAAAAATGTCAATTGTCAGTTTTTTTGCACAAATGCCGATCGCTCTCAACACCCGGATTGTATTGCAGGTAGTCTCCTAGCCAGCGACAGCCGACGGCGAGCAATGTGTCAAGTTCGGCACCTTCTACTTTAGCAGGATCGAGACTCCAAAGCTTCACCGAGGAATCTTTCCCGGCAGATGCTAAAGTTGTGCGATCGGCACTAAAACTCACGCTCCACACATCCGCTTGATGTGCCCTAAAAGTTTGGAGTAAAGTGCCGTCGCGCCGCCAAAGTCTCACCTTGCCGTCAGTGCTGCCCCCTGCGAGCAACTTGCTGTCTGCACTCCAACTAACACTACCCAAACCTGCTGTAGAATCGTTGAGAGTTTTCAGCAACTTCCCCTCAGTATTCCAAAGTTTCACCTTCCAATCGTGACTCGCAGAAGCAATCATCTCACCGTCTGGCGAGAAATTGCAGCCCCATACTTCATCTTTGTGTCCCAAAAGAGTTTTCTCAAGTCGAAACTGTGTTTTTGGGGTGCGCGTCCAAAGTTTGACAGTCTTATCTTGACTCGTGGAAGCCAACCTATTACCGTCGGGACTGAACCTGACGGATGTAACTGGTCTAGTATGTCCTTTTAAAGTTTGCAGCAAAACGCCGCTCGTACTCCAAATCTTAATAGTTTTATCGGAACTTGCAGTAGCAATTTGTTGAGAATTGGGGCTAAAACTCGCGCTCCAAATCAAATCTCGGTGTCCTTTCAAAATAGAAAGCAAAGTGCCGTCACGGCGCCAAATCCTGACGGTTTTGTCAAAACTTGTAGAAGCAACCAACTTGCTGTCAGGACTAAAAACCACCTCAGTAATTGACTCGCTGTGTCCGGGTAAACTCAAAATTAACTTACCGTTAGGCTGAAAAAACTCCACAAACAATTCGTCATTCGCACTCACAATCAACTTGCCATCCGGGCTGAAATTAGCCGTATGTCCGTTAGGCAAACGATTGCGTTCTCTGACTGCATTTAGCGTTCGGTGCAGTATATTTACCGTCTGTGTTTTGATCGCTGGGGAAACTTCAATTTCTCGCAATTTTTGGCCCGCGCTGACTGCTGCAATTAAGGCTCCTAGCTGGTCGTAGCTGAGGGAAATATCGGCGGTGGAGTTGAGCGCTTCTATGTGGGTAATTATCGATTGTTTTTTTTGATTTTCAGCTTTCTGGGCAACTCGCTGCGCGTGCAGGACTACGCTAGCAGAGATTGCGGAAATTGCAGCGAGTCCCAACAAACTCAATTGAACTGTTAGCTTGGCTTTTTGCTGAGCTTTAGTCAATACTAAATTGGCTTCGGCTAATATTTGCGAAGCTGCTTTTTCTAGTTCCAAAGCTCTTTGAACTTCCTGATTTTGGAGTTCTTGGCTGGCTGATAGAAATTGATAATCGCGATCGCCCAAACTTTTGTCTGCCGCCCAGGTTAACGCTTCTGCGAGAGCTCTGCCTTGCAGCAAGCGGGAAGTGTCGGTGCGGTTGGAGGCTTCCCAAGCGCAGATCGACTCGGAGTAAGGCAGGAGCTTTGCTAATTCTTGCTGTATCCATTGCCGATTAAAAACAGACGCATAAATCTGATTGTAAACTCTCAGTTTGCCTCCGTCTTGGACGATTAAACCTGACAGTAAAAGTTCCATTTTTTCGGAACAGTCTTCAGCTAAATTATCTCGATCGTTCGAGTTTGCTGCGGTATTTTGTGCGCCGTTTTGCAGAGTCATATCTGCTAAAATTTGTTGGTAAAGTCCTAGCAAACGGCCGGTGCGCTCTTGATTTCTCAGGAGGCGATCGCGAATTGTCTTGAGATGTTCTGGTTCGTCTTGAAATTCCCAGTTTTCGATGGTGCTAGACTGCACTAATTCAGCAATGAATAATTGACAGTTGGCTGGGTTCTGGCAATCGCGGCTGGTTTCTGCTGCTAACTTCTGAGCAGTTAATTGACAAAGTTTTTGAGTGAGGAATGGCTGTCCTCCAGTCCAAGCTAAGATTTCTTTGAGAAGTTCTTGGGAATTGTCGATTTTTTCTGACCATCCTCGAACTAAAGGTGCGGCTTCGGCAAGATCGAATCCTTTGAGTTCAATGGCGCGGCCGATATTAAACGGAGTTCTGGTTTTGTCAGAGATTAAATCTTGAGGAGTTGCGACTCCAAACAAGGCAAAAGTCAGGCGGTTGTATTCTGGATTTTCGGCGCGTTTGTTGTAGCAGCCGCGCACCCAGGCAAAAAAGTCGTCGCTGGAGAAGTTGAGGGAGAGAATGCTGTCAATTTCGTCGATAAAAATTACGATATTGCGATCGCTCGCAGGAAGCAATACTTGTTCGATAAATTCATTTAATCTGACAACTGGCGGCAAGTGTTCGCGCTCGCGCCACCAAGTCTTGACATTCATTTTAATTTTAAAGCTGTTGGCGAGAGTGGCTGTAAAACCCGCGTACCACTGCACGGGAGTTATTTGGGCCGTGCCAATTCCTGTGATGTCAACAATTGAGCAGGCAATGTTTTCTGCTTGCAAGCGGCGCGCTGTTTGCACCCGCAGACTCGATTTTCCCATTTGTCGGGAGGTGAGCACGTAGCAAAAATCACCTGCTTTTAACGAGTCGTAAAGTTCGCTATCGGCTGCTCTGGTGACGTAGGTAAGAGCGTTAGCCTGCAAACTGCCACCAACTTGATATGCAAATTCTGTCGCTGCCAAATCGGACACGGGAAATAAAGGGGAAGCAGAAGGAAGAAATTCTATTTTAGCCGAGTTTGGCCCAAGCTCAACTTCAATTTGAGATAATTGGTTTGGTTTCGATAATATTTCGAGCATAATTACTTCTGCTTCCCCTTTATTTTAAGCAATTCTCATTAGAAACTCTAAGATGTTCGTGGGATGAACCTCGGGGGGCCGGGTTTTTTTGGGCGATCGCAATGATTTGAATAAAAATGATAGTGGAGAGAAGCAAGCGACGGTTTCCATGTGCGGTTGGCCGAACTAGATGTGTTAACTCTATAAACGGCGGGGCGATCGCACTTTCAGTACGATGTCAGTATTTCAACCTGTACATCCGCTGAGCCTGAATAGATCGAGGTATCAAAGTAGCTCTAATCCTGTGGCTGTATCGATCGGAAGTTTTTCAAGGCTGGGGCGCTGCGAGGCCCAGACGCAGACAGTTAGCGTATTGGCACAAGGGGAGAGGGAGAGGGGGAGAGGGGGAGAGGGGGAGAGGGAGTTTCAGTCTTGGACGCATCGGGGGGCTAGAAACCGGGTTTCTACGATTTTTTTAGTTGCTAAACGAGAAATCTTCCCAGAAACCCGGTTTCTGAGGTATAGCTTCCGCACGTGGGGGGTGAGAAAC
>RDYN01000010.1 GCA_004293365.1 Oscillatoriales cyanobacterium | reverse complement strand
ACAGATTTTAGCTCATAAGCTTGCACACGCGGAGCGTTCAAACCAGTCAAAGTCTTTCTCTGTAAAGGTTTTAGGCTTTTTCGGCAAGCCCTAAATAACAATGGATAGTCCAAATACTTTCACTTACCGGCATTCAGAGATGCCGCCGATAACTGATGAGATGAAATCGGAAATTGCCGAAATCGACTTCAATGTAGCGAACTTGATTTTGAAATTTCAGGGCAACTACCGCGCACTTTCCGAGCTAGCAGAAACCCTTGCTGACAGTCTAAACAGTTGCAAAATGAATTTGCACTCTATTGGCATCATTCCCGACGGCGAAGTGCCACCGAGGGCGATCGGGTTAACTGACTTACCCAGAACTGAGAAGCAAATAATTGTTTCTACCGCTATGACTTCCACAGTGGCAATCGAGATGCTAGCTGATATTTTCGATCTCGACTTTCCCGACGCTGCAACCCTAATTCGACACAAATCTCAGAATCAATTTGGAGAAATGTCTCTCGAAAAAATAGAACAGTTTCTCGAACAGTTAACCGAAGCAGCTCGGGAAAAACCGAGCGATCATATTTTCATAGCCGAAATCGAAACCTAAAATCAGAAGCGATTGAGAAAGACATCAATCGCTGCCAGTGCAAACTTAGATACCCACAATATCATGAAAACAAATAGCAGGCGCAACAGCTCAGTCCAACAGCTAATACTCGACTGCAAAACATACTTGGGCGACAATTTCAGCCAGTATGAACTAAGGAACTCTTTTGTCATCCTCCAAGAAGCAAAAGCTAAAGGTTTTCTTGGAGTTGATAGGCTTCCGAGTTGCTGTTTCGCAGATACCGTGAACGTAGCAAACCAGTTGTTGAGAATCTGTCAATCAGAAGAATTATTGAGCGACTCTCTCAAACATTCAAAAACGCTCTACGCTTACATAGCCCTAGTATCCCTCAACTGCATCAAATCCGCCTGACGATGGCTGTTTGCCCTGACAGTCGAAACCCCCTTAAAAAGGGGGTCGCGGAAAAGGGTTGCGCCCTCGCATTAATTTTAGTTCTTTAGTATCGAAGTGGGCTTTCACGGTATGGCTCTAACAACTCGTGGGAACGTCAAATTAATCGCACGGTTAGGAAGCCTCCACAACTTCCTAGCTTTCAAACTCCTAAGCCCCGGTGCAGAATTCGGTTTATCCCCTTGGGTGATTCATGGGTTACGTAAGAGTTTTGTCGTGGGGAGAACCTTGAAAACTTGAAGATTATCGGAATTGACATATCGTTGAATATGAGGTATTCACCAATTCATTAGCAATTACAAAATTACAAAATTACAAAATCCCCGAATCGCCCAATCCTCCAATCCTCCAATCCCCCAATCTAAAATTCTTCAATTCTTCAATTCTTTAATCTAAACTTGTACCTCATCTTTCTGAGAAGTGCTATAGTGATGGATGGCCTGCCCAAAATTGCACTTCGGGACTTTTACAAATCTGATGATTTTAAAGCCGTGCATTCTGTTTGGAAATCGGAGGAAGTTGAAAAGCTACTCAATTTCATTGCTCCTGATGAGACGAGTAACTGCGTCGCCGTGTTCGAAAGTACGGGCACCTACTCTTACTTCTGGAAGCAGCAATTTCGAGCGCGGGGAATCACCGTATTGGTTGCCGATCGGGGCATGGTAAAATCTACGCGCCGCAGTCTAGGCGGCACAGACAACAAAGATGATGCCTTTGACGCGCTGGTAATGGTTGCGCTCTATGTACGGCACTATTTAGAAATTTACGATCGCCGCTTCTGGGTGTCCGATCGCCCAACTGAAATTAAGCAGATAAAGCGGTGTCTGCTGGATCTAAAAACCACTGTAAAAAAACAAACTGCATTCATCAACACCGTCAAGAGCCGCTTGGCTTTTGAGTACCCAGCGAGAGCGAAAATCCAGAGCAAGCGGCACGGCGAACTCGAACCCGACAGTCCACCGGGCTTCTGGGCTTGGCTGGCTGGCCGGGGGGATATGATTTCGGCAAATCCGCGATCGCGGTTCGAGAATCATTACACCAAGGAAGTCAAAGCCGATCGGGCAAACGTCAGTTCGCTGACGCGCCAGTTTGCAGCGCAAATTTGCGACTTGCACTCGTCAAAGGCAGTTATCCAAAACCAACTCGTTGAGTTGCTAAAACTCGAAGATTTTGTAAAATACCATGAAGTTTTTGAGAGATTCGGATTTGGACCGATCGAGCGGGGATGGATTTTATCTAGAATTTTCCCCTTTGATTCATTCCTGTGCATGCCGAAAAAGGCGGCTCTGCGGAGGTTCCGGCAAGCTTGCGGCCTGGGCAAAGTTGAGAAATCCAGCGGCCAAATCGCAGCGGGTAAGGGTGGCGGAAAGTGGACGGGGTGCTCAAATACGCGATCGGTGCTGTGGACTTACTGCTACACCCGCATTGAACCCAATAAAAACAAGAGCTACTCCCCCTTGCAGCAAGAACTGAAACAATTTTTTCTGGAGCGTTCGCGCGACGCCAGGGGTGCGAAAAAGCGCGGGCGCAATCTGGCCGACGCGCGTAACGCAACCTGTCGCAAGCTCGCAGATTTGGTGTTTAGAGAACTCCACCAAGCGCTAAAATAGTTGAAGCGGCCACCGAGGCCGTTTTTTAATAATAAATTTCACTCATTGTGCAGAATTGTTAAGCACACTGCCAAAAAATAGGTAAATCCCAGAAACCCTGTGTTATTATAGGTATTAAGGATTTAAACAATTCTATACATTAAGTACAGGCTGTAATTGAGCCTGGCTGGCAGGTAGCTTTCAGATGCCTGTAATAGTTTCGTAGAGCCAGCCTTGTTAGTCGATCGCAGCGAAAATTTCTGGGACAGATTTTTAGTTCCTTGTGGCTAAAAATTTTCAGGAGTTAAGACTAGCGCATGAGATGTGCACGGTAGCTCAAAGTAGCTAAAGTGGATGGTTTTACGCTGTTCTAGCATCTGTAAAGCAGTAAATCATGACCGACCCTGCCCAAAAACGGGTACAACTCTCCGAAAATCGTCGTGGAGAGATCAAAATTTTAGATCGAAGAAACAGCTCCCAGATTCATCTGTGGAGTGAATCTAAAATCTAAAATCTACAATCTACAATCGACTGACCAGGGACGGCTAAATGTTCCCGTGGGCTTGATATGGAAAAGCAGCCTTCAGAACCAAGGCACGGTCTTGCGTGCTGACTTAATGTAGCAGGTCTTGAACTTGTCCCCTCCTCCTCCTCGTCCTTGACTTTTGGTTCTAATTATGATTTATCGCGATATTCCTCTAATTATTCCCATTCTGGCCGCCGGTTATGTAATGACTATTTATATAGTGCTGATGTTGGCCGAACGTAGCTCTAAAATAACTCGATTGGGCGAGTAGTTCACCGCTCGGCAGTCGAATCCGGCTTCGCGGGCAATGGACTACTGGCTCAGAATTCCGAATACTCCATAATAACCCTGCTTTGAATGCTTGTGCACAAAGGCAGGGTTATATGATTTTAGATTTTAGATTTTAGATTTTAGAATGAAGATTTGCGATCGATCTCGTGGTTTCAAGCTTACAGGCAATTCTGAGAATATTGGTGGCGGTAGCTGCGAACACATATCAGTGGCTACACTAGGATAAACGCTGCTGCTCTCTAAGATTCTGCGGTTATGCTCCACTTTCCCGGCTACAAAATTTTCAGAAAAATCTATGAAAGCGATCGATCTCTAGTTTACCGGGGCGTGCGATCGACCGACGGCCAGCGCGTCATCTTCAAAATACTCAAGCAAGAGTACCCCACTCCGGCAGCACTCGCCCGTCACAAGCAAGAATATGACATCATCCGCAGCTTAAATCACCCAGGAATCGTCAAAGCTTACAGCTTAGAACAGTACGATCGCACTTTGGCGATCGTACTAGAAGACTTCGGAGGCGAATCTCTCAAAAGGTTGATGCAGTCTAGGCTTTTTACCTTATCGGAATCTCTCAGCTTCGCCATTGAAATAGCGGAGATTTTAGGCGAGCTTCACGCTGCAAATATCATACACAAAGATATCAACCCCGCCAACATAGTTTGCAATCGCAGCACCAACCAACTCAAAATCATTGACTTTGGAATTGCTAGCGTCTGCGCGCCGGAAAAATTAACCGACGAACCGCCCGCCCCCAAAAATTCCCATGTTTTAGAAGGCACTCTCGCCTATATCTCTCCAGAACAAACTGGCAGAATGAACCGCAGCCTAGATTATCGCACCGACTATTACTCTCTCGGCGCAACTCTCTATGAAATGCTGACACGCCAACTGCCGTTTGAAACCAGTAGCGCCCTAGAATTAGTACATTGCCACATTGCCAAACAGCCCAAACCGGCCGCCGAAGTCGATCGACAAATTCCCGCAGCAGTTTCCAATATTATCGCCAAATTATTAGCTAAAAATGCAGACGATCGCTACCAAAGCGCTTGGGGCATCAAAGCAGACTTAGAAGAATGCTTCAACCAATTAAACACCCACGGTAAAATATCACAAATCTCCCTAGCAAGTCAAGATATTTCCGATAAATTTCAAATTCCGCAAAAACTGTACGGACGCGAAACACAAATTCAAACATTACTAGCAGCATTTCAGCGAGTCACCGACAATAACCCCCGCCCTCCAGGGCAAAAACGAGTAGAAATGATGTTAGTAGCAGGTGATTTCGGTACAGGAAAGTCATCGCTGGTACAAGAGATTTACCAGCCAATTATCGAAAAGCAGGGCTATTCAATCGCCGGAAAATTCGACAAATCGCAGCCAAAAATTCCTTACAGAGCCATCGTCAAAGCTTGCGAAGAACTGCTCCAACAAATTCTCGCCGAAAGCGAAGATAGATTTCAACACTGGCGCGCCTAACTCTTAGCTGCTCTCGCACCAAATGCTCAAGTAATTATTGATGTGATGCCGGAATTAGAATTAATTGTCGGCAAACAACCTGCTGTACCAGAGTTAGAAACAAATGAGGCTACCAATCGTTTTAACTTAGTATTTATCCAATTTCTGCGGGTATTTTCTTCCGAAAAACATCCCCTAGTTATTTTTCTAGACGATTTGCAGTGGGCCGACTCCGCTAGCCTCAAATTAATTCAACTAATGGTGGCGGGCCCAATGACAAGCCCAAACCCCGAAAATATTGAAATTTCCCAACCAATAACCCTTGAGAATTTATCTCTGGTACAGCCAGAATATTTATTGATTGTTGGAGCATATTGCGACAAAGATGTCAGTCCTATTCATCCTTTGATGGTGGCTGCGGCCGAATTGCGAAAACAGGGAGCAACGGTAAATCAAATTACCTTACCTCCGTTGGAAATAGCAGATATTACTAATTTGATTGCGGACACATTACGCAGCGACAAAAAATTAGTAACACCCCTAGCAGCATTGGTGAAGCGAAAAACAGGGGGCAATCCTTTCTTTGTTAGCGAATTCCTGAAAATGCTGCACTCGGAAAACTTAATAACTTTTAGTTTTCCTAGCTGTCCCCAGTTGACTTTTGATGCTACCTCATTCGCAACTTTGGTATCAAATTCTGTCAATAATTGCGCCGAATTTCAAGCAGGCTGGCAGTGGGATCTAGCTCAAATTGAGGAGATTAAAATTACTGATAATGTGGTGGAGTTGATGATTGGCAAATTGCAAAAACTGCCAGAGTCAACGCAGCAAATTTTACGCTTGGCAGCTTGCGTGGGAAGAGATTTTGACTTGCACGTGCTGTCTGCGATCTGCGAAAAATCTCCCCAATTAGTGTTTGCTGACCTCCAGGCAGCACTGGCATCTAATTTGATTTTAGCAGTTTCTGAGGTAAATGCCGAGCTGTTAATTGTGAATTTTAAGTTTTTGCACGATCGAGTACAGCAAGCCGCTTATGCTTTGATTGATGACCGGCATAAAAAAATAGTTCACTGGCAAATAGGTTGCTTTTTAGGGAAAAATACGGAGAGATATTGGCTGACCGATGATATCTTTAAAATAGTCGCTCATATTAACATTGGCATAGAAAATGGTTTAGATTTAACAGCGATTTTTACGCAGGAAGAGCGAGAGCAAATCGCTAATTTGAATTTGATTGCTGGCAAAAAAGCTAAGGCGGCTGCCGCTTATGCTGATGCGGTGATGTATTTAACTGTCAGCCGTCGGTTGCTGGCAGATTCGGGCTGGGAAAATCAGTACGAGTTAACTTTAAATATTTATATAGAATCCGTTGAGGTGGCGTATTTTAGCGGCGCATTTGAGCTGATGGAACAGTTAGCTGGGACTGTGCTGCTGCAAGGGAGAACTCTGCTGGACAAAATCAAAGTTTATGAGGTAAAAATTCAAGCTTATATCGTGCAGAGGAGACAGCCAGAAGCGATCGCGATCGCCCGAGAAGTCCTAGCACAATTTGGCGTAACTTTTCCAGAGAATCCTAGCGAGTTAAGCATTCAGCGGGAATTAGAGCAGACAGCGGCAAAATTAGCCGGAAAGAAGATCGAAGACTTAATTAATCTGCCTTTGATGACATCTCCCGAACAACTAGCAGCAAGGCGGATCGCAGCAAGCATAGTTCCTGCGGCATTTCACTGCGCTCCTCAACTATTAGCTCCGCTGGTTTTGTCACAGATTAATTCATGTATTCAGTATGGAAATTCACCGCTTTCTGCCTTTTTCTACGCAGCTTGGGGCGTAATTATGAACTACGAATTTCAAGACATTGACTCGGCAAATAAACTAGGTGAATTGGCTTTAAACTTAGCATCAATGCTCAATGCAAAAAGCCTCAAAAGTAAGATATTATATATAGTAGCAGCTTGTATCGCTCACAGCAAATATCATGTCAGGGAAACCCTGCCAATGTTCCGAGAAAGCTATCAAACTGCACTCAAAAATGGAGATTTTGAGTTTGTCGCTTATTGTGCCAAACAAAAATCTCAATATGCTTATTTGGTCGGGCAAGAACTTACAAATCTCAAACTCGAAATTGCTGAATCTAGCAACCTGCTGGCTCAACTCAAGCAATCAATCAACTTGCAGTGCAATCAAATATTTCATCAAGCGGTGCTTAACTTGCTGGGTGAAGCAGAGAATCCCTGCAATTTATCGGGGACAGCTTGCGAAGAAGAGTATCTGCTGCTGTTGCTGGCGACAGCGAACGATCGCACGGGAATACATTACTTTTATTTGCACAAGCTCATACTGTGTTATTTATTCGGGGATTTGTGCCAAGCACTGGAAAATGCAGGTAAATTTAGACAAGGTTTAACGGGAGGAACTGGTTTTTTAACTGTGCCGGTGTTCCATTTTTATGATTCTTTGGCTGCACTAGCTGCCTATTCGGAGGCGGATGTATTGGAGCGAGAGATTCTGCTCGAAAGAGTAGGAGAAAACCAAAAGAAAATGCATAAATGGGCCGCACACGCCCCCATGAATCACTTGCACAAATTTCATCTGGTTGAGGCTGAGAAATATCGGGTTTTGGGCGATAATTTTCAGGCAATGGAAGAGTACGATCGCGCGATTGGTTTAGCGAAGCAAAACGAATATCTTAACGAAGAAGCTCTCGCTAACGAACTTGCAGCTAAGTTCTATATCGGTTGGGGAAAAGATAAGATTGCGCGAGTTTATTTGGCTGACGCTCACTACTGTTACACTCACTGGGGAGCTCGAGCTAAAGTGGAGGATTTGGAAAAAAAATATCCGCAACTTTTGATCGGAATTCCCGCAGCAACTAGCATGACGAGGGACTGCGCTACAATTACTAATATTTCCAACAGCCGCGATTCGGGCCAAACTTTTGATTTGGCGGCAGTGATGAAAGCTTCTGGTGCGATCGCTAGCGAGATTGTGCTGGACAAGTTACTGGCGAAGTTGATGAGAATTATGCTGCAAAATGCGGGGGCCCAAAAGGGTTTTTTGATTTTGGAAAACCGAGGTGAGTTGCTGGTGGAAGCTGCGGGGAAAGTAGATGGCGATCGCGTCGATGTTTTGCAGTCAATTCCCGCCGAAAAATGCTTGCCAGTTTCCATTATTAATTATGTCGCCCGTACCAAAGAAAGTGTTGTAGAAGATTGCGCCTATCGCAAAGGCAATTTCACGCGCGATCCGTATATTATAAAACATCATTCTCAATCTATATTGTGTGCACCATTGCTGAATCAAGGTCAATTAATTGGGATTGTTTATTTAGAGAACAATCTCACTACGAGTGCTTTTACTGATGATAGGGTAGAGGTTTTGCAACTGTTATCGACGCAGGCTGCTGTTTCGATTGCTAATGCGAAACTTTACGCAGAAGTGCGGGAAAGTCAAAGCAAGTTGACGCAGTTTTTAGAAGCTTTACCTGTGGGAATAACTGTCCATAATCCCCAGGGTGAGGTATCCTACATCAATGAAACTGGACAGCGGTTGCTGGGTCAATTTTTGGCGCCGTCAGCTACAGGTGAAGAGTTGGTCTCAGCTTCTCAAATTTATATATCAGGAAGGGAAAGCCCCTGTTCTGAGCAACAACTGCCGGCTTGGCGAGCTCTCTATGGTGAAAGTGCGATCGCCGATAATTTAGAAGTCCGCAGAGATGGGAAGATTGTGCCTTTGGAAATGCACTCGCAACCGATTTTTGACAACAAAAAAAATATTGTCTATGCGATTACTGCTTTCAGCGATATCACCGATCGCAAACAAGCTGACAAACTGGTAGCAGAGTACAACAGAACCTTGGAAATGCAAGTAGCCGATCGCACCAGCGAACTCTCGGAAGCCCTGCAAAACCTGCAAGCAACGCAGCGAGAGCTCATTCAATCCGAAAAAATGGCAGCATTGGGACAGCTTGTTGCCGGTGTCGCTCACGAAATCAATACTCCCCTGGGTGCGATCCGATCGTCTGTCGAGAATTTAGCCGATTTTTTCAATCAAAATCTGGCGGAAATCGCTGATTTTTTCCACAAAATGTCCCCAGAAGGTTACTCGGATTTATTGACGCTGCTACCCAAATACCAGTCGCGGGCGATCGGCTTTTCCAACCGAGAAAAACGTCAGTTTAAAAGAGCTTTGGTTCAGCAGCTATCAAACAATTCTGTGGCAAATTCTGAAACAGTAGCCGACACTTTAGTTGATATCGGCATTTACGACAATATCGAATCAATTTTGCCTTTGTTGCAAGACCCCACTAGCTCGCATATTTTACAGCAAGCCTATCAATTTACTGCTTTGCAAAGAAGTACGAATACTATTATCACAGCTACAGATAGAGCTGCAAAAGTAGTTTTTGCTTTAAAAGCATATTCTAGATCTAACTCTACGGGAGAAAAGGTAAATGCTAATATTACTGAGGGTATTGAAACTATTTTGACTCTTTATTACAACCAACTCAAACAGGGAGTAGAAGTTGTCAGGAATTATCAAGATGGACTGCCTGAATTGCTGTGCTATCCAGACGAACTAAATCAAGTTTGGACAAATCTGATTCACAATGCTTTACAAGCAATGAACAATTGCGGAGTTTTAACAGTAGATGTGAGAGTAGAAAATCAGATTTTGTTGGTGGGCGTTACGGATAGCGGCAAGGGAATTCCCCCGGAGATTTTGCCGCGCATATTTGAGCCGTTCTTTACCACAAAACCCGCCGGAGAAGGTAGCGGCTTGGGACTGGATATTGTTAAGAAAATTGTCGAAAAACATTCGGGTAATATAGAAGTAACATCCGCGATCGGTCAAACGAGCTTTATGGTGTCAATTCCGATCGCCGTTTAGCGCCATAGCACTAAAATTTATACTTTATACCGAGGCGCGACCAAAAATACAACTTTAGACCGATGTTAGACCTCGATGGCGGTCAGTGTGCCGCGATTGTGAAATCTCAAATCTAAAATGGTATCATAAAACTTCATTAAGTTTGTAAGCATCAATAAACAATAGTAGTATCATATAGTCAAGAAAGTCTCACAAGGAAATGTTGCTCTCGTTAAAAGATGGAGGCACTGAATGCAACTAGCAGAGAGGCATATCATTAAATCTACAGAACACCGTTTCGCCCAAATTGATGAATTAGCTTTTAAATCCAAGAATCTCTACAATGCTGCTAACTACGCCATTCGTCAGAGTTTTGTTTATGGATGGAGTTACATCAATTACAACGAAATGAATCGTTTGATGAAGTCTCATCAAGCATACAAGGCATTGCCTGCCAAAGTCAGTCAGCAAATCTTGATGATATTGGACAAGAATTGGAAATCATTTTTTGAAGCGGTTAAAGCTTACAAAACTGATCCATCTAAATTTACTGGTCGCCCAAAACTGCCGAAGTACAAAGATAAGGTCAAAGGGCGAAACATTCTCGTGTACACGATTCAAGCAATTAGCAGCACGCAGTTGAAGAAAGGAATCATCAAGCTTTCGGGTACGGAAATTTTAATCAAAACCAAAGTAAATCCCGATCGTATTTGCCAAGTTAGGTTGGTTCCCAAATGCGATTCGTATGTAATTGAGGTCATTTACAATGAACAAGAGTCCACCGCCAGCGACGATAATTTTGTGGCTAGCATTGATTTAGGACTAGATAACTTGGTGGCGTTAACTTCAAATCAGCCGGGTTTTACCCCGCTCCTGATTAACGGGCGACCACTGAAATCTATCAATCAGTTTTATAACAAACGCTCTTCACAATTACAATCTAAATTAAAAAGAGGTCGAAAAACTTCGCCTCGCATTCAGCGCTTAACTCGCTGTCGGAATCAGAAAGTTGACAATTACTTACATCATGCTAGCCGTCTAATTATTAACCTTTTGCTCACCAAGCAGATTGGGACGCTAGTAATTGGCAAGAACGCGCAGTGGAAAACAGAAATTGATCTCGGTTCGCAAACCAATCAAAACTTTGTTAGTATTCCTCACTCTCGATTAATTGAAATGTTGGAGTACAAAGCTCGGTTGGCGGGAATCAATGTAATTGTGCAGGAAGAATCCTACACATCCCGCTCCAGTTTTTTAGGTTTAGACCCCATTCCTGTTTATGGAAAAACTGAAAAAGAGCCTGTGTTTACAGGGGGGCGGATTAAGCGGGGTTTGTACAAAACATCGGTTGGTCAGCTAATTAATTCCGATGTGAATGCAGCGTACAATATCCTCAGAAAAGCAATCCCAAATGCGTTCAGCAATGGGATAGGGAGCTGCGTACTTGGGCCGAGGCGGGTTAATCCGCTCAAAGTAAAACGGAAAGGGGAGGGGCTGACGCCTCCCATGTCATTGCAATAAATGACTATAGTTTTACCAGCTATTAATTGCGGGTTCCGCCTGCATCTATCCCCCTTGATTTGCCCATGTCAATAACAGTTTCTGATAGCCAAAGCTTCTTAGAACAGGCGATCGCCAAACCGCCGGTACTCCCTCCAGATACACCCTTGAAAGTCGCGATCGCTGCGATGACTGAGGCGAGGGCTAGTTGCATTTTAATCGCGTTCGATCGGCAACTGATCGGAATTTTTACAGAGCGCGATGTTGTGAAAATAACTGCGAGCGAAATACCGCTAGCAGGGATGGCAATTGCTGAGGTAATGACCCAAAACCCGATCGCCATTTCTCTGGATAATGCGGGGAATATCTTCAAAATATTGAGTATATTGCGATCGGCAAAAATCCGTCACTTACCCGTCACAGACAACAGCGGAAACTTGCTCGGCGCCATCACCGGAGAAAGCATCCGTCAAATCCTGAAACCGGGCGACTTGCTGCAAATGCGGCGCGCCGAAGAAATTATGACCGCAGAAGTAATAGTTGCCTCAACTAACACCTCAGTTTTAGAAGTCGCAAAACAGATGGCAACTCAGCGCAAAAGCTGCATAGTCATTTGCAATGAGTGCGACAACAACAATCAGAAACCTGTGGGCATAATTACAGAACGGGACATTGTTAAATTCCAAGCTGCCGGACTCGATTTCGCTGGCACTCGCGCCGCCGCCGCGATGAGTTTTCCCCTGATGCCTTTGCAGGCAAAAGCTACATTGTGGGAGGCTCACCAATTCATGCAGGAACACCGCATCCGGCGCTTGGTGGTCGTAGACGAGGGAGGATATTTAGCCGGAATTGTCACCCAAAGTACCCTGCTGCACGCCTTAGATCCGGTAGAAATGCACGCGAATGTCGAGCTTTTGCAGGAAACAGTTGCCGAAAATCTCCTGGAGTTAAAAAAAGTGAACGAACAATTGCAAAAAGAAGCGCTTCGGAGAACCGAAATAGAGGAACAGTTGCGGTTATTAAATGAAAATTTAGAAGAGCAAATTAAGCTGCGTACTTTAGAATTAATTAACACAAACAGTCAGTTAAAGAAGGAAATACAAGACCGCGCCACCGCTGAAGCTGAAGTTCGCCGCCTCAACACCGAACTCGAACAGCGAGTTCTAGAGCGCACGGTTCAACTAGCAGCCAGCAACCAAGAATTGCAGCAAGAAATTAGCGATCGCCAATTGCTAGAAGAAAAATTGCACTTTTCTGAAAGCAAAGTCCGTGCAGTTTTTGAAGCAATGACAGACATCGTTATGGTGCTAGACAGTCAGGGCAATATAGAGGTTTTGCCAACCAATACAGCAGCGGTTTATGAGCCGGATTGCGATTTAGTCAGCTTGACGGTAGAACATTTTTTTGACGACGACAACCCCGATGATTGGTGGATGCTAGTTCTGCAAGTGTTAGAGACGCAACAAACGGTCAATTTCGACTACAGCTTAACAGTTGGCGACCGCGAAATTTGGTTTTATGCCTGCATTTCTTTGTTCTCAAAAGATGCTGTGATTTGGGTAGCCCGCAACATCAGCGCCCGCAAACTAGCAGAGTCAGCGCTGTCCCAAAAAAATGCAGAATTAGCTCATACCCTGGAAGAACTAAAGCGCACTCAACAAGAGCTGATTCAATCAGAAAAAATGGCAGCCCTCGGACAGTTAATTGCCGGAGTTGCCCACGAAATCAATTCTCCTTTAGGGGCGATTCGCTCCTCGGTGCAGAACATCGCCGACTTCTGGGCCGAACAATTGCAGCAGTTGCCGATATTTTTCCAGCAACTCTCCCCGGAACGGCAGCACGATTTCTTTGCCCTGCTGTACAACTCAAGTACGGAAACAGACAACTTATCTAGTAAAGAAAAACGTCAGTTGAAAAAACTTTTGCAGCGGCAATTAGAATCAGAAAAAATTGACGACGCTGACAGCCTTGCTTGTACCTTGTTAGATATTGGTATTTCCAGTAATAATCTCGAATCTTTTTTACCTTTGTTGAAAGACAGCACAAGTCCAAATATTTTAAAAATCGCCTACGAATTTGCTACGGTACAAAAAAGCACTAAAAATATTGTTACTGCGACAGATAGGGCAGCCAAAATCGTTTTTGCATTGAAAAGCTACTCTCGTTACGACCAGTCTGGTTCCAAGGCGATCGCCAATATTACCGACGGAATTGATACTGTTTTAACGCTTTACCACTACCAAATCAAACACGGTGTGGAAGTCGTCAGAAATTATGGTAATGATTTGCCCTCTGTGCTATGCTATCCTGATGAACTCAATCAAGTTTGGACAAATTTGCTTCATAATGCTTTACAAGCGATGGGCAACAAAGGAGTGTTAAAAATTGATGTCAAACACGAAGATAACGCAATATCAGTCTGTATTACCGACAGCGGCCCCGGCATTCCTCCAGAGATTATGCCCAGAATTTTTGAGCCATTTTTCACTACTAAACCTCCTGGAGAAGGCAGCGGTTTGGGATTGGATATCGTTCATAAAATCATTAAAAAACACCAAGGTAAACTGCAAGTAGAAAGCGTGCCAGGTCAAACCCAATTTACTGTATTCTTGCCCCTAGAACAGGATTTACGCATCGATCCCCCCAACCCCCCTTAAAAAGGGGGGCTTTCAGGTTCCCCCCTTAAAAAAGGGGGGCTTTCAGGTTCCCCCCTTAAAAAAGGGGGCTTTCAGGTTCCCCCCTTAAAAAAGGGGGGCTTTCAGGTTCCCCCCTTAAAAAAGGGGGGCTTTCAGGTTCCCCCCTTAAAAAAGGGGGCTTTCAGGTTCCCCCCTTAAAAAAGGGGGCTTTCAGGTTCCCCCCTTTTTAAGGGGGGTTAGGGGGGATCGGCATTTGAGCCATGGAGTGCGTCCAGGACTATCGAAATCACTGAGGGCAATTAAAAACCTGGGGCGAGACGCCCCCCAATTTTAACATCCAAAAAAAGTAAAATTTTATGCCGAAACCCGTGATTTTGTGCGTTGACGATGAAGTCGTTATCTTAAACAGTTTGAAAATCCAACTCAAAAAAGAATTTGGTGATGCTTACCTCTATGAAGTAGCAGAAAATGCCGATGAAGCTCTCGAAATTATCGAGGAAATTCAAGAAGAAGATGAAAGCGATATTTTGGTCATAGTATCTGACTGGTTAATGCCGGGTATTAAAGGAGATGAATTTTTGATCCGGGTTCACCAAAAATATCCCAATATTGTGAAAGTTATGCTGACCGGGCAAGCTGACGAAATAGCAATAGAACGGGTAAAAAAGCAGGCAAACTTGCACCGCTGTTTGTACAAGCCGTGGGACGGCCAAGAATTAGTAGAAACTATAAAATCTGGTTTGCAAAAAATATGAACAATAAACCTGTGATTATTTGCGTGGATGACGAACCGATCATTCTTGAAAGTTTGAAGATTGAGTTAAAAAAAGCCCTGGGAGAAGAACATTTATTAGAAACTGCGGAAGGCGGCGAAGAGGCTTTAGAGTTGATAGATGAATTGTTGGAAGAGGGTTGCGAAATCGTGGCTGTGATTTCCGACTACCTGATGCCGAATATCAAAGGGGACGAATTGCTGAAGCAGATTCACATAATTTCCCCAAAAACTATCAAAATCATGCTGACGGGGCAAGCAGACCTCGAAGCTGTGGCGAATACTATTAAATATGCTAAATTGTACCGCTACATATCTAAGCCTTGGCAGTCAGAAGATTTGAAGTTGACCTTAAAAGAAGCGGTCAACAGCTATTTTATGGAGAAGCAATTAGGGGAACAAAATGCTCAACTCCAAAAGCTGAATCAAGAATTGGAAACTTTAGTTGAGGAGCGGACTGCACAATTGCGCTTGTCTGAGGAAAAGTTTGCTAAAGCTTTTCGTTCTTCTCCCAACCCGATTACTATTACTAGACTTAAAGACGGTCGTTATTTAGAAGTGAATGAGGCTTTTTGTCAGACAATTGGTTATTCGGCAGCAGAAATTATCGATCGCACGGCGCTGGATTTCAATCTTTGGGAAAGCAAACCAGCCCGCGCCAAGTTGTTTGCAATGTTAGACGAACAAAAAATTGTTCGCAACTACGAATTTGATTGGCGCACTAAAACTTGGGAACTCCGAACCGGGCTGGTGTCTGCTGAGATCATTGACATTCACGGCGAAACCTGCGTGATTTCTGTGATTCAAGATATTAGCGATCGCAAATTGGCTGAAGAAAAACTCCGGGCTGTAGCTGCATCTTTAGCAGCAGCGCAGAGAATCGCCCGCATCGGCAATTGGGAATGCGATTTTTCGGCCAATACAACTACTTGGTCGGAAGAATTATCTCATATTTTCGGTCTCGATGCAACCGAGGCTGCGCCAACACTAAGTGAGTTTGTGCAATACGTGCATCCGGACGATCGCGAAAAATGGCAAACTGCGATCGACGCTACTATTGCTAGCGGGCAATCCTACAGTTTGGAATATCGCATCCTCCGCCCGGAATCGACAATTGCTGCGGATAATTGCCCGTCACAGACAAGTGAAGGTGGCTTCATCCGCTACATCGAATCCAGAGGAGAAGTAGTTGTCAACCAACAAGGGCAAGTGACTAAACTCTTCACAACTTTGATGGATATTACTCCCCGCAAGCTGGCGGAAATAGCATTAGCAGAAAGTGAAGAAAAATACCGTCATTTAGTTGAAACTTCTCAAGATATTATCTGGTCTTGCGATGCCCAAGGACACCTGACTTTTGTCAACCAAGCTGTCAAACAAATCTACGGTTACGATCCGGAAGAAATGCTCGGCTATTCTTTTAGCGATTTCTTAGCGCCAGCACAAATAGACCGGAATCGAGAACTTCAGCAGCACTTGCTGACGGGAGATGCTGTTTTTCAGTACGAAAGTATAGTATTAGGGAAAGACGGCAGGCTGATAGATGTCAATACAAAGGCGATCGCGCGATTGGATGCAGCAGGAAATATCACCGGCACCACAGGCACAGCCAGCGATATTACTGAGCGCAAACAAGCAGAAATAGCGCTGCAAAAAGCCAAAGAAGAAGCCGACAGAGCCAACAGGGCGAAAAGTGAATTTCTCTCGAATATGAGCCACGAATTGCGAACTCCCCTCAACGCGATTCTGGGTTTCACTCAACTGCTGGCCAGATCTGCAGCCCTCGGTGCTGACCAACAGCAATATTTAGGAATTATTAGCCGCAGCGGGGAACATTTGCTCGATCTGATCAACAATATTCTGCAAATGTCCAAAATAGAAGTCGGGCTGGTGACACTCAATAACAGCACTTTCGACTTGCATACAATGCTAAAGAATACTGAAGAGATGCTGAAGCTGCAAGCAGAAAAAAAAGGGTTGCAGTTAATTTGTGATACCACGCTCAACCTCCCTCAATATGTAGAAACCGATGAAAGCAAGTTGCGCCAAGTATTGATTAATGTGGTGGGAAATGCGATTAAGTTTACGGCGGAAGGTGGTGTTAATTTGAGAATCAAACATGAGCTGTTGTCAAACAGAAATAACGGAGAGATTCCGCCGATCGCAAATTGCAGCTTGCTCTTTGAAGTGGAAGACACGGGGGCGGGAATTTCTGCCCAAGAAATGGACAATTTGTTTAAGCCTTTTGCTCAGACAGAAAGCGGGAGAAAAGCTCATGAAGGAACTGGTTTAGGCTTGCCGATTAGCAAACAGTTCGTTGAGTTAATGGGAGGAGAAATGACGGTGACAAGCAGCGTCGGTAAGGGCAGCATTTTTAGATTTGATGTTAAAGTTTCGCTCCCTAATGCAGTGGAAATTCAGGTGGCTCAAACAACTCGCCGCGTTGTGGGTTTGGAACCGGGACAGCCGCAATACCGCATTTTAGCTGTGGACGATCGCGAAGAAAGCCGTTTGTTGCTGGTGAGAATGCTGTCATCTCTCGGTTTTACTGTGCGGCAGGCTGAAAATGGCGTTGAAGCTTTGTCCGTGTGGTCGAGTTGGGAACCTCATTTGATTTGGATGGATATGCGGATGCCGGTGATGGATGGCTACGAAGCTACTAAACAGATTAAAGCGCATTTGAAGGGTCAAGCAACGGTGATTATTGCTCTGACGGCGAGTGCTTTTGATGAGGAGCGATCGGTGATTTTGTCTGCTGGGTGCGATGATTTTGTGGCGAAGCCTTTTCGGGAACAAGTCATTCTGGAAAAGATGGCTAAGTATCTGGGTGTCCGCTATGTTTACGATCGAGAAGCTTCGCCGAGTTCTGATGCTGTGGCTGGTGGTGATGTTTCGGCGCCGACTGTGACGGCCTCTTTGCCTGTTGCGCTGAATGCTTCATTTTTTGAAACTATGCCGCCCCAATGGGTTGATGAGTTGTACGATGCGGCGGATTCGGTTGATAATGAGGAGATTTTTCGGCTGCTGTTGTCGGTGCCTCCTGTTGATGCTCCTTACCGCAGCGCGATCGCGGATTTGGCGAATAACTTCCGGTGCGATCGAATTATTGATTTGATTGAGGAATTTAGAAATGTGTGAAGAAGAAGGAAGAAGGAAGAAGGAAGAAGGAAGAAGGAAGAGGGGAGAGGGGCGGGTTGGGGATTGTTGATGGTTGAGGTCGATCGACTATTTCAGTCTTGGACGTAGAACCGGTATTATGTAGGGTGCGCAATGCGCACCTTACCTATGTAGGGTGCGCAATGCGCACCTTACCGCTCAAATCTGCGCGTCAAACCACTTTTTGATCTTAGTCCTATCCGCTTACAAAAACCCGGTTTATTGGGTTTGTGTGCGTAAGTTCTGTAAATATACAAGTAGTTGATTCAGGAGCGAGTGCTATAATAACCAGTTAATCGGTTTTCATAATTTCAGCAATTATCAATTTAACAAAAAATAGCCATCAATGACCACCAATCAAACAGAAGAGAATAAAGGCAACATATTAATTGTTGATGACACTCCCGAAAATTTGCAAGTTTTATCAGCAACGCTGTCGGATCGCGGCTACAAAGTCCGGGGCGTAATTAACGGCAAAATGGCAATCAGAGCCGCGCGCTCGGGTTCTCCCGATTTGATTTTGCTCGACATCAAAATGCCGGAAATGGACGGCTACGAAGTCTGCACGCAGCTCAAGGTCGATCCGAAAACATCAGAAATTCCCGTTATTTTTATTAGCGCTTTAGATGAAGTATTGGACAAAGTAACCGCCTTTAAAGTAGGAGGAGTAGACTTTATCACAAAACCGTTTCATGTAGCAGAAGTTTTAGCCAGACTCGAACATCAACTGACTATCCAAAGACTGAAAAAACAATTGATCGATCGCAATACCGAACTGCAACAAGAAATCATAGAACGCAAAAAAGCCGAAGAAGCCGCAGCCGCTGCATCGCTCGCAAAAAGTCAATTCGTTGCCAACATGAGCCACGAATTGCGGACTCCCCTGAACGCCATCCTGGGTTTTACCCAAGTCATGAGCCGCGACTCTTCCCTGGGCCACGAAAATATTGAAAATCTCCGAATTATCAACCGCAGCGGTCAACATTTGCTGGAATTAATTAACGATGTTTTAGATTTGTCCAAAATAGAAGCCGGGATCATTGGCTTAGATGAACGCAGCTTTGACCTTTATCAAGTCCTCGACACTCTCGAAGAGATGTTTCAAATCAAAGCTGAAACCAAAAATTTGCAACTAAGATTTTCCGTGCAGCCGAATGTTCCCCAATACATCAAAACTGATGAAAAAAAGCTGCGCGTATGTTTGATTAATTTGCTGGGAAATGCCATAAAGTTTACACCAAACTGCGGCAGTATTTGGCTGCGCGCCAGCGTGCAAGCCAACCAGCAGCCCGCCCAATCGGAGATTAATCCTAATTCTCCCTCGGACGATTCCTATTTTATTTTGTTTGAAGTTGAAGACAGGGGAGTTGGCATAGCAACAGCAGAAATTGAGAAGTTATTTGAGGCTTTCGTGCAAACAGAAGCGGGCAAACAAGCGGCTGACGGTACGGGATTGGGTTTGACAATTACTAAAAAATATGTAGAGATAATGGGCGGAGATATTGAGGTAGACAGTGTTTTAGGTGAGGGAACCAGTTTTAAATTTAATATCCGCGTATTTCCCGCTACTTCGTCTGAAATAACAGTGGTGACATTGCAGCGGGCGATCGCACTAGAACCAGATCAACCGGTTTATCGGATTTTAGCAGTTGACGACAATCAAGAAAATCGGCTGCTGCTGGTGAAAATGCTGCAACCAATTGGTTTTGAAGTCCGAGAAGCCGAAAACGGCCTCCAAGCTGTTGAACTTTGGGAAAGTTGGCACCCTGATTTAATTTGGCTGGATACGCGAATGCCTGTAATGGACGGTTTTGAAGCTGTCAGACAAATTAGAGCTAAAGAGAAACAAACTGGGCGGCGAACTGTAATTATTGCTCTGACTGCTAGCACTTTTGAGGAAAGAAAAGGCGAAATTATCGCTGCAGGTTGCGACGATTTTGTGCGGAAACCTTTTCAAGAACAACTCCTCTTTGATAAGATGGCTTCTTACTTGGGAGTGCGCTATATTTATCAAGAATTGCCCGCGCTTCCTGTGGGGGCTTTACGGCGTTATTTTGTGAGCGAAAAACCAGATTCATTTTTCTCGCCGCTGCTGGCTCAGATGCCTCGAAGTTGGGTGCAGGAACTCTACGATGCAGTTAATGATGTGGATGAAGAGCTGGCGATTCAAATTGTCGATCGCATTTCGGAAACTCATCCAACTTTAGCTGAGGCTTTAAAAGATTTGCTGGCAGATTACCGACTCGACAGGATAATGGATTTAACTCAATCGATTTTACAATAAATGGATAATAGCGGAATTAAAGTATTGGTGGTTGACGACCAACCGAGCAATCTGCGGTTCTTATCCGAGCTGCTAACAGGCCAGGGGTATCAAGTTTGTCGGGCTATTTGCGGTAAACTGGCGTTGAAGGCTGCGATCGCCCATTGCCCCGATTTAATTTTGCTCGACATCAGAATGCCGGAAATGAACGGTTATGAAGTTTGTCGGAGACTGAAAGCGACACCGAAAACTGAACAAATTCCGGTGATTTTTTTAAGTGTATTAGATGAGATTAATGATAAATTACAAGCTTTTCGAGTGGGCGGCGCCGACTATATTCTCAAGCCATTTCAAGTAGAAGAAGTTTTAGCGCGCATCGACAAGCAAGTCTGCTTGCAAAAACTGCAACAGCAACTAAAAGAGCAAAACACTCAACTGCAACAGTCGCAGTCGCTGCTTGCTAGCATCTTAAATAGTTCCTTAGACGGTGTGGTGGCTTATTCTGCCCTCCGCAACAGTCAGGGAAAGATTGTAGATTTCCAGTGGCTGTTAGTCAACCCTGCTGCCAACAATATTTCGGGTAGGCCATTAAATGCGAGAGTTGGCAATCATTTGTTGGCAGAAATTCCCGAAATTCGCAATAATGGGTTATTTGATTTGTACGTTTCTGTGGTAGAAACCGGGGAAACTGTAGACCAAGAATTTTATTACGAACACGATCGAGATACAAGTGCTTGGCTGCACATTGTCGCGGTTAAATTAAACGACGGTCTGGCAGTCACATTTCGCAATATCACCGATCGCAAACGAGCAGAAATTGCCCTGCGAGAAAGCGAGGAACGTTTCCGCGCGATATTCGAGCAAGCAGCAGTCGGCATCGCTAAAACCACTCTTTTGGGTGAATTTTTGCGAGTAAATCCCGGCTTTTGCCAAATTGTCCGCTATGCAGAATCGGAATTGTTGCAGCTTGATTGGCAGGCAATTACTCACCCGGATGACATCGAAGCTGGCCTAGAATGCGTGCGGTTGCTGCTATCCGGGGAAATTCAAACTTTTTCTCGGGAAAAGCGTTTGATCTGCAAAGATCGGGAAGTGTGCTGGGCGAATGTTACTGTTTCGGTAATGCGCGATGCTGGGGGAACCGCGCAATATTTGATTTGTGCGATCGAGGATATTTCCGAGCGCAAGTTGGTACAAGAATTGCTGCAAGCGAGTTTAGAAACTCAAACCCGTTATGCTTTAGAACTGACTCGTTCTAATGCCGAACTCGAACAGTTTGCCTACGTGGCTTCTCACGATTTGCAAGCACCTTTGGGTACGATTGCGGGCTACGCTCAACTATTAGAACGGCGCTCTCACAAGCAACTTGATGCCCTGGGGAATAAATTTGCCGCCAATATTGTTAATTCTTGCGTGCGGATGCAGGCGCTGATTGATGACTTGCTGGAGTATTCGCGAGTCGGTCGGAGCCAGAAACCTTTTGAGCTGATAGATTGCAATCAGGTTTTTGAGGATGCTTGCGCTAATTTGCAGTTGGCTATTGGCAAGAATCAAGCTTCTGTAACTAGGGGCGATTTGCCCAGGGTAACAGGTGACAGTTTTCAACTGCTGCAACTGTTTCAAAATTTAATTGGCAATGCCATTAAATACCGCAGCAGCTCCGCGCCGGTGGTGCAGGTGGGCGCTGCGCGTCAGGGGGATAACTGGGTGTTTTCGGTGCAGGACAACGGTATTGGCATTGCCGAACAGTACCATTCGCGTATTTTTCAGATTTTTCAACGCTTGCACACCCAAACAGAGTATTCTGGAACAGGTATCGGTTTAGCGATTTGTCAAAGAATTGTCGATCGGCACGGCGGCCGCCTTTGGGTAGAATCAGCACCCGATAGAGGCTCGACTTTTTATTTTTCTATTCCTGTTGCACAGTGAAGTCAGCAGTCGGCATGGAGCAGTCACCAGTCATTTACTTAAACTATAAATATCTTTATCGTTTCTTTACACGCATCCTCAGAAAGTGTAGCATATTCACTGATGACATCGAGCTAAAAATCCATCAGTATAAATCTATTACCTCGATCTCTATACAAATTAAAAATCAGCGGTGCGCCCGACTTGTCAGTTTGTTTCAACTTTATCCAGAGCATCTTGCTTTGGGATGCTGTAGTTTCCTTAGTAGTTCGCCCGCAAGCATTTGTGATGTGTTTGCAGCTTGCAGGTTCTCGGACAAACTGCCAAGTGAAACAAGTATGATTCGCAAACCTATGCGAATCATGCAAAACCGCAAATTTCTGCAACACAAATTCAGTGCGGTCGGCATGATTTGCCGGATGATGGCAACAGATGCAATGCTTGCAATCCGACACTGCTCCAAGTCCCGCCGCCTCACAAAATCCGTTGGTAGTGAGACAAAGCCGTGAATTATCCAAATAAAACTTCTCCGAAGAAATTTACTCTTTTAATAGCAAACGATGACGAGGACACGCGCTTTTTGGTGGAGGAAGCACTGGGAGAAGTTCGATTAGCAATTAGAAGCGAATTTGTAGAAAATGGAGAACAAGTGTTAGACTATTTGTACCGTCGCGGTCAATATGCTGGTGGCAGCAGTTGGCAGCGACCAGACCTGATACTTTTGGATCTGAATATGCCGAGGCTTGACGGGCGAGAAGCACTAATTTCGATCAGATCTGACCCCCAGTTTCAACAAATTCCGGTGGTGATTCTCACAACGTCGCACCGCAGCGGAGATATCTTGCTTTGCTATCGGTTGGGCGCGAATTCTTTTATATCTAAACCAGTCACTTTTCAAGGATTGGTTGAAGTAATGAAGACTTTATGCCAGTATTGGTTTGAAATCGTTTCGCTCCCGCCCGCGGATCTGTAAGCTTTAATTGATGGCTAGATCGATAGTTTGAGTGTAAACTGAATTTGATAGACCGACATATTAGCCCGATCCCCCCTAACCCCCCTTCTTAAGGGGGGGACAAGAATATTCTTTTTCGTCCCCCTTCTTAAGGGGGATTTAGGGGTATCTCCGGGGAATAAATAGTGTTAATAATCGCGTATTGGGACATATTAGCCCGATCGCAAATAAGTAGGTATGTACAAATAAACTGGCTGATGGGGAGGGTGGGCGAGAGCAGCGCTCCACTGGCTGCTAGTTAAAGATCCGGGTTAAACCCGCCGCTAGAAGATATTATTGTTGTTTAGTGCCGATCGCCCATATCGCTCTCAAAACCAAAAAGTTTCCTTCAACCCGCTCCCAACGCTATAGTTGTGTTAACACGTAACCAATCTCTGAAAATTTTGTTAGTTGAGGACGATCTGGCAGATGCGACGCTGATCGAAGACCTTTTAGGGTCATTCAGCGAGTCTATGTTTCGCCTCGAAACTGTTAAGTCTCTGGAGATGGGACTCGCGTGTCTGGAAGCAGAAAAGTTTGACGCCGTACTGTTAGATTTGTCAGTGTCAGACAGCTTGGGGGGAAGTGAGGATCTCGCCGTCTTGAAAGCCCGATCGCCCACAGTGCCGGTTGTGGTGCTGACGGATATCAACGATGAAAATACGGCGCTGTCGGTATTGCGCTCGGGCGCTCAGGATTGTTTGGTAAAGGGAAGATTTCAGAGAACTCTGCTGGTGCGCGCAATCCATTACGCGATCGAACGGCAGCAAGTCGAAGAAAAATTGCGGCAGCAGGCGATCCGAGAGCGGCTGTTGGGACAAATGATCGAACATATTCGATCGTCCATAGACGCCTCCAGCATTCTCCAAAGTACCGTCGCAGAAGTGCGCCAATTTCTCAAAACAGACCGGGTTTTAATTTATCGCTGTCAGGATTGGGCGTCTCAATTTGACGGGGAAGACCAAAAAGGTGCGATCGTTGCAGGTGACGGTTTGCCAGACGGTTATATTGACAACCAAAATATTAGTGCTGCTTTGGCGGTGTCATGCTTTGTTTTGGTAGAATCCCAGTCGGTACAAGCAATAGCAGATGTCAGCACTGCCGCCTTATCTGGCAGTTGCAAAGAATTGCTGGCAGATTGTGAAATTGCAGCAGTTTTAAGCGTGCCAATTTGGCAATCTGGCGACTGGGAAACGGTAAACAAAAGACTACAATGCCCTGTTTGGGAAGCCGAAAAAAATCAAGATGCAGCCGAAAATTATATCTCGCTGCCGGCTGTTGGCAAACCGCAGGCGCAGGGAAAAAGTGCGCCGGATTTGGTAAGTGAAAATCGCAATAGTTTGTGGGGAATGCTGACAGCATACAATTGCAGCGAGGCGAGAGAATGGCAGCAGTGGGAAATAGATTTTTTACAGCACTTGGCGAATCAAGTGGCGATCGCGATCGAACAATCTCAACTTTACCGCCAGCTAGCAATAGCCAATCAAAAATTGCAGGAACTGGCAACTACTGACGGACTGACGGGCATTGCCAACCGCCGCCAGTTCGATCGCGTTTTGATGTTAGAGTGGCGCAGATTGGCAAGAGAGGAACTGCCGCTGTCTTTAATTATGTTTGACATCGACTTTTTTAAACTTTATAACGACTTTTACGGGCACCTCGGCGGCGACGATTGTTTGCGTCAAGTTGCCGGGGCGATCGCCTCTTGTGCCAAGCGGGCTGGGGATTTGGCAGCCCGCTACGGCGGCGAAGAATTTGCCGTAGTGCTGCCCAACACCAGCGCTGAAGGGGCAAACATTGTCGCCCGGAAAATTTTCGATCGCATCGCCAGCTTGCAACTGCCCCACGCGCGATCGTCAATTAACTCCTGCGTTACCCTCAGTTGCGGCATTGCCACAGCGATTCCTTCTCCCCAGCAATCTCCTGACAGCCTAATTCGCAGTGCTGACAGCGCCCTTTATCAAGCCAAAACCGAAGGCAAAAATCGTATTTGTCACGCCAGCAACAAGTCGGAATCTTCCCCGATTTTGATGTGAAGGAAGAAGGAAGAAGGAAGAAGGAAGAAGGAAGAGGGAATTGGTAATTGGGCATTGGGCATTGATACCAACTCAGGAATGAGAATTAAATAACTTACAATCTTTATTGTTCTTGTGGGATGGGCGGGGGAGCCCGTCCATAAAGAACGGGCTCCCCCGCCCATTCCACAATCGGCGAGTGTAAATTCTTTAATTTGCGATCTCACAAATAACAAATAACAAATAACCAATAACCAATAACAACCCTCAACTGTCAACTGTCAACTGTCAACTGTCAACTGTTATTTGAACTCGTACCACTTAAATTCGATCGCACGGGAATTTCAATCAAAAACTCCGATCCCTCTCCCAGTGTCGAAATACAGCTCAATCTGCCGCCGTGGCGATCGACTACAATCGAGTGAGAAATCGACAGTCCCAAACCCGTGCCCTTGCCCACAGGCTTAGTCGTGAAAAACGGGTCAAACAGCCTCGATCGCACCGACTCCGGTATCCCCCGCCCGTTGTCCGCAATAGATACCGCTACGAAGCCCCCAGCAGTCTCATAAGTGCGAATCGCGATCGTACTGGGATGCCGATCGCACTCCTCGATCGTCCGCCCCTTGTCCCGTTCTTCCAAAGCATCGATCGCATTAATCAAAATATTCATAAATACCTGATTCAACTCGCCCGGAAAACATTCAACCCGCGGCAATAACTGGTAATCTTTAACTATCTCAATCGCCGGACGGCTGCTGTGAGATTTCAAGCGATTTTGCAAAATCATCAAAGTGCTGTCAATTCCCTCGTGAATGTTCGCCGACTTCCCAGCCGACTCGTCCAACCGGGAAAAATTACGCAAGGATTTGACAATCTCGACAATTCGCTCCGTTCCTACTTGCATCGAACTAAACAATTTTGGGAAATCCTGAGCAATATAATCCAAATCTATTTCATCAATTTTATCCCACACTTGGGTCGGAGGATTAGGACAGTAATCCTGATAAACTTTAATCAATTCCAGCAAGTCTAAACTGTAACGTCTAGCCGGACTGAGATTGCCGTGAATAAAGCTAACTGGGTTATTAATTTCGTGAGCGACACCAGCAACTAACTGACCCAAACTCACCATTTTTTCATTTTGAACGAGCTGAGCTTGAGTGGTTCTGAGTTTGTTAATAGCTGCTTCCAACTCTAGCGCTTTTGAACGTTCTCGCGCTTCCGATTCCTGCAAAGCTGACTCGGCTTGTTTGCGATCGGCAATTTCAGTTTGTGCTTGCTCGAACAGCGTCGATTGCTGGATCGCGATCGCCAACTGCACGCTAATTTGTTTGAGACACTCCACCTCAATTTCCAGCCAGCGGCGGCGGCTCGCGCACTCGTGAGCAATCAACAATCCCCACAACTTCTCGCCTTGCAAAATCGGCACTACCAAATTAGCTCGCACCTGAAATTGACTTAACAAATTAATGTAGCACTCAGAAAGACCTGCTTTGTAAATATCATCCACAGCTACAGTGCGACCTTTTTCGTAAGCAGAAGCATAGCTGTCTTTAAAGCAAGAATCGCTAATAGTCATTCCCTGAAGTGACCGCCAACTTTCATCCACAGACTCAACAGCTACACAACCGCTCCAATCAAGATTAAAACGATAAATAACTGTCCGGTCTGTTTGCAAGAAATGCCGTACTTCAGCAACAGCTTTTGTCAATATTTCTTCTAAATTGAGAGAAGAGCGAATGCGTTCCAGCATCCCTACCACCAAGCGTTCTCGCTTTAATTGCTGGCGCAATATCGCCTCGGCAAGTTTGCGATCGCTAATATCTTCAATCACACCAATTAAGTAGCTCGGCTCCCCAAACCCATCCCGCACCAAAGATACAGTCACGTTAGTCCAGACAAACGAAAAGTCTTTGCGAACAAAGCGTTTCTCAAGTGAATAATTCAAAATTTCCCCAGCTAACAGTCTTTGGCGCGACTCGACATCTGCTGCTACATCTTCCGGGTGAGAAATCTCCCAAACATTTCGTGCTTTCAGTTCCAATTCTGAGTATCCGACAATCTTGCAAAAGCCTTGATTGACCTTCAAAAAATGACCGTCGGGCGACACTTTAACAATGCCAATTGCCGCTTGTTCAAATACAGCTCGAAATCGCTGTTCGCTTTCTTGCAAAGCAATTTCTGATTTTTTGCGATCGGTAATATCCATTTCCGTGCCAAAAAGCCGCACTACTTTGCCCAACTCGTTTTTAACAGCTTGACCTTTACAATTAACGTACCGGATTTCTGCTGGTGAAAAATAGATGCGGTGGTCGATGTCGAAAGCTATCCCTTCAGTCACGGATTTTTGCAAAGCTTTTGTCACCCTTTCTCGGTCATCGGCATGAATTTGCTCTAAAATTTCTTCCATTGTCGGCGGCCGATTCAATTCTCTACCGTAAACTCGAAACACTTGGGCCGACCAAGTAATAATTCCTGCCTCAATATCGAATTCCCAATTCCCCATGCGGGCAATTTTTTGCGCTGCTTGCAACTGCTCGGTCAGTTGTTGCAAAGATTCGATGAACTGTGTTTTTTCGGCTTCGGCTGCCACGCGGGCGCTGATATCTTTGTGAGTACCCGTCATCCGCAACGGCGCCCCCCATTCGTCGTACTCGACTACCTTGCCCATCCCCAAAATCCACTGCCAATTTCCAGCTTTGTTGAGCATCCTAAATTCAAATTCATAGATCTTGATGCCACCTTCAAAATATAAATTTAACGATTCTATTGCCTTCATTCTGTCTTCGGGATGCAGTAAATTTTCCCAACCTTGGAAGTTGTTTTCAATTTCATTGTCTGCGTAACCGAGCATTAATTTCCACTGCGAGTCAAAATAAGTTTCGCCAGTCGCGATATTCCAATCCCACAGCCCCAAAGAGCTGCCTGAAACCGCTAACTGCAATCGCTCTTGACTGAATTTCAATGCCGATTCGGCGCGTTTGAGTTCTGTGAGGTCGGCAATAATCGCCATCATTCCTATTTGTTGACCGGCGCTATCTTTAATGCAGTCAGCTCGCAATTGAGTTTCGATAATTTCGCCATTTTTAGCCTTTAGATCAATTTCACTGCTCCAGGACAAACCTTTCCGCAGGACTTTAAATAACTTTCTCAATTCTTGAGATTTGGCGTACATTACTGCTGGGCCGCCGGCATTATTTAGTTCCTCAACTGTATAGCCGTAGCGCTGAATAAATGCTTGATTGTGATAAATTGAACACCCGTCCAAATCTGCGATCGCGATCGCATCGCTAGCGCTGTCTACGGCTTGAGTTACCAAGCACAGAGTCATTTCGGCGCCTTTGCGAGGGGTAATATCAAAAATCGCTCCGTCAAGCCACAAAACCAACCCTTCTGGATTGTAAGTCGCCCTACCCCTTTGGGACACCCAGCGCACCGCCCCGTCAGCCCGCACAATCCGGTATTCTACATGATACGGCTGTTTCGAGTCTACCGCTGCCCGGACTGTGCGATCGACCATTTCCCTGTCCGCCTTATCGATGATGCTAGCAAAACTCAAGCGGTTGTTGTGAATAAAATCCCCAGCAGCATAGCCGCTAATTGCCTCAAGTTCGTCACTCACAAACAACATCGTCCAATCAGCATCGTACAAGCTGCGGCAGATAGCGCCGGGAATATTCTCAATTAGCGATCGAAATCTGGCTTCGCTCTCCCGCAAAGCTGCTTCCGCCTGTTTTAAATCAGTAATATCCAGCACTATGCCTTCCCAAACTATATCCCCTTCGGGCCCTATCACCGTCGGACAATCAAGTCGTTGCGGTCTCGAAACTCCTCGCATCCACTTAAGTTTTCCCGACGGCACAATCGCGCGCCATTCCTGCTGCCAGGGCTGCATATTTGCCGCAGAAAAAACAATAGATTCTTGAATTTTTGGGAGGTCGTCTGGATGAATGCAACTGAACATAAGTTCGGGATTCTGCTGAATAGTTTCGGGTTCCAATTCATATAAATCGCGGCTGCCAGAAGAAATGTAAGGAAAATATCTTTTGCCGTCGGACGCCAGCCGAAATTGATAAATTATTCCAGGCAAATTAGCAGCAATTTGCTGCAATCTAGCTTGGGTTTCTTGCAGCGCTAATTGTTTCCGCTTATCCTCTGTGATATCTCGAATTATCCCTACCAAAATCTTACTACCATCGGGATTGTCAAACACAGTTTTTTTAGTAGACAGAATGTGCTTTGCACCGCTGGCATCCGTAAAAAATTCCTCTGTTTCGTTTTCTTCCCCCGTGCTAAACACTTGTTCGTCTTTCTCCCAAAAAAAATCAGCTTCTTCTTTGGGGAAAAACTCGTAATCCGACATACCTAGCAGTTCCTCGCGCGGCTTGCCGAGCAGCTTGCAACAAGCATCATTTAACAGTATCCAGCGGCGCTCCTCGTTCTTGAGAAAAATTGGGTCAGCCACTGCATTTATTGTACAATTCAAAAACTTTTTACTGGCTTCCAGTTCTGAGAGTGCTAAAACTTTCTCCGTAATATCGTTGATAGTTCCAGTAGTTCCCTGCGCCGCGCCGTTTTCGCCAAAAATCAAAAATTCCTGAACTTCTACCCAGCGAATTTCGCCATTTTTGGTAAGATATCGAATTTGATAGCAGCAAGATGTTTCTTGATTTTCGAGCGGGCTTCTAAACAAATTTAAATATTGGTGTTGGTCGTCAGCATGAATGTAACTCAAACAGGAATTTCCTAAACTTTCATCAACCGTAAATCCGGTAATTTTCGTCCAAGCCGGATTCAGAAAAGTCCACTTGCCCGCAATATTTGTATCAAAAACTACTTCTTTGATATTGTCAACAACCTGCGGGTATTTTTCTTGACTTTTTTGCCATTCTGCTTGCCGTTTCTGGCGGGCGATCGCGCACTTGAGCGTCCGCACCAGCAGCCGGCTGTCTACTTGGCTTTTCACCAGATAATCTTGGGCGCCGGCAGCAATTAACTCGACGGCCACTTCTTCGTCATCGGCGGCTGTCAGAATGACGATGGGAATATTTATCCCGAAATCTTGCAGCCGGAAAAAAGAATTAAATTTTTGACTGTCAGGAAGTGAAAGATCTAATAAAATTACATCAAAAATCTCGCGGCTTAAAATTTCTATAGCTTCCCGGAGGCGAACCACATTGGTCGTCTCAATTAATTGTCCCAGTCGGCACTCAGACAGCAGTTCTTGAATAAATTCTACATCTTCTGCACAGTCTTCTACTAAAAGAACTTTCAAGCAAGCAGGCGTTAAAGTTGATGCAAAAACAGATTTCATTTTGCTATTTTTTACTAAAGAAAAAATCGCAGCAGCGGATGCAGCTACCTAGCTCATTTTTGGGGAACTTGAACCACAGGCTTTAGGGTGCGCTGGGTGCTTGCAGACGCCCCAGATTTATTTGTAGAATTGAGTTGTTCGCTGCAAGTTGTCCGTCTCGCCCCAAACCTAGTGGCCCAAAATAATACTCTTTCCGATATTGCAACTCCCCTGTATTTTAAATTTACAACCTTTGGCAGGGAAATAGCAAGGGGCAAGGCAAAAGACTGTGGCTCTAGAAAAACTTTGAGTCCTGACTCCAAACCTAGGGAAACTACAGTGAATTTACGGAACGCCCTAGGAGATTGTATCCGTTGAATTACTGAAAACTAGCTTTGGTTCGTAGTGAGGACTTTAGTCCTTCTTTATCTCAAAGAAAGGACTAAAGTCCTCAGTACGAACCTAATTATGAACTTAATTATGGTTGTTTAATCGGAACTAACAATTAGCTTTGGTTCGTAGTGAAGACTTGAGTCGTTCTCGAACTCAAAGAAAGGACTAAAGTCCGAACGATCGAACCTGATTGTGAACTTAATTATGGTTGTTTAATTGGACATGATTTTACTTTGTTGAGTCAATTAATTTTTCGGCTGCTTGGGTAAAACAACTGTAAATACGCTGCCTTCTCCGAGATTACTGCTAATAGCAATCTCACCACTAAAAGGTTTTAAAAGTTCAATACAAGTATAAAGCCCGAGACCAGTTCCTGTTGGTTCCCCTTCTATTTTTTCTTCACCTTTAGGCGGCTTTGACGTATAAAAAGGGTCAAAAAGTTTTGACAAATCTTCAGGTGCTATGCCGCATCCCGTATCTGCAATATCCATGTATATGTTCGAGTCGTCTTGCCGAGTCACGATTGTTAGTTCCCTACTTTTTCTTTCCCACATCGCATCCATTGCATTATTTATTAAGTTATAAAATACTTGAGAAATATAGGAATAAATTAAGGGAATACTTTCAATTTTCTCGTCATAAAAGTATTTTTTTCTAATTTTATTCTTAAAATAAAGATTGCCTTCCAAGAGCTGAATTTCTCGCTGCACTAAATCGTTGATATTCACAGGATGCAAATCTTGGTTTTGTTCTTTCCTACTTTTCATCATCAGAGTATCCATGATCTGATTGATTTTTGTGACAGCTTGAAAAATATACTTGGTATAATTTAAAAAAGTGTCTTCTTGAATTTTTGTGGCTTTTGTTTCAATCAAATCGACGCTTGTCTGGATCACTTGCAGCGGACTTTTGAGGTTGTGCACCATTCCCTGGGTCAAACGTCCGATGATGGCTGTTTTTTCCTGGTCGATCAATTGCTTGGTTTTTTGTTCGACAAGTCTTTCCAGGTTTTGGTTGAGGTGGGCTAGTTCGAGGTTTTTTTCTTCGAGTTTTTGTTGCAAGTTGCGGATTGTCAAGTGAGTTTGAATGCGGCTCAACACTTCTTCGTGCTGGAAAGGCTTGGTGATGTAGTCAACGGCTCCTGTCTGAAAGCCTTTTACTTTATCAAGCGTCTCGGAAAGGGCGCTCATGAAGATGATGGGAATGTCTCGGGTTGACGGGTCTGCTTTCAAACGCAGGCAAGTTTCAAAGCCGTCAATTCCGGGCATCATGATATCCAAAAGAATCAAGTCGGGATGGATGTATTCAATTTGCTCGATCGCACTTTCGCCGTCTAGAGCCACTAATACCTTAAAGCCGTAATTCCTTAACAGCTCGAAAAGTACGTCAAGATTTGTTTGGTTGTCATCGACAATTAGTATGATGCTTCTTTCGGAATTCTTATCGTTCATATTCAAGGGAAAAATTCAATTTTTTGAGTTGTGAGTTGTCGGTTGTGAATTCATATCGGATTCAAGCTATTTTCTGCGGCTCTAGAAACCCGGTTGCTTCGTAGATGCTTCTATTTGCAATAACCTCTTTTAGGGCAATACTGTTGGGTTAACAGTGTTTATTTTCCGGAGATCCCCCTAAATCCCCCGTATAGTCGGGGGACTTTGAGAAGAATCCTGTCCCCCCCCTTTTAAGGGGGGAGTAGGGGGCAAGAATTCGGGGGGATCGGGTTTAATCCAAGCGTATTGCGTTATTGACAATGATGCTCGGGGCGTGAGATTTAACTGATTTTAATTTATCGGTTAGCTACCATCAATTTTAGGGCAAATGTTGCTTCAAAAAATCTCGAATTTGCTTGAGCTGAAATCCTTTAGCAAGTTGGCGAACGTGCTGAACGAAAGGGACTAATGTCGGGTCAGAATTTTCTAGTTTAGCAGTTTCCTCCAGAATAGCCTCAATATCGCCCATAGCAGCCAATCTTAACAAGACAAAGACTGACTCTGAACCAGGAGACACTATTGTTGAGTCAGCAATCGCAATGTCCGATAATGATTTGGGAGTTTGAGCTTTGCGTTTTTTGGTTTCCGATCCTTCTTCGTAAATCCATTCTAGTCTCAAATGCAGGCGCAATAATTCTAAAAGCTCGTTAGTTTGAATCGGTTTGGTGAGAAAATGATCGCAACCTGCAAGTATGCTTTTTTGCTTGGTAGCCTCGTAAACGCTAGCCGACAAAGCAAGGATAACCGCATCTTTTAATTCTGGCAACTGTCGCAGCCGCCTGGTAGCTTCCCAGCCGTCCATTACGGGCATCAGCAAATCCATTAAAATTAGATCCGGTAGAAATGCCTGTGCTTTGTGCAAGCAGTCTTCGCCGTCTGTGGCTTCTGCAATTTCAAAGCCCAAACGAGAAAGCAGCCTGTGCAGCATGGCACGATTTACTTCGTGATCGTCCACGAGCAGGATTTTCCGCTGGCTGCCTCTAAAACCGATAAGCCGGCGTTTTTCTTGTGTGGAGGGGGTTTCAGAATATTCTGCGACTGCGGGCAAGTCTATATCCAACCAAAATATGCTGCCTTTGCCGGGGGTACTTTGGACGTGAATTTGGCTGCCCATTATTTTGACTAATTTTTGGCTGATGGAAAGTCCTAGTCCGGTACCTTCGACGAAATTGTTACGATCGCCCACTTGATGAAAAGGCAAAAATATTTCTTCTAATTTATTTTGCGGGATGCCGATGCCGGTATCTTCGATTTGAAAGCGAATTTTAGCGGTTGGGGCGCTCTCGACTTTTGTTGCTGTTATCGCCTCGGGCGCTTCTGCGGTTTGGGGCGCTCTCGACTTTTTCGGAGCGTCTAAATTGGCCGTCAAATTGATTGTTTGAGTAGCAACTTCTGCTGTCAAATTAGACTTCGCCCAGTGGGTTTGAGGATAATTTTCTGCGTAACCGACTTTGAATGTCACGCCACCGCTCTGGGTAAACTTAACCGCATTGCTGAGCAAATTAATCAAAACTTGGCGCAACCTGATTTCATCAACAAAAACGTAGTCGGGCAGCGCCGACACCTGCTCGTAATTAAAAGCAATTCCTTTTTGATGCGATCGCATCTGGAACAGATTGACAATACTTTTAACAAAGCTGGGAAAATGCAGGTTTGTCGGTGACAGTTCCATTTTGCTAGCTTCGATTTTCGAGAGGTCTAAAACGTCATTAATCAGGGTTAGCAGGTGGTTGCCGCACTGGTGAACGTTGTTGAGACTTTCCTGCTGCTCCGCAGTTAAATTCTTATCCGGTTTGAGCAGTTGAATGTATCCTAAAATCCCGTTCAAAGGCGTCCGCAATTCGTGGCTCATGTTGGCGAGAAAGTCGCTTTTAGCGCGGTTGGCAGATTCGGCGGCTTCTTTGGCTAATTGCAGGGCGGCTTCGGCTTGTTTTCGATCGGCAATTTCGGTTTGTGCTTGTTCAAACAGCGTCGATTGCACAATGGCGATCGCCAACTGCACCCCCAATTGTTTCAGGCACTCTGCCTCCAATCTCTGCCAGGGACGCGGGCCCGTGCAGTGGTGGGCTATCAACAGCCCCCACAAGTTTTCGCCTTGCAAAATCGGCACTACCAGACTCGCTCTCACTTGGAGGCGAGTCAACAAACTCAAGTAACAGTCGGCGATGCCGGCATTGTAAACATCTTCTGTGGCTCTAATTCTGCCATCTTGGTAAAGAGGAACGTAGGCTTCCCCAAAACAGGGGTCGTAAATTTCCATTCCTATAATTGATAGGGAATTTTCGTCAACCGACTCGACAGCGATAAACCCGCTCCAATCCGGCTTGAATTGGTAAATTACAGTGCGGTCTACTTGCAAAAAATGCCGCACTTCTTCGACTGCTTTGGTGAGAATTTCTTCTAAATTGAGAGAAGAGCGAATGCGTTCCAGCATGGCTACTGCCAACTGTTCGCGCTTTAATTGCTGGCGCAAAAGTGCTTCAGATTCTTTGCGTCTTGTGATGTCGGTAATCACGGCAATTAAGCCGATTGAATTGCCATTTATCTCTTTAATGCTGTCGGCTCGCACCAGAGCGGTAACAGCTTCATCGCTCTTGGTTCGGAGGGCAACTTCGCCGCACCAAGAGCGACCTTTGCGAATGTTTTTATAGATTTTCTTGTAACTTTTAGGCCGGACGTAAAGGGCGGCGCTATCGCCTAGCTCGTTGAGTTCTTCCACCGTGTAGCCGTAACGCTGAATAAAGGCTTGATTGTGGTAAATAGACCGCCCTTTCAAGTCGGCGATCGCGATCGCGTCGCTGGTACTTTCGACGGCTTGAGTGACCCGCAGCAAAGCTAATTCTGCTGCTTTGCGATCGCTGATATCAGTCATCGAACCCACCATCCGCAGGGGGTTTCCGGCTTCGTCCCAGACTGCTTGAGCGCGGGCGAGCACCCACTTGTAACTGCCGTCTTTGGATTGCAAGCGGTATTCGGCGGCATAATGGGGGGTTTGGCGATCGAGATAATCTTGGATTGTGGCTTGCACTCGATCGCGATCGTCTGGATGGATGCGATCGATCCATTCGCTGTTGCTGCTGTCGATTTCGCCCTCTGCGTAACCGATAATTTCTTGCCAGCGGGCCGATCTAAAAGCTTCATCTGTTTGAAGATTCAAGTCCCAAATTCCGTCTTGATTGCCTTTAAGAACTAACTGCCAGCGTTCTTCGCTTTTACGCAATTCTTCTTCGGCTTGTTTGCGCTGAATGTGAGAACCCAACTGAGTCGCCACCGCCTTGACCAACTCTACTATACGCGGTTCCATAATCGATCGCTCGCGCTTGCAGAACAGTAAAACTGCCAGAACCTCTTTCTTAGCGCGGATTGGCACTCCGAAACAAGCTTTCAATCCGACTGCTGCCGCCATTTGCGATCGGGCAAAAAATGAATAATTGACTACAGAAACATCTTCAATCCATTCTACCTTTCTGGTTGACCAAATCCGTCCCGGCACTCCCAATCCGGGCGCGAATCTAATTTTCTTACTTTCGCGGCCAAACCTATCTAAATCGCGATCGCTAGCATACCAACTTTCGCTGTGTTCCAAAACAGTACCGTTAGCAGCGGGCATCCAAGCTTCCGCAAAATCCCAGCCGATCGCAGTGCACAGCAACCGCAGGATATCAGGGAGAGCGCTGTGAAAATCAACCGACTGACTAATGGCTTGAGTTGCTGCCAGCAACAGCTTAATTTCATCTTCTGCTTGCTTGCTTTCTGTAATATCAGTTCCCGTGCCGAGAATTTGTTTTAACTTGCCGTCTGCTGTTTTGGCAAATACAGTATCTCGGCTGACAATCCAGCGCCAAGAACCATCCTTGTGCCTGACGCGGTATTCAATTTCAAAGATCTCTCCTTCTGTACCCGTTGCGACTTGCTGTAAATAATCAGGCATTTTGAGGGCATCTTCCGGGTGCATTAAAGTTGACATCAACGGCCCCATTGCCTCAATCTCATCTACTGTATAGCCAATAATCTGGGAGATAGAAGCATTCGCATAAATATTTTTTTGTTCTATCAAGTCGTAAACATACAAAATATTAGGACTTGCCTCAGCAATGCGATCGCCGAACCGCTTGCTATCTTGCAAGTCTGCTTCTGCTTTCTTTTTCGCAGCAATATCGCGAACGATGCAAATGATTTCCCCGTCTGGTAGCATTGTCAGCGAGACATCTATAGGGACTTTCGAGCCGTCGCGGCGGCATCCTACTGCTTCGGTGATGTAATAACCTTTCTGCACTAAAGCCGGCACAACTTCTTGCTCGAACCTTTGCAATTCTGCACCTTCGTAGAATACTTTCCAACTTTTGCCTAACAGTTCTTCGAGAGAGTCGTAACCGTAGATTTTTAGTCTGGCTGCGTTGGCATAAATCACTTCTCCGCCGGCATTGAGCATGGCGATACCGTCGGAAGTTTTTGCCATTGCCACTGCTTGTCGCTGGAGTTTTGACTCAAAACGTTTGCGGCTGGTGATGTCGCGGACGATCGCAATAATTTCGTCATCCGTGCAGAAGACTATTCTCGCTTCAAAATCGCACAGTACCTCCTTAATTTGCAGTTGATATTCTACAACTTGAATTTCGCCGGTGTCGCTCGCTTGTTGATTGCCGGACAAGATTTTTTCAGCAAAAGCAGCAGGTAATATGTCTTGTGCTTTTTTGCCAATAAATATGTTTTCCGGTACAAGCGTTTGGAGGTCTTTTGCAGGTTTGAAGTCTACAAAAGTGCCGTCGGCACGACAGCGAAATATCATATCGGGTATCGCGTTTAAAAGAGCGCGATTAGTGGCTTCGCTTTTACGCAATTCAGCTTCAGCTTGCTTGCTCAATGTAATATCTCGGGCCACTGCATAAATTAAACTTTCTTCGGCAAAGGGCGATGCCGTCCACGACAGCCATTTATAAGTACCATCTCGGCAAAGATAGCGGTTTTCTAAGTTAATAACGGGGTTGCCTTGTTTGATTTTTTCTAATTCAGCTATAGTTTTTGCTCGGTCTTCTGGATGCAATAATTCTAGAAAAGGTTGGGCTATAAGTTCGGCTCTGCTGTAACCTAATAAAGTAGACCAAGCGGGGTTTAAGCGTTTGAAATAGCCGTCAAAACCTGCAATGCAAAGTAAATCCAGCGAGATATTAAAAAATCGATCGCGCTCTTGTTGGGTTTGTTTTAATTCGGTGACATCCATCACCAAACCGTCCCAAATTATATCGCCGTTGGCTTGTTTTTGCGGTCTCGACGCGCCAGAGAGCCATTTCACTCGTTCTCCCACAACTTGCCGCCACTGGTGTTGCCAAGCTTGCTGAGTGGCCGCTGAAGTTGCGATCGATCGCTGCAAGTCTGAGATGTCATCTGGGTGAACCTTAGCAAAAGCCAAGCCGGCATTTTCTTCTATTTCTTCTGGGTGTAAATTGTAGAGCTGCCAACTGCCAGAAGAAACGTAAGAAAAAGATGCTTTGCCATCAACAGATAGTCGATATTGATAAATCATTCCCGGCACGTTAGCGGTGATTATTTGAAATCGAGCTTCGCTTTCCTGCAACGCTATTTGCTGGCGCTTGTAGTCGGTCACATCTCGCATTATTCCCACCAACATTTTAGTGCCGTCGGGTTTGTTAAAAACAGTTTTTTTAGTAGATATAATGCCTTCTTGACCTCCGCCAACTGTAAAAGTTTCTTCCGTTTGCTCGGGGATGCTTGTTTGCAATATTTGCTCGTCTTGTTGTCTAAAAAAATCGGCTTGTGCTGGGGGCAAAAACTCATATCCCGACTTCCCTATCAGTTCCGATCGCCCTTTTCCCATCAATTCGCAAAAAGCATCGTTTAATACAACCCACCTGTGCTGCTCGTCCTTGACAAAAATCGGGTCGGGAGTAGCATTAATCGTGTGATTTAAAAACTCTTCTGATGCTTTTAATTCGGCTTCGTAGCGGTAGCGATCGCTCACATCCAAGACTACTTTAATCATCCGGTCGATCGAGCCATCCCGGCCGCGAATGCAGCGCATGGAAACCCGAGTATAAACTATTTGTCCGTCTTTTCTGCGCCACCTTTTATCTAAAAAATAGCCTTCGCTCTCCCCAGCCAAAATTTTATTTAACTGCTCTAAACTGGCGGGCCAGTCTTCTGGAAAACCCCACTGTTCCCAATTTCCGTGCAAAAGTTCTTGGCGATCGTATCCGAGCAAATCGCACAAAGCATCGTTAACTTCCAACCACTGGCATTTTTCGGGTTCTGAGGGGGAATTTGGAGGAGCAATAATCGCAATTCCGACGAGGGAATTCTCGACTACCGAGCGATATTTTTCTTCGCTTTTTTGCAAAGCTTCTTGGTTGTGCTGCCGCTCGACTGCGTAGCGGAGCGATCGCATTAACACTTCGCTGTCGATTTTTCGCTTGACTAGATAATCCTGAGCTCCGGCTTGGATTGACTGCACGGCGAGTTGTTCGTCGTTGCGGGCTGTCAGGACGACGATCGGAGTATTGAGGCTGTATTCTTGTATCTTGACAATTGTACTTAAGTCTTGGCTGTCTGGCAGCGAAAGGTCTAGTAAAATCACATCAAAATGTTCGCCGACCAAAATTTGCTGCGCTGTACTCAGACGCTCTGTACGGCTTACTGACAGCCTTTGGGACTCGGCTCTGCTGACATTTGTTTCTAATAACAATTCTTCGATCAGATCGGCTTCGGCTTGATTGTCTTCGACCAGGAGAACTTTAAAGCCGTTTCGCTTTGCGGTGGGGCTCAAAACTGATATCATATACCTTGTTTTTTGTCATAAGGCAGTCGAGCTAACTATTATAGCATATAAATAATTGAATCGCTAAAATGTCGGTTACAAAAAATAAAATATTTTTGTTCAACAGCTACAATACTCTACATCGGCTGTGTTTTTGCTGCAAGTAGGTAAACTCAATTATAGGTCAAACTTTTACGGTTTTTAGCAGCTCGGTTTTTTGAGGGAAACGAAGCTGCTTTGTGTTGTGTTTTTTGGGCGATCGCCCCCGGCAGCCGATCGCCCCCGACAACGGCCCCTTGGTTGCCTTTACAGTACCAACACAATCCGAGCGCTATCCCCGCACCGCTGCGCGCCCAAAAAAAGGGTATGAATTATGTTTGATCTTCACCTTTCCACTCGTTTTTCGTATGATAGCTTACAAAAACTCCAGGCTGCCATTTCTTTACTATTTGCAATTAATTAAATAAATCTTCCCTCGGGGTATTGCCATTTAGGAAAAAAGTTATAATATTGAAATAGAGGCAATCAAAAACTCGGGTAGAGACCGCCTCTGGAAACATCCGATAATTGGCGCAACAGAACGACATTAAAAAAATGACCCTCCTGGGTTTACCAGAAAGAATTGGTTGAAAGCCCGCCCGCCTTTGAGGGAGAAATTAAAATCAGACTATTCATTACTCTAATCCTCTTCCTTCTAGGTAGAGGTCGCCTTCAAACTGTCCCTGGTCAACTGTCAACTGTCAACTGTTGAATGTCCTTCGATCCAGCCCAAAAACCGAGACAAGCTCCCAAAACGAGTCGCCAGCAGCCCAAAAAATTAGACTAAGAGTTCAAGCTAGCAGATTCATCTGTGGTGGAGTAAATCTCAAAGCTAAAATCTCAAATCGACTGGCCGCACTGAGCAGAAGTTGAGAGGAAAAAAGCAATGCTCGAAAAATTAGCAATTCAAGAAAAACAAGTTTTAATTCCCAAAGAAAAAGCCTTGGTGTTGTGGTTTGATGAAGTCGGCATCGACGACATCCCATTAGTAGGCGGGAAGAATGCTTCATTGGGCGAAATGATCCAACAGTTAACTTCCAAAAAAGTCAGCGTCCCCAATGGATTTGCAACTACAGCATACGCTTACCGCTACTTCATCGAGTCGGCGGGTTTAGAAGCAAAATTGCGCGAAATTTTTGCAGATTTAGACGTAGAAGATCTCCAGAACCTGCGACAAAAAGGCAAGCAAGCACGGGCATTGATTCTGAATACACCGTTTCCGCGAGACTTGCAAGCGGCGATCGCCCACGCTTACGATCGCACAGTCGATCGCGAAGGCGACAATACAGACGTAGCAGTGCGTTCCTCCGCCACCGCCGAAGACTTACCAGACGCCAGTTTCGCCGGACAGCAAGAAACCTACCTCAACGTCCACGGCTGCACCAGCGTCCTCCAATGCTGCCACAAATGCTTCGCCTCCACCTTCACCGACAGAGCGATTTCTTACCGCCAACAGCGAGGTTTCGACCACTTTGAAGTCGCCTTATCCGTCGGCGTGCAAAAAATGGTGCGATCGGACTTAGCATCCTCCGGCGTCATGTTCAGCATCGACACCGAAACCGGCTTCAAAAATGCCGCCTTAATCACCGCCGCCTACGGATTAGGAGAAAACATCGTTCAAGGAGCAGTAAACCCCGACGAATACCTAGTTTTCAAACCTACATTAAAACAAGGTTTCCGTCCAATTCTCGACAAACGCCTCGGCACCAAAGACATCAAAATGGTGTACGACCTCGGCGGTTCCAAATACACCAAAAACGTCTCGGTAGCGCCAATAGAACGCGCTAAATACGCCCTTAACGATGAAGAAATTCTGCAACTAGCACGTTGGGCAGTATTAATAGAAGAACACTACTCCCAAGTCCGCGGCACCTACACGCCAATGGACATCGAGTGGGCAAAAGATGGCAATACAGGCGAACTATTCATCGTTCAAGCGCGGCCGGAAACAGTACAATCACAAAAATCCGCTACAGTTTTGCGGAACTACAAATTGCAAGGTTCCAGCGCAATTTTGGCAACAGGGCGCGCCGTTGGCGAAGCCATCGGACAAGGTAAAGCCCGCGTAATTTTAGACGTTCACCAAATCGCTGACTTTGAAGCAGGGGAAGTTCTTGTCACCAACAAAACTGACCCGGATTGGGAACCGATCATGAAAAAAGCCAGGGCGATTGTCACCAATTCTGGCGGCCGCACTTGTCACGCGGCGATCATTGCCCGGGAAATGGGAATCCCCGCCATTGTCGGCACCGGCGACGCTACCAAAGTCTTGCAAAACAATCAAGAAATCACTGTTTCTTGTTCCGAAGGAGACGAAGGCAAAGTTTATTCCGGTTTAGTTCCTTTTGAAATTCAAGAAATTGCGATCGACAATTTGCCCCGCACCCGCACTCAAATTTTAATGAACGTCGGCAACCCAGAAGAAGCTTTTGGTTTGTCAGCAATTCCTTGCGACGGCCTAGGGTTAGCGCGGCTAGAATTCATCATCGCCAACCACATCAAAGCGCATCCCCTAGCACTGATTCACTTTGATGAATTGACCGACGAATCTGTCAAGCGCCAAATTGCCAAACTCACAGCGCTTTACGAACACAAACCCGATTTCTTTACCGACAAACTAGCGCGGGGAATTGCCACCATCGCCGCCGCATTTTATCCCAATCCCGTCATCGTGCGGATGAGCGATTTCAAGAGCAACGAATATGCTAATCTGCTGGGAGGGCGGCAGTTTGAACCGAAGGAAGAAAACCCGATGCTCGGGTGGCGCGGCGCTTCTCGTTATTATGACCCGAATTACCGCGAAGCTTACGCTTTGGAATGCCTTGCTTTGAAGCGAGTTCGCGATGAAATGGGCTTGACAAATGTGATTCCGATGGTTCCGTTTTGCCGCACGCCGGAGGAAGGGCGCAAAGTCTTGGCCGAGATGGCAAAACACGGTTTAGTTAAGGGCGAAAATGGCTTGCAGGTTTATGTGATGTGCGAATTGCCCAGCAATGTGATATTTGCTGACGAATTTGCCCAAGTTTTTGACGGATTCTCGATCGGCTCTAACGACTTAACTCAGCTAACATTAGGATTAGACCGGGATTCTGCCTTAGTCGCCCACATCTTTGACGAACGCAATGAGGCTGTGAAGCGGATGGTGGAAATTGCCATTAAAGCTGCCAAGAAGTACGATCGCAAGATTGGCATTTGCGGCCAAGCGCCCAGCGATTATCCTGAGTTTGCTCGCTTCTTGGTTGAGTTGGGAATTGATTCGATTAGTTTGAATCCCGATTCGGTGTTGAAGACTTTGCTTGATGTTGCTAAGGTGGAGGCTTCGAGTGCGGTGATGGATTTAGCGGCCCAGGTTGCTAAAGTTTAAGGGAGTATCTCAGTTTTGCATTTATAGTGCGAGCTGTCGCGAGCTCGCGTGCTTATACACGCTTTGCTGTGCGGGGACAGCACTCAAATAAAAAAATCCTTTTTACAAACATGAGATGCTCCCAAGTGTAACCCCTCTCCCGTTCGTAGTGAGGACTTTAGTCCTCTGATTTAGAGAGGACTAAAGTCCTCACTACGAACCTTACCAGCAAACGGTTAACGCACGGGCGGCATAGTTTGAAATTTCACTGGGAACTTTCCTGATTTAAAACCGTCTGTTGCCCGATGATTTTAGCTTCGGGATTATGTAAATAAAAAAAAAGATTATTCACAAAAGCTCTGAAAATGTGTTTACAGTTCTCCTGATTATTGTCATAGGTTTAGCTCCGTCGCTAGTGTCTTTGTGGGTGATGCGCTCAGCAAGCAGGCAAGCTAGCGAGGGAATTGCAGCGGCCAGGCGGGCGGTAGCAAATAGACCCCTGCCTACTCAACTAGCAATGGGCGATCGCACTTACGTAGAAGGCCTCGGTTATCCGATCGGCGATATCACTTGCGAGTATAACGCCCGCTCTAATTACATCCGCTGCGCGGTCAATCCTTCTGGGCCCTGTCAAGATTGTCGGTACTATCAACCCCGAGCTCTTGACGTTCGCGGTGAAAAGATATAGGTTGTATTGGGGCTTGTATCTACGAAGATTTGCTGAGGTAGTAATCCATCAGTTAATATGTACTTACGTGTAAGGGTTGTTGTTGGAGCTTTTTGGGGACGAGCCGCGTCCAAAGGGAGCAATTAAAACCTAATCGAGCAGTATTGCTGGGTTAAATTTGCCATAACTAGCCGATGGCGATCGGTGTTTTTCTAGTTGAGGACTTGCGCTCGGAAACCAGATTTAGATTGTAAATCTTGGTTGGGTTGCAAAAAATCTAGGAATAAATCGGGTTTCTACTCTCTTGGGCGTAACTGAGGGAGAGCCAGGAAAATCGCAAGTAGCTCACCAGCAAATCTGTAAATCGATTTCTCCAAAACATCATGAAAAATTCAGCACTAACAATTGTCTCCAGCATTTACCTCAAACAGAAATCCGCTCGAAGACTCTAAATTGAAATTTTGAGAAGTTGCTTGCGGGCGACAAGATTCTATTTTTGGCGATCGCAGATGAACGCAGTCTCAAACCTGGATTGTTGTCACTAACTAGACTGCAAGTCATAAATTTTTAATCCGCCTCGTCGATACAGGGTATGCCGATTTCAATTAAATTACACCGCCCAAAAACAATGCAGACAAGCCCCCGACTCAAGTCGCGAGCAGCCCAAAATTTTAGACTTTAGACTAAAGTTCAAGCTCCCAGATTCATCTTTAGAGTCAATCTAAAATCTAAAATCGTTCGACGGAGTGAAGTCGAAGTCTAAAATCTCAAATTGACTGACACGAATTTTTTATGAGGCTGCATAGAATTCCGAAATCCGAAATCCGATCCCCCCTAACCCCCCTTAATAAGGGGGGGACAAGAGTCATTTCAAAGTCCCCCGACAATCAGGGGAATTTAGGGGGATCGGAATATATGCAACGCCCCATTAAATTGGTATGACACGAATTGGTTTAAGGGTTATATAAGCTGTCAGGGCTCGCATCCCAACAACATACCTCATCTTTCTGATAACCGCTATAGATTATGAGGGTTTAAACTGTCCAGTCCCAGCCCTCGCGCAGGCGATACAGCACTTTTGCTGGTCAATGAAGTAGAAAAAACAGGTTTCGCTCCTGGGCGGTGTCTCCGTACAGGTAATGACGGGTTCCGAAGTGTAGTCGATCGACATTAAATCGGCTGTATTTCCCATGCTATCCAATAGCAAGATAGCAAAAATTTTGCTGAGGAAAATCCGGCTGTTGCTATTTCTAACACCATACAGTTTCAGTTAAAAAAGCTTCCCCTAACCCCCCTTAAAAAAAGGGAGGGAAAGAACTTCTCTTTCGTCCCCCAACTATGATGGGGATGCTGCAAGGGAGCTCCGGGTAAGAAACAGCGATCGCTGAACAGTTTTGCTTTCTAACAGTCAAAAAACAGAGCGTCTAACTCTCAATTAAACCTTTTTTTAAAGGTGATAATTATCACCTTTAAATGGGTATGTTATACACAATCAGCGAGGTAATCATACCATGAAAAGCATTGGCAACAAACCAATTTTCCTGAACCCACAAAAAGCAGGTGATACCACAAGCATTGCTGGGAATTATTCCCGAACGAAAGCAACTCATACTCAACAACAAATAAAAAAAATAAACGCAGACTGGTCTTTCCTGTCCCCAAAAATCGGTGGCGGCGCGGGAGTTGAACACCTAGAGAGAGAATTGGTGCGATCGACCGAATCGGTGGGCCCCCGAACTGTAAAAAATATACTGTTCATCGATGCCAAAGTAGAGAATAGCGACAGCTTGGCAAGAGGAGCAACAGCGGGTACAGAGGTATTTGTACTGGACTCGATCGCGGATGGAGTCGATCGAATTACTAGAATTCTGACTAATTGCAGCAATTTAGACAGCGTTCAAATAGTTGCTCACGGTGAAGAAGCCAGAGTACAACTGGGGTCAGCAGAACTGTGCAGCGACAACTTAGAAAGCTACAGCCATTTGTTGCAGCAATGGGGAAACTCCCTCAGCGAGAGAGGAAATATCTTATTATTGGCTTGCCGTGCAGCAGCCGGGGAAAGCGGCGCAGCCTTCGTGCGGCGACTCAGTGAAATTACGGGTAGAGATATTGCAGCTTCCACAGGCTTGGTAGGGAGTGCGGCACTCGGTGGCAATTGGGAATTAGAATTTGCCACAGGAGAAATAGGGGCGAGGATTGCCGTTGAGCAAGAGGTACTGGAGGCATACAGCGGAGTCCTCGGTACCTTAGTCAACGAAACATTTAGGAACGCCACAGTCAGGGGGCCTTGGACTTACCGAGGAAAAAACGGGGTATACGATCCAAGTTTACCATTTACCCCTACCCAACAAAATCTTCCAGGCATCACCGGCGGAACTGTATCGGGCATAATTCCAGCCTTGGGGGGCGACACTCCCGGAAACGGCGTTCTGCAGTTAACCCCAGCAGATGCAGAGAAAAACGCTTTCGTCCTCTACAACAACCCTATTCCTTCCACTGACGGCCTCAAAGTTACGTTTGACTTTTTTTCCTACGGTTCAACTGAGCAAAATAACGCTCCAAGCGGAACCTTTATTACTCCGCAGCCTGGGGATGGCATTAGTTTCTTTCTAATTGACGGCACGGCATCACCAACCAGTGCTGGGGGATTCGGTGGATCTCTCGGTTATGCTCCTCTGATACGGCCGCCTAGCCCCATTTTTCCCGGTGACAATATTCCTGGTATTAGTGGGGGTTATTTAGGCATCGGACTTGATGAGTATGGGAATTTTTCAGCAGACACAGAAGGAAGATCGGGTCCTACTCCACCTCCTTTTCCCGGCGAACCTGGTCCCCCTCCCGGATCTCCTTTTGACCCCACTGTTCCTCCGCCCGATCCTAATGAGGGTCAGCGTATTGGATACAGACCTGATTCAGTAACGCTCAGAGGTAGGGAAGGTAATAATTACCCGATGTTAAGCCAGACCTTCGCTCCATTAGGCATTGATAACATTCCTACGAGTATTGACTTTAGAAACCCCGCTTTTAATTTCAGCAATACGTTCACAACGGATCGCAATTCAGCGAGAAGAGCGATTCAAATTACATTAGACCCGTCTAATTCGGCAACACCAAATCGTCTCATCGTTGCCTTAGATCGGGATTTGGACCGCATCTACGAAACTACTCTGATCAGCATCACTGACCTGGCAGCCGTGAATGGGCCAATACCAACAATTTTCAAATTTGGTTTTGGCAGTTCCACAGGAAGAGCCAATAACATTCACGCACTTCAAAACCTGGTAGTGGAGACAGTCAATCCTACTCCCACCAGCTTTGCTGATGTAGCCACCATCAAAAGCGGCCCGCAGTTCATCAAACCAACTGCTGGCAGTATTACCTACACCATCACTACTACTAACAAGGGGACATCGCCGGCTCAAAATGTTTTAGTTCAAGACGAATTGCCTCCGGAACTCGTTCCAGCAGGCGGAGCCGATCCCACTCGCCAGATCAGTGGCGGCGGCCTGTACTCAACCACGACGCGGAACGTCACCTGGCCGATAATTCCAGTTCTCAATGTCAATCAGAGCGTCACCTACACCTTGTCAGTTGCTTTACCCGCAGGTTTAGCTAGTGGTAGGACTTTAACCAACTCGGCATTCAGCAGTGCGGCGACATTCGACCCCGACCTCCGCAACAACGACGGTTCAGGGCCCCTAGGCAAACAACAGACTACTCTGAGCCCTACTGTTGCCGACCTCGTTACTACCAAAAGCGGCCCCGTCACTTCTGTTGCCGGGTCAACGATTACCTATACCCTGACCACAGCCAACCTGGGGCCAGACCCCGCTCTCAACGCGACTATCACTGACAGCATTGTCCCTGGTTTAACTGGAGTCAGCGCATCGGACGGCGGCACTTACGATCCGGTTACAGGCATTGTCACCTTCCCGGTGCTGCCATCCCTAGCCATCAGTACAGTTAACCGCACCATCAGTTTTGTCGCTCCACCGACCCGTACTTCAGTCAGCAACACGGCTCGCAGCAGCTCGGACACACCCGACCCCTTTCCCCTCAACAACGACGGCAGCGCCACCAATAAAGACGGCACTCCGACGAATTCCACCGTCCTCACGACTATTACGCCCAGCGCCGATCTGGTAACAACCAAAAGCGGGCCGACGGGTGCCTCTCCCGGAACCCCTGTCAGCTACATAATAACCACATCCAACAAGGGCCCGAGCCAAGCAGATGGCGTCACGATTACTGACAGCATCATTCCCGGTTTGACGGGAGTCACGGCATCCGACGGCGGCAGCTACAACGCAGCTACCGGAATTGTCACATTCCCTGCTGTGGCGATCGCCAGTGGCATTACAGTCAATCGGACGATCGGCTTTGTACCCCCAGCGACCCTGCCCTCAATCAGCAACACGGCTCGGAGCAGCTCAGCCACTCCCGACCCCACCCAAGGCAACAACGACGGCACAAACCCTGAGTCCCGTGTCAGCACTACGCTCGGAGCTATTGCCGATGTTGTTACCAGCAAAAGCGGGCCCACCGCTACTACGGCCGGTCGCACAATCACCTACACAATTAGCACAGCCAACATCGGTCCGAGTCAGGCCGAAGGCGTCACGATTACTGACAGCATCATTCCCGGTTTGACGGGAGTCACGGCCTCCGACGGCGGCACCTACAACGCAGCTACCGGGATTGTCACATTCCCCGGGATTGCACTCGCCAGTGGCGCATCAGTCAGTCGGACGATCGGCTTTGTCGCCCCAGGTACCCTGACCTCAATCAGAAACACGGCTCGGAGTACCTCGACGACTCCCGACCCGATCGGCACCAACAACGACGGCAGCACTACCAATCAAGACGGCACTCCCACCAACTCATCTGTTGCCACCAGCATCGCGCCCAGCGCTGATGTGGTGACAACCAAAAGCGGATCGGCACTTGCGATTCCCGGTGCCACAGTCAGCTACACGATCGCCACAGCCAACAACGGCCCGAGTCCGGCAGAAGGCGTCACGATTACTGACAGCATCATTCCCGGCTTGACGGGAATCACGGTATCCGACGGCGGCACCTACAACGCGGCTACAGGGATTGTCACTTTCCCGGGTATTTCGATCGCCAGTGGCGTATCAGTCACTCGGACGATCGGCTTTATCGCCCCAACAACCCTGACTAGCGTCAGAAACACGGCAAAAAGCACCTCGACGACTCCAGACCCAGCCCCTGGTAACAACGACGGCACAAGTCCGAATGCCACTGTCAGCACTTCGATCGGTGCTGTGGCCGATGTGGTAACTAGGAAAAGTGGGCCCGCGAGCGCCAATCCTGGAACCACAGTCAGCTACACAATTAGCACGGCCAACAACGGCCCGAGTCAGGCAGAAGGCGTCACGATTACTGACAGCATCATTCCCGGCTTGACGGGAGTCACGGCATCGGACGGCGGCACCTACAACGCAGCTACGGGGGTTGTCAGCTTTCCTGCTATTGCGATCGCCAATGGCATTACAGTCAATCGGACGATCGGCTTTATCGCCCCAACTACCCTGACTAGCGTCAAAAACACCGCAAAAAGCACCTCGACGACTCTTGACCCCACCCCGGGAAACAACGACGGTTCCGATCCTACTGCCACTGTCAGCACTGCGCTGGGTGCTGTTGCCGATGTGGTAACTAAGAAAAGCGGGCAGACGATCGCCACCGCTGGTACCACAGTCACCTACACAATTAGCACCGGCAACAACGGCCCGAGTCCCGCAGAAGGCGTCACGATTACTGACAGCATCATTCCCGGCTTGACGGGAGTCACCGCATCCGACGGCGGGATTTACAACCCAACCACAGGGATTGTCACCTTTCCTGCTATTGCGATCGCCAATAACCTTACAGTCACTCGGACGATCGGCTTTGTCGCCCCAGCTACCCTGACTAGCGTCAGCAACACGGCTCGGAGCAGCTCAGTCACTCCTGACCCCACCCCGGGCAACAACAACGGTTCCGATCCTAATGCCACCGTGACCACCACTGTCAGCACGAGGCCCCGCAGCAACACCCCCCCTACAGCAAACAACGATAACCTCACTCTGGGGCGCAACAGCGCTGCCAGGATCGCTAACTTGGGAGGAACAGACACAGACGGTACTGTGGTGTCTTTCACGATCGACACCCTGCCTCCAGCTAATGAAGGCGTACTGTTCTTGGGCGATCCGGCTAACGGCGGAGTAGCGGTTACAGCAGGTCAAGTCCTGACGCCGGCTCAAATCAGCCAGTTGTTCTTCCGATCGACAGGCACTTTTACAGGGGCAAACTTTACCTACAGCACCACGGACGATGCGGGAGCACGCAGTCCCGCAGCTACTGTTGCCCTAATTCCGCCGCAGTTCAAGGAACCGCCAGTACCAGTTAATACCAACTCTCCTGTGGCGCCGAACGCCACCATCAACCTCACGGGGCCGATCGCAAACGACCCGGATAGCCCGATCGCATCTTACAAGATCGACACTCTGCCCCCTGCAGACCAAGGCGTCCTATTTTTGGGGGATCCGGCCAACGGCGGAGTGGCAGTTACACCAGGTCAAGTCCTCACCCCAACGCAAATCAACCAACTATTCTTCCGGGCCACAGGCGCTTTCACAGGGGCAAACTTTACCTACAGCGCGACAGACACCACCGGGTTGCCCAGTCCGGCCCCCGCTACTGCCGCCCTGTTCCCGCCTCCGGTTAACCTACCCCCGGTTGCTAACAACGCCAGCGTCAGCTTGCTACCCGGTAGCGCTGTCAACATCCCCGGACTCGGAGGAAGAGACACAGACGACGGCACTGTGGTTTCCTTCAAAATTGAGACTGTGCCGCCAGCTAATGAAGGCGTGCTGTTCTTGGGCGATCCGGCCAACGGGGGAGTACGAGTTACAGCCGGTCAAGTCCTGACTCCTGCTCAAATTACTCAGTTGTTCTTCCAGGCGGGTACCGATTTTAAAGGGGCAAACTTCACCTACAGCGCCACCGACAACCTCGGCGCTAGCAGTCCTGCCGTTGCTACTGTTTCCGCACTGGCGATCGCACTCAACCAACCGCCGGTACCGTTTAATGCCAATACCTCGGCAGCCCCGGGCAGCACGATTACCGTGCCCGGACTGGCCGGCCGAGACCCAGATCCGACCGATACGATCGCCTCCTTCGACATCGAAACCCTGCCACCAATAGCTCAAGGCCGTCTGTTCTTAGGCGATCCGGCCAGCGGCGGAGTTGCAATTACGATCGGTCAGATCCTGACGCCTGCTTCGATTAACCAATTGTTCTTCCAGGCATCGGGCAACTTCACCGGTACCACCTTTACCTACGGCGTCAAAGACAGCCGCGGCCTAGACAGTCCCACTGCTGCCACTATCTCAATTTTGGCCGTACCGGTCCCGCCCACACCCACACCGCCCACACCCACACCGCCCACACCCACGCCAATTCGGCAACCGACGCCCACACCCACGCCGATACAGGCACCCACGCCCACACCGGTACTCACGCCCACGCCCACACCAGAAATCCCGCAGCCACCGACACCAACACCGACGCCCACACCCCCGCCTATTTTCGGGCCAGTACCGGAACCTGATACGGGCTGCGATTGCACCCCCTTACCCCTGGTGCCTCCGATTACATTTATCCAACCGCAGGCAGGGCAAATACTCAACTTCGACTCTAACGCCGTAGAACTCACCGACATCCAAAACACGATCCTCGGCACTCCCGAAGACGACTTTTTAAGCGGCAACGACACTAACGAACTGTTTCTTGCCGAAGCTGGGGATGACATAGTTTTAGGTGAAAGCGGCGCCGATATCGTCTTCGGAGACCAAGGGGCAGACTTCATCGCTGCGGATAAGGGCAACGACATCGTTTACGCGGGCAAAGAAAATGATGTGGTGTTTGGAGGGAAACAAAACGATCGCATTTTTGGCGATCGCGGTGCGGACTTATTGTCGGGCGATCGCGGTGAGGATACGATCGTCGGCGACAACGGCAACAACATCGACTTGACTGGTAACGAGGCCGATCTGATTTTCGGTGGCGAAGGAAGCGACGCGATCGCTGGCAGTCAAGGCCCAGACATCGTTTTCGCCGGCAAAGGCCCAGACATCGCCTACGGGGGCAAAGAGGACGACGCGATTTTTGGCGATAAGGGCCGTGACACCCTCTACGGCGACAGCGGGAACGATTCCCTGTTCGGCGGCGTCCTCAACTCCTTCGACAGCGACCCAGACGGGCAAGATTTGCTGTTTGGAGGCAATGGCAATGACTTACTATTCGGCCAAGAAGGCGACGATACCTTGCTGGGTGGCAACGGCCGGGATTTGGCCTATGGAGGCAAAGGGGGCGATCGCATTTTTGGCGAAACCGCCTCGGATACTCTCTACGGCAATCAAGGTTCTGATACCCTCGTCGGCGACTACGGTACTGCTGTTGGCACCACAATTGCTACTGATGAAGGCGACTTAATTTTCGGCAACGATAGCGGCGACATCATCGGCGGCGGCAGCGGTAACGACAGCATTTTTGCCGGCAAAGGCGATGATTTAGTTTACGGTGGCAAAGACAATGACTTGATTTGGGGCGAACTCGGTGCCGACACCCTTGTCGGCGACGAGGGAGAGGATTCGCTTTACGGCGGCTTGCAAAATGAATTCGTCAGCGATGTCAACGGCCGCGATTTGCTGTTTGGGGGCAACGGTAACGACTTTCTCAACGGCGGTGAGAGTTCCGACTCTCTCGGCGGAGGTTTTGGCAACGATACTGTTCGCGGCGGCAAGGATGACGATTTGTTGCACGGAGATGCCGGCGATGACTTGATGTACGGCGATGGCGGCAGCGATATTTTGTGCGGCGAGGATGGCAACGATACCATGTATGGCGATCGCGACGATAACCAGGATGTCTCGGTGGGTGCTAACGGCCAGCAAGAGTGCATGAACGGCGGCAATGGCGAGGACTTGTTATATGGCAATGAAGGCCAAGATACCCTCAACGGCGATGACGGTAACGACAGTCTCTACGGAGGGCAAGATAACGACATTCTCAGCGGGGGTGCAGGGGATGACTGGCTGTTTGGCGGTGCCGGGGAAGATACTTTAATTGGAGGTAATGGGAGCGATCGCTTTGTGTTAGACAGCAACAGCGGTATCGATACAATCTTCAATTTTGAAGTAGGAAGCGACAAGTTTGCTTTAGCTGGCGGCTTGAGTTTCGATCAGTTGCAAATTAACTCCACGGCCAACGGCACTGTCCTGCAAATAGCCTCCAATGGCCAGGTTTTGGCTAATATTTTGGGAGCTAATAATGCTATTACTGCTCTGGATTTTGTGACTTTTTCCCAGTAAAAAGCACAGCGCATTTAATGCGCCCAATTTGACCTAACATTGAGAAACCCGGTTGGTGAAAAAACTGGGTTTCTCAATATTTTTAAACCCAACCAATCTCAATACGGTTGGTTGACACAAAGGGAGCATCTCAGGAATGAGAATTAAATAACTTATAATTTGATGATTCTTGTGGGATGGGCGTCCCGCCCGTACAGAAAGGACGGGCGGGACGCCCATCCCACAAACTTGTGCAAATTATTTAATTTTCGATCCTCAGTTTTACATTTATAGTGCTTTCCCCCGCTCAAAAAAGGTTCGTAGTACGGACTTCAGTCCGCTCTTTAAAAAAGCTTATTGCAAAACTGAGATGCTCCCAACACCAATTTTAAGAAAGAATGCAAATGATAAAATTTCTACAGCTTCAAGAGCTTGCTGGAATTGAGATATCTCGATCGCTTTACTCATAGTTTTTTAGGGGTTATGACAAGTAAAAAGGTTGTTAATTTTATTAGCGGACACATCGACCTGACTCAGGAAGAATTTGATAGATATTACTGTGCTTTGCTCGATCGCGCGATCGATCGAGATGAGTGTTTTGTAGTTGGGGATGCCAAAGGTACAGATACCCTTGCACAACAGTATCTTTTTGGGCGAACTGAGGCAGTTATTGTTTATCATATGTTCGCCAGTCCTCGCAATAATGTGGGATTTCCTACCCGTGGTGGATTTCAAAGCGATGTAGAGCGAGATACCCAACTGACGCTGGATTCAGAGCGAGATATTGCTTGGGTGCGTCGTGGTAGAGAGCGATCGGGAACCCAGGCTAACCTCGATCGGCGCAGCAAAAAAGAGTAGACTGGTACTTGCAAGCAATGCACACCTAGGACTTGGGTGCACATTGCGTCCGGAAAAATCAATACTTTCGTTCCTGCGGCTCAAACATCGTAATCGCCACCGGCATATAAGCCAAATCTATCCCCGCAGGCGAATAATACGCCAGCGTATGCTTCAAGAAATTTGCATCATCGCGATCGCTAAAATCTTCCCGCGAATGAGCTCCCCGACTTTCCTGCCGATTCAAAGCGGAAGTTAAAATCATTTTCCCGACAATTATCAAACTCCGCAATTCCAAAGCTTCCACAATTTCCGTATTCCAAGATTTACCCTTGTCATCCAAGTAAACTTCCTGATATTGTTTTTCCAATTCCTCCAATTTATGCAAACCTTCCTGCATCAATTCGGCGCTGCGAAATACTCCGCAATACTCAGTCATGGTATCTTGAAACTTTTGGCGCACTTGGTTAATTCGGTATTGTCCGGGACGGTCTACAAGTGCTTGAATTTGCTCTTGGGTTTCCTGGATGTAACGCTGTTCGTCTACTGCGGGTAACTTGCGATTTTGCACGAATTGTGCTATGGTTGCGCCAGTAACTTTGCCGTAAACTACGCATTCTAAGAGCGAATTGCTGCCCAAACGGTTAGCGCCGTGAACTGACACGCAAGCTGCTTCGCCGGCCGCAAAGAAACCGTCTACCAAACTGTCAGCACTGCTGCGAACTTGTCCGCCTGTATTAGTCGGAATTCCGCCCATTGAATAATGCACTGTCGGACGCACGGGCATCGGCTGATTTACAGAATCAATTCCTAGTAAGCGGTGGGCTTCTTCCCAAGCAAAAGGTATTTTGCTCATGATTTTTTCGCGTCCCATGTGCCGCAAATCGAGGTAGATAAAGGGGCCGCCTGCACTACCATCGAGATTAATTCCTCTACCTGCACGAATTTCTAAGGAAATCGATCGCGATGTAATATCTCTGGGCGCTAATTCCATGCGCGACGGGGCATAATTCGCCATAAATCGATCGCCCTCGGAATTAATCAAATAAGCCCCTTCGCCCCGCACAGCCTCCGAAATCAACACTCCCACCGGATACAAACCCGTCGGGTGAAACTGCACAAACTCCATATCTTCCAAAGGCAATCCCGCCATCGCCGCCATCGCCAAACCGTCTCCAGTCGAGGCGTAATCGTTCGAGGTGGTGTTGTAAACCCGACCGTAACCCCCCGTAGCAAACATCACCGCCTTCGCGCGCACGACGGCAATTTCGCCGTCTAACAGGCGGTACATAACTACGCCCTTGGCTTGGCCTGCTTCTAAAATCAGGCGGGTGACGTACCACTCCTGATAGATGTGAACTCCGCAGCGGCGCAGATTGTTGACTAATTCGTGGAGGATGGCGTGGCCGGTTTTGTCGGCGGCGTAGCAGGTGCGGCGGTGGGAATGTCCGCCGAAAGCGCGCTGGGCAATTCTGCCGTCTGGGAGGCGAGAAAATAATACGCCCATGTGTTCTAAATCGATGATGACACCGGGTGCTTCGCGGGTGAGGATTTCTACGGCGTCTTGGTCTGCTAAATAGTCTGAACCTTTTACTGTGTCGAAGGCGTGGGCTTTCCAACTGTCATCGGGATCGACGTTTTGGAGGCTGGAGGCCATGCCGCCTTGGGCTGCGACGGAGTGCGATCGAATCGGGTGAGTTTTGGCAACAACTGCTACCTTTAAACTGGGGTCAGTCCGGGCAATTTCTAGGGCTGCGCGGCAACCTGCTAAACCGCCGCCTACAATTATTACGTCGTGTTCTAGCATTTTTGTGAATTATTTTGAGTGTTCTGCTCAACTTATGGTGACGCAAAAAAAAACTTCCTACCAAAACATCGGGAAGTTTTTTAACTTTTGATTTGAATTGAAAATCCAAGTCTAAAATTTCAAATTGAACTAGCCGACGCTTTCGACAGACCTCTGATGGGACTGATTTCCCGTTGCAGAAGGTTGATCTTCGGTGGTGGGGTCTACAGAAAGCACTTCTATGTTATTGAGCAGAGTTGTCACGAAAGCAAACAGCAAGAATGGCAGAGACAGCACTAAAATCAAGCCAACTGTAGCCAAGGCGTAGATTTGGCGGGCGCTGCTCCAGAGGGCGAGTGCGGACGCTAGACTCAGGAAGATGACTATCAGCCAAACAATGATTTGACCGTAAATGTCGCCAAAGGTGAGGGTACATTTAAGGCGATAGTTGTGAATGTTATCCATTGATGCCTCGGGAGATTGCTATTACGACTTGTCCAAAAATACTTTGACAGCCTGTCAATGCTGACTGTAAATTTATAATTTTAGCTGCCGCGACTTGGTTTTGGTGTTCTTTTAAACATTTTTATAGAAGTTTGCAACAACACTTTATAATTTTTGCTTTTGGCTGGGAATTTGTGCTCAAACCAGACTTAGGCGCTCTGACAAAGAAACTGGGTTTTTTACTGTTTTGGCGCCTGTAACCTGTGTATTTTGGCAAAAACCCGGTTTCTGATCCCCTGTGCGTGCATGACTGCGAGAGAAAGGTACAAGGGGAAAGTCTACTTTTTGACCGATCGCGATTTTTGTAAAGTAATGTTAAGCTGCATGGGTATGGAATCAACGTTTATAGCGTTTTACCTGTGTTTTAGCCCATGTCTTTCGATCGCACATTGATGATTTCGCGCTGTTTCCTGGCTGGTTTGGGAACGCAGATGTTTGTACAGCACCAGCAGCGGATTCCGCAAGAAAGTCCGGTACTGGTGGTGAGCAATCACCGCAGTTTCTTAGATCCTGTCGTGTTGACGGCGGCGTTGGGTCGATCGATCCGGTTTGCATGTCATCATTACATGGGTCAAGTTCCGGTAATTCGGGAAATTGTCACGACTTTCGGCGCTTTTCCATTAGAAGCACCGGAGTACAGACAGCAGCATTTTTTCTCTCAAGCGACGGCGCTGCTGCAAAGCAGGGAGATGGTGGGGGTGTTTCCTGAGGGTGCAGAACCGATGGTGAAATTTACTCAACCGGATACCATGGGCAAATTTCAGCGGGGATTTGCTCATTTGGCTTTGCGGGCCCCGGTACGGGATTTGGCGGTATTGCCGGTGGCGATTGCTTCGATAAAAGAAGAGTCGGTGCGATCGGGTTTACCGTTGAAGTTGTTGAGTTTGTTCGATCCTTCAGAACCATTGTTCGATCGCCCTGGGTGGCATCCTGTGATAGTTTATCAACGAGTTAATGTTTTAATCGGCCGCCCTTACTGGGTTACAGTCGATCGACAGCAGCAATATCGAGGCAAAAAAGCCAAAGCGGTTGTTGCTGAACTTACAGAACACTGTCAGCGGGAAATTGCACAATTACTCGATCGAGGGTGTTTGTAAAGAAGTCATTAGTCAGTGGTCATTAGTCATTAGTCAGTGGTCATTAGTCAGTTGTAAAAATGAGCAATAAATTACCAATTACAAATTGCCAATTGCCACCCTTCGGCTTCGCTAGCAAGATGACCAATTATCAACTACCAATTATCAACTACCAACTACCAATTAGCAATTACCAATTAGCAATTACCAATTACCAATTACCAGATTAAGTTTAATCATGCCAACTGCTAACAATAAGGTTCGTTTTCTCAGCCCGAAACCGCCGAAAGCCGATCGCCCTTTATTTGTATTTCTGCCCGGTATGGACGGGGGAGGTTTGCTGCTGCGATCGCAAATTCCTAAATTAGCTCCACATTTCGACATTCGCTGCTTAGCTATACCGGCTGACGACATGGCTAGCTGGGAGGTACTGGTTAAGGAAACAATTGCCTTAATTGAAGCAGAAAAGAAAGCCAATCAGCGGCCGGTTTATCTGTGCGGCGAGTCATTTGGGGGATGTTTAGCGATCAAAGTTGTTTTAGAAGCTCCCCAATTGTGCGATCGACTAATTTTAGTCAATCCAGCTTCTTCCTTCCGACAACAGCCTTGGGTGCAGTGGGGTTCCTACCTGACTCAGTGGCTGCCGGCGAATCTTTATCCGCTGTCGGTAATCGGTCTGTTGCCGATATTAGCATCCTTAGGAAAGATTGGGCGGGACGAGCGGCGAGCTTTGCTGGAAGCGATGCAAGCGGTACCGCAACACACATCTGTGTGGAGATTGGCCTTAGTGCGATCGTTCAATGTTGATGAAAATAAGTTGCGTGCGATCGAACAGCCGGCGTTAGTAATTGCTAGCGGTGCCGATCGGCTGCTGCCTTCGATAGCAGAAGGGAAGCTTTTAGTCAAGGTAATTCCCAATGCTGAAATGGTGCTGCTGGCTAACAGCGGTCATGCTTGTTTGTTAGAAACAGATGTTGACCTTTACGAGATTATGCAAGCTCACAATTTTTTGACAAAATCCGAAGAAAATCTGGCATTAGTCAGCAGTCATTAGTTATTGGGGATAGGGAATTGGGAATTGGGAAGAAGGCCTAGGGAAGAAGGCCTAGGGAAGAAGGCCCGCCCAGGGCATTGGGAAGAAGGCCCGCCCAGGGCATTGGCCCTTGCGGGGAATTATCACCAACCAATAACAACTAACAAATAACAACCTGCCAATTACCCAATGCCCTAGGCCCAATGCCCTAGGCCCAATGCCCTAGGCCCAATGCCCTATTAACTAATTAAGATTCAGCCATTTTTGAGCATTAAGCCGTTGGACGACACCAAAGACCATGAGGTCTAGGGTAATCTTGCGCTCGTCTATCAAAAAAGGCTCTAAAGTGCTGGTTTTGGTGTTATTTTCAGCGCAGGAAAATGCTCTTTGACTTTGAATATCTTCTTGAGGAAAATACAAGTTAAATTGGCGCTGACCTTCTTGGAATTTACCAATTACCTGCCAACAATCGCCGGCAGAACTCATGCCAGCAACGGGGAGTTTTTGCTTTGCCAAACTCACCTCTAAATCCTTAACACCCTGCTTAGTCAAAGCAGTTTGCAAGGCGGGCAAATAATCTTGTTGAATAAATTCGGCAAAGGGCTTGTCTTCAACAGCAGGTGCTTTTTCTTTTTTAGCTTTAGCTGGGGGTTTGTCACCTTCGGCTTTAGCTGGGGGTTTTTTAGCTGCGACAGGAGCGGTGGCTTCTGTTGAGATTGGATTGGTTGTTTCTTCTGACATTGATAATACGAGTAATTTTTAGTTAAGGAGCATTGAGTTATTGAGTTGTTAGGGCTGGTTGAGGCACAATTTTTTGTTGGTAACAGATAATTTGTGTATAAAACCAGCCCTAGGCGGATTGTGAGTTCAAGAAATGAGCGTTGATACTATCTTCAGGAGGGAAAAACATGGTTTTTGAGTAAAAACCATGTAGCCAAACCTAGGATTGTTGATAGAAAGTGGGTTTCTGGCCACTCATTCACAAGTCCTATAAATTGTAAATCAAAATCCGCTCAGGGGCGATCGCCATCTTCGCCCCAAACATCAGAACTCCTGTGCTTATTCTAAATCTCAGCGACAGCTCGTTCAATCAAACGGCGGGCGAGAGTTTGAACGCCGGTGTGTTCGTAGTAATTGGTAGTCATGTCGAGGAAAGCGCCCACGTAGTCCACCTTGTCGGCAGAAATTTCGACAAAACTCTGCAAGTTACCGAGGACGTTTTGGGGAGTCAAACCTCGATCGCTCACAAACGAGCTCATCCAGCCGGAAACCGAGCTAAAGCTTTCGCCGATAAAGCCGAGTTGGCCTGCGGGATTACCACCAGGAATCATACCGCCGATCGACTTAAACGCCTGATTATCTTGCAAATCTTGCGGGGAGAGCTTTTGAATCCAAGACTGAGTAGCCATGATAAAGTCTGGGCCCAGGGGAATCAAACCGTCGAAACAAACCAAAGCAGCCATCCGCATCAGGGATTCGCCGCCGTAGTCGCCGAGAGATGCAGCAAAATCGCCGATGCTGTCGCCGGGAATGCCGTTAATTTGGCAAAAAGCGAGCAACTCAACGACTAATTTCAAAGAAAGGTCGATCGTTTGAGCTTTTTCTGGCTTGGGGGTGAGATTCCCCAGCATCGACAAAAACGGGACATTTTGGGCGACTTTGTTAGCTAGGGCTGCTGTACCCAGAGCACTACCTGCGCTGTCGATTGTTTGGTAGAGCCAGAGAGCGCGCTGGTAGCCTTCTGATTTATCGTTGTAGAGGTAGATAGCCCGATCGCCAATTTGCTGGATCAAATCTTCGTCAGTTTCGCCTGTAACGGTGCGAATGGTATTTTCAAAGCCAACTAAATTGTTCCACTCCCCGGGAACAACAAAGTCAAGGGCTCGGAGGGCTTTGACAGTCATGTTGTCTTTAGGCAGTCGATCGACTAATTCAAAGACTGTATTGCTCACAAAAAACTCCTTGTTGAACAGAAATCAAAGGTATTACTTTTGGTAGATGGCAAAAACTTCACAGTCTGATTCTGGCAGACTTAGTTTTGATAACGCCAGAGCTAGAGTCGGGCGAGAAGTTCGCTCTGAGACACTGCTACTTAACGCTAGCGAGGCCGCCGAGGTTAAATTTTGAGAGCCAAGCTTCGCGATCGCTAGCGGTAAAAGAGGGATCGCGGGATTGAACTTTCACCTGATAGCGATTTGCCACTAAAACAGCAGTGATGTTAGAACCCTGACTGACGGCGGGATAGCCGCTAATTTGCTTGCTACTTTGCTGGAATTTTGCCCCGGCGCTGGGGTTGCCGGCGATGTCGTTAATCGAGAGTACCGCGACATTTTTACCGCCTTTGTTCAGCTTAGCTTCAGCAAAACCGGATTTTTCTTGTGCAAAGACGCGATCGAATCCGCCGCCTGCCGACGGGAAGTATTTATTTAATTTGCCGCCTGCAACTGCCTTCTTGGGCAGGTTTTGATTACTAGCAGTTGATTTGTCAGCAGTTGTCTGTTTAGCTTTACCAGATTTTTGGGTGCTTTCCTGCTGGGCTTTGTCCCAGCGGGAGGGGGGCTGATTCTGACCGCAGGAAGTCACGAGCAGCAGTACCGAGATCAGGAATGGAGCTAAGATTCGGCGTGCGGGGGGAAATTGCATCGCTGTCTCCTCATGAGTAGGTTTCCGATCGCAATTATGGCTCATGATTTGCCAATGTGTCTTCCCCGAGCGAGTGATTTGTGTTCTTTGTAAAAAAATCCTCTGCCTGCTGGCAGAGGATTTTTTCGCAATTGCGAATTTTGAAGGAAGAAGAAAGAAAGATTGCTCCACAGATAAATTCTGGGGATGGGAGTAAAGAAACTGGCGTTGGACGATCGCCAGCAATCTCAAAACAATTTTCGCTGATTTTCCGGAGATTTATCTAGGAGGTTTCAGAGCAATTGTCCGTCAATCGTGTTAGTGGGGTCTTCCAACTTAGGTCTTGCTTTGTGGGCCAAGCTCAGGCGTCGCTTTCAATGTAGATAAACAACAAACCCATTACCACAACCGGCATCAGCCAGGTAATTAGCGGAATCAAAATCCAAGGCAAGAAAGAAGCAGCGTAGGAACCTGTCATATCAAATTCTCCAAACTAAAGTTAGTGTGTTCCAACAGGGATATTGGGGAGTGGAGTCTAATTGTTGACTAAACCCCGGAAAATGGCATCAACGCCCTTAAAGTTTTCGAGTAAGAAGTAGGCAGCAAAGACGCCGCTCATGCCGCCAATGAAGAAACCAGCAGTAAGCTGACTCCAGCCTTCAGCATTTCTGAGGGAATCGGGGGTCATGGGATTAGCGCTCGGGTAGCTGGTGTTGTCTTGTTTGAAAGAGACCAAACCGTAGGCAGACATACCTAATGTGCCGAGTAAAACTAAGACGAGGGCTGTAATTAGTCCGCCGAGATTAGCTGCTTCTGGATAATCCCGCAGGGGCCCGAAGACGATTTCTGGGCCGACGAGGAAATAGCCGTGTGCCAAACCGATTTCTAGACCTCGAACTAGGGGCGAGAGTCCTTTGCGGTAGGCGGGCAAGTTTCCAATGAATGCTTTGGTGAAATCAGAAGCACTGATGGGAGTTGCGAGATGACCCGTGAAGGGGTCGCCGTTAAAGGGTTTAATAAGCTCTGCATCTCTGGGATCGGCCATATTCTCTTTTTCCTCGCTGTGCGTAAAAATTGAGGCGTTCAAGTCATATTTTACGCAGGGAGGTGTTTCCTATTTGCATAATTAGCAGCTAGCTTTAGAAAAGTTCACTATTCTTTAGTTTTGGGAAGAATTTTTCTTTTGTCTTCTATACCAGAAAGCGAGTCGATCGGGCGACACTCCCAGGAAATAAGCGATGATTACTATTTGATTGATGGCGGTGGTTTTGAGTACCCCAAGCTGCTGCCAGCGGCGGGCGGATGTGAGGACTGACTGGGGTACGATGGCGATGCGGCCTTGTTTTTGCAACCGGCGCACAAATTCAAAGTCTTCCATAAGGGGCAAATCGGGAAAACCGCCAATTTTGTCAAAGGTAGCTGAATAGAGGAAAATGGCTTGGTCGCCGTAGGGCATTTGCAGGAAGTGCGATCGGCAGTTTACCCCTATTTCTACCAGCCGCAGACTGTGCCCGGGGGCATCAATCTTGAGTTCAAAGGCCCCGGCGACTGTTTGGGGTTTTGCGAGTGCGAGGCGCGCGCCAGAGTCGTAGGCTGGAGGCAAAAGAGTGTCTGCGTGGAGAAACAGCAGAATATCTCCAGTCGCTGCGATCGCACCTGCATTCATTTGGGCAGCGCGGCCTGGGGCAGTGGAGACAACTCGGACGCCCAAAGATGTTGCTATTTCTGCGGTACCGTCGCTGCTGCCGCCGTCGGCGACGATAATCTCAACATTTTTGCCATTTTGGGCGGTGGAGATGACTGAGGCAATTGTAGGTGCTTCGTTTAAGACGGGAATAATAATCGAAATTTTGAGATGATAATTTTGTGGCATACAGAATTAAGCAGCCCGAGAGAGGGCGGGTTTTGTAGAAAGCTTATCTGTTATGCAACACGTAGCGACAGTTTTAGGGCTGACTTATCGGGGGCTAGAAACCCGGTTTCTACGAGTTTTGCGGCGAGGAACGAGAAATATAAGGAAGAAACCGGGTTTCTGAGGTCGTGAGTGCGATCGCCCCGCTGGCGTTTTCAGATCGCAGTCTGAAACCCTTGATTTTTTTTCCTGCACTTCCCATGCCTCGTCAAGCGTTGTCATCGCACAGTACACTCCTGAAACGCTGATTTTGCGCTGGCAAATCCCAAACTTTGCGAAGCTTTATTCTTGACCCGTATTTGGCTTTTTCTCGCGCTTGCGACTATTGTCGCAAGCGCTGCCTAACCACTGCATTTGGTTAGACAAATACATTTACTATAGTATGACCTTGTGGTTACATTAGCAAGTGTTTTTTATCAAAGATATATGATAATTACTAATGAATTAAATCGCTTAAATATAAGTTTAGTTATTTCACTATATTAATATCTAAACCGAGCAAGTCCTCCGGTATATCGATATCTACAAGAGTGGGAAGATAAGCAATATTGAGGTTGAGGTTTTGGGCGATCGCCTGCGTAGCAGCAAATACTTCACTGGTTCCCCAGTTAATGCCGGCGAACAATTCCGGTATCGATCGCCGCAGCCCGATCAGATAATAACCTCCGTCTTTGGCCGGGCCCAAAACTAAATCGTGCTGGCTCAGTTTGTCAAAAGCTTGTGCCATGATTTCTGCTTTCAGATCGGGACAATCGGTTCCAATAATTGCAGCTTTGTCAATCCCTGAATTAAAAGATTGTTGAAACGCTGCTGTCATTTTTGCACCCAAATCGCCATCTATTTGATTTTGATAAATAATATCAGTTCCCAACCAGTCTTGCATCTGTTGTTGGCTACCGCCTGTGTGGTGAATTTCTACTGATAATCGGCGGGATGTTTGGAGAGAGAGGGCGCGGGCGATCGCCTTTTGTGCCATCAAGCGGTGCAGGTTGGCAGCACCTGTTTTTCCCAGCACGGGAATTAGTCGAGTTTTGGCTTGGCCCGGTTCGGGATAGCGGGTGAAAACAATCAGTTTTTCGAAAATCATGCAATGTTAGATTTTATATTTTAATAAGGGAAAGAGTTAAGAATTTGGATCGCAGTTGCTTTTGTGAAGTAAGTATCATTTATGAGAGCATAATTGATAGATAGTTAACCGCAGATAGAAGGCAGATGCAACACTGATAAAAGCTGATATTTTTTTTAATCTAGCCTAGAAATTAATGCTATTCAATTCAGCAGAGGAAGAGCCGAGAAAAAGTGTACGAGTGTTGTGCGGATTGCTTCTGAATGTTGGTGGGTTGGGCGCGGTTTAAGATTTGTGTATGGGTGACTTAAGTTAATCGCCGCGCCCAACCCACCCTACAATAGGTTAACGGACAATTAGTTATTGGTTGTTAGCTCATTTCTAGCATCCGCTGGATCGGCTTCAAAGCTGCTAGTTGCAGTTCTTGAGACATAGTAATTTCGGGGGTTTGATTTTTCATAGCTAGATACAATTTTTCCAAGGTATTTAATCTCATGTGCGGGCATTCGTTGCAAGCACAAGTATTATGGTTGCCAGGAGCGGGGATGAAGTGTTTGTGCGGTGTTTGCTTTTGCATTTGGTGAATGATTCCCGGTTCAGTCGCGACAATAAAAGCTTGACTGGAACTGGATTGAGAATATTTGAGCAAGGCGGTGGTTGAACCGATATAATTGGCGTGGCGAAGTACGGGAGGTTCGCATTCTGGATGGGCGATGATTTCGGCTTCGGGATTTTCGATTTTGAGTTGAACTATCTTTTTTTCTGAGAAGTTTTCGTGGACGATACAGGCTCCTTGCCAGATTTCCATGTGTCTGCCGCTTTGTTCCATGACGTAGCGGCCGAGATTGCGATCGGGGCCAAAAATAATCGGCTGATTTGCGGGAATTTGGTTGACAATTTTGACGGCGTTGGAGCTGGTACAAATTATGTCGCTCATTGCCTTGATTTGGGCGGTACAGTTAATGTAGGAAATAACTAGATGTTCTGGGCGATCGGCTTTGAAAGCTGCAAAGGCTTCGGGAGGGCAACTGTCGGCGAGGGAGCAACCTGCATTTAAGTCTGGCAGCAATACTAATTTGTCGGGATTGAGGATTTTTGCGGTTTCCGCCATGAAATGAACTCCGGCAAAAACTATGACGGAAGCGCTGGTGTTGGCGGCTTTGCGGGCAAGTTCGAGGGAGTCGCCAAGGTCGTCTGCGATGTCTTGAATGTCGGAGTCTTGGTAGTAGTGGGCGAGAATGACGGCGTTTAACTCTTGTTTGAGGGCGTTAATTGCTGCAAACAAGTCGTCGGGCAGTCGGGTTTGGGTCAAGTTTTGAGCAGGTGCGGTGGTAAACACAGTTAGAATATTCCGGGGAAGGTGGCGGCTGGACTTAATATTTTGAATTATAGTTGAATTCACCAAAAACGGTGGTAAGCGGGTGGTTGGGTTGAAATAATCTAAAATCTAAAATCTAAAATCTAAAATTGGCTGGGGGAGAGTGCAAAAATGGGTCGCTGTTTCTTATGCTGAATAAGAAGGGGCTAGGGATCGATCGCGCATGACAAATCAAATGAATCAGACTAAATCTATCAAAATTGCGGTGGTGGGGGACGTTCACGATCGCTGGGAAGCTGAAGACGGCGAAGCCCTGAAGCATCTGGGCGTTGATTTGGTGCTGTTTGTGGGAGATTTTGGGAATGAGTCGATAGAGGTGGTGCGGGCGATCGCCCAATTGGACATTCCGAAAGCCGCAGTGTTTGGGAACCACGATGCTTGGTACACCGCGACGGAGTGGGGCCGCAGTCAGTGCCCTTACGATCGCACCGTTGAGAATCGAGTAAAACAGCAGTTAGATTTAATGGGAGAAGCCCACGTCGGTTACGGGAAACGGGATTTTCCAGAATTGGGCGTAACGGTGGTGGGAAGCCGCCCGTTTACTTGGGGGGGTTCGGAGTGGAAGTACAACGATTTTTATTCGGAGTGGTTTGGGGTAGAGAGTTTTGAGGAGTCGGCGAGGCGGATTGCAGAAGCTGCGGCGGATGCGGACTGCGAAAATGTGATTTTTTTGGGTCACACGGGCCCGACGGGGCTGGGAGAGGCTCCTGAAGCTCCCTGCGGGCGTGATTGGAAGCCGCTGGGGGGGGATTGGGGAGACCCGGATTTTGCTGAGGCGATCGATCGAACTCGTAATTCTGGTAAGCAGATACCTCTGGTAACTTTTGGTCATATGCACCACCAACTGCGGCACACTAAGCACGAGTTGCGGAAGTCAGTGGTGAGTGCCAAGGGTACGGTGTATTTGAATGCGGCGAGCGTACCGCGAATTATGGTGGAGAGAGAGTGCTCGAAACTGCGGAATTTCTCGATCGTCCTGCTGAAAAATGGAACAGTGTCGGAAGTATCTTTGGTTTGGCTGGGCGAGGATTTCGCAGTGGAAAGAGAACAAATTCTTTACCGTCCGACAGAATCTGCAACGGCTTGTAGTTAGCGGCAATTGCTGGTATGATAAAATCTATGCGCCTGGAGAGGTGGCAGAGTGGTCGAATGCGCTCGACTTGAAATCGAGTGAGCCGAAAGGTTCCGTGGGTTCAAATCCCACCCTCTCCGTTGCTGAGCCTGCCCCTGAAGCGGGCTTTTTGGCTTCAAACTGTCATCAAAATGGTATCCGGCGGCTTCCAGAAGGTTAACCGTGACTGAAAAAGGAAAAACCCCAATGTGGGCTGTCATGCACTCAATTTCTTTTTCAGCCGAAAGAGAAATATACTCAGTGCCTGATTCGGAACCATTGGTTCCAATTACCGATTTGGTTTGTCTAGTTTTGCTAGTAGGACTTACTAGAGAAACTAGACGTTTTTTGAAAGCTTCCCATGTCGGCCATCCCAGTTCCCGAATTAGCTGGCTAATCCGTTGCTTGCAAACCCCGCAGTAATCTGCGATCGCGGTTAGTGTCAGTTTTTTTCCGCTGGCTGCTGCTTTCTTGGCAAACTGGGCGATCGCCCTTTCCAGTTGCTCGATCGCCGTCCCGGCTTCCGGCGAAATGTCGATCGCCCGCACGACCTTTACCGGGCGATCGAGGCAAAAGTCGCCCAGAAAGTAGATGGTCAAGCATTCTCCTGACCTGCGCTCCGCTCGGAGGCGGCCAAACCCTTGCTCAATCGTTGCGAGTGTGTCAGAGCGGACATACTCGCAAAATTTCTTGTCTACAGATTCTTTGCTGGTAATGAAGCATTTCTTGCTGGTTGCTTCTGTTTGAGTAACTTGTCTTTGTTGTGGCTCTGTTTTAAGGGTCGGCGCGTACCCATTGAGCACCGCAAACTCAGCGGCCAATATCCCGATCGGTCGGCAGGGACTCCCAACTACTGCCAAGCTTTGCGCTTTTTCCCCAAGGTTGCCCCCTCGGCTTCCACTGGTGAACCATAAAAAGTCAAGCTCCCTGCTATGTTTTTTGGGGGCGATAACTATTTCTGGCTGAAGCTTGTCAATGAGGATAGCTACTTTTTTTTGCTGCTCTGGTGTTTGGTTCATTCCCAACCGGCCCAGCCCCAGAATTTGTTGAATTTTAACTTTCGCACCCGCCTGCTGAACTTGCCGAATGTGTGCAATATTTTGGCGATCGATTTTAAGGATTGCAGCTAGTTTCTCAGTGTCGCCAGTTGCATCTAAAAATATATTTGCCCTAGCGCTGTGGGCAATTTCTATCAATCGGCGATCGGGAATCGTAACAGTCAATTTTCCATTCTCAAGGTGCAGGTAGCCCTTGCTGTGACCGAGAACCACCCCGAGAAATGGAATCAGCCACTGTTTTGCGATGGTTTGTGCTTGCTCTGCGAGCTCCTCATCCTTTTTGGCAAACTGCTTCCGCATTCCCACATTCAAATCCGAAAGCGAAATTCCGTGCTCGGAAAGTCCGTGTAATATTTGTTGGACTTGTTCGCCGGGGTTGGTGACGCTGGCGATGGCTTCAAGGTCAATGTCCTCGACCTTTAAAAGGGGAGCCAAAATTTTCAGCACCTCAGCGTGGGGAAATCCCCATTTGGGAATTGGATGTTTGCCTGATAGAAATTCCCACAGTTTTATCAAAGCGTCAGCTAGCCCAAAACCGCAATTGAAATCGGCCGACATTATATTGGCAACGGTGTGTTCAACATCATTGGCGCTGATGGTAATGTGGCGGCAAAATCTAAGTATTTCCGACCACTCCTCCCAAATCAAGACAGTCCCTTTGTTGCCACCTTCCTCTTCATCCATAGCAGCAGCGTAAGGATAGTTGCTAGGTGACGGCAAGCTGTCGGGGTGTGCTCTAAATCTTTCTGCTTTCAGAGTGTTCGATCGCATATGCAGGAAACCGAATTTGTTGCCCGATAGACAGCTTTCAAACTGCGGGCAGGTCGGGCAAACCAAACCTGTCGTGTCGGCTCCCTTGATATTTTTCTCGCGCAGTACACCAATCGTTTCAGTGCGATCGCAAGTCGGCGAAGTTTCCCTCGGCTGTTCTTTAGTAGCTCTCTTCCAATTGCCAAAATTATCTTGGTAAAGCCCTTTATGTCGCGACTCCAAATCCTCCCAAGACGCTAGTGATGGTGTAGTCACGTTGCGGTGCTGCGCGCTTACGTAAATAATGCGATCGCACCCAAAATCCTCTGGCTTGTAAAGTCCGGCATCGTAGCTTTTCCCAGTTCCGGGAGCCGAACTGTCAAAGATAAATTGTCTCCGTTTAGCTGCTGCTACTGTGGCGTTTCTTCTCTCGCCGGCTTGGTATTCGATCGGCTTTTCGTTAGGGAGTAAAAATTTCTCCCGTTTGCCGGCTAGCTTTAATTTCTCGTTTCTCTTGCCAAATCCTTTGAATACTGCTTTGACTGTTGCAAAAACCTGTTTGAAAAACTGGTTAAAAGAATTTCCGCTACGCCTGCGCTGGTTGTTAATTCTTTCCCAGTCCTCAAAGTACAAATAATCAATTTCGTTCCCTTTGCCTGCTCCTGCTGCCAGCAGGTCATCTATTCCTTTCTCACGATCCTCATATTCTTGCCCCCACCAGCCGATCGCTAAGTCGTATTTCCACTCTTTCAACAACCGATAAGTTTTGCGGTAAGCCCCCATCACGTTGGTGTTGTTTACTGCGCCAGCGTCAGGATAAAGCACTACCCGTTTGGTTCCCAGTTCTTCAGATAGTTTGTCGAGTTCTGCCTTGAGTTGTTGAGGGCTGCTGGCAAAATTTCCCCCACTAGCGCCGATGAAAATTTGGTGGCTGAGTGTCGCAGCAACCCACGGTTTTAGTATGCCTTCCGCCAGCCCTATTCCTAAATCTGCCTGGCAAGTTTCGGGGCGACATACAGTTATCGGCATTTCGCCATTCTGCAATTTTGAAGTCGGCCCGTTGAGGCGTTTCCACCACTTGCTCGTTGCCCATTTGTATTTGCTTTCTGCTTTGGCTGTTCGCAGTTGCCAACCAATAATCAGTCCCTCAGAATTCCATGCAGGGCAAATATATCCTTCGTCAATGTTCGAGAGCGAGCGTCCGCCGATGCTCACCCCAGCCAGTCGATCGCTAACTGGATATTGCAGTTTTTGAAATGGCAAAATACTGCAAAACATTCCCCGTTTTATTTGCTCATCAGATAGCCCCCGCCTTTTTAAATCTTGTCTGTGAACCTCAGATAACAATATCTGAGATAAGATTTTTCTGATTTCACAATCGCACTCTTCAATTGACAGCGACCTTGCATTTTCTGCTATCCTGCGCTGCTTCTCTTGTTCCCATTCCTGCCGCCGTTTCTCGCGCTCTTCCTCGGATTGTTCGGCTTCAAGCGAGGCTAAGATGTATATACCGAAGCCGTTAGCGTCAAATTTCTTAAAGTTAAAATCTGGGTTGGGAATGTCGCCCCGACAGAAATATAAGTCCCCAGCTTTGCGACAGTCTTTTCTTTTTCCCACACATACTGGACAATTGTTTTTTAAGTAGGTAAAATGATTCATAGGTTCAACGTAAGTTTTTCAAATTTTCTGGATTGCTAGTTGCTGCTTGGTTAGCCAAGCAGCAATTTACTTGTTAAGGTTCGATCGATCAGGTCGATCTGGTAATCCCTGAGTTTGTACATTGGTTTGGCTGGGTTGGTGAGAGGGCTGAGGCTTAAAACGGGATGGGGTCATATTCGGGATTGATTTGTACTTCTGGTTCCGCTGGTCTTGGTTTTTCGGTATTGGATTTTGGTTGTGGGGAGTTAATGCCAATTCCCAGCAGTTCATCCTCTTTCTCGTCCAAAACCCATCGGGCAAATTCGATTTTTCCGATCGGCGATAGCTTTCCAATCAGGTCGATCGCCTCCTCCAGGCTGTAATCGCCATCAATGCTGAACTCCAGCGGATTGCAGTCGGTTCGATCGTAGTAGTGTAGCGCCAGTACCGCAGCGGCGAGTTTTTCGCTGGGGTTCAAATCCTCGATCGCGCTTTGCAAGCTCAGCATCGTTGCCGTGTCTGCTTCTTGAATTCGAGAAATCTGCTCGTCAAAGTCAATGTCGTCAAGATATGGAACGTTTTCCTGGTTCACGGTTTGAATTTGTTATGGGTATGTTTTTGTTGACTGCTAAGGCTGTATTTGTGATCTATGTCACTTGCCATCGATGGATTTGCTGGCTTGTGAACTTGTCGACCTGAAGTTTTGCCGTACTCCGGGCTTGTCACCAGTTGCAGGTATCTCTTTGCCAGTTTTCTTCCCCGTGGTTCTGGGTAGCTGGTTAAGAAGAGCCGGACTTGCTCCCTGTAAATTTCTGCAATTTCGCTTAGTTTCACCTGCGTCCGTCTCCTTTTTGGGCAGCGGTTCTGATTGATGGTGCGCGGCGATCGCGATCGCCTCCTATGCCCTGGGCGATCGCTGATTTTTGGATTTGCTGGGGAGTTGTCATGTCGGTTGGGTTTGTAAGTAAGTAAGTAAGTAAGCGGCGGAGGCGCCGCAGAGAAAGATATGGGTTGCGAAGAGTCTGTTTTTATAGGCGTTTAAATTTTCATGCGTACCTCCTGTTGAAAGTGCCGTCCATCACCCCTGTCCGGCGGCCGATCGCCTTGTTTGGCGATCGCAAATCCGGTTCCAAGCGCCAACCAAATAATTAGCGATGAAAGAGTTTTCATGGATGCATGGATGCATGGATGCATGGATGGAAGGTTTGGGGGGTTGGCGGGGCGTGTTCGGCGGCGATCGCTTGTTTGCGAGAATGGGGATGGCGACAGAGCTGAGGTTCCAATTCAAGCTCGATCGCTGGTTGTTTATAGGTCGGGTCAATTTGGCTAGTCAATTTGGCTCGTAATTGATTATGACAGAAAAGGAGAAAAGTAAACCTTCACCCAGGAAAGTTACTGTGTTGCGACAATTGCGAGAGCGCGCAGGGTTAAGTAGAGAGCAATTAGTAGCTAGGCTAGATAATCGAATTTCACTGAGAACCTTGCAGCGCTGGGAAAATCTAGGTAACGAGCCGGCTATGACCCGTAAGGATTGGCTTGACCTTTGTGAAGCCTTGAATGTTCGGTGGGATGATTTACCTGTATCGTTGTCAAGCTTTGTGGAGGTCGTACACTCTGACTTGATTGCTGTTTAGCTGACATCGGGATGTCCCGCGATATCCCGATTATTTTTGCCCTGGATATAGCCAAAATGACTAGCTATTTTGACTTATTAGTGATATGATGATTCCATCGCCGAGCAAAGCACCCCAAACCCCTGAGAGACGGCAGCCTCAGTAAAAACGACCTGCCAGGGACTGCAAAGCAAGGTTCAAAATCACCCAAAAACGCTCATGCAACTCACTCCCGAGTATAAAAGCGCTATATTGTCAGCCCTGGAAAAATTCGAGCTCGAATTTTCCGACTTTAGTTTGCCAGACACTGCTGAAACTCTTGTCGAAGTGCTAATCGCCCGATCGATTAGAGAGTTGAAAAAAATGAATGATTTCCTAGCGAAATCTTTCACAGTTTGTTTGCCCCCTCCCAAGAGAAACTCTAAGGTTTCTCTGAGTCACTGGGCGTCTCAAGTCCTTGCCGATGCTCTTAGCTTCAAATCTCAGGACCGCGGCTCATGCTCAGTAGAGGTAACCGCTAAGGAATTACTTCCTTTTGAGGAGGCTGTCCCCGTGGAAACCGAAACTCTCGATCCGGAACCCGCGCCAATTTATAAAATCCGTCTTCTTGGCGAATACGGGATTTCCGAGCATCGGGTAAGTCAAACTCCTCCCTACCTAATAGACCTCTCCAAGAATTGTGAAATCTTTTGTCAGAGCGGATGAGAGCAGTTTTTCATTACTTTTTAATTGCCAGATCAAAGAACGGAATTATCAGGGTTTTCAGCATTTATTGTTGAAATTTTGCTCAATCATAGGAGGTTAAATACTAATTTTATCCAGTTGATTTACTCGCCATATTAACTCGAAAGAACTAAAGCTCCTATGCGGAGTCTTACTAATCCACACACAATTAAAATAACT
>RDYN01000067.1:52734-68580 GCA_004293365.1 Oscillatoriales cyanobacterium | reverse complement strand
CATCACCTCCCTATGGGGACAAGAAACCCGGTTTCTGAGCAAAATTTGCGACTAAAAACCAGAAATATATGAAGAAACCGGGTTTCTGAGGGCGCAAGTGCGATCGCAAATTAATTACTAAATGCTGACTTTGGATAAATTGTCAAGCACTTTACATTAAGATTTATTATTGCTGTGGTTCATCAATGAAAAGTGTGTGCTAGGATTTAAAACCTTATTAGAAAAGCCTTGAAATCAAAATTAAAGTCGATCGCGAAAGTGGACTCTACATCAACCATGAACGTAAAAACATCAGCAAAAGTTAAAACTCAAGTCAAAACTCTCGGAGACGCAGCCTCTGGTGCGATCGAGAAATATTACCGCAAAACAGTAGAGCACGAGGATGAAGTTCTCAAAGACAAAGATGCAGAAGAACTTCATCAAATGCGAGTCGGAATGCGGCGTTTGCGATCGGCTGTAACGGGTTTTGCTCCGGTTTTAGACTTGCCAAAAGCAGCTTCTGAACGCAAAATTGGTAAGGTGGGGCGGATTCTGGGAACGCTCAGAGATTTGGATGTGATGCTCGAAAGTCTCCAAAACCGCTATTACCCGAATTTGCCGGCTGATGAACAGGAAGTTTTGGATGAGGCTTTGTTGAGTTTGCTCAAACAGCGCCGTCGGGCTTTGAAACGGGTGAGGGCTGTTTTGGAACACAAAAGTTACCAGTCGCTGAAAGAGTCGATCGAGAATTGGATAGAAAAACCGCAGTTTCGGGCGATCGAACATTTGCCAATTGCTGAGGTTTTGCCGGATTTGCTGTTACCTCAAGTCAGCGAGTTTTTCCTGCATCCGGCTTGGCTGCTGGGCACGGAATATGAGGATGGGAAAGTTAAAGTTTCTGATGATTTGAATGAGTCGGCTGTGGAAGAGAAGCTAGCAGCGGAGGGAACTATTCTGCACGATTTGCGGAAGCAAGCTAAGCGGGTTCGCTATTTGATGAATCTGTTTGGCGATTTTTACGGCCCGGCTTATGAAGCTTATGTCGAAGATGTGAAAGCTGTTCAGGAATGTTTGGGCGATATTCAAGACAGTGAAGTTTTAGGGGAGTTTCTGACAGATTTTGTCGATCGCGATTTGCAAAAAGAGTTGCCGAAATTGGCTGGTTTGTTGGCCCAAAAACGCTACGGGGCTTGGCAAAAATGGCAGGTTTTGCAGCGCAAGTATTTGAAATCGGAAATTAGGCAAGATTTGCGATCGACCTTAATTCATCCTGCGGTTGATGATGCTGCTAAGGTGCATTCGCCACACCCAAATTAGGTTTTTTGCTTGCAGACAGCAGGGATTAGAAGCCGGACACGGCATTACCGTGTCCCTACAAATATGACCTAAAATAACAGATATTCGTAGGGAAACGGCACTGCCGTGTCCTTCATCGTGTAACTCAAGAAAGGGCGATCGCTCTTGCGGATGAAGTTAAAAAAAGGGCGATCGAACTTGAATGCTAACTCAGTTAAGAGGAGATATCTGTGAGGAAGCACTGTTAAGGATTACCTCAGCAATGTCTTGACGTGTAGCACCAAAGGTGAGCAAAGTGCGAACAAGAAGATCGAGGGAAGCGGAAGGATCGCCAGATTCCATTTTAGCAACCCTTGACTGGCTAGACTTAATTCTTTGGGCAAGCTCGTGCTGCGTCATCTGTTGGCTAATCCGGTTTTGCTTGATGGCTTTACTAAGTGCAAGTTTCATTTCGATGAATGCTGTTTCTTCTGGCGAAAGTCCGAGAAATTCCTCTACAGTGCCAATAGTCCATCCGGCTGCTTCTAAGCGTTGGCGTTTAGCTTGATCCATAAAAATACCTTCCCGATATCAATTCAAATTAGGTCGTATTGTTTCAATCGTTTTTTACATTTTTCTATTATAAATTTCGGTGTTTTATTTGTGGTTTTGTTAAAGACATCTAAGAGAATAATAGCATCTACATCAATTCGATAAATGATGCGCCAATCCTTGCTTGTCTCTGAATCGCTTATACGCAGCTCGTGACAACGCTCTCCGATGCTTGGCATAGGACGAGATAATGGCATAGATAGGTTTTCGCCATCCTGTAGCTTTCGGAGCAGAAATCCGGCTTGAATACGCGCATCAGTAGAAAAGGGGGGTGTTTTTACTTCACCACTAAGCCAGACAATGGGTTTACTTTCTGAATCTACCATCTATAGTTTAGGTTGTTTTAGATTAAATGTCAAATCAGACATAGTGGCAATATACCCGATATCATCAAAGATTGTCAAAGCCGTAAAAATCGCCTATGGTGTTGGATCGACATAGTTAGGAATACTCAAAAAAAGAGCGATCGCACTTTAGGAAAGAAAGGGCGATCGCTCTTTTGCTAATAAGTAAATTATACTTTTCTCATTAGATTTAGTTGAAAGCAGCCGGAACTAATTTAATGCCTCGTTGATCCGCCAAATAAACTCTGTGTCTGCCGTCACACAATTCGTAAGGAGGTGTACCGCGATAGAGAACAATTGGATCGTCTTGATCGTGAAGCAGACTTGATAAAGATTCGGAAGAATTTTCTATAGCGCGTATTTTGGCTGGATTGAGTTCACTCAGATTGGGAACTCTAATATCTGACATCTTTACAGGTACAGTTTCCATGTTATTTTCTCCATAATTACCTATTTGTAACTACTCTACAGATTGGATTAATACCCCCTCAATGCTTTTGAAATAGTCTGCTCAAAGTTATCACACTCTTGAATTAATTTCATTACAACTTTTTGGAAGTATGACACGTCAATCAAACTGATTTCAGCATTGTGCATGATCGAAAAAGTTGGTCGATCATTAATCTGTTCTATACTCCAGAAACCTATTTTATACTTAGAGTTTTCTTTGAGCATAAGTGTAGATATCCATCCCGGAACATCATTATCACTGTTAAACTTGACACCACTTGGCACTGAAAACTCTAGCGTTGTGTCATAGCGGATGATAAAGAGTGTCTGGGTACTATCAGAATTCATTGTAAAATTCATGATGGTACGGCGATCGTTGATGTCGTTAATGTTCCATCCTAGTTGATTGCAATACCGCTGAATAGTCGAGCGGTAATTACTGCCAGAGAATAAATCTAGATCGATTGCCACGAGAAAACTCCTTATCAAGAAAAATTAGAGGAAGCCACAAACAAAAATTTGATTAAACTTGAGGACACTTGTCAGTCAAAAAATTATAGGCTTCCCCATTCCTCTCTTAAGGGTTTCCACTCATATCTTCTATTTGCTGGTGGCTTCTGCAACCTAAAAATTTCTTCTGCTTCTTGAAGACGGGGATTATAAGTTTCTTCGTAAGAAAACCATAAATCATGATTGTGTTCGACAAGCATATGGATCGTCTTGCTCCCGTTCCTATTGTTCGGTTCTAAGTGAGCCAATAGCCTTTCCCGAATGCAGGACTCAGACATCCCTAGGTATGCCGTTCCCTTTGGGAATTCTGCATCATATATCCCATATACACCTTTCATACCTCTTGTAAGTTTATTTACATTTTCTTTGTTGAATTTGACGGGACCCATATTTACTACTTCATTAGTAATTTTTCTTATAATCCCTAAAAATATAAAGTTTTGTCAAGCCGGATAAGATCGGAAAATGTCGGTAGTTTTACAAATCACAGTTTAGTAAAAAGTCATAGTTTATCTGGTAATATCGGAAAATGTCGGATATAATAGCTAAAACCCGAACACCACCCCGATCGATGGACGCTGAAGAAATCTTAAAATTGGCCGACAACCTTGTTTTCTCTAAAACAGGAAAACACCTCGACAACGTGCAAGAGGCTATATTGCTTGGTGCTTGGCAAGGTCAAAAATACCCGAAAATCGCACAGGAAGCTCATTGTAGTGAGGGTCATGCTAGGGATGTTGCTTCGGAATTATGGAAAATACTTTCAGATGTATTAGGTGAAGCAGTTAATAAGTCTAATTTTAAGTCCACCTTGAAAAGGCAGCAATTTTCCATTGTTTCATCACATTACTGGAAAGACGTTGTACAAATTGGTAACGTTAACTTTTGTCCAGAAACTTCACACTCTCCAGAAGTTCCAAAAGATCGATCGCCCTCTCCCCCAGAAAACACCCAACCCGAAATCCGCCAAGACTTAAGAGACGCACCAGATATCAGCTCATTTTACGATCGCACATCCGAACTCGCCACCCTACAACAGTGGATCGTACACGATCGCACCCGCCTAGTCGCAATATTAGGACTCAGCGGAATTGGCAAAACCAATCTCGCACTCCACCTCCTCCCACAAATCCAGCATCAATTTGAATATATAATTTGGCGAAGTCTCGGCACATCCCCAACCCTCCATAAAACCCTAAAAAGCCTACTTAAATTTTTATCTAATCAATCCCCACCCTTAGCAAGGGGGGGCGAAGGGGGGGTTTTGCCAGCCAGCACCGATGAACTGCTATCACTGCTAATCGACAAATTGCGATCGCACCGCTGCCTCATCATCCTAGACGACGTACAAACAATTCTCAGCAGCCGACAAATAGCAGGAAATTATCGACCAGAATATGAAAATTACAGCACACTATTCAAACGTATCGGCGAAACTTGCCACAACAGTTGCTTAATCGTCAATAGTTGGGAACCGCCTAGAGAAATTGTCGCATTAAACAGAGAAAACGCCCGCGTTCGCGCCTTACCACTCAACGGTTTAGGTGCAGCAGCAGGCGAAATACTCCGAGAAAAAGGTTTACTCGAACCGGAGAAATGGCAAACCCTGATTAACATTTATCGAGGCAATCCCTTGTGGTTAAAAATAGTTGCAGCCATGATTCAAGAATTATTTAGCGGTCGAGTGGCCGAATTCTTAAAATATGATATGCTATTCTTGGGAGATGAATTGAAAGCAAGATTGCAGCAGCAGTGCGATCGCCTATCGGAATTAGAGAAACAGGTCATGTGCTGCATCGCGAATGAAATCGAGCCTGTTTCAATTTCTAAATTGCTAGAAAATGTGCAATTATCGCCCGACGATTTATTCAATGTACTGCAATCTTTGGGAAATCGAGCATTGATTGAAAAAGAAGCACAGGATAATCACGCGCTGTTCAGTTTATCGCCAGTGGTGAGACAATATGTGAAAAGTGAATATTGTCGCGATGGAATGGCTACATAGAAATTAGCGGAACTCTTATGTAGGGAAACGGCATTGCCGTGTCCGGCGGGAAGTTAGGCAAATTACAGATAATTTGTATATCATTAATAACTCTAGTAAGACATTTTAAAATTGGAATAAAATGTACACCAAAAAGTTAGTATTTGTAGGTGCGTCGCTCTCCAAAATCCATAAATTTAATCGAGTTTTCCAGTCGCGACGCACCTTACACATCGGGTAAAACAAACCCAAAAATTGTTATATTCTACGATTGTTGAAAATCATTTTTTTGTTTCCTACCTTTCTAGCATACCTGGAATTGTATTTATTTGCCAGCCCTCAAATCAAACTTTTCCAGTTTCCAAGGGTATTTTTTTAGGACAAATATCATCGTCGTACCAACCAGTCAAAGCCACCGCCAAAGCATCCGCCGCATCATCAGGTTTCGGAATATAACCCAACTCCAACTCCCGCGCCACGGCCTCTTGCACTTCCGATTTATCAGCATTGCCGCGGCCTGTCAAAGCTTTCTTAATTTGAGCAGGCGTAAACTCAAACAGCGGCACTCCGCACTGAGCCAATACTAGCGTCAAAACGCCCCGTGCTTGGGCTACAAGTATGGTATTTCCCATTTTGTAAAAAAACAGTTTTTCGGCAATTGCCAAATCGGGTTTTACCTCATCAATTACCGTGTGCAAATCTTCGTAAATTGTTTTTAGACGCTGTCCCATTTCCTGTTTTGGCGTTGTTTTAATCACGCCGCAATCAATCAGGGAAACGCTATTTTCGTCTTGTTTACCGGGGATAATATGACAACTAATCGCGCCGTAACCGAGATTTGCCAAGCCGGGGTCTAATCCTAAAATTCTTGTCTTCATTCACAATTATTTATTTATTGTCTCGTGTTAAACCCGATTAATTACACCCGAAAACCTTGCGTACAGATTCTCTGTTTCAATTATTATATCTTTCAATATAAAGTCCGGCAATCTGTTTAAATTATACAACAAGATTCTTGATTGATACGATAGTTTTACGCTTTTATTGGACAATATATTGGATTAATATAATACGATCAATGATAGTATTCACAATTTTACTTCTTTATTTAAATACTACAAAGCAAAATAAGCGTTGATTCATAGGAGACTTTATGGCATTATACTTACATTGTAATGCCAGAATGCAGCCAACTGCAATCTTAATCTGTAATGCTAATATATCGAGGCAGATTCTTGATTCGCTCTATCCAAGTTTTAATTGCTGGAAACCCCGTCAAATCAAATCCGCCTTCTCCAGCAACGTGAGTGTAAGCAAATAAACCGATGTCAGCAATAGAATAGCGATCGCCCGCAAAAAACTTATTTTGTTTTAAATGCCCTTCCATCACCCCCAAAGCAGCATAACCCGGTGCTTGTTTCTGTTGCAGTGCTTCTTGATATTCCTCAGCTTTCCCTGTCATATGCCAAAAACGAGAAGTTGCAATAAAAGGTTCGTGGCTGTACTGCTCAAAAAACAACCACTGCATTACTTGAGCTCGTTCAAATTTATCGCTGGGGAAAAACTCAGTTTCTTCGCTCAAGTAAAACATAATCGCATTCGATTCAAACAGAAACTTACCCGCTGCAATCTCTAAAACCGGAATGCGGCCATTGGGATTTTTGACCAAAAATTCGGGTGTCCGGCTTTCTTTTTGGAGAATATTAATTTCTGTGCGATCGAAGGGAATATTGAGCTGAGTTAAGAGCAAGCGGATTTTGTAGCAATTCCCCGAAGGCGAATATTCGTAGAGTTTGAACATATTTTTTTACCGCAGAGAACACAGAGAACGCAGAGTTAAGAAAGACAGAAGTTTACAGATTATTGTAGCATTGGTGGGTAAGAGCATAATTGCTACTTTCAGAAGTAATATGGTTAAGGTGCAACCTCTCTCGCCCAAGTTCAGCAATATTGGAGACTAAATGAAATTATACTGGAAAGAATTTCACTTGAATTCAGAAAGTATCGGCTTAATTTACGGTTTTTTGGGCGTAGTTGGATTTAGTTTGACACTCCCGGCAACCAGAGCCGCTGTACTCGATTTAGACCCGCTTTTTGTAGGTTTTGGACGCGGATTGGTAGCAGCCATACTAGCAGCATTGACTCTGCGGTTCACCCATCAACCCATTCCCTCAAAACAGCAATTTCGGAGTTTATTAGTTGTCGGATTGGGAGTGGTTTTGGGATTTCCGGTACTGTCGGCTTGGGCTATGCAGCAAGTACCTGCCGCCCACGGTGCTGTAGTCTTAGGATTGTTGCCTTTAGCAACAGCAATCGCAGGGGTTTTGCGAGCGGGCGATCGCCCTGATTTCACTTTTTGGATTGCTAGCATTGTCGGTAGTACAACCGTTGTCGTTTTTGGAATTATTAGCGGTGCTGGACACCTTCAACCCGCAGATTTAGCGCTGTTTGGATCTGTGATTGCTGCTGCTTTTGCCTATGCTGAAGGTGGGCGATTAGCTAAGGTTTTAGGGGGGTGGCAAGTTATCAGTTGGGCGTTGGTGATTGTTGCTCCTTTCGAGGTTTTGCCCACAATATTTATTGTTTTAAAACAAGGGTTGATAGCTACACCGAGTGCCTGGTTGGGTTTTGCCTATGTGAGTGTTGTCAGTCAATTTGTAGCATTTTTTGCCTGGTATCACGGGATGGCAATGGGTGGAGTTGCCAGGGTAGGGCAAATTCAGCTATTGCAACCGTTTTTGACTATTCTGGCATCGGCAATTTTGCTTGGTGAAACCGTGCAGCCGATCGCCCTAGGCAGCGCTTGTTTAGTAGTGGCCTGCGTCGCAGCGGGGAAAAAAGCATCAATTAAGCGGGCAGAGGATTTGTGAGGGGAGTGACCAACCTCCAAATCTCTAAGAAACGACTCTTCGTCGTGACTACAAACCCAACTACAAACCGGACATGAGATCGCTAGTCTGTCCAATTATAGATCGCATTCTCATCACAACTGTTTCTAGCGATAGATGAAATTTAAATATTTGAATTTTACTATCATAATACAAACAACTAAACATCAAGCCGATCGTGTTTGTGGTTGCCTATTTTGTGGTTGCCTATCAAACAATTCCTACCTTTTATTACATTAACAGCATAAACTCATGGAAATCAGACAAGATACGTTGTTCGATCGAGTATTCCGGGACAGCGAAGGCAACATTGTTATAGCTCAACCGCCAAATTTACCGCTAATTGTCGGGATTGTAGCTACTTTATCAACCCTCATCTTTACCGCAGGTAAAATTCATCTAGGATTCGAGCTAGTAGCTTTTGGATCCTTGTTTACTTGGGCTTGGGAAGAATTATTTCAAGGCGTTAATTACTTTCGCCAAGGATTAGGTTTAATTGTGCTTGTTGCTCTGATGGCGTCGAAGCTTTTATAAGTCAATACAGTTTACTTAACACTTTTTATGCCCGGAGATCCCCCTCGCATCCCCCTGATTGTCGGGGGACTTTAAGAGCTTTCTTGTCCCCCCCGCATCGAAGGGGGGTTAGGGGGGATCTGTCTTAAGTCAACCGTATTGTTTTATAAGTAGGTAAGTAAGTCCACCTAAAAAAATATAATACCTAGATTCCCGACTTTTTTAAGAAGTCGGGAATCTAAAGCGCGAGCTTGTTTTACGTTTAATTCGGTAGTTTCTATTTAGTCAAACTGCTACTTTTGTCTGGGTTAAAGCCCATTGACATAAATTTATCACCCAAGTGGGTGTTTTTGATTATTACTTGATAATTTTTTTACGATCGGTGTCGATCGGCAAAACCAGCAACTTCTCCCAGCGTATAAAGTGGCCTGCCCTTCACCTCTTCATAAATCCGCCCAATATACTGGCCCAAAATCCCAATACTGACCAACTGCACCGCACCCAAAAAGAAAACCGCCATAATTATAATTGTCAAACCACTTAATGCCGCACCCGGAGAGAAAAGACGCCAGTACAAAACCAGAAAAGCCATTAAAACAGACACCAAAGCCGAAAATAAACCCAAATAAATCGACAGTTGCAAAGGAACCTTTGAAAAAGAGACTAAACCGTTCATCGCCAAAGCAAAAGATTTGCTGAAAGTATACTTAACCTCGCCAGCAAAACGCGGATCTCGTTCAAACTTAACAGCAGTTTGTTTAAAACCAATCCAAGCCCGCAGTCCCCGAATGTAGCGATTGCGTTCTGGCATAGCATTGAGCACATCCACAACACACCGATCCATCAAACAAAAATCCCCCGTATCTATGGGAATATCCACATCAGCAAGATGGCGCAAAATGCGATAATACATATAAGCTGGCAACCGCTTAAACCAACCTTCTTGACGGCGTTGAGTGCGCTGAGCGTACACAACTTGATACCCGAGCCGCCACTGTTCTACCATATCTAGAATTAGCTCTGGCGGGTCTTGCAAATCGCCGTCCATGATGACTACAACTTGACCGCTCGAAAAGTTTAAACCAGCAGTTACAGCTATTTGGTGGCCGAAATTGCGGGCGAAACTGAGATAACAAATCCGCGAGTCTTTTTCGTGCAATTCTCGCAAAATTTCCAGAGAGCGATCGCGGCTGCCATCATTGATTAAAATTAATTCTACAGCGCCGTCCATTCGATCCATCACAGCACTAATTCGTCGGTACAATTCTGGGAGATTTTCTTCTTCATTATAGATGGGAATTATCAAGGAATACTTAGGTATATTGTTCATCTCAGTTTGTGTTGTAAAATCTGGTGTCAACGGTTAAATCAAATAAATCAAAACTTTATTTTTTCACAAACACTCTCAGTGGCTCCATCGACCATTTTTGTGCGTAAGTTTGATTTTTGAGGACTATCTCTTTTCCTTGTTTGCCGTCATTTTTTGTAGACTGGTAAATTATCGCACAAGGGATAAAACTTTTGTAAGGTTCGGAATTTAATTTTTGCTTGACAACTGGATCGATAGTAGAAATATGTTCGATGCGAGGTGCTGGTTTTCCCGGCTCTGGAAACATCACCCACAAGGGATATTCCCAGGCATTTTTAGCCCAAAATGACAGTCCTATATTCGTGCAGTTTTGAGCTTTAACAAAATCTACTGCTGTATTGTAAGCAACCTCGATATTCGGGCGGCTTGTAAAGTAAAGATCGTGTCTGCTGCTATTAAAAATGTTACCATCTCCCACGAGAGGTCTAAAGTTGTTGTGAAAAACCCACGGTAGCGACATTAAAATCAGAATTGCCACCAGATAATTTGCGTTTTTATGATTTGATAATTGCGATACTGCTAATCCAAATATTGGGGAAAACAATACAAATATTGATAGGTGGTGGCGGCCGTGCCAAGGCTGCAATTTAAGGAGAAAACACAGCAGTAAAAACGTACTTATTACAGCAATTAAATAAGTTACTACTATTTGGGTTTTTCTCAAAATACGAGTTTTAAATATAATGGCGCTCGCGGCAAATATCAGCCAAAAGTGAATGGGATTTGTAGCTGTGTTTTCATTAAATGACGGTGTGGCGATCGCAAATACTTGTCCGGGAGGCCAAGTGATGCGTGCGTCGTTTGTTGCTACGCCCAGTATTCGGTGCAGGACGTTAATTACTCCCACGATCGCACCGTTAATGCGGGAAATCCTCGTCCCTGCTTGCATACCTAAATTTCTAATGACATTTGACAGGAAAGTTGGCAGGGTAATTGCTTCAATTTTATATTCTTTGGTAAAACTTTCTGGCGCTCCGATCGCATAACCGAACAAATCGTAATTTCGCCAAAAGTGACCGACATTCAAAACAAAAGTTACAGCGGCTATAAGCAAAATTGGTTGCAGCATTTTCCCCCGAAAGCTTTTAATGCCTCCTACAAAAAACCAAATAATAAAAGGCAAACAGAATATATAAGCTGTCGTTTTTGTCAAGAGAGCTAGACCCAAACTCGCACCAATTTTGAAAGTATTAATCCCCGTGATTCCTGCTTCGAGTCCGGCTAAACCGCAGGAAACAAAACACACTACCCAGAAACATACAGCATAATCGTTTTGAGTGCTAGAACCCTGAAGGATACCCATCGGCAAAGTCGCAGCAAAAACAGCAGCAAAAACTTGACCGCGCCCATTAGCGCCCAGTTGCTTAGCAATTAAAGAAACTGCGATCGCACTTCCCACCATACTCAACCACTGTACCAAATTAGCATAGCGATCGCCCCCGCTTAAAATCTGAAAGTGCATAATCGCAAACTCAGCCCCCGGCGGGTGATACAACTGCGGCACGTAAGAAGTGGGATAATGCTCTACACTGCGGTTTTGCATCCAGTGAGCAACCCGGCTCATGTGATAAGTCATAGAATCCCAATTGTTAGGCGGTGAAACTAAAGCAATTAAACCAACCGCAGCAAAAATAAATAATACACCGCCTAGCAACCCCGCTAAGACACTAGAAAATTTCTCCTCTTGACTTTTCTCAAAAATTGGCTTGACAGGTTTAAATTTTAGATAAACCATCAAGCCGAGAATATTTGCTAACAACCACAGCGCCAACACCCACTCAAAAGTCAGCAACCGAAATAAACTGAAAATTTCAGTAGATAAAGCTACAATAACTCCCCAAACAATTGCTGCGGACAAAATAGCACTGCGCCAACAATTATCTATCTTTTCAAATATGAGAAACAAAAGCCCCAGAGCAACCAATGGAATCAAGCCAAATATATCTGTTATCATAGATGTTTAGCCGGACTTTAAAAACTACAATCATAACCGATAGATTAAAAATCGCATGAAAACCTCCTATTATCTTTGGCAAGCAAATCAAGATTTAAGGGAAGCTTGCCTGCAACACCCATTTGTTCTGGGCATTGCTGACGGCGGCCTCCCCCAAAATAGTTTTGCATATTATGTTGCACAAGACGCATTTTTTCTCTTAGCATTTGCTCGCGCTTACAGTATTGCTGCGGCAAAAGCACCCGACTGGGAGGGATTTGAAATCCTCCACAATCTCGGGAGTGGCGTTTTAGAAGAATTGCACCTGCATCAAGGATATGCAGCGAAATGGGGTGTAAACTTGCAAGAGGCTAAACCGGGAATTGCTACCCGCCGCTACACGGATTTTTTATTAGCAACAGCTTGGGGAAGCGGTGTCGGTTTGACAGTAGCGGCGATGACTCCTTGCTTGCGGTTGTATGCTTTTTTGGGACAGCAGTTAGCTAAACCTAATATGCCGGAACACGCCTTTAGCGACTGGATTTTAACCTATAGCAGCCCTGAGTTTGAGATTTTAGCTTCACGGCTCGAAAGTTTGGTCGATCGCTATGCCGAATCTATACCGGAAGTAGAAGCAACCTATCGCTACGCTATGTTGTGCGAAAGAGACTTTTTTCAGGCAGCTTGGGAGGTACAGTAAATTAAGTTTATGCAAAAGATTCTCCCCAACAATCGCCCCTAAGCTACCCACAGCCAACCTGCAAATCTCACGGAAACGTACAGCAGAAATATACCAAAAAATCCCATCAACCCGTAACCCCAACGAGGCTTAGCTGCTAGCAACAAGCCGAGAGCTATTGATAGCGCAACAACACCGTAGGCGTAGCGGTTTACAGATCGCAAAGCTCCAGAATTAAGCAGCAGTGCCAAGGAGCAAAAACCGTAAGTCAAAACAATAGTGGTAAGCTTTTTGCGAAAAAACCACAACAAATAGCCGCTGCCAAAAATCATCACAATTCTACTGATAGCAGACAGCTCCAATTTGACAGCTTTAATCAATACCTCGAACCAACTCGGCTGAACCCATCCCTTTTGAACATGAACAAATGCTAAAGCATCTCCAAAGCGAATAGCACAATATATGCTAAATGAAAATATCCCAAGAGCGCTAGCCAAACCTGCAAAATAAGCAAGTGGAGGTCTTTTTTCCCTCCAAGCTGTCAGCAAAAAAGCAGGTATCAGTGCTACTCCCGGCCCCCTAGTAGCAGTTGTCAAAGCTCCCCAAACAGCAGCCCAAATATACTCGCCCCTCTCAAAAGATCGCAAAGCAGATGCTGTCAGAAACAGAAACAATCCTTCTGTATACATGACAGTGCAAAATAGCGAGAACGGACACCAAGCTAGCATAGCGGTTGTCCATTTGGCAACACCAGTATCGTATCGCTGTTCTACCCAAAAATAAATCAGCACTAATGCGCCCAAAAATGCAAAAGAGTTGATTAATACCCCTGCTGCGTCCGATCGCATTCCGAGGGTCATCAGCCCCCGAATTAGTAAGGGGAACAGCGGATAGAAGGCAACTGAATGCTGTTGTCCGTCATCGGCGTAGGTGTAACCAAGAGTAGCGATTTTGGTGTACCATTTGCCGTCCCAATGGGAGAACAACTCCCACCCGATTTTGGGAATGAAGCCATTCACAAAATCCAAAGGTGGCACATCATAATACACCAGCGGTTTTTTGGAGGCTAAAGGAGCAATTAGCTGCATTCCGATCGCAATTACCGATCGGCTCAGCAACCACATAGTAATTACAAAAATTAACCCATCTCTGCTTTTAGTGCCTGCTTGACGCGGACTTACTTCTAGCCCTAAATCAGTATTTGTCATCGCTAAAACAGCGCCAGACTGTTGATTTTAAATACAGTATAGTCGGCTGCCTATCGATCGCCAAATATATACGTAAGTACAGCGGTACTGCTAATTTTAGCGTCCGAGTTTATTGGGAATACCTTCGCATCCGCCGGGAATAGTCTCTCTCGACTTCGATCCGCACCAAGCGCAGCAGTAATAGCGCTGCTCGTCCGACAGCCGCTTGACAGCAGTGAAATCAGCGCGTTCAACCACAGCGCCCGTATGTTCGCCCGTTTGATAGTTGGCAAATTCCGTGCGGCTGCGGGGAGATGCAGTTTCTGCCGAGCCGTAGAATAATTTGGTGGCTCTCAAGTCGGCGCGAGCGAGATTGGCGTCGTACAGAATAGTGCGCGAGAGGTTTGCTTTCACTAAATCGCACTTGCTGAGATTGGCCCGGACAAGGTTGGCTTCGCTCAACTCAGTCCACCGCAAATCGGTGCCAGCGAGGTCAGCACCCGCTAACATGACGTTTAAATCGATGACGCGGAGGCCGTGATCTCTGTCTTCAGCGTAGCCGCCATCTCCGTCAAGGATGGGGCGGCCTAAAAGCCGATCGCGCTTCAGAGGAGTAACCAATCTCGACTGCGACAAAAACCGCAGAATTTTCGCTTTACCTTCAGCATCCACACTGCTCATAATTGCAGCGGTGCGGCCTTCGGCGATCGCCCTTTCCTGCGGCCAATCTTCCAAAAACCCTTGCTCGTCAAGGGCTAAGTCAGAAACCCCTTGAAAATAAGCATCGATCGTTTGCTGCTGAGTAATGCGATTTTGCTGAATCGTCAAATCCTTCGAGATCACGTACTGGCGCCAAGCCACGTAAACGCCCAAAATTGCGATCAAAATTTGCCCCAAAGCGCCGATTAACTCGCCGAGAGCTCCGATCGCATCCCAGTTGATTTGGATGTTGCGGCTTCCCGGTTCAGTATTAGTACCGCTGAGCATCAGCAAGCCCACAATCCCAGCTAACAGCCCGAAGCAGGAGATAATTAGCGTGCGCCAAGTCGGGGGAATTACCTGCACCCAGATTTTGCCCCAACTCGGCCACATCATCCGCAGCGATATGCCGATCGCACCGATAGCCCCAAATAAGCCGATCCAAATGCTATCGTTAGCGAGCCCGACAATCATCGAGGCGATCGCCGCCAGCGTCAGCACCGAAGCCGTCATCTCAGCAGTCGTTTGTGCAGGCTGCTGCGGCAATAAAACCTTGCGAGTTGGAGGCGGCGGTGGCAGCGGTTTTGCCGGTTCAGCAGTAGCAACGATTGTCGTGGCTTCTGGCGGCACAGTAGGGAGCGCACCGTTAGGGCTTTCTACAGTCACGTTCGACTTAGGAGGATTGGGTTGAGGAGAGTTGGGTTCTGGTGTCATGCGTTGAGGCAAATTCTAACTTTAACAGGTCACTAAAACGATTTTAACTAACCCAGCACGATTCTAGATAGCATTACAAGAGAAATATCCAGTTATTACACTCAAAGAGGTAAAATAATATGACCCTGGTACTCCCCAATCTTCAAGGCAAACAAATGGGTCAAGTAATCACTACAATCACCGTCACGAATCGCATCGATCGAGTTCTCGCTGAGCGCGGGTTCATTCCTGCGGGTGAAATTCGTTCATTCACTCTCGACAAAGTTCTAGTCGATACTGGAGCCACTCTGCTTGCCTTGCCAGCTCGTATTATTAGCCAATTAGGCTTAATACAAGTAGGAGAAAGAGATGTAGAAACATCGGCTGGCATCAAAAAAGGTCGAATTTTTGCCGACGCTCAAATTATTGTAGAGGGCAGAGAAGGCAGATTTGATTGTTTAGAATTGCCCGAAGGCGTTTCCGCTGTTTTGCTGGGCGTGATTCCCATGGAAGAACTAGGCTTAGAACCAGATTTGAAAAATAGACGGTTGCGAGTATTGCCGATGAACAGTCAGCAAACATATCTAATGGCTTAGCTACAAGGTTTGTAGTCAGGACTTTAGTCCTTCTTAATGCGGACTAAAGTCCTCACTACAAACCTTTTTATGTGAAAGTTTGTAGTCAGGACTTTAGTCCTTCTTGATGCGGACTAAAGTCCTCACTACAAACCT